>JBFMDC010000001.1:0-40949 GCA_040753975.1 Pseudomonadota bacterium
CGGCCAAGGTCGCTTTAACGGCGGCCATGCGTAAGCTCCTCACCATCCTGAATGCCATGCTGAAACAAAATAAACCTTGGTCATGTCCACAAATCGCTTGACCTCTAACACAGTTGCTCTCCCTCTGAGGGTTGGGGTGAGGGAACCGGTCATGGCGAGCAGTCGCGCTCATGCGATACCTCCCTGTATCGCACCCTTCGGGCGCAAAGCGTGCACAAATTTGCCGGGAGCAAATTTGAACATGCGGAGCATGGGCCGGAGGGCAGGCCCCAAGGACGGGACCTGTAAATCGGCCTTCCTCTGCCGATTTGTCATCATTCAGGGCGGCTAGTCGCCATGACCGTTAGTTTTTCACATTGCGGTAACGGTCGGCCGCTATGTTGGGACTTTCGAGTGAATCGAAGCAGGGAGCGTCCCATCCATGTCGGATTCCAGTGCCAATGAGGCGGGAGCAGGCCAGGGCCATCCCGACCTCGTTGCCGGCCGGTTTCCAGCCGACGCCCGGGTTCGAGTGCTCGCCCGGCGTTTTCCTCCCTATCATCGCAATTCTCCCTGCCTGGCCATTCTGGACCGCTTTCTGCACGACCCCGCGCTGGCGGCCGCGGCGGTGGTCGACAACGACATGCGGCCCGTCGGGCTGGTCGACCGCTATTCGCTGGTGGAGCAGTTCCTTCACCCGTACAGCCGGGATCTCTACTATAGGCATGCCATCGCCGCGTTCATGGATCCCAGCCCGATCATCGTCGACGCCGATTCGAGCATCGACGACCTCTCCCGGATCATCATTGATGCCGGCATGCGGCACATGGTCAGCGGCTTCATCGTTACCGAGGGCGGCGTCTATCTGGGGATCGGCAGCGGACACGACCTGTTCGAGGAGGTCGCCAACCGCAAGCAGAACCATCTCTACTATCTGGCGCATTACGACCAGCTCACCGGCCTGCCCAATCGTTTGCTGCTGAACGACCGTCTCAAGCGCGCCTGTCTGCGGGGCCAGCGCGGGGGATACCGGGTCGCGCTGCTGTTCATCGACCTCGACCGTTTCAAGCTGGTCAACGACACGCTGGGGCATGTCGCGGGCGACCAGTTGCTGCAAGGGGTGGCCGGCCGTTTCGCCGCCTGCGTGCGCAAAGTGGATACCGTGGCGCGCCTGGGTGGCGACGAATTCACGGTGTTGCTGGAGCCGGTGCAGGGGCAGGACGAAGCGCTGGCGGTGGCGTCCAAGCTGGTGCAGAGCCTGGAACGGCCGTTCCAGATCCAGAGCCAGCAGATCACGGCCGCGGCCAGCATCGGCGTCGTTCTGTTTCCCGAACACGATACGACGGCTGAAGGCCTGATGCGCAAGGCCGACGCAGCCATGTACCACGCCAAGCGCGAAGGGCGTAACCGGCTCGCGCTGTTCACGGAGGAGATGAATTCGACCGTGGTCGAGCGCGTCACGCTCGAGTCGCGCCTGAATACGGCGCTGGAAAAGGGCGAGTTCGACTGCCATTTCCAGCCCCAGATGGCGACGGCGGACAACCGTGTCGTCGGGGCCGAGGCGCTGCTGCGCTGGATCAATCCGGAACTGGGGGTGGTGCCTCCGCTGAAATTCATTCCGGTGGCGGAGGAGACCGGCCTGATTCTCCCCCTCGGGCTGTGGGCACTCGAAGCGGCCTGCGCGCAACAGGTCCGGTGGCTTTCCCAGGGGTTGCCGTCCTTGCGGGTGGCCGTGAATATTTCCGCATTGCAGTTCCGGAACCGGGATTTCTGCGACCAGGTGCGGGCCATCGTGCAAAGGACCGGCATCCGCCCGGAGCACCTGGAACTGGAGCTGACCGAGAGCGCGGTAATGGCGGATGCGGAAAATTCGGTCGGTATCCTCCGGGAGTTGCGCGATTCCGGCATTCGCCTCGCCATAGACGATTTCGGCACCGGCTATTCGAGCCTGAGCTATCTTAAGGACTTTCCGCTCGACCGCCTCAAGATCGACCGTTCCTTCGTCAGCGGGATCGACCGGATCCCCGCCAATGCCATCATCGTCAAGGCCATCGTCGCGCTGGGCAGGAGCCTCGGGCTGGACGTCATCGCCGAAGGCGTGGAGACCCCGGAGGAGCTGGAATGCGTCAAACGCTGCGGCTGCAGCGAATACCAGGGTTACCGGGTGTCGGAGCCGCTCGCCGCGGACGATTTCGCGCGCTGGTTCGCAAACTCCGGATACGCCTGAGCTCCCGGCCCGGCGGAGCGCTTACAATGGGCCATGCGGCGGGCATGGCCGCCGGACCTTAAAAGACGACAAACACATGAAGGAATTGATACTGGGGGGCGCGCGCTCGGGGAAAAGCCGCCACGCCGAGCAGCGCGCCCTGTTGTCGGGCCTGCCGGTCGTGTATGTCGCGACCGCCGGGGCGGGCGATGCGGAAATGGCGGCGCGCATCGGCGCCCACCGGGTGAGGCGCCCCGACTCCTGGCTGACCGTGGAGGAGCCGCTGGCGCTGGCCGCCTGCCTGGAAGACAGCGCCGGTCCCGGCCGGTTCGTGCTGGTGGACTGCCTGACGCTCTGGCTCGGCAATCTGCTGGCCGAGGGCGAGGACGTGTTCCGGCGGGAGCGGGAGGCGCTGCTGCAGGTGCTGCCGGGCTTGCCGGGCCGGGTCTGCCTGGTAGGCAACGAAGTCGGCCACGGCATCGTGCCCCTCAATCCGCTGGCGCGCCGTTTCGTCGACGAGGCGGGCTGGCTGCATCAGGAACTCGCCGCCCTGTGCGATCGGGTGGTGTGGGTCGCGGCCGGCCTGCCCCAGGTGCTGAAGGGGGCGCCATGAGCTTGCGCCTCCTGGACATCGCGCCGCCCTGCGCCGAAACCTTCCGCCGGGCCTTGCGGCGCCAGGCCGAGCTCACCAAGCCGGCGGGATCGCTGGGGCGGCTGGAAACTCTGGCGGCGCGCCTGGCCGCCATGCAGGCGAGCGAGCGCCCGTCGCTGGCTCGGGTCTGGATCAGCGTGTTCGCCGCCGACCACGGCGTGGCCGAGGAGGGCGTTTCCGCCTATCCCCAGTCGGTCACGCGGGAGATGTGCCGCGTGTTCGTGGCGGGAGGCGCCGCCATCAGCGTCCTGGCGCGGGAGATCGGCGCGGCGCTGGAGGTGGTCGACGCCGGCGTGGCCGAGCCCCTCGCCAGCCCCGGTATCGTCGACGCCCGCGCCGGTAGCGGCACCGCCAATTTCACCCGCGGGGCCGCCATGTCGGAAACTCAGCGCGACCGGGCGCTGGGGGGCGGGACGGAAGCGGTGTCGCGTGCCAGGAGCTACGATGCCCAGCTTTTCATCGGCGGTGAAATGGGCATCGCCAACACCACCGCCGCCGCGGCCCTGGCCTGCGCCTTGCTTCGCGTCGGGCCGGAGCGGCTGGTCGGCCCCGGCACCGGCCTCGACGCCGCCGGCGTCCGCCGCAAATGCGAGGTGATCGAAACGGCCTTGCGGCTGCACGGGGAAGCGCTGGACGCTCCCGCGGAAATCCTCCGCCGCCTGGGGGGATTCGAGATCGCCGCGCTGACCGGCGCCTATCTCGCCGCGGCCGCGGCCTCGATTCCGGTGCTGGTCGATGGCTTCATCGCCAGCGTCGCCGCCCTCCTGGCGGTCCGCGTGCAGCCGGCCTGCGCGGACTGGTTCCTCTACGCCCACCGCTCGGCCGAGCCGGGCCATCGCCTGGTGCTGGAGGAACTGGGCGCGGAGCCGCTGATCGATCTGGGCATGCGTCTGGGCGAAGGCAGTGGGGCGGGGTTGGCCGTGCCGCTCTTGCGGGCCGCCTGCGCCCTGCACAACCAGATGGCCACCTTCACCGAGGCCGGGGTGTCGGGCGGATGAGCCGGCTCACGGTCGATCTGCTGCGCCACGGCGAGGTCGATGGCGGCCTGTGCCTGGGGCGGGGTTGGGACGTTCCCCTCAATGGCCGGGGCTGGTCGCAGCTGCGGGCGATGCCGCCGGAGCCTCCGCCCTGGACCGGCATCGCCACATCGCCCCTCCTGCGCTGCGCCGAATTCGCCGGCGAGCTGGCCGGGCGGCTCGGCCTGGAGCTCCGGGTCGACGAGCGGTTGAGCGAACTGGGCTTCGGCGACTGGGAAGGCAGGCCCTGGTCGGAAGTGTACGATCATCACGGCGAGCAGCTGCGGGAATTCCAGCGCCGTCCGGACCGCAACCCCGCCCCTGGCGGCGAGCATTACCCGGATTTCGAGCGCCGCGTGGCCGCGGCCTGGGAGGACTTGCTGGGGCTGCCCGGCGAGCGGCACTGGCTGGTGGTGACCCACGCCGGCACCATCCGCGCCATCCTGCGCCGGGTGCTGGAGTTTCCCGCGAGCCGTTGGTTCGGGATCGACGTTCCCCATGCCTGCCTGAGCCGCATCGTCCGCGACGGCGACGACGCGCCGCGGCTGGTGTTCCACGGAGGGCGCCCTTGACCCTCTCGCCTTTCTGGCTGGCGGTGCAGTTCCTGACCCGGCTGCCGGTGCCGCGCGCCGTGGATTTCTCCCCGCGCGCGCTGGGCTGGTCGGTGGTGCTCTATCCCGCCGTGGGGCTGTTGATCGGCGCGATCCTGCTGGCCGCCCGGCTGCTGTTGCAGGATGCCGGTCCCGCGCTGGCCTCGGCCTTGGTATTGCTGGTCTGGGTGCTCGTCACCGGTGGGCTGCACGTCGACGGGCTCGCCGACAGCGCCGACGCCTGGGCAGGCGGCCACGGCGATGCCGAGCGCAGCCTGGAAATCATGAAGGATCCCCGCTCCGGGCCGATCGCCGTCGCCGCCGTCGTCCTGCTGTTGCTGGTGAAATTCGGCGCGCTCGCCGAGCTCTCCAGCGCTCTGCCGCTGCTCATCGCCCCGCTGGCCGCGCGCGGCCTGGTTCCGGCCCTTTTGCTCACCACGCCCTATGTGCGCAACGGCGGGCTGGGCAGCCCTTTGGCGGAGAATCTGCCGCGCCGTCCCGCCGTCTTCGCGGTGCTCATCACGGCGACGGCGACGCTGGCGGCGCTCGGGCCTTGGCCGCTACTTGTGGGCGGGGCGGCCGCCTGGATACTGCGGGCCCTGATGCTGCGGCGCCTCGGCGGCTGCACCGGCGACACCCTCGGCGCCAGCATCGAGATCGCCGAAGCCGCGCTGCTGGTGGCCGCCGCGCTGGCGTGAAGGGATTTCCCGCCCCAGCGCCTTCAGGCGTTCGAGCGCCGCGGCTTGCGCCGTGCCGCCGTAGCGGATGGCCAGGAACAGCGCCGTGAACCGGCCGAAAGACTCGGCCAGGTCGGGCCGGGCGCGGGCGACGCGGGCCGCGAAGTCGCGCATGCCTTCGGCCGGCGCGCGGACGAGCCCCTGGCGTTCGAGCTTTCCGGCGACCCGCAGATAGAGCCGCAGCGCCGGATCGGCGACGGGCCGGCCGCGCGGCCACAGCAGGGCGAAGGAGATCAGGGCGAGGAGCCCGAGCAGGCCGGTCAGCCAATAGACCAGCCGGTTCCAGTCGACGACCCCTAAGCGCTCCAGAAACCGGCCCTGGTTCTCCGGACCGTAGGCCAGCACCCACCGCACCCAGGCGTGGTCGACCGCGTCCCACATCAGGCCGGCCTCGCGCATCAGGCCGCGCAGGCTGGACAGCCGGTCCCCCAATGCCCGCGCCACCGGGCTGGCGAACACCACCGCGCCGTCGGCGCCGGCCGCGAATTCCAGCTCGCGTTCGATCCGCTCCGGCGCCACCGCGGCGGTGGGATCGATACGGGTCCAGCCCGGGCCGTCGAGCCAGATTTCCGCCCAGGCGTGGGCATCGGCCTGGGCGACTTCGAGGAAACGGCCGACCGGGTTCCAGTGTCCGCCCTGGTAGCCGGTGACCACCCGCGCCGGGATGCCGGCGACCCGCATCAGGTAGACGAAGGCGCCGGCATAGTGTTCGCAGAAGCCGCGCCGGGTCTCGAACAGGAAGCCGGCGACCGGATCGCCGCCGATCGGCGGCGGGCGCAGGGAATACCCGAACGGCTCCTCGCGGAAATGGCGCAGGGCCCTTTTTGCCATGGCTTCGGCGGAAGGGTCCTCCAGCAGCCAGCTTTCCACCAGTTCCTTAACCCGCGGGTCCGGCATGCCTGGAATCTGCAAACCGCGCCGGCGTTCGGCCTCGCTCAGCAACGAGAAATTCGCCTCCGGCCGTGAGGACAGGACATAGCGCCGCCGCTCGTGGACCGGCTCGGCGGCCAGGAGGAAGCCGTCCTCGGCGCGCGTCAGTTCGGCCGGGAAGGTTTCCGCCGTCTCCAAGGGGAACACCCAGCGCCGGCGGTGCGGCTCCAGGGTGAGGGCATAGCGGTAGCTTGCTCCGGCCGTTTGCGGCGGCCGCCGGGCCGGGAGCGGCTCGTCGTAGCCGGCGCTCCAGCGGCGACCGTCGTACCGCCAGAATACCGGGCCGCGCCAGTAGCGTTCCCGCGGCGGCGGCAGGGCGCCTTCGAAGTCGACGCGGAAGGCGGTTTCCCGGGACAGCCCGAGCCGGCTGATCGCGCCGGGCTCCATGGAATCGCTCAGGCCGGTCCGGCCGCCGGGCTCGTCCTCCGGCAGCTTCCACAACGGGCCGGCGATGCGAGGCAGGAACAGAAACAGCACCACCATCACCGGAACGGCCTGCATCACCAGCTTCGCACCCAGGCGCAGCCGGGCGGCGAGGCTGAGGCTTTCCCCCCCGTTCAAGCCGATCAGGCAGCTCATCAACAGCGTGACGACACCTAAGGTATAAACGGCGATGGGGATGCTCTGGGAGAACAGGTATACGGTCACCGCGACGAACAGCGCCAGGTAGACCACCAGGTACAGGTCGCGCAGGCTGCGCATCTCCAGCAGCTTGAGGCCCAGCCCGACCAGCAACAGGGCGGTGCCGCCCTCCCGTCCGTAGAACTTGTGGAAGTGCAGATAGACCAGCCCCGCCCCGGCCAGGGCCAGCAAGAACAGGCTGATCCGGGAAGGCAGGGGCACCCTCCGGTAAAGCGCCGCCAGGCGCCAGCCGCAGGCCAGCCAGACGAAGGCCGGCATGCCGAGCGGCAGCTCGGCCGCAAGCGGCGTCACCGCCAGCGCCAGGGCCGCGCACAGCAGCGGCAGGTTGCGCCGGAGGAGTTCGGGGGGGAGGGGCGGAGGAGGGGGCATGTGCCGGAATGGTTTGTTACAGCGTTTGCAGGGCTGTACGGATATGCGTATGGAGGTCCGGAAGGTCGTTCTGGAGGGTATTCCACACGATTTCCAGGTCCACTTTGAAATACCCGTGCGATACGGCGTTACGCATCTGGTAGGCGAATGCCAGGGGCAATTCGGGATGGGCGGAGGCAAATTCGGGGAAACGGACTTCGATGTTGTGGCTGGCCTCGCCGATGATTTCGAGGTTGCGGAGCACGGCATCCTGTGCCATCTCATCCTCCAGGAACGCGAGTTCGTCCATGTCCTCCGTATAGCGGTCGATGCGCTCGATCGCTTCCAGAATATGCCTCAAGTAGTCGGACAACCGTTGTTCGTCTCGTTTCAAACCGGCCTGGCCTCCGCTAGCACGGTTGCCCGGAATTTTTCGGGTATCGCCTTCGGGGTCAGCACGTCCACCGGTACGCCCAGCAGCTGCAACAGTTCGTGCCGGATAGCCCCGATATCGAACAAGGTGGTATCCGGGGTGGGATCAATCAGAAGATCGAGGTCGCTGTTCTCGGTATCGTTGCCGTGGACGACCGATCCGAACACGCGAGGATTGACGGCGCGGTGCGCTTCCACGATGCGGCGGACGGCGTCCCGGTGGTTGCGTAGTGCGTCGGAGGGTTTCATGAGCGAGACCTCGGGTGCGGGCGCATCGGGCATTCTACAGTCCGAACAGCGCCAGCGCTTCCAGGCAGCGGGCCCGATGGGATTCGCCCAGGCCTGTCTCGATCGCGGCGCCGGGCAGGCGCAGGCTGTAGGGCGTGCCCGCCGCCTCGGCGTCCAGCACCCAGCGGCACAGGCGGGATAATCGGGCCTCGATGTCGGCGCCGGGCGTGTACTGCCAGTCCAGTACCAGCTCCGCCATCTCGCCGCCGGCGTACTGTTTGACGTGTACGCCCTGGCCCTTCGCCACGCCTTTCCAGTGGATGCGCTTCGGCGGATCGCCTGGGCGGTAGCCGGCAAAGCCGTAAAAATCCTCTTCCTCGCCGTGACTCGGCCGGGCGCCTGCGCCCAGGTCCGGAATCACGGGCGGTTCGATGCCGGCAGGGGCGGGGCGCGGATACACCAGCGCCCGCTGGCGCAGGTTGACCGGCGACCAGGCCCGGAACAGCCCGAGCGGAAACGAGGTATCGAAAGTCACCGTGGGCAGCGGCAGCCAGCCGCGCTTTTCGGCGTCGGCGTGGAGCGCCAGTGTCGCGGTGGACTGCGGGGCGACGTCGAAGCGCGCCGTGGCGGAAGCGCCGGCGAGCCGGGCATTCAGACCTAAGCGGTGGATGCGGGAAGGATTGTCCAGATGCAGCTCGAAGCGCGCCGGCTCCCCGGCGAACACCGGCGGCGCCTTGCCGCGGCGCACGCTCAGCCCCGCCAGGTTGCGGAACGCGTACAGGGTGGATTGCATGGCGATGCCGGCCAGCAGGAAGGTCAGGATGAAGGCGAGGTTGTTGCCGTAATTGATGGCGGCCAGGAACTGGATGGCCAGCAGCGCGGCCAGTCCGAATCCGCGCCGGTTGGGCAGAATGAACACGCGCCGGTGCGTGAGGAGGACCGGCCCGTCCACCGCCTTCTCGCCCCGGAAGAAGCGGCGGAGGTCGAAGCGCTCCTTCCACGTTGCCGGCACAGGAGTCGTCGCGCTCATGCGCTAAGGAATGGCGACGTCCCGCAGCAGCGGCGCGACGGCCTCGGCCACGCCGCCTCCGCTCGATGCGAGTTTCAGCCGGTGGCCGGCTACGGGAGGCAGGACGGCCTGGATGTCCTCGGGCAGCACCGCCGCCCGTCCATCCATCAGCGCCCAGGCCTTGGCGGCGTGCAGCAGGGCCAGCCCCGCCCTGGGCGACAGCCCGCCCTGATAGAGCGGCGACTCCCGGCTGAAATGGAGCAGGGCCTGCACGTAGTCCAGCAGAGCCGGCGAGGCATGAACGTCGCGGACGCGGCTCTGCAGGGCCAGCAGTTCCTCCGCCGGCAGGCAGACCGGCAGCCGCGGCAGCAGGGCATAGCGTTCTTCCCCCATCAGCAGCTCGCGCTCGGCGCGGGGGTCGGGATAGCCCAGTTCGATCCGCATCAGGAAGCGGTCGAGTTGGGATTCCGGCAAAGGGAACGTCCCGATCTGGGTATTCGGGTTCTGGGTGGCGATCACGAAGAACGGCTCGGGCAGCGGCCGGGTCTCGCCCTCCACGGTCACTTGCCGCTCCTCCATGGCCTCCAGCAGCGCGCTCTGCGCCCTGGGGGTGGAGCGGTTGATCTCGTCCGCCAGCACCATGGGGTTGAACACCGGGCCTGGATGGAAACGGAAGCTGTGGGTGGCGGCGTCGTAGATCGACGAACCCAGCACGTCCGCCGGCAGCAGATCGCTGGTGAACTGGATGCGCTGGTATTTCAGCCCCAGCAGCGCCGCCAGGGTGCGGGCCAGGGTGGTCTTGCCCACGCCCGGCACGTCCTCGATCAGCAGATGGCCGCGCGCCAGCAGGCAGCAGAGGCCTAGCCGGATGGGCTGTTCCTTGCCCAGGATGATGGAATTGGCGGTGTCGAGCAGGCGGGAGAAAACGGGGTCCATGTATCGTGCAGGCGGGGAAAGTTGTCGAACAAGATTAGCACGCGTCGGAATAGTGGTGGGGAAGCTGAGTGATGCGTCTCCCCTTCGGCTACGCTCAGGGCAGCGTCCTTCGTTCGGCACATCCTTGTATTGTGAAATCGTGGGGCGGAACCGTACTTTCGGGTTCCGCCGAAAGATTGGCGGATCGCCTGTCGGCATCCGCCCTCCGGGAACGACGTGGGGCGGAACCGGCTCTTCGGGTTCCGCCGGAACGGCTTTATTCAGGTTGATATGGGGGAGCCGTCAATGTCCCGCTGGTTTCGGCGGGAACCCCTTGAACAGTTTGTCCATCGCCTCCTGCATCAGCGCGGTGTTCTGCTGCGGATCGTCGGAGACGGTGTCGGTCGCGGTGCCTCGCCAGATCGGCAGTTTGGTCCGGCTATCGAACATGTCCACGATGATCGTGCCGACGGTATATTTGATGACTTCGGCCTGCGCCATGCCGAAGTGGCCGTAGCCGCCCCAGCCGCTGTAGAACGTGTCCACCCGTTCCTGCTCCTGGGCCGTCACCTGGACCCCCAGGGCCACGTCGCTAGGGCCCGCGACCACCTTGCGCCAGCCCTTGGCGGAAAGCTGGGCGTCCACTGTCTGGACTATCCTTTCCTCCATCAGGGGATTGCCGGTTTGCGGCGTCTTGATCCAGGAATAGGTCCGGTATTTCGAAAAATCGGCGGCCCGGTCGTAGTCGGTGTGCACCTTGATGTCCAGGTCGGCGCAGGCGGCGGTCATTGCCAGGACGGCGCCGAGCAGTGTTCCTCGAATGTTCATGTTTTCTCCTGAAGACGTGGCATTCCCCGGTTCGGGATGAACTGAGGTTATCATACCGTTTTGAAGAACACCGGAAGGATATCCTTAATCTGTCGCCAGAGCTTTCTTCTGCGGCCGTAGCGGCTAGAATGTCACGGCTCGATAAGCAAGCCCCGGATGTTCCGGGGCGGTTTTCATCCTTCCGGCTCGAGGGGACGGAAATACCATGAACATCAAGATGATTGCGGTAGGGGCGATACTGGCGGCCGGTATCTGGGGAGCACCGGCCGGCGCGGTGACGGTGGAGGACTTCGTGATCGATAACGTCAAGGATCTTACGGACTTGTGCGCGGTGCCGCCTTCCGATGCGGCGCATGTGGCCGCCCTCCAGTTCTGCTATGGCTACCTGCAGGGGGCCTACGATTATTATCGGGCCGAGCGCAAAGGGCCCGACGCCGCGCACTTCGTTTGTCTGCCCAAGCCGGAGCCGTCCCGCGAGGAAGTCGCCCGCCTGTTCCTCGCCTGGCTCAAGGCGCATCCGGGGCATGAGGGGGAAGATGCCGTCGAAGTGCTGTTCCGGTTCGGTGCAGAAAAATGGCCTTGCCCGGAGAAGAAAGAGGCCGCGACCTCCGGGCCCAAATCCTAAAGGCCGTTTCCGTCGCTTTCGCCGGGGCGCATCCTCGGCCGCTCCCATGTCCCTGCTCGGTCCCTACCCGGAACCCGCGGTCGGAGACCGCATCCTTTTCCCTTCTCCCTCTGGGAGAAGGTGGCCCGAAGGGCCGGATGAGGGAGTGAGACCGCACGGTTCCGGGGCACAATTCGCGGGCCGCAGGACCGTGCGGTCTCTCCCGGAAACGATCCGGCGGGCCATCCATTTCCCATTCGCGATTGAGCAACCATTCCAACGTATGTCCATCCCTGTTACGACCGCCGGCGCCCCGGCACGGAGCTTGGAGCGCTGGCTGCCGGCGTTCGCCTTTCTTTTCGCCGCATTCCTGCTGTTCGTGCACCTGGGCGATGCGCCGCTGCTGAGCCCGGACGAGGGGCGCAATGCCGAGGTGGCGCGGGAGATGCGCGAGAGCGGCGCCTGGCTGGTGCCGACCTATAACGGCCTGACCTACCTGGACAAGCCGGCCTTCTACTTCAAGACGGTGGCCCTGTCGTTCGCGTTGTTCGGGGAATCCGAGGCGGTGGCGCGTCTGTCTTCGGCGCTGTTCGCGCTGTCTCTGCTGGCCGCGCTGTTCCTGTTCTGCCGCCGGGTCTACGACACGCGCACAGCCAGCCTCGCCGTGCTGGTGGTGACGGCAACGCCCTTGTACTGGGCCTTCGCCCGCATCGTCATCTTCGACATGACGCTGGCGTTCTTCGTCTGTTCCGCCATCTTCGCCTGCTATCTGGCGGAAGAATACGAGGGCAGGCAGCGGGACCGCTGGTACCGGCTCGGCGCCCTGGCGGCGGGATTCGCGACCCTGGTGAAGGGGCCGGTCGGCTTCATCGTGCCCAGCCTCGTGGTCGCGGCGTTCAACAGGCTCGACGGGCGCGAGGGCGCCTTGCGGCGCTGTTTCGCCTGGCCGAACTGGCTGATCTTCCTGGCGGTGGTGCTGCCTTGGTTCGTGGGCGTGTCGCTGCAATGCCCGGATTTCCCCTATTACGGGATCATGAAGGAGTCGGTGTCGCGCTTCACCACCACCGAATTCCGCCGCACCCAGCCCTTCTATTTCTACGCCGTCATCATCGCGAGCTGCTTCTTCGCCTGGAGCCTGCTGCTGCCGGAATCGATCGTGGCGGCCTGGCAGGCCCGGCGGCGCTGGTCGCGGCCAGATCGGCTGTTCATCGTCTGGGCGATCGTGGTGGTCGCATTCTTCTCCGTTTCGCAATCCAAGCTGCCCGGTTACATTCTGACCGGCGTCGTCGCCCTCGGGGTGCTCGCCGCCCGCGTTTTCGCCCTTGCTTTGGCGAACGGCGAGGGGCGGGCCGCTGCCATCGTGCATCGAGGCACCGTCGCCCTGTTCGCATTGGCCGCGCCGATGGCCGTCATCTTCGCCACCGCCGCTTCCGACGCTCTCTGGCTGGAGCGGGTGCTGGGGCTGAAGCGTAAAACCGCTGAATTTCTCCAGCCGGGTTTGTTGGCGATGGTCGTCTCCTTGGGCGTGGTGACCGCGCTGGCCGCGTTCGCCTGGCGGAGGTGCGATTTCAGGGTGGCGTTCGCCGCCTTTCTCAGCTTCCCGGCGCTGCTGATCACGCTGAATTTCGGTCTGCTCGCGGACTACGCCGACAGCCGCTCGGGGCGCCGGCTGGCGGCGCACATGCCCGAACTGCCCGCCGAGGTGGAAATCGCCTGTCTGGATTGCCTGCCCAACGGCCTGCCGTTTTACCTCAAGCGGCTGATCACCGTCATCAGCGACGAAGGGCGGGAGTTCACCAGCAACTATGTGTTGTTCAGCCTCAAGAGCGGCAAGCCTTGGCCGGAGCGGGTGGTGCCCCTGGCGCAGCGGGACGCCTGGCTGGCTGGCCGCGACCACCCGGTGTTCCTGATGGCACGGGGGGACGATGTGGAACAGCTCGACACGATTGCGGACAAGTATGGCGCCAGTCAGATCGAGCTCGGGTTCGGCTATTGGGGGGCCCTGCTGGCTCCTCCCCAGAAGGAAGGGCTTTGACATGTGCGGCATCGGCGGAGTAGTGCAACTGGAAGGCGCGGCCGACAGGAGCGCGATGCGGCGCAGCGTGGCGGCCATGGTCAAGGCGCTGGCCCACCGCGGCCCCGACGACTCCGGCGTGGCCGGCGACGGTTCGGCGGTGTTCGGCATGGCCCGGCTGGCGATCCGCGGCTGCCACGACGGCAGGCAGCCGATGGTGGATGCCGAGACCGGCGTGATGATGGTCTGCAACGGTGAGATCGACAACCAGGCCGAACTGCGCGCCTGGCTGGCGGATCGCGGCAGGACCGTCGAGCACGCGACCGACGTGGCAGTGATCCCTGGACTCTACCTCGAGCTGGGCGACGCCTTCGTCGAGCGGCTGGTCGGCGCCTTCGCCCTCGCCGTCTGGGACCCCCGCAAGGGGCGGCTGCTGCTGGCCCGCGACCGGGCCGGCGAGCGGCCGCTGTTCTACTCTTGCCGCGACGGGCGGATCAGCTTCGCCTCCCAGGCGGCGGCGCTGGTGGCCGGGAGCACCGAGCCGTATCCGGCCGACAAGGCCGCCGTGCAGGCATTCCTCAAGGCGGGCTATTTCGAGGCCCCCGACAGTCCCTTCGCCGGCATGCGGAAAGTCCTGCCGGGCGAGCGGATCGCCATCGACGTCAAGGGTGTCGAGAATACCCGCTACTGGCGGCTGAATTTCACTCGCGGCCCGGCGCGCAAGAATCCGCTGGACGAGTTCGACGCCGTGTTCCGCGAGGCCGTGCGCCGCCAGAGCGAAGTCGAGGTCGATTTCGGCGCCTTCTTGAGCGGCGGGGTCGATTCTTCCCTGGTCACGGCGGTGATGCGCAGCGTCCATCCGGACCGCAAACTCAAGGCCTTCGGCCTGCGCTTCAGTGAAAGCTCCTACGACGAAGGCGTTTTCGCCGAGCGCGTGGCGGAGTCCTTGGGGGTCGACTACACCCCGATCTGGGTACGGCCCGAAGATTTCCCCGAGACCATCGCCGACCTGGTGCGCCAGGCGGGCGAGCCGCTGGCCGATCCCGCCTGGGTGCCCACCGCCCTGCTGGCCCGGCGCGCCTCCGACGAGGTGCGGGTGGCGCTGGTGGGGGAGGGCGCGGACGAATTGTTCGGCGGCTATCCCACCTATTTCGGCGCCCGCATCGCCGAGCGCTACAGCCGCCTGCCCGGCGGGGTGAGGGCCGCGATCCGCAACGCCGTGGAAGCCTGGCCGGTGAGCGACAAGAAGGTGACGCTGTCGTTCCTGCTCAAGCGCTTCGTCCAGGGCGACGAGCTGGATTTCCTGGCCCGCCATGTGCTCTGGACTTCCAGCATTTCGCCGCTGCTGCTGCGGCGGTTGGGCGTCGCGCCGCCCGAAGCCGAGCGCGTAGCCGGTCCCCGCGAAACCATGCTCGACCGGTTGCAGCAGCACGACCTGGAGACCTCCCTGGCCGAGGGCCTGCTGACCAAGGCCGACCGGGCCAGCATGCGCTCCGCGCTGGAGCTGCGGGCGCCGTTCCTGGACAAGGACGTGATCGAATTCGCCGCCACCTTGCCCGAGCGCGAGCGGGTGAGCGGCCTGGAAACCAAGGTGTTCCTCAAGCGCATGGCGCTGCGCTATTTACCTAAGGACATCGTCTACCGCAAGAAGCGCGGCCTGTCTGTCCCGCTGAGCGCCTGGCTGCGCGGCCCGCTGCGCGACTGGGCCGAAGCCAGGATTTCCAGTCCGCGCCTGGGGGAAATCGGCATCGACCGCACCGCCGCCCTGGACCTGCTGCGCGAGCACGAACGCCGCAACGCCGACCATGCCCGGGCGCTCTGGACCCTGATCGTCGTGAGTGAATGGCTGGAGTGGAAAGCTGCGGCCCGGTAGTTCCCTCCGCGGGCCGCGGCAGGGACCGGGTTTGGCGCTAAGCCGGCTGGCCGTTGGCCGCGCCGGGGAGCCAACCGCCCAAGGCCGCCAAGCCGATGCCCCTTGCCGCCAGTTCCGTGCGCAGGCGCCGGGCGAAGGCCGCGGCGTCCGGACCGTCGCCGTGCAGGCAGAGGGTATCCACGGGCATCGCGATGACCGTCCCGTCGCGGGCGGTCACTTCGCCGCGCTCTACCATCCCTATGACCTGGGCGACGGCTTCGTCCGGATTCTCGATCAGGGCGTCGGGCCGGCCGCGCGGCGTCAGCGTGCCGTCCGGCTCGTAGCGGCGGTCGGCGAAGCCTTCCCGCCCGACCGCCAGGCCCGCCGCCCGTCCGGCGCGGACCAGATGCGAGCCGGCAGGTCCCACCAGGATGAGGTTTTTATCGAATGCGCGGACCGCGGCGGCAACCGCCTCGGCCACGGCCGGATCGGACGCGGCCTGGCTGTACAGCGCGCCGTGCGGCTTGACATGGGCCAGCCGCCCGCCGGCGGCCCGGGCGAAACCGGCCAGCGCGCCGATCTGGTAGAGCACCAGGTTGCGGATCTCTTCCGGACGCAATGCCATGGCCCGGCGCCCGAAGCCCTGGCGGTCCGGCAGCGATGGATGGGCGCCGAGGGCGACGCCGCGGCTCACCGCGAGGCGCACCGTTTCCGCCATGACGTCCGGATCGCCGGCGTGGAAGCCGCAGGCGATGTTGGCCGAGGTGACGAGTTCCAGCAGGATTTCGTCCTGGCCCATGCGCCAGGGGCCGAAGCTTTCGCCGAGATCGGCGTTGAGGTCGATGGTTCGCGCCATGCTTGTTCTCACGAGGATGAGTTGTTCAATGGCCAGCGCAGGCCGAGGCTGGCGCGCAGCCGGCGGAGCTGGAGGGCGCGGATGCGGTACAGCGTCTGCGCTCGTTCCACCGGAATGGGCTCGAAGCGGACGGTCTCTCCCGGTCTTAACTGCGCGAGCCGCGGATGGTCGACGCTCGCCACCGTGCCCAGCACCGGATAGCCGCCGGTGGTCTGGCGGTCCACCCCCAGCAGGATGAGCTGGCCGCCCGGCGGCAGTTGCAGCGTGCCGAAGGTGACGCCGGCCGAGAGCCTTTCGGCTGCGGAGGCCAGGCGCAGCGGCGGCCCTTCCAGGCGCAAGCCCATCCGGTCGGACGCTTGGCCGACCCGGAAGGCGTCTGTCCCGAGCGCCCGCCGGTCTTCCTCGGGCAGGGCCTGCCAGTCCGGTCCTGGAATCAGGCGCAGCCGCGCCGGGCATTCCAGCGGCAGCGCCCTGTTCCACGCCGCGGACCAGGCCGGTACGTAAGGGCGGGACGGGTCGTCCGGCAGGGCCAAGCCGCTTTCGCCCGCCTCGATGATATCGCCCTTGCCGAGCGGCCGTCCCCCCAGCCCTCCGAACCCCGCCCGAAGGTCGGTGCTGCGGCTGCCCAGCACGGCCGTGACTTCGAAACCGCCGGCCACCGCCAGATAGGCGCGGCAGCCCAGGCGAGGCCGGCCGAAGCCGAGCCGCGAGCCGGCGGGCAGCCAAACCGGCCGCCAGCCGGGGAGCGGACTGCCGTCCAGTTCCGCGGAGAGGTCGGCGCCGGTGATGGACACCCAGGCGCCGCGCTCGAAGCTCAGCCGAGGGCCCCGGAGCGTCATTTCCAGCACCGCGGCTGCCGGCGGATTGCCCACCAGCGCGTTGGCGACGGCGGCGGAGTAGCTGTCCATGGCGCCGCCCGGCGTCACGCCCAGATGCTGGCAGCCGGGCCGGCCCTGGTCCTGGAGGGTGCTCAGGAGGCCGGGATGCTCGACCCGGATCACCGGTCCTTCCCTCTCATGCGCGACTCGAATTCGTCCGGTCCGATCGGCACGAAGCGCAGCCGGTCGCCCGGAGCCAAAACGCAAGGCGGCTCGCGCAAGGGATCGAACAGGCGCAGGGGGGTGCGGCCGATGAGCCGCCAGCCGCCGGGGCTGGCCTGCGGATAGATGCCGGTCTGCTCCCCGGCGATCCCCACCGCTCCCGCCGGTACACTGGAGCGCGGCGCGCCGCGGCGGGGCGTCGCCAGGGCCGGATCGAGGCCGCCCAGATAGGCGAATCCCGGCGTGAAGCCGAGAAAATACACGAGGTATTCGCCGCCGCTGTGACGGGCGATCACCTCGTCCGGGGCGAGCCCGCAATGCCGGGCCACCGCGTCCAGATCCGGCCCGTGTTCGCCGCCGTAGCAGACCGGGATGAGGAGATGCCGGTCTTCGAGGGCGGCGCCGCCTTCGTCCGCGAGGTACGGCGTCACCGCTTCGACCAGTCCGTCATGGCTCCAAACGCAAGGATCGTAATGCAGCGCCAGGCTGGCATAAGCCGGGACCCGGTCGGTGACGCCGGGCAGGTCCGCCAGCGCCTTGGCCAGGGCGAGTGCGCGCCGGTTCAGCGCCGGATCGATCCGATCGCCGAAAACGATCAGCAGCGCGCTGTCGCCCAGCGGCGCGAGGCGGGGCGGGCCGACGCTCATGTGCTCACGCCTGGCGTTCGGCTTTCAGTCCCGAGTCGTCGCCCAGATGCATGAAGATGCGTCCCTCGGCCCGCTCGCCGCAGGTGCGAAGCCAGCCGCGTCCGCTCACCGGATCGTTCTCGTCGAAACCCGACCAGGAGAAATCGAAGCGCGGTCTGCCATCGATCGTTTCGATCCGTCCGTCGAGATCGCCCTGCACCAGGCCGAACTGGAAGCTGCCGGTCAGGTCCTTGTGGATCGTGATGTGAGCCGGCACTTCCATGTCGACATAGTCGGCATCCCACTGTTCCATTTCCGTGATGCGCCAAGTGCCTGCGAAGGCGGAAGCGGCTTTTTTCATGCTTTCCCGTTGTTGGGGCGTCAGCGGCAGGTCGACAGCCGCGAATTCGTAGTATTGGTATTCGCTCATGGAAAGACGTCAGGCTTGGTGAAGGGGCGGATTAGGTCAACTCGAAAGTCTACTTCGATTGAGAGGGAGGGGGCCAGGCATGGTGTGTAAGGTTTTCACGCTCCAGCGAGGGGAACGCGGTGTGCTTGAATTTCGGATCGAGCGGCTGTCTTGCCACAGAATCCCGCCCTGAAGCCCCTCTCCGATCCTCAGTTGTCGAGACGAGTGACCCGGAAGTTACCGTGAAAGTCGCGAAGCGAACACCTTGTCCCCCTTGTATGTTCTTCCCTTTGGGAGAGGGTTGGGGTGAGGGAAACCGTTCATGCCGCAAGCGGCTTACATGTTCCGGGGTGCCGCTCGCGGCATGAACGGTTAGCCGAATGCCAAGCTAAATTCCTCCCCTTGCTTTATGTCGTAACTGGGCCTAACTTCTGGACGTGGCGTCGATGGTAAGCTCAAACTGTTTGAGGTCAGTTGCTTCGCATTCATGGGATTCCGCTTACATCACGAACCACAATGAGGGCCAATGCGTCGGAGCGTCAGTCAAGGTTATTTTATAACAATCTCCCGGCTCCCCGCTCTTTTTCCTAAATGCTGGCCAAGATAGAAAATGACCATTAGGAGAGCGAAATGAAACTTAGAAAGCCCCTTCTTAAATTGCTTGAAGTAGTGGCATTGTTCCTTTCCTTTGTATGTGCAGTCAATGCCGATGTTGCCGCTGATTATCTGCTCGATCGTCCTGCATTTAAAGCCACCACAAAATCGACCGATAGCCTTACATTTAACATATATGATGACAAGGCGTGTACCCATCAGGTATTTACGCACAGCCTGTTGGCTGGAGACGCCTCTATTTCTTATGAAAAGCCAGCCACCCAAAAGGTTAAAGGAGGGACTGCACCAGCGAAGACGATTCTTCTACATACCACCCTTCCATTCACGACGCCTCCAGGACCTCTCTTTCTCGTAGTTACTGGCCCCGGCATAGTTCCTGTGGGTGGGGCGTGCCAAGTTCAGATCGGAACAGGGCCATACCGCTCCCGATATTTTACTTCCGGCGCGCTCAATACCCACTCCCTTGATGCGACATCTACGTTCCAGCAGATCGACGAGTTCTTGACATTTACCAAAGCGGACGTGGGCACCCGTATCGAAGTCACTCTGAATGCGCTCGTTTTTGGAGGTAACTTTAGCGGTACCAATGGGGTCCGGTTTCAGGTAAGAATAGATGGCAACCCGCCAACACAAGGAAACGAGGGCGCCATCACGACAACAAACACCAGAGAGTTCCTTTCTATTTTTGCGGTCTTCGAAGGGCTTCCTGCGGGAAATCATACTGTCAGCGTATGGGGGAGAAGCGCCCCTGGCGGTACGTCAACTGGTGTAACGCTGGATGCAGGCGGCTGGGGTGGTCGCATTATAGTGAAGGAAACTTACTGATCCTTTTGACACATCTGGCCGACCGATAGCGTATGGAAGCGCTATCCTCCGGTGCAACGCTGGCGCTTTCGCATCGGCTATTTGATCAGTGCCACGTTGGCATCGTGCTGCCTAAATCCGGGCTGGCCCGATTGTGAATTCAGGCGGGATATTCCGGAAATCGCGGCAACGAGTCGCCGTTACACGACCAACCAGCGCCTGGGTCCAAGAATATGCGGGTCTGCGACCGCATAGGAATCTCGCTGCCGAGTGAGCCAGTCGGAATAACTACCGTATTTCGTCGACAGCGTGGGGGACGTCTCATGAACGGTTCGTTGCGGTTGATCTTGCTCTGTCTGATCACGGCCCTGTTCGGTTTCGGGTGTGCTTTTGGGCCGCCCCCGACCGTAACCGAGGCGGAGCTTGATGCGTCCCGTCTCCTTATCCGGAATGCTTCTCTCGTGATCACCATGGACCCGGCCCTGGGCGAAGGGCCTCTCGGTATGTTCGAGGACGGGGACGTGCTGCTGGAAGGCGGCAGGATCGCCGCGGTGGGGCGACGGTTGGACAGTGGAGGCCGGCCCACGCTCGATGTGGCCGGCAAGATCGTCATGCCGGGTTTCGTCGATACGCACGATCACCTCTGGCAGTCCCTCATCCGCGGCTGCGCCAGCGACCGCGATCTCTACGGCTGGCTGGAGGCTTGCGTGTATCCCATGGGCCGGATACGGCTTTCGGAAGAAGACGCCTACGCGGCGGTCCGGCTCGGCGCCGTCGGGCTCATCGGGACGGGAGTCACGACGGTCCTGGACTGGTCCCACGCTTTCAACCCCGGTTTCGTCGAGGGCAACCTGAGAGCCTTGCGCGATTCCGGTCTGCGATTCGTATTCGCTTACTGGCTCACCCCGCCGTGGGGCGGGGGTTGCGGGGAAGCGGAGCGTATTCGCAGGGATCTGCTCGGCCACCGTCCGGCGGCGGGTTTTCAGGTCGCAACGCACCCCACCCTGGCGAACCTGAGTCAATTGAAGGAGGCGGTGCGTTGTGCGGGGGAGCTCCATGTGCCGCTCAACGTGCATCTCGGCGAAAGCCCGAAAGACCCGCAGCAGGGGCAGGTTAAGGCGCTGGAGCTGTCCGGCGCCCTGGACCGGCCATTGCTCGCCGGCCACGCGATCCACCTGACGGATGGGGATGTGGAACTGCTGGCGCGGCACCGGGTCGCGGTCGTGCACAATCCTCTGAGCAACATGCGGCTCGCCTCCGGCATCATGCGTCTGCCCGAAATGCATGGGGCGGGGCTCAGGATTGGCCTGGGCCTGGACGGCGGAACCGGGGACGGACCGGACATGTTCGCCGACATGAAGGCCGCCGTCGGATTGCAGCGCGCCCGCCTCGAAAGCGCCTCGGCGTATCCAGGCATTGCGGACGTCTTGCGCATGGCGACGCTGGGAGGCGCGGAAGCGCTCGGGCTCGACAAGATCACCGGCTCGCTGACGCCGGGCAAGCGGGCGGACCTCATCATCCTCGATCCGGGAGGCGCGAATTTTGCCCCGCGCTGGGATTGGCCCAGCCAGATCGTCCTCAACGGGCAGCCGGCGAACGTGGAGTACGTCTTCGTTGACGGCCGTGCCCTGAAAGCGGAAGGTAAGCTCCCGGAGGGCCAGGAAAAGAACGCAGTCCAGGCGGCGGAGGCGGCGGCACGCAGAGTCCGGGCCGACTTGGGCGACAGCCGCATCCGGCCGCTGGCCGGGCACGATTGAGCCTTGCCGGCTTCGGGCGAACGCCGTCATTCGTCGTGGAGGAAATCTCATCATGCGTACCGACTACGATCCCATCGCCGAACGATACAAGAGGGCCAAGTTGCAGCCTTGGCGGAATTGCATCGAAGCCTTCACGCTGCTGGACCTGATCGGAAACCTTTCCGGCCAGGCGGTCGTGGACGTCGCCTGCGGGGAGGGTTTCTACACCCGGAGGCTGCGGGCCCAAGGCGCGGCCCGAGTGCTGGGCGTCGACCTGTCCGAGCGCATGGTCGAACTCGCCCGTGAGCAGGAGGCGGAGCAGCCTTTGGGCATCGACTACCGCGTGGGAGACGGCAAGAACCTGTCCTAAGCCTTCCGAATTCGACCTGGCGGTGGCGGCTTACCTTTTGAACTACGCGGCGGACCGGCACGAGCTGGAAGCCATGTGCGCCGGGATATCGGCCTGCCTCAGGCCGGGGGGACGCTTCGTGACGGTCAATTCGAATCCGGCCATGGACTTTTCGGCGCTTCCCTCCTACCGCCGGTACGGCTTCGACACCCGAGGGGCGGGAGAAATCCGCCAGGGCATGCCGGTGACCTGGACTTTTTTCCTGGAAGACGGCCCGCTCGAGATAGAGAACTACTATCTCGACGTGCCGGCCCATGAGGCCGCGTTCCGTGCCGCCGGATTCCGGGAAATCCGCTGGCATGCCCCCAGGCTGTCCCAGGAGGGCAAGACGGAGTTCGGCGAAGATTTCTGGGCGGATTTCCTTGACCATCCGCCGGTGATCTTCATCGAGTGCCTGAAAGCTGCCGGGGGGCGTCAGGTCTTCAGCAGGCCGGAGACCGCGGCGCACTGGTCCTGCGTCAGCTCGAACTCGAAGATCGCCAGGTCCTCCCGCATGTGGGCTTCCGATGTCGTTCCGGTCAAGGGGACGACGCCGATCTGGGTGAGATAGCGGAAGAAGACCTGCGCGGGCGTGCGGCCGTGAGTCGAGGCCAGAGCCCGCAGCGTGGCATGGGCCAGGATCGACGGGTTGGCGGTCAGGGTCCAGAAGCTCTGATAGATAATCCGGTTGTGCCGGCAGAACTCCCGGATCTCGCGGTCGTAGCGGGTTTCCGCGTAGAAGTGGTTCTGCACCACGGCCGGTTTCTCCCGGCTCAGGCGGTACAGGCGTTCCAGCAGTTCGGGCCGGTAGCAGTTGCTGATCCCCAGTTGCCTGGCGCCGCCGCCGTCGACGACCGTTTCCATCGCCCGCCATGCTTCCAGGGTATCGGGCTCGTCCGGCAACGGCGAGTGCAGGATGAGGCAGTCGAGATAGGAGGTGCGGAGATTCTTGAGCGAGGTTTCGAACGACCGGGCGACTTGGCTGGCCAGGCTCGCCGTCGGATCGTAGGGTATTCGGCCGGGGTCCTGGCCGTCGACCGGGGTGAATTTGGTCTGGAGGTAGAGGTCGGCCCGGTTCAGGCCGGCATCCATGCACGCCGCAAGGCCGGCGCCGACGCCGGCTTCATCATAGTGTTTGGGCTGGCAGGCGGTGTCGATGCCGCGGAATCCGAGCGAGACGGCCTGTTCGACCAGGGCCGCGGTACGGTCCTTTTTCCAGGCCGTGCCGTAGAGGATGCCGGGCATGCGGACGCCATAGGCGGAAACCAGAAAGCCGTTTTCGTTCATCGGATCAACCTCGATTGCGGCGCCACACGCTGGCCAGCCAGGGCTGCTGGTCGCGGGGCAGGCCGGAGGGCCGGTAGTAGTGTTGCAGCTCCAGGAACCCGGCCGATGCCAGGAACCCGCGCCAGGTATCAAGATCGTAGTAGGCGCCGTAGCGTCCGCGGTTCCACCCTTCCTCGTTCCCGCCCCTCGGATTCGAGGCGAACAGCACCCCTTCGGGTTTGAGCGCGGCGCGCAGCTCGCGGAGAACTCTCGGCAGCTCACGGCTCGGCACGTGGAAGAGGGTCGCGTTGGCGAAAATTCCGTCGAAATGCCCGTTCGGGAGATCGAGGCTGAGGAAATCCTGGTGCCAGACTTCACAGCCGCTGTAACTCTTCGCCATCTCCACGAAACGGAAGGCGCCGTCCAGGCCGACGGCCCGGTGTCCCAGTTCGGTGAAAGCCTTGAGGTCGCGCCCTGGCCCGCAGCCGAAATCCAGCACGGTGAATGGCGGGTCGGTCCGGATATGGGAGAGCAGGGCGGCGATGTTCTGGCTGACGTCGTGATCACGGGTGCCCTCGAAGAACGCCTCGGCGTTGCGCTCGTAATGTCCGAGGGTTTCGGCGGAAATTCGATCCGGCGTCTCCAGGATTTCTTTCACCGCTGTGTCGATATTGGTGGGGAATGGGGTTAACCATAGTATGGCGCTGGGTTATACGAGGCAATGTTTTTTGGGCCGCGGGGGAAGCCGCGAGGCCAGCCTGAAAGAAGCGTGGATCAAAGGCACGATTGCAGGAACACGAACAGCCAGTGAGGCCGCGTACGGGCGATGAGTGTGCTAGGGAACACGAAATCCGACCGTCACCGACCAATTCGCCGGGAGCGAATTGGAGCAGCCGGAGGCTGGGCCGAAGGGTGAAATACAGGGACGTATTTCATAACGACGTACGAGGTAGAGTCTCGCGATGCGGGCCGAAAGTCTTGGCGCCTTACCCGGGGAGATCTCTGCCGCGAGAGCGGCGGAGAAGTCAGCAGAGGTTGTAGTGTGTGCTGGGCAGGGCCCAGATCGGGTGGGTTGAAGTCCCACTGGCGCTCGGGTAAGGGGCGTCATATCCAAACGGTTTGAGTGGCGGACGGAGGCCAGCTCTGCGGGGCGCCTCCTCCGACCCGACACCGAAGCGGCGCGAGCCGCGAGAGGCCGGGTTAGCAAAGTCCAACCGAGGGAAGGCAGGGCAGGAAGGTGGATGCGTAAAGACAGAGAAAGGCCAATGAAAGCAGCGACAGTGCCGAAGGGGGCTAAACAAGGCGCAGAAACCCTGGGAATACGGGGGTGGAAGCCCCGGTTTTTTCCGGAGCGCAGGGTGTCGGCGCTGGTCAACGGCGTCGAAGGGGGCAAGTGGTACAGCCTGATGGATAAGGTGTACGCGCCCAAAACGCTGGCGTTGGCCCCGGATCAAGTCCGGGGCAGGCTCTGCGAGCGTTGTTACGGAAGCAGGAAAAGCGCCCTGGCATTGGCCGACCAGCAACGCTGGAATAACGCCGACTTCGCGGCTGCCGGGTTGTTCGCCCTATACCCAGTCT
This sequence comes from Pseudomonadota bacterium, assembly GCA_040753975.1. Lineage (GTDB taxonomy): Bacteria > Pseudomonadota > Gammaproteobacteria > Methylococcales > Methylococcaceae > Methylococcus. The sequence continues at coordinate 24,301 of JBFMDC010000001.1, forward strand.
GGCAAACCGAGAGACACCCCCGATGAGGAAACCACCGACCGGAGAGCCGTGTGCGGGACAAATCCGCCGGGAGCGGATTTGAACAGCCGTCGGCTGGCCCCGGAGGGGTGAGTCCCATGGATGGGACGAATAGAACCGCATGCACGGTTCGGAGGGCGGGGAGGGCGCCAATCCTTCCCGCCCCCTATCGGAGTTTTTCAAGGCTTCCTTCAGTTCATCGAGGAGCGTCGTAGCGCCGGGGAAGTCCCTTGGGGGAAAGCACGATCTGCCACAGCTGGATGTAGCGAGCCCGGAACGCGCCGGCGAAGCTCAGCAGGTAGAAACGCCACATCCGGTAGAACCGGTCGCCGTACTGTGGTCGCAGCTCCGGCCAGTGCCGTTCGAAATTCTCGTGCCAGGTCAGCAGCGTCCGGTCGTAGTCCGGGCCGAAGTTCTGCCAGTCCTCCATCACCAGCCGGTTTTCGATGGCCGCGCCGATCTGGGCGATGGAGGGGAGCATGGAATTGGGAAAGATGTATCGCTCCACCCAGGGATTGCCGTGGTTCTCCGAGGTGTTGATGCCGATGGTGTGCAGCAGGAACAGGCCGTCGTCGGCGAGATGGTCCGCGACGACCTTCATGTAGGTCGCATAGTTCTTGCAGCCGACATGCTCGAACATCCCGAGGGAATAGGCGCGGTCGAAGCGTCCGTCGATTTCCCGGTAATCCTTCAGCTCGATCGTGACCGGCAGGCCCTGGCAGATTTCGCGGGCATGCCGCGCCTGCTCCGCGGAAACGGTGACGCCGTAGACTTCCACGCCATATTTCTCCGCGGCGAGCTTCGCCGCTCCGCCCCAGCCGCAGCCGATATCCAGCACCCGCATGCCGGGCTCCAGCCCGATCTTGCGGAACGCCAGGTCCAGCTTGGCCGCCTGGGCCTCATCGAGCGTCGCGGCGTCTTTCCAGTAGCCGCAACTGTAGATCATGCGCCGGTCCAGCATGCGGCTATAAAGGTCGTTGCCGATGTCGTAATGGCGCTGGCCGACGTGGAACGCCCGCGCCGCGTGCTGGAGGTTGAACAGGCTGGCCTGCAGGGCGGCGGCGATGTCCCGCCAGGAGCGGAAGCGGTCGGCCAGGCCGGCGCGGACGATGCGGCAGATAAGCTCGTCGGGCCGGTCGCAGTCCCACCAGCCGTCCACGTAGGACTCGCCGAGGCCGAGCGAGGCATCGGCGAACATCCGCCGGAAGAAGGCCGGGTCGTGGACCCGGATATCCCACGGCCGGTCTCCGTCGATCCGGATGCCGGCCTGTTCCAGAAGCGATTCGAACCGCTCCCGGCAAAAATCGTGATGGCTTCCCCGCCAGGGCAATGACTCCAAGGTATTGATCGGCATGGTCCGTTCTCCCCCTTCATCATTCGGGCCCCGTTATTCAACAACAGGACGAGCGAAGGAGCAATACGCGGAAATCCGGGGTTGCCGGCGGAAGCGGCGGAAGCCCGGCTCATCTATCGTGCGGACTCTCGCTGGCAAAATGGCTCAAGCGGCGAATGAAATATTCGATGATTCGGCGTCATGGCAAGGGGTGTAAACTGAAGGACCGCAAGCCCACGATCGCCACGTGGTGTCAAGCGGCGGCAGGCCATGTAGGCATCAGGGCGCTTGGGTCGAAATCGTACCATTGTGCCCGGTAGAGCGGTATCGCCCCCCATTTTTCGTTGCGAGAGGTGACACATGTTTACCGAATCCGTAAGAGTTGTCGCGAGAATCACCGCAAGACCGGATAAGATCGGGGAGTTGAAAACCATCTTGCTTGAATTGGTTGGCGCTACACGCAGGGAAGAGGGCTGTGTCGGCTACCAGCTTCTCCAAAACAGGATGGATCCCACCGACTTTACGTTTGTCGAGGAATGGCTGAGTGATGTTGCCATTGATGCGCATCTGGCGACTTCTCACGTGCAGACCGCTTTCGCCAAAGCCCAGCCCTTGCTGGCGGCAGCCCCTGACATCCGCCGCTACTCTGTCTGTGCTTGAGCTAGGGATTCCACCATTGCCAGGCAGCGAGGGGCCTGAAATGGCCACGACTTCCCCCCGATGTTCAGGAAGGCCCCAGTGTCGTCAATCCAGTCGAGTGAGGATCAAACCATGAACAACGTTGACGCGAGAAACAGCGGCGCCATCGAGCAACAGGCGGACTTCTTTCATGGCCTAGTGAATGATGAAGGCTGCACCGTGAGCAACTGGGGGCTGAGTCGAACTACCAGGCCAGCAGTGTACGTCGAGCCGGTCACTTATGCAGACGTTCAGGCGGTGGTACGGGACGCAAGCCGTTTCCCGACACCTGTGCACCCCGTCGGCTCACTGTTGTCGGTGACATCCACCATCGTCAATGACGGCGGGACCATGGTTTGCGTCCGCAAACTCGATGAGATTCTCGGCCTCGAGTTTGACGATCGCGGTCGCCAGATCGTGCGGGTTCAAGCTGGTTGCCGTCTCAAGAAACTCAACCTTTGGCTGCAGGCGCATGGCCTGGAGATACCGTTCCAAGCGGAGATCGGGGAGGCCACGGTCGGTTCGGCCGCAGTCGGCGATACCAAGGAATCTTCGCTTGATGGACCCGGCTATTTTTCCGCCCATGTGGTGGCCCTTACTTATGTCGACGATCAAGGTGAGCTGCGCCTATTGTCTGATCACAAGGACGGAGCGGTGTTTCACGAGTTCAAGTGCTCCTTCGGCCTCCTTGGAATCGTAGTCGAATGCCAGCTCGAGGTGAGGCCGGCTTCGCTGTGCAAGGCGGACGTGTCGTTCGAAACGTTTGCCTCGCCGGAGAACTTGGCAGCGGGACTGTTGCGGATGCGAGGGGAAAGCGATGCCGTTCTGGCCATCGTGATCTTGCATCAACTCTCAAGCTTCTGCGAGCTGCGCCATCGGGCAGGTGCCGGTGCGATCACGCCGGCTTCATCGCAGCCTGCGTGCGAGGAATACCGGGTGGCCAAACGCCTTGCTATCCAGCATGGCTTTGAGGGGGTGGCGGTCCCTCAACCCAGGGGAATCGTCTTTTCACGCCACGACTTCGTCAATGAGTATTGGCGCCCTTCGGTCCATGAGCGTCGCCTCGATTTCCAATACTATGAACACGACCTGACCCATCTGAGCCGCGTCGTCGTTGAATCCTACCGATTTACCAAGGACTTCGAGGCCCGCACGGGGTTCGCGCCCCAAGGTTGGGCGACCTATTTCGTCCAGCGTCTTGGAAAGGAGAAAAAGCCCTTCGGGCTATACTCGGGCGGCCCGGGCATCTCGTTCTCGTTCGACCCGTTCTGTTCGAATCCCTTAGACCCCCATTGGCAGCGGTTTGCCCGGGAATATAACCAGTTGGCGATCCATGCCTTGGGCGGGAATGCGTCACCGATCCAGACCCAGTGGCTTCAGCCCGGCGACGTGACTATTCCTGGAAAGTTGGCGCGGCTCAGATTCACAACCCCTTACTACGAGCAGTTTTTGGCCTGACCCCCAGTTTTGAAAAAGGAAAGTCATATCTTCGAGCCTGGGAAAGTCCTGGGCTGACCGCGGAACCCGAACTTACCTTTCATGCAGGCTCTCGCTGGCATGCTGAATCAACGGACTGAGGAAATATTCGATCACCTGGCGCTTGCCGGTCTTGATTTCCACGGACACCGACATGCCCGGAGACAGGTTGACGGTTTTTCCCTCCACCTGCATGGTGGAGCGCTCCGGCTTGACCCGGCACGAATAGATCAGCCCACGCTTCTCATCGTTGATCGCGTCGTCGGACACCTGGTCGATGCGACCGTGGACGGTGCCGTACTTGGTGAATGGAAACGTTTCCACCTTGATCTCCGCCTCCTGGCCGGCCCTGACGAATCCGATATCTTTGTTTTCGACGAAAGCCTCGGCCTCCAGCGGGTTGTCGTTGGGTACCACCATCATCAAGGGCTGGGCAGGGGTAACCACGCCGCCGACGGTATGCACGGCCAGCTGCTGGACCGAGCCGTCCACGGGCGCCGTCAGGACCATCAGTTTTTTCCGGACTTCGGCCTTGTCCAGCTCGTGCCGCAAGGCCACGGTCCTCTGGTCCGCCTCGTTCAGGGCATCCAGCGTGGCCCGCCGCGTTTCCGCGGCCAGCGTGCTTTTTTGATGTCTCGCCTCCTGCAGCGCTGCCGAAAGCTCCTGAATCCGGCTCTGCTGAGCCGCCAGGTCGGCCTGCAGCTCGATGCGCGCCTGTTCCCGTTCGAGATAGTCGTGTTGGGACACGAATTTCCTGTCGACCAGGCGGCCGAAATCTTCCGCCCGCCTCACGGCGATGGGGAGCGTCTGTTCCAGCTTTCTGACGATTTCCCGCGTGGAGCGCAGCTCCGCTTCGCGCCGCTTGATGTCCGCATCGAGCTGGGTGAGTTTGGCATTCAGCTCGGCCCACTGCCCCTCCAGGACACGGGCCTCCTGCGCCACCAGCGGCGCCGGCACGCCGTCCACCGCTTCCAGTTTCGGCGCCGCGCCGCGGACGATGGCATCGAGGAAAGCCTTGGCCCGCGCCGCCTTCAGCCGGGAAAACTGGATGTCGTGCGCCAGCCGCTGGCTGTCCGCCCTGGCCATGGCGTCGTCGAGCTCGATCAGCACGTCTCCGGCCTTCACCTGCTGGCCGTCGGTCACATGGATCGCCCGCACCACCGAAGTTTCCATGGGCTGGATGATTTTGGTCCGTGCGTTGGGAATCAGCTTCCCGGTGGCCGTGGCAACGATGTCGATGCGGCCGAAAACCGACCAAAGCAAGGCGCACAGCGCAAACGCAATCAACAGCCACATGGCCGCCCGCGGCGCCGGCGAGACCGGCGTATCCTGCAGCGCCAGGGCCGCCGGCAGGAATTCCATTTCGTGGCGTAGACGCTCGGGCGTATCCAGCTGCTTGCGCAGGCGCCAGGCATGGCGAAAGGCCTTGGCGTACCTTCGCACGAAATCGGCCCACGCCCGCCCCCGCAGCAGCCATGACCCGCCCACGCTCAGGTCCCCTGCTGCTGCAAATGGTGGAGGCGGGCAAAATGGCCGCCCGGTCTCGCCAGCAGTTCGGCGGGCGTGCCCGATTCGACGATCTGCCCCTTGTCCATGACGACGATCCGGTCCGCGGCCCGCACGGCGGACAGCCGATGGGCGATGACCAGCACCGTCCGGCCCTGGCAGATCGCCTTCATGTTGGCCTGGATGATGTGTTCGGACTCGTAATCAAGCGCGCTGGTCGCCTCGTCGAAAATCAGAATGCGGGGATGGGTCATCAAGGCCCGCGCAATGGCGATCCGCTGGCGCTGTCCGCCTGACAGGGTGGCGCCGTGTTCGCCCACCATCGTGTCGTAGGCTTCGGGCAACTCCAGAATGAACTCGTGGGCGCCCGCCAACCTGGCCGCGCGGATCACCGCCTCCATCGGGGCGCCGGGATCGGCGAGCGCGATGTTTTCCCGGACGCTGCGGTTGAACAGAACGTTGTCCTGCAGCACCACCCCGATCTGGCGCCGCAGTGAGGACGCATCCACCTGCGCCAGATCGATCCCGTCGACGAGCACCCTTCCGCGTTCCGGCAGGTACAAGCGCTGCGCCAGCTTGGTGAGCGTGCTCTTGCCCGAACCGGACCGCCCGACGATGCCGATCACCTCGCCCGGCGCGATGCGCAGGCTGACCCCCCGGAGCACCTCGGCGCCGTCGGGCCGGTAGCGGAAGGTCACATGATCGAATTCGATCTGCCCCTTGATGGGGGGCAAGGTGCTCTTGTTCCCCGCGATCTCGGTGCGGGTATTGAGAATGTCTCCCAGGCGCTCCACCGAGATGCCGGTCTGCTGGAAGTCGGTCCACAGTTGCGCCAGCCGCATCACCGGCGCGGCCACGTGGTTGGCCAGCATGTTGAAGGCGACCAGTTGGCCCACCGTCATCTCGCCGTCGATGACCAGCCGGGCACCCAGCCACATCGTCGCCACCGTGACCAGCTTCCCGATCAGCGAAACGCCGCCGTGCGCCACGGTCGCCAGCGTCGAGGTGCGGAAGCTCGCGGCGATGTAGGCCGACAACTGGTTGTCCCAATGGCGGGTCAGTTGCGGCTCCACCGCCATGGCCTTGACGGTATCCATGCCGCTGATCGTTTCCACCAGAAAGGCCTGGTTCTCCGCGCCCCGGTTGAACTTCTCGTGCAGCCGTCCCCGCAACAGGGGCGTGATGGAAAACGAAAGCGCCATGTAGCAGGGGAGGGACACCACCACGATCAAGGTCAGCCAGCGGCTGTAATACAGCATCACGGCGACGAACACGATCGAGAAGAACAGGTCCAGCACCAGGGTGACGGCGTTCCCTGTCAGGAAGCTGCGGATGTTTTCCAGCTCCCGCACCCGGGCCACCGAATCCCCCACTCGCCGGGCCTGGAAGTACGCCAGCGGCAGACCCAGCAAGTGCCGGAACAGCTTCGCGCCCAGCTCGGCGTCGATGCGGCTGGTGGTGTGGGCGAACACATAGCTGCGCAGACCCGTGAGCACCACTTCGAAAACGATCACGATCAGAAGACCGGCGGCGATCACGTTCAGCGTCGTGAAGCCGTGATGCACCAGCACCTTGTCCATCACCACCTGGAAAAACAACGGCGTCACCAGGGCGAACAACTGCAGGACGAAGGACACCAGCAGAACTTCGGCCAGGAGCTTGCGGTACTTGACCACCGCCGGGACGAACCAGGTGAAGTCGAACTTCGCCAGTTCCCCGGCCAGGGAAGCGCGGGAGGCGAACAGGACCAGCTCCCCCGTCCAGCGTTCCGCCAAGGCATCGACCGACAGGATTTCCGGCCGGCCCGTCGGCGGGTCGTGGATCAGCACCCTCGACTCGTCGGCGCGCGCGATGACGAAATAGTGCCCGTCGGAGTCCGGAGCGATAGCCGGCAACGGTGTCTGGCTCAGGCGCGACGGCTTGACGCGCACCCGCTTCGCCTGCAGGCCGAGCTTCCTGGCGGCAAGCAGCATTTCGACGATGCCGAAGGGTTGTCCGCCGGCCTTGAAATCGTGAGCGAGCTGCTCCGGTTCGGCCGCCAGGCCGTGAAAGCGGGCGACCAGGACCAGGCAGGCCAGACCGGTGTCGCCGGCGTCCGTCTTCGGCGAAGGTTTCGCCGAGCCATGCCCCGGCGCGGAATCGCGAGCGTCGTCAAATTGATTCATAAAAACGAAAGGAGGGTAAGCGTTCCTCGTTGCCCTTTACCGATTCTCCCGGCGGGAGAAGGCTTGCTTTTTGAATCCTCTTCTTCCGGGGCAATGCCGTTAAGTCTTACCGGACTTGGCCTATCACGGGCCGCCCTTCTCCCTCTGGGAGAAGGGCCGGGGATGAGGGAAAAGGGCCGCTCACAAAAAGAGAGCCCGCGAACCCCGCGGCTCGCGGGCAGCACTCCGTTATGCTCACTGCCAGTTCGCAGCCAAGGTCGGTGCCAGCGCATCCTGATAGTTCTGCGGCAAGGTGGTCTGGCCCGCGCCAGGCGGGGCAAAGCCCGCCATGGCGTTCACCAGGTTGTCCACCTGGCTGTCCAGCAGCGTCTTGCCGTCGGCGGTGTGAAACTGCTCGATGTGGTAGGCCGTACCGGAATACCAGTTGCTGATGACCATCTTGTCGCCGGACCCGATGATGCTGACTTCCAGGTCGGACCCGACCCGGCGGAACCAGAGCTGGTCGGCCGCCACGTTATCGCCGAATGACAGAATGTCGATGTTGCCCGCGGTGGAATCGTAATCGCTGATCACGTCGGCCTCGGAACCCCGGCCAAAGCGGTAGGTATCGTTACCTGATCCGCCATAGAGCGTATCGTTGCCGGTGCCGCCGTCGAGGACGTCGTTGCCGTCGTTGCCGTAGAGGGCATCGGCGCCGTCGCCGCCGTAGAGGGTATCGTCGCCGTTGCGTCCACCGAGAGCGTCATTGCCGGCCCCGCCGCTGATCGTGTCGGCGATGCTGGTGCCCACGATGGTGTCGTTGCCGGCGGTGCCGGTGAAGACTTTGGCGAGGATGGCGCCGAGGTCCCACACCGTGCCGTCGGCGAAGGTCACCTGCTGGAGCGGGTTGTGGCCGTTGCCGGCGGGGTTGTCCTGGTAGAAGAAGTTCTCCACCGTGGCGCTGTCGGCGGTGCCGGCGATGGCCAGCACCAGCGAGTCGCCGTTGCGGGTGGCCACGACGTCGGCGGCCGCGACGCCGGCCTTGAAGGCCAGGACGTTGAGCTTGCCGCTGGCGGTGTCGTAGTAGGACTTGATCAAATCCTGGCCATCGCCGCGGCCGAACAGGTAAGTGTCGTTGCCGGCCTCGCCGTAGAGCGTATCGTTGCCGGTGCCGCCGTCGAGGATGTCATTACCGCCGTCCCCGCTCAGGCCGTCATTGCCAGCACCGCCGTAGAGCACGTCCTTGCCGTCGCGGCCGTACAGGGCGTCGTCTCCCGCTCCCCCATCCAAGACGTCCTTCCCCGCCCCGCCACTCAAAACATCATTCCCGCCCTGCCCGAACAGAATGTCCTTCTTCCCCGTGCCGCTCAGGTTGCCGCTGCCGACGGTGACGCGGAGGGTGGACAGCAAGGCGGCCTGCTGGGGATCGCCGGCGGCGGCTTCGGCCCATTGGCGCAGGGTCTGCAAGCCGTTCCAGCCCAATTCGGCCAAGGTCGCGCCGTTTTTCCGGTAAAGCTCCGCCAAATCGATCAAGGCGCTGGTGGGGTCGGCCTGCCGAATGGCATTGAGCCGCGCATCGAGAGCGGTGAAGTCGACGTTGACGGTACCATTGGCATCGACGCTGAAGCTGAGGTCGTTGAGGTAAGGCTTGAGCCAGGTCTGGGTGGCGAGGGCGTTGTAGACCGATTCCTGGAGGGAGGCATAGGCTTGCTTGAGCAGGTCGAGGCGCGACTGTTCCATCATGCCGAGCAGCAGCCGGGGGCCAGGGGTGACGGTGCTGCCGTCATAGTCCGCGCCGATGTAATGGGTATTGAAGCCCAAGGTGGTGCCGGTCGGCTGGCCGTTGACGACCTGCAGGAAGGGGTGGCCTTCGAAGGGTTCGAGCACTTTGACGAGGCGCTCGATCTCGGCGATCTGGGCCAGGATGTACGCCTTGCGTTCCTCGGTGAGGGTGGGGAGCCCCGTGGTCCGGAGGCCCGAGTCGGAATAGAGGAAATTGCCGTAGAGGGCGACGTAGACCTCCTCCACGCTGACGCCGGGCGGCACGAAGATGAGGCGCTCGTTCTGGGCCTGCGCGGCCTGGAAGGAATTCTGCAGATTGGACGTCGAGGCCCACTGGTCGATCAGGGTATCGAGGCGGCCCTGGAACTGAGCCTGGGTGGCGTCGTGCTGCATCGCGGCCAGGGTCGCGGCGAGGTCGGCCGAGAGGGTGGCGGCCTGGCGCAGGTCGCGCACGGCGCCGGAGCCCTGCATGTCCGGCAGGCCCTGGGTGGCGGCCGTGGTGGGGAGGGTATCGGTGAAAGTGCGGTGGAAGGTATCGCTGACCAGGTTGACGTCGGCCACGCTGCCGAGGGCGCCGGTGCTGCCGTCGGCGCGGATGAAGCTGCCGAGGTCGGCGATCTGGTTGCGGTCGGCCAGTACCTGATCGTGCCGGGTCTTGCCGACGTTGATGCCGGCGATCCCCAACTGGTTCAGGGTGAACAGCTCGTTGCCCTGGCTGGTGCCGTCCTGGTTGAGGTCGCGCCAGAGGCGGAGGTTGCCGAAGGCGGCGTCGGCGGCGTTGAGGACGCCGTCGTGGTTGGCGTCCAGGTCGGCCAGGGCATCGAAGCCGTCGCGGGCCAACTGGCCGTTGGACTTCAGGGTGGAATCGCCGAACAGCTCGCGGCCGGAATCGATGAGGCCGTTGCCGTTGCGGTCCAGCACCAGGAAGGCATCGTCGCCCTGGATCCAGCCGGAGCCGGTCTTCATCCCGTCGGCGTCGTGATCGAACAGGATGGGACGGTTGGGATCGGTTCCCACCGTCTCGATGCCGTCGCCGTCCAGGTCCAGGACCAGGGGATCGCGGCGGGGTGGGGTGTAGTTGGTGGAAGCGCCAAAGAAATCGGCCACCTCCTGCAGGATGGCTTTCGCGCCCTCCTCGCCGTAGATCGCACCGAAAAAGCCGGCTCCGACCGTCAGGATGCTGGCGAAGATCGCGCCCACCGGACCGGTGGCGGCAATCGGCAGCGTCGCCATGGCGGCGATTTTCGCAGCGGCCAAGCCCCCGGCGAGCCCACCCGCGAATCCCGCCGCCCAATCGGCCACAATGGCGTTGGCGCGGGCCGTATCGCCGGCGGCATAGGCGGCGTGGGCATCGCTGGCGGCCAGCATCAAGCCCAAGGCATCCCCGAGGATGCCGAGTTTGTTGATTGAATTCAACGCTCCTGCGGCGTCGACCAGGCGTCCGCCTTCGCGGATGGCGTCCACACCGCGGAGGAATTCAGCGCGTTGGGCGTCGTTCATCCCCTGGATCAAATTGTCGAAGGCCAGGAGGTTCGGGGTATCCGCGGGCAGATGGGTCGAGAGACCGGCCTGTGAGCCACCAAAAAACTTGCCGGTGTCCACGCCGGTGATGTTCCCCGCGCCATCGGTAGCGATGGCCAACCCCATCGACTGCAAGACGGAATTGGCCGATACCGCGCTGCGAACCGTGCTCAACGCGCCGGCAGCATCGCCCGTACGGGTCAGCTCCGAATTGTAAAGCCGCACCAGATCGGCTTTGGGGATACCGTCAATGTGGGTGACATTGGGGTTGTCCAGCAGGGCTTTGAGTTCGGTTTGGGAAAATGTGCTGTTGTCCAGCGCCAGCGGAGAAAGCGTGCGGACATCACCCGAAGCAGCGTTAGCAAAGTTTTTCGAAGCTACATCCCACAGACCGGTGTCGGTGATGCGGTTATTATTTGGGTCTTTGCCTTCTAATATCTTCTTGTAAAGCATCCGATCGTTATCACAAGCCTGCAATAATGCGAGTTTGAACTGTTCGTTTCCAAGTAGTTTACCAACATCCGTATCGGCGATCGTAACGACTTGTTTAATCTTATCAAAGTTTAGGCTGCCATCGCTAATTGCTCCTGCCAACTCCCAAGCGGGTATTCCCCCCGGTAAAGCTCCGCTGTATAAAAGAGTTATTGCGCTCGAAGTACTATTTACAGCGGTCGCTGCCGTTTGGTTGACTAACGCTCTGAGTTCATCAATCGATGAGTATCCTGGTGTGCCAATCTTGCCCAGCGCTTCTTCTAGTGTAAAAGCCATTGGTCCTCTCCCTTCACTTATTGAAACTCAACATTGACGTTAGTCACGTAGTTACGATCGGCAAATTCGCAGTGCTCATCCAGCCCCTCACGTATAAGCTCCTTGATTTCATTGATACGTGGCTGAAGCGCTTCTGATACTCGAAGATTGGAAACCGTACACCACAATTGGACTCCTGTGTATTTATTGCCTTCGCCTCTCCATGAGGCGTTAAAAACAGCGATTTCTCCTTGTGCACATAAACTATAAAATGTTGGTATTTCTGGGCCGCCTCCCCACAAATACATCAAAAAAACGTCTCGTTCCCGGTCTATTGCCCATCTATATGGGTCGGATGAGTGATATATACCGGCCATTTTTTTCATTTTATCGGTATCTATCTTTGCTTTGTCCTTGGGCGGTATCTCTTCATTTACAAATGCCATGACGCTCTCCTGAAGTGAAGATGTCTAGTATCGTCCAGATTCCCAAAAATAAAAATGGTTCGTCAGGTAGAGAAGTCCAACCGTATATGACTTGCCGTCAATTCGTTTGCTTGTTCTAATGTGAGCGCCATTGTTGTTCCCTCAGTATTAGAATTTGAATTTAACTATGGTGTTAGATATCTGCCTATCTGCGCCTCGATAACCATAGGTAGTCAGCGTCTCCTTCAATATATTGATCACTTTTTCTCGTGGTTCTGAAAAATCGCTAGGCTGGCAAACCTCAACCAGCTCCCATATTCTCTTGAACGGTGTATCACTTAGCATGCTTGAACTTTCAGCAGCTAGATCGATTTTGATGGTAAGGCGAGTCCCGTTCCACCGAAGCACACAAGTAACTCTGTTAGAATATTCCTCCCGGCCGGAGGCAACGGGAATCAAGAAAATATTCTTTTCTTTATCGATGGTCCATGTGTAGCGGAAGCCTAGAGGCGGTTGCCCATTGCTAAATGGGTGGTAAATATCAAATATCTTATCAAGATCATATTTCTTGACATCTTCTTCAGAAACGAATTCATTAACAAAGGCCATGACCTTCTCCTTCATTGAAAACTATTGGTTGTCATATGTCGCCTCTCAGGTTAATCCCTGAATCAGTAGTATGAAATGTGAAGGCGTTTCTTGCGAGAAGACTATCAATATGCCGAGAAAGGATATTTTCCATCAGTGCATCGCCGGTTTTGCTGCGACCTCCGGGCTTGAAGATCATAGAGTCGACTTCCCAAAATTCGTGCTGCCCACCATGTGGCCACGGAAGCCAGAAGGCTTCCTTGTGGAAGGGAGCGAAGCAGGGGAGTTGCGTCAGAAGAGATGGGAAAGATGGACTCGTCCATGATTCACCTAAATGTTTGCAGTAGGAGTGTGGCAGGTTTTTTTGCCTATGCAAGGCAAGGCGCTGAGTTTTTTCGGTCAGGCCGCCTGCCGGATGGAGTTGAGCCGAGCATCGAGAGTGGTGCCTTGCGGCTGGCCGTTGACAACCGGCCTATCCGTTCAGCCGGCAAGGTAAACGGATTTTGCCGTTGCTCTCGCTCTGGCGTCAGAGCTATCATGAAACCGGATTCATTGCGGCAGAAAGGGAAGCGTCGGATGCCGACCATCAGCACGTTCTACGGAATTCTGATCCAAATGTTCTGGAACGATCACGCTCCACCGCACTTCCATGCGTTATACGCCGAATATGAAGTACTGATCGAGATCCGGACCCTGGACCTCCTGGAAGGCGAGATGCCTCGGCGAGCCCTCGCCTTGATTCTGGAATGGGCGCAGGAGCATCGCGCCGAACTTATGGAGGACTGGGAGCTATGCGCACGCAATCAGCAACCCAACAAGATTCGTCCCTTGCAGTAACGCCGCCGATCCAGCCGCGTATGCCGTGGCGCGTTGCGACCGTGGAAGCCCTGCCGGGATTTCGGCTGCACGTCCGATTTATGGACGGCACAGAGGGGACGGTGGACCTGACGGCCCTTATCCACTCGCCCAGCGCCGGAGTTTTCTCCATCCTTGTCGATCCTGAACTCTTTGCCCAGGTGCACATCGAGTACGGCGCGGTGACGTGGCCGGGTGAGATCGATCTAGCCCCGGACGCGATGTATGCCGAGATTAAGGGCAGGTCATGCCCGGTTCGCCTATGAAGTGAACGGTGTGATCCTGCCGTCAGTAACTGATATGGCAAGAGTTTTGCGGACACAAAACCAAGCGGCTTTACAGTGCGCATCAACAGTGGATCCTCAAGGGCAGATAATCTGCCCCCTGATGCGCTCAGACAATTTACCTTTCGTGAAAACTCTTGCGCGCATGTTGGATCAATGGGCGCAGGAAGTACTCGATCACGCGGCGTTGGCCGATCTTGATTTCGACCACGACCGACATGCCGGGAGATAGATCGAGGGTCTTTGCCTCGATCTCCAAGGTACTGTCCTTGGGCGCAATCAGTATCAAGGGTGAGGCAGGCTGAAAAAAATCGACACCAAAGTTTCCAACGTAGAGACGGAGGTGTTGAATGCAGAAATTGGTACGAGGACGTTATACAAGGGAGCTCCGTCAGCTGGAGGGGGTTGTAGTCGTTGCCGGGGTTGTCCCCGTAGAAGAAGTTCTCCACCGTGACGGTGCCGGCGATGGCCAGTACCAGCGAGTCGCCTTGCGGGTGGCGACGATGTCGGCCGCCGTGATGCCAGCCTTGAACGCCAGCGTGTTGAGCTTGCCCGCCGTGCTGTCGGAATAGCTCCGGATCACATCCTGGCCATCGCCCCGGCCGTACAGGGTGTCGTCTCCCGCTCCTCCATCCAAGATGTCCTTGCCTGCCCCCCCGCTCAAAACATCATTCCCGCCCTGCCCGAACAGAATGTCCTTCTTCCCCGTGCCGCTCAGGTTGCCGCTGCCGACGGTGAAGCGGAGGGTGGACAGCAAGGCGGCCTGCTGGGGATCGCCGGCGGCGGCTTCGGCCCATTGGCGCAGGGTCTGCAAGCCGTTCCAGCCCAGTTCGGCCAGGGTCGCGGCGAGATCGGCCGAGAGGGTGGCGGCCTGGCGCAGGTCGCGCACGGCGCCGGAGCCCTGCATGTCCGGCAGGCCCTGGGTGGCGGCCGTGGTGGGCAGGGTATCGGTGAAGGTACGGTGGAAGGTATCGCTGACCAGGTTGACGTCGGCCACGCTGCCGAGGGCGCCGGTGCTGCCGTCGGCGCGGATGAAGCTGCCGAGGTCGGCGATCTGGTTGCGGTCGGCCAGCACCTGATCGTGCCGGGTCTTGGCGACATTGATGCCGGCGATGCCCAACTGGTTCAGGGTGAACAGCTCGTTGCCCTGGCTGTTGCCGTCCTGGTTGAGGTCGCGCCAGAGGCGGAGGTTGGCGAAGGCGGCGTCGGCGGCGTTGAGGACGCCGTCGTGGTTGGCGTCCAGGTCGGCCAGGGCATCGAAGCCGTCGCGGGCCAACTGGCCGTTGGACTTCAGGGTGGAATCGCCGAACAGCTCGCGGCCGGAATCGATGAGGCCGTTGCCGTTGCGGTCCAGCACCAGGAAGGCATCGTCGCCCTGGATCCAGCCGGAGCCGGTCTTCATCCCGTCGGCGTCGTGGTCGAACAGGATGGGACGGTTGGGATCGGTTCCCACCGTCTCGATGCCGTCGCCGTCCAGGTCCAGCACCAGAGGGTCGCGGCGGGGTGGGGTGTACATTCCGGGACTTGACAGGTAGATCATGACATTCATCGCCGCGATACGTACTTGGGCTTCAGTCACTTGGGTTTCGAACTGGCGGGAGGCCAGGCTGTCATAAAACAACTGCTTGATGCGGTACATGGCGTTTTCCGCGATGCTGCGGCGGTGATAGCCCGTGGCCTTCTTCCATTCCGCCATTCCTTGCTCAGCGACCTGCCGCAGTACGTCGTTCCGCGGATGACCGTCTTCCCACGGAATGGCATTGTCGCGCGCCGGCACGATCAACGTGGCCTTCCGCGAAGCCGCGACCTCATAGGCGTTGGGGGTGTCATAAGCGCCATCGCCGTCGATCTGTTCGATCAGGCCCCCGGATCAAGTCCGGGGCAGGCTTTCGACTTGCTCCACCAGACCTTCGAACACCTCGCCATCCGCCCGCTCGACCGTGGTGACCTCCACGCCGATCACATCCTTGGCGTTGCCATCCACCGCCAAATGCACCTTGCGCCAGGTCCGGCGCTTGCCGGCGCCATGTTGGCGGACCTTCCATTCGCCTTCGCCGTAGATTTTCACCCCCGTCGAATCCTCCACCAGATGCACCGGCCCCGGCCGCTCCCGCCGCGGTATGACCACTTCAGGGCGTTTCACGCGCCGCGACATTTGGGTATGATCCGGGACCGGCAATGCTACGCCCATCAGACGCATCAGCGAACGCGCCAGACCTTCCACCCATCGGTAAGGCAGACCGAACACCGCCTTGAGCCAACAGCCAGGTTTGAATCGCTGTATCCGAATATTTCAGCGGCGTCCCCCGTTTGCCGGTGGCTTTCCCGTGCCAGTGGTGACGCAAGAAGTCTTCATCGAACCAGACCGTCACATCGCCTCGCAGCACCAGCGCCCGATCGTAATCCGGCCAGTTCGTCACCCGATATTTATCTTTGGCTTTGGCCGCTTGGCTCTCCGGCAACCCTGACTTCGACACGCGCTGGACTCTCTTCAGGCTGGATGGACCGCACAGAATGACCCGTTCAGTCGACCTATGCACCAATGCCGACATGTAACGCTCATGCGGCGCAATACGCGACTACGCTATTGCGCCCGCCTGATGGTGTTGAGGCGGTTGTCGGGCGCAGTGAAGTCGTCGTTGAGGGTGAAGGCCAGGCCGTCGGTCAAGTGGGGACGGTCATGTGTTTCGCCGTCCAGGCCAGCGACCGCCCCAAAATCAAATCCCGGCGTGTCATGACCAGAACTCCCCAAGGGTTACGACAGGATGGCGTTCGCGGAGCGCCAGCAAGACCGGTGTTTTCAGGATTCCGATTCGCTCAACGGCCTTCGAGGCCAATTGGCTGATAGAGAAGAAAACACGCGAATAACCATCAAGGCCAGAGGGGTCACGGCCACCTCACACACAGGCCGGATATATGGCAGCAACCGCGCATTTTGAACCACACCATCAATGAGAAAAGGCTTGCAATTGGGAGTCCATATGTGATCGGTTACTTGGAAATTGCAAGACTTATTTATCGCGGGAAGACCCCCGGCTTAGCCGGGGGTCTCGGAAAGTTTGACAACCCCTGGAGTGGGGCTTTGTCGAAATTGGGTTGGTCGTCATTCCGGCAGGGATTGCCGGACCAATCCGCCGGGAGCGGATTGGCACCGGCCCGCCGGGTGTCCGGCAGGACAGCCGGGCATGACCAATCCGCCGGGAGCGGATTGGCACCGGCCCGCAGGGTGTCCGGCAGGACAACCGGGCATGACCAATCCGCCGGGAGCGGATTGGCACCGGCCCGAAGGGTG
>JBFMDC010000002.1:0-4624 GCA_040753975.1 Pseudomonadota bacterium
GAATGGCCCAGGACGGCGATGATCGCAACCAGAGCCGCGGCTGTCAGAGCCCCCGCCTCGGCGCCGATCATGGCTGTGCGCTTCCAGGCCGGGACGCTCTTTTTTTTCTTCTTGCGGCGCCTCGGCGTGGATTGCCGTTTCGGCCTAGGCTTGGGAGCGGGCTGGTCCGGCGGTTTCGGTGCGGAATCGGGTTCCATCGGCGTAAGGCTGCATCTGATCCGGGGCTGGCGGCTGCATGGATTATCCGGAGGAAGGATACCGTCCGGACAGGCTGCCGCGCCAGCCATCGGCCGGCCGATGGATTAGAATACCCGACTTGGCCCCGGGCGGCGGGGCGTAAGCACGGACACCCCTTGGGCCATGCATCATCGATTTCATGTATCCCCTGCAATATTCATCGGACTCGCGCTGCTGTCGGGCTGCGCTTCCGATCCCCCCGCCCGGCGCGGTGCCGTTGTGGATCGTGCTTCCGTGTCTCCGCCCGCGGCCGTGGAAACGTCCCGAGCCCCTCGGGCCGAATCAGGGGCGCCGCTGAAAGGAGGCTATTCGGCGCGAACGGTCTCGGGCGACTATGCCGGCTATCCGGCGCTCGACCGGTTCATCGCCAGGATGGCGCAGCAGCACGGCTTTCCCCGCGACTATCTGAACGGTCTGTTTTCCCGTGCGCAGCGCAAGACCTGGACGATCAGCTACATGCGCAAGGAATCCAGGCCGGGGCCGCCCAGTCCGGGCGGGTGGTCCAGGTACCGCGCCCAGTTCCTGGACAATCTGCACATCTCCCGCGGCGTCGAGTTCTGGCGCCGGCACGCAGGCACACTGAGGCAGGCCAGCGAGCGCTACGGCGTGCCTCCCGAATACATCCTCGGCATCCTGGGGGTGGAGACCGCCTACGGGGCCAACCTCGGCAGCCACCAGGTGCTGGACGCGTTGACGACGCTGGCATTCGATTCGCCGCGGCGCGCCGATTATTTCGCGGAGGAACTGGAGAAATTTCTGCTGATGGCGAGGCAGGAGCGGATCGACCCCGCGCAGCCGAAAGGGTCTTTCGCCGGCGCCATGGGGCTGGGCCAGTTCATGCCGAGCAGCTTCCTGAACTGGGCGGTGGATTTCGACGGCGACGGCAGGAAAGACCTCTGGCAGCCGGCGGACGCCATCGGCAGCATCGCCAACTATTTCGCCGCGCACGGCTGGCGGAACGGGGAGGGCGTCGTGACGCCGGCGGCCTTGAAGGCTGGGGGGCTTAACGGGCTGGAAACCGGATACCACACCCGCTATTCGATGGCTGAACTCGCCCGCAACGGGATCGTGCCCGGACGAAATCTGAGCGAGGAGGCTCCCGTCAGCCTGCTGCGCCTGCGCGCGCAGGCGGGAGACGAATATTGGCTGGGCCTGCCCAATTTCTATGTGATCACCCGTTACAACAACAGCACCTACTATGCCATGGCCGTGCACGAGCTGGCGCAGGCGATCAAGGCGCGGTATGACTAGCCGGATCACCGGCAGCGCCTGAGGTTTCGCCGCCGCTCTTGTCGACGGCCGTATCGGTGAGCGATGCGGGAGTGGGGTGCAGCAGGGCTTCCAGCTCACGGGTCAGGGCCTCGCACTCCGGCACCACGTCGGCGAGTTTCATCAGGGTGGAAAAGCTTGCATGGCGCTGTTCGGCTTCCGCTGCGACGACCTCGTTCAGGGGATCGCAGGTCCGGATCATGTCCGTTTCGGCGTCCTCGAGTTCGTCCGCGTCGATGTCTCCATCACCTATGGCGGTTTCCTCCGAGGTGATCAGCTCGTTCAATACCTGGTTGTGATGGCGGAAAACACGCTCGACGTAGGTTGCGAATTCCTTTTCGTTCATCGTGACGTCGCTGCCTTCCGGAGTGCGGGTTCTGATGGCTGTGCAGCCGGCGAGGACGATCCCTGTAAGCAGCGCGATGCTGACGATAGCCGTAGGATGCCGCATAGATCGTAAATCGGTCGTCTGAAAGTGCTTAATCCTGGAGATTCCGCAGGCGCCGCCGGGGTTCGGGGGCGCTTTTCGACTGGTAGGGTGAGGCAGGACACGATGCCACACTTTAGCGCAATGCCGAACGTTGCGGTATGGGTGGGCTGGCGAGATGCGTGTCGGGAAAACAGTGTTGGCGACAAGTCGGTTTCTGTTGCAATTGAGCAAATATGGAGCAAGAATGCATCATAATGGTGCAGTCATTAGCGGCTCATGATGCTGTAATCTGCTCCAACCTATTGTTTGCTTGGTGTTTTTGTGGTGGCATATCCTGTGCTACGGCTCTTCGGTGAGAGTGGCGATCCAAGATAACGCTGCATAACCAATAGGAGACGATGATGATTCAAACAGCCAAGCTGAGACCGCTGGTGTTCGGGATTCTGGCGACACTTTCCGTCGGTGGGGAAGCGAAGGACTTCGCTGAAACGACGGGGTTGCTGGACTGGGCGACCGACGGCGCCGACGTGCAGCCTTTCGAGGAATGGGGCGTCAAGTGGGGTGGCTGGATCAATACGGGGATATCGACGAACTTCAACAACAGCAAATGGAACGGACCGGTGACCTTCGGTGACCTTCGGTGACCGTTCCGCCGAACTGCAGATGAACCAGCTCTACCTGTACCTGGAGCGGGCGGTGACGACCTCGGGAGACGACTGGGACTTCGGCGGTCGTTTCGATTTCATGTATGGCACCGATGCCGGCTTCACCCAGGCCTACGGGGCCCCGCAGGGCAACTGGGACCTGCACCTGAACGCCAGCAACATCAAGTTCTACCGGACCGCGTTGCCCCAGGCCTACGCCTCGATCTATGCGCCCATCGGCAACGGCCTCACCCTCAAGCTCGGCCACTTCTACACCATCATCGGCTATGAAGTCGTCACCGCGCCGGACAACTTCTTCTATTCGCACGCCTACACCATGCAGTATGGCGAACCCTTTACCCACACCGGCCTCTTGGGCAGCTATCCGATCGACTCCAACTGGACCCTGACCGGCGGTGTCGTCACCGGCAGCGTGGTCGGCGGCTGGGACGGCGGCTTCAACCAGGGGCTGGGTGCCTGGTCCGGCATCGGCGGCGTCGGCTGGGCCAGCGACGACCAGGACACCAAGGTCAACATCAGCGGCACCACCGGTCCCACCTCCGAGACCAACTCCAACCAGTGGAGCATATACAGCCTGGTGATCCAGCACAACTTCACGCAAGACCTGCACTACGTCTTCCAGCATGACCATGGATTTGCCGACGGGGCCTCCGTGGGGGCCAACGGCAAGCCGCAGGATGCCACCTGGTATGGCATCAACAACTACATCTTCTACGACCTGATGGACGATCTGTCGGTCGGCCTTCGCGGCGAATGGTTCCGCGACGACGATGCCGTCGTCTCCTCCGACCCGACCGGCGCCAACTTCGGCCGCGTCTTTTCGATCGGCCGCCAGGTCGGCGGTGTCGGGCTGGGTTCGTTCCTGCCGGCATCGAGCTTCTACGCGTTCACCCTGGGCCTGAACTGGAAGCCGTCGAAGTGGCTGATGGTGCGTCCCAACCTGCGTTACGATTGGGCGGACGGTTCAAGGCCATTCAACAACGGCGGCGCATCGGTGGGCTATGCCGGGGACAGGGGCGACCAGATCCTGTTTTCGACGGACGTGGTCATCACCTTCTGACCTGGTCTGGCCGGGGTCGATCCTCTTACGGAGATTTTTGATATGAAAAACAATATGAGCTTCATGGGTGCGGTCGTCGCGGTGTTCGTCTCGTGTGCGGCGCCTTCGATGGCTTATGCGGATGAGCAGGGAAAGGAAGCGATCGAAGATTTGCAGAAGGCGACGCAGGACAGCGCGCAAGGCGCCACTTCGAAAGCGGCCAAGGAACTCGACGAGGCCGAGAAACATCTGATCAAGGAAAACAAGGCGCATCCTTACGCCGAACCCATGAAACAGATCAGCGGCGAGGCCCCGAAAGCCGAAGCCGACCGCAAGGCTTTCCGGGAGCTGAAGAAAGCCGAGAAGGATGCGAAAAAGAAAGTCGCGGGCGATGCCGCCGACGAAGCTAAAAAGGCCCTGTCGGACGTCAAGGAAAAAGAAAAGGCTCCCTGAGGCTGGATCGCTGAGGTGCCGGGCAAGGGAGCGTCCGGCACTCTTTACGGCAGGGCTTTCTCCCGCCCAGATGTTCCAGTTCTTTACGATCGACGGATTCCCCTCTCCGAAAGCAGAACTTCTTGGTTGTTCGGCGAACGCCTCGCGTGCATGCTCTCGGGGGCATCGCTCGTTGCGCGGGCGCTCCTCGACTTCCCGTTTTCTGCGCCTCATCCTCCCCTGACTCGCAGCCCATTGACTGCAATGGACCGATGCGGCCCACAAACGCTATGATCCGGCGGACCGGTAGCTCCCGGTTTCCCCGGGAAGCCGCGCTTTGGGAATATTTCCGCAATGCGCGATGCCGCGCGAGCGACGGTTATAATCCCACAGTCTTCCCGGTGTTTTTTGGCCGGGAAGATACTATAAGTATCAATCGCGGCCTTCCGGGTCCACAACAATAGCGATAATTTGGAGGAGGTTCTATGCCGTTTAAGTTCGATCTCAATACGTTTGTCGGTCATCCGTTCCTGACCAGCCTGCTGGTCGCCG
>JBFMDC010000003.1:0-92505 GCA_040753975.1 Pseudomonadota bacterium
GTTCCCTTGCGGGACAGGGATGTCCCGCCATTTTCAAGCGCCTAAGCGCTTGAAAATGTTAGCCCACCCCAAATCGCATTTGGGGTGGGCGAGGAGACAAATCGGCAGGAAAGCCGATTTGCACGCCGGAAGGGCGCCCGAAAGGGTGCGGCATAGGGATATGCCGCATGACAAATCGCCAGGAAGGCGATTTTTCGAGGTCCCCTTAAGGGCGCCTCGAATTTTTTTTAAGGTGCCCTTTATCGTTCATCCGGGTAAACAACGTATTACAATCAGGACTTGACAGAGACACCGACGCGGGGCAGGTCAGCCCCCATTCCTTGATGAGAGGGGATCGCTATGAGCCAGTTTCTGAACGATTTGGAGGTACGCCTCTACGGATGGGGAGCAGGCAGTGCCGATTGGATCACGCTTGCCTCCCTCCGCTATGAATCGGCCTTTTTGGGGGATTCGGTATACATTCCGGAAGAGTTTGTCACCGATTTCGCTTCGGTGCCGCGCCTTCCTCTTGCCTATCTTCTGGCGGGGGGACGCGCGATACGTCCCGCCGTCATCCATGACTATGCCTACCAGACTCACAGGCTTCCTCTGGAAAAGGGCGGGGTCCGCGCGGTGACGCGCGAGGAAGCGGATCGTGTATTCAGAGAAGCCATGGAGTCCGACCCTTTGTCCGGCACGGGGCCATGCACCCGGGGGCTTATGTGGCGGATGGTCCGCTGGTTTGGCGGCGCCATCTGGGACCGGCATGGAAGCCGCCAAAGCCTCCTCAACCCGCTGTGGACCAAGACTGGCTGGCCGGATCTGGCCAGATGACACGAAATGGCTGTGCCGAAAATGAAAAAGGCTTGCCGGAGCATGCAAGCCTTTGAATTTTGGTAGCGGGGGCAGGATTTTGCATTCAGAGTACGATCATTCCTCTGAAATGATCGGCGGATCTCTGTCTTAAACCCGCCTTCGGCCTGATGGCTGAAACTGGCACTTCGCGATTACCGCCTTCGTCGCCACCAGGCTTTCGCATATGCTGTGCGACGCGCTCACGGTTCAGCGCGTGCCGCTCTGATCGGCGCTTCCATCTCTTCGGCGGCCGGTTCCGCGCGGGCGGGACGGGCGAATACTGGTTCTCCGGCGGCTCCGTCCATGTGTGCTGCTGCATGGCCATGCTCACGCGGCACTGGGACGGCGGCGAGTATACGCCGTTCTTCCTCGACTGTGCGGACTACTATGGCAAAGGGTTGATCGACGCGGCGGAGTAGAAGGCGAATCGCTTTATATGGCTGTGAGCGAAGAAAAAAGGGATTTGGGGAGGCGGGGAGCCACTTTGTAGTGGCGCTCAAATACGGCAGTTGCCGAGCACTCGCAAGTCTGATTTCACCGGTCCTGCTTATTGCGATGAACCTGCCAAGCCGCAAGCGTTCGCGGTTACCACTGCCTATCAGCGTGTCACAAGCTTGCCAGCTCCGCTAGCAGCTCGTATGGCTTTATCGTTGGCGGTGAAAACTACAATGTCAGGAACTGTGACGTAGTCTGCATCATCCGTGACGATCTGAATCACGCCAGAGGTACGCGCTGCCTCCACCATGAACAGATCGTAGCCGTCCACCGCTATGGAAGAAAACAGCGCCGCGGCAGAAGCGGTAGCTGCTGAATCCAGAACAGCATCAAGCAGCGTGCTCATACTGAGCACGTCAGCCCACGTCTCCTGAATCAAGCGGGTAACCTTAAGCCTCTGGTTAGGGTAGTCGTGGCGGTACTTCTTTGTCCCGATTTCACAACTTGCCTGGGAAGCATAAATATCCCGTTCGAATTTTTCGATGTTGTGGGCCAGCTCGGCGAACTCTAGCGCTGCGCAGTGCAGGAATGCGCCCGCATTTAACGCGCGCTTGATAAATTCTGGGTAGTCGCTGGCCTGGGGAAGGGGGCTCCCATCAGTTCTTAGGGAGGCAGGGGGATAATGCAGCCACAACCAAGCATTGGTGTCGACCAAAAAACGGTCATCGCTGGTAGGGGTGTCCGTGCGTAAATCGACGACTTTTGCACGAACCTTCAACGGCATCAGTCAGCGGCCGCCATAGTACCCATAACGGCGCGATCCACCGCCCGACGCCGATCTAGAGGGACCGCGTAGTATTCCTTGGCGTTTTCGATCACGCGGCGCATGACACGGCCACCAAAATCGGAAAGATGTTCAAACTGGAGCTGCTGATTCAACGCATCGGCGGGAATGTCACCCAGCAGCCGTCCAATTCCGGCATTGAAGAAAGGCGAAGCGAAGACCTGTACACCGTCGAAATCAAGCGCAACTCGCTCGCCGCGAACCAGCGGGGCGTGAATGCGAGTGAAGACGGCCTCACCATCCTCCAACGTCATAGCATTTACGCCGACTAACTCTTTGATTTTGATGTGCATGGCATGTCCCCTTTAGAAAAATGGGGCCGCATTTGTTGCGGCAGCCTCGGTAGACAACATGTAGTGCCTGTTGTCACAGGAAAGACGGATGTGCACCAGGGTGCCTTCAAAAAACGGGGCGAAATTCTCGTACTTTTCGCCATGACGGTCAATGCGTGCATGACCGTCATGGCTGTACACTACCATGGCTCCGTTCGTTTTGCACACCAACTCTTTTAGCAGGTCAAGGCCGACGCCTCGTGGCCCACGCGTAGGGCGCTCGCTCGTCGAAGTCCCGCGCTGAAAGGCCCAGCGCATGGCATCAGCGCCCGACAACTGGGGCAGGTGCAGGAAGCGGCGCACTTTGGTAGGAATTCCGACGCCGAAATCACCTACAGAAAGGGTTAGAACGTGGCGTCGCCTGAAATATTGTCCACAGCTATGAACCCCGATTGGGGTCTCACTGTGTTCAAAGGCGTTGCCAAAAATTTCCCACATCTGGCCTAAGATTTCGCTGGCCAATGCCTCACTCAGACTGATCCAGCCACGCCCGAGCCAGTTTTGGCGTAGGTCTTGAACTATCACGTCCTCATCCTGACAAGGATATTCCCGATAGGGTATCGAATTGCCTTGCCACGGAGGCACTTCGGCTCCCATGGCGTGAGCAAAGCCATTTTGTAGTAGGTTGATGCGTACTTCTTCCCTAATTGTCGTTTCCAGAAACTGCGCTTCACCTCCCCAGCGGGGGATCATGCGCGCCAATCCCCCCAGAAACACAACGGCGTTAGGCTGAAGAAAGTCGCATCTAGAAAAGTCGAACCAGATTTCCGAACAGCCGCCCGCGGACTTGATCTCATGCCATGTCTTGCCCATCCAGAGAAAATCGGTTGGTCCGTCATTAAGGCGTGGAACTATTATCGTCAATGCCACCCAAACGCTCTCACGAATGTCGTCAAAAAATTCGCCCTTTGACTGGACAAGGGCAATGTCCATGTTTTTCATTGGGGGATTGCCGACGATCAACGACGACACTCTTCTATCCTCGCCGATGCGAAGGTTTACACGCTCACGATTGCCCGCAAAGTAACCAGCAGTTGCATGTACCCTTGCTTGCTCACGTCCCTGGGCAGCGGCACGGCCGCAAGGCGGGCCCATTCCTCGGGGGCGATCTGCAAGGCTTCGATCAGGGCGTTATCCATCGCAAGGTCGCGCAGGCCGGGCGGGGCTTCGTAGTTCGACAGGATCGCGGCGCGCGGATCGGCCACAACGGCGTATTCCGAGGCCGGCGCGGCAATGCCGGAGGCGGTCAACTCGTCCAGGCTGCGGCCGAGCACGATAGCGATGTCCCGCAGGGTTTCCACCATCACGTTTTTCTCCCCGCGCTCAAGCCGGGAAATTACGCTTTGACCGACCCCCACCCGTTCGGCGAGCTGGTATTGCGTTAAGCCTTTGGCTTCCCGCGCTCGCTTGACTCGCTGCCCAACCAATTTCGTATCCATCCAAAAAGTATGACCGCAAGACATGATTTCGTCTTGACTATTCCTCATGGGAATCCGTAATGAGCTCTGGTCATACATGGACGCACAGACATGAAACTCCGCCGACGGCGGAAACTCGGCCAAAAGCAGCTTGGCGCCCTGGCCGGGCTCGATCAAAGCCACATTTCCCGCATCGAGGCAGGCAAGGCCGATGTGCCGGTCCGTACCTTGCGGCGGCTGGCGGCGGCGCTGGAGGTGGAGCCGTCCGCGCTGCTCGACGAGTCAAAACCCGAACTGGACCACGCCGCTTAATCCCGATGAGCCTGGACGCCACCCGCTGGGCCTGGAAACCCTACAGCCAAACCGGAAGCCGGAATTTCTCCCGCGCACTGCGGACATCTACACGGAAATGATCGAGAAGCTGGAAACGACGCTGGCCGAAGACACGGACCAAGCACGCGAATGTCTCCGAGGCTTGGTAGGGAACGAAATCCTGGTACGGCCGGCGGAAAAGGGAGACTATCTGGAGGCCCAGATAAGAGCCGGATACCTGCAATAGGTGTCCGGCCTTACTCTAGGTCTGGTAGCGGGGGCAGGATTTGAACCTACGACCTTCGGGTTATGAGCCCGACGAGCTACCGGACTGCTCCACCCCGCGATTGAGAATTTGCAATTATACCCACAATTTGCAGACTTGCAAGCCATGTTTGTCGCATACTCGGGTGGATCACCCAAACGCCCAGGTCTTGCCTTCGGTTCCAAAGTCCATGCGAGCCGCGTCGGCCAGTGTGTGGCGTTCAAGCGCGGCCCGGAAATCTTTCCGTGCTTCGTCCAGGATGGCCTTGAGGAAACAGTCCCGGTCGATCCGGCAGTGGCTGGCCTTCGGGTCGAAACATTCGACCAGATTCATGCTCGGCTCGGTCAGGCGTATCACCTGGGTTCGGCTCGGCATCCCACCGAACCCGGCCGCACAGCTTTCATCCGCTGGGCGTTCTCAATGAGCAAACCCTTGACATCCGTTCCCCCGGCCCATGGCATGGAAAGGGGGAATTTTGTAAACCATGCGCGGCTTGCACAAGGGTTGCTGCGACTTTTACGTTAAGCCCGCTCCACATAGGGTTGCAGCGTGCCCTCTTGGACCATCTTCTCCAGTTGGGCGGTGATATGCTTGCTCTCGCTGTCCAGCACGTCGTAGATCTGACGCAGCTGTTTCTGCCGGCGATTGATCTCGAATCCCACCGCGGCGATGAGCGCGAAGGTAACCAGCAGGCTCACGGCATTGTTTAGTTCGATCATGGTATTTGTCCCTCCAATGAGAACGGAATCAACGGTTGGAAGTTAACGTGAAAGCATCGCGCAGCGCCACCTCAACTCTCCCTCCCTCATCCCTGCCCCTTGTCCCAAAGGGGAAAGGGAACTTCGAATCCCTCGCCCGCCGGGAGAGGCCACCCGGCCCTTCGGACCGCCTTCTCCGGGGGGAGAGAAGGGAAAATTGCGCGGCCAAGGGCCGCAGGCTTCCGGGCAGGTTTGGGGTGAGGGTCCTGAGAGGCGGGGGGCCGGGGGGGCCCGCACACCCCGCCTTTCTTGACGATTCGTCAGGCCCCGGAGTGCCGCTTGCGGCATGAACGGTCAACCCACCGCTTCCTGCGCGCCCTCGCGGATCACAGAGATGGCGCCTTCGAGGCCCTTCTTTTGCAGCCTTTTCCGGATGTCCGCCTCGATGTCCTGGCTCTTGCGGTGCTCCGAGATGAACCGCAGGAATCGCTGCAGCCCGTACATCGCCATCTCGGGTTTGTTCAAGAGGCCCATGCAAAGCCGGAATCCGTGGTAGCCGGATTCGCCCTGGCCCCCCTTCGCATGCAGGTCATGCACCAGGATAACGGGGTCCTTGCCGATCAGGTCGGGATTCTGCTGGAGAAGGGCGATGGACTGTTCGCGCGGAAGCACGTACAGCGAGTCGTCGTCTTGAAACTCCCGGAGAAACTCCCGGATCATCCTGAAATTTTCGCGCAGCACGGTGGCGGGAACCGATTCCCAGCCGGCGTCGATGACGAAAAAGTGGAAGCGGGGTTTGCGCTCCGACGATTCCAGCGCTGCTGCCGCGGCCAGGGTCGCCTCAGGTGCCGTCGACGGAGCCGTTGCCTGATCGGTCGCCGACGGCTGCCGCGTGGCTTGCGGCGGGATTTTTCGGGTTGCCATGAGTCCTCCTGTAACGCTTGCCTTTGAAAGTAAAGACCTGTGGGAGCAATTCGACGAAGCCCTATAGTACCTTCGACGCCGGAAAAAAGCGGCGGGACATACCCTACCTCCATGTTCACCACGCCTGCAAATCACGCCCGATTCCGCATCAAACTAGTGCGGCCGGCACTTCCAGGGTAACCGTTCAGTCCCCTGGGAGCGCGGGCGTCCCGCCCGCTGAAAAAGCGGCCAGGATGGCCGCGTTCCCAGCAAAAAAGTGGGGGGGTATGAACGGTTACCTTCCAGGGGTTCGTCCGGGACGTGACGATTAATACCCCCCCTTCACCGCCTCGTTAACCGGTTCGCCCGGTCGGCGGTGCCTTGATTTCCGCCCCCCAGCCCATGATGCGAGCGGCATCGGCCAGCGTGTAACGCTCCAGGGTGGCCAGAAAATCTTTCCGCGCCTCATACAGGATGGCCTTGAGGAAACAGCCCCGGTCGATCCGGCAGTGGCTGGCCTTCGGGTCGAAACATTCGACCAGATTCATGCTCGGCTCGGTCAAGCGTACCACCTCGGCGACGGTGATGGTGTCGGCCGGACGCGCCAGCCTCAGCCCGCCGCCCTTGCCGCGCATAGTCACGAGCAGGCCGGCGTTGGCCAGGGTGTTCACCACCTTCACGAGGTGATTCCGCGAAATCCGGTAGTACTCGGCGATTTCTGGGATCGTCGCCATCCCCGGTTCGGGCAGGCGCACCAGATAGATCAGGACCCGCAGCGAGAAATCCGTAAACTGCGTCAGTTGCATGGCTGATGCCTGTTTTAAGGGCTGACGATAGCATAACACGCCCTCAGCGCAGGACTTGACACGAGCTTGTATCGACTCTAAATTTGTATCCGCAATGCATCTTATAACAGTACTCAACCGCGGTGCATCGCATACGCCATAAATCGACTAGGAGAAGATCATGACAGAGAAAAAACTCGCCGACTGGTGGACCGAATCCCATGCCTCGCTCTATGCAAAACTGGGAGGAGAAGCGGCGGTGAATGCCGCCGTAGACATCTTCTACCGCAAGGTCCTGGCAGACCCCCGCATCAACCGCTTTTTCGAAGGTGTCGACATGGAGAAGCAGGCCGCCAAGCAGAAGGCTTTCCTGACCATGGCGTTCGGCGGGCCGCACAACTACACCGGCATGGACATGCGGCGCGGACATGCGCACCTGGTTCAGCAGGGCCTGAACGACTCCCATTTCGACGCCGTCATGGAACACCTGGGCGCCACCATGAAGGAGCTGAACGTGCCCGACGAGCTGATCGCACAGGCGGCGGCGATCGCCGAGAGCACGCGCAACGACGTGCTCGGCCGCTAACCGAGCAATCGACGGGAGCGCCGGCATGACGAACCTCAAATACGGTGGAGACACCTACCCCCTCGGCAAGGACCAGTCCGTCCTGGATTGTCTCGTCGAGCACGGCGCGCCTGTCCCCTTTTCATGCAGGAGCGGGGTCTGCCAGACCTGCCTGATGCGCGCCGTCCGCGGCGCCCCGCCGGAGGTCTCGCAGCAGGGACTGAAAGATTCGTTGAAGCTCCAGAACTATTTCCTCGCCTGCGTCTGCCACCCTGTGGAAGACATCGAAGCGGCGCTTCCGCACGAAGTCCTGAGTTCGGTCCCGGCTACCGTCGCAGCGCTGGCGCCGTTCAACGGCGAAATCATGCAGGTGGCGCTGGAATGCCACGAATCCTTGGAATACCGCCCTGGACAGTTCATCAATCTGTTCCGCGACCCCACGCTGGGACGCAGCTATTCCCTGGCCAGCGTGCCGCAGCAGGATGAACATCTGCATCTGCACGTCCGGCGGTTGCCGGAAGGCAAAGTCAGCACATGGATACACGAAGAACTGCGCACCGGCCAGACCGTGGAAATCCGGGGCCCCAGCGGCGACTGTTTCTACGTGCCCGGCCGGCCGGAGCAGGAAATCGTGCTGATCGGCACCGGCTCCGGGTTGGCCCCGCTGTACGGCATCCTGCGCGATGCCCTGAATCGAGGACACAGCGGGCCGATCCGCCTGTTCCACGGCAGCCGGAACCGCGAGGGCCTTTATCTGAGCGGCGAGCTGCGGGATCTGGTGAGGGAATATTCGAATTTCGACTACGTGCCCTGCGTCTCCGGTGAAGAACCGGCCCCGGGCCTGGCGGGAGGGCGGGCCCACGAGGTCGCTTTCCGGGAAATAGCGGATTTCAGGGACAAGCGGCTGTTCCTCTGCGGCCATCCGGAGATGGTGAGCGCCGCGAAAAAGCGCGCCTTCCTGGCGGGCGCCGCGATGAAGGACATCTACGCCGATCCTTTCAACGTGAACGCCGCGCCTTGACCCTGCGCAGTTCCCGCTCCAGCAACGCCTCGTAGATCGGCAGGTCGTGCAGGCGGTCGGCGACCACCAGCGCCGCGAAGCAGGCCGCCAGCAGCGGCAGGATGAGCGCATAGTTGCCGGTCATTTCGATCATCAGCACCACGCCGGTGAGCGGCGCCCTCACCACGCCGGTAAAAAACGCCGCCATCCCGGCCACTGCGAAAACCCTGGGCTCCACGGGCAGCAACGGCGCCATCTGCTGGATCAGCATGCCGGAACCGAGCCCGAGCAGGGCGCCCAGCAGCAGTATCGGCGAGAAGATGCCGCCGGCCGCGCCGGTGCCGTAACTGCCGATGGTCAGAACGAACCGGGCGGCGAAGTAGAGCGCAACCAGGTTCAGCGCCGGGCTGGCTTCGCCGTCAAGGATGCTGCCGACCAAGCCCTGGCCGCCGCCCAACAGCTCCGGCGCCAGCCAGCCGACCAGCCCGATCGAACCGCCCCAGCCCAGCCAGAAGGCTTTGCGCAGCCCGGGCCGGTTCGGGCGCAGCCGCTGTACCGCCAGCAAGGCGCGATTGAAGGCGACGCCGAGCAAGCCGCACGACATGCCCAGCACGACGAAGGCCGGCAGCAGGGAGAGCGGGGGAATGACGGAAATCTCAACCCGGAACGCCGGCAACTCGCCCAAGGCCAGACGGCAGACCGTGTCCGCCGCGAGGCAGGCGATCGCCGCGGCAAAAAACTCCAGGGAGGAACATTGCCCGCGCAGCTCCTCGACCACGAATATCAGTCCCGAAAGCGGCGCATTGAAGGCCGCCGCCAGGCCGGCCCCCGCCCCCGCCGCGATCAGGGCGCGGCGCTCGTCGGGACTGGCGCCGAGCCCCGCCGCCAATCCTTCCGCGACCGCCCCGCCCATCTGCACGGTCGGCCCTTCCCGCCCCAGCGCGAGTCCGCCGCCGATGCCGATCAGGCCGCTCAGGAACTTGACGGCCAGCACCCTGGCCCAGCGGAAGCCGCGCGGCCCCAACAGCACGGCCTTCACCTGTGGAATGCCGCTGCCGGATGCCTCCGGCGCGAACCGCTCGACCAGCCAGCCCGCCAGGACTACGCACAAGGCCGAGGCTGCCGCGGCGACGGCGAGTCCCGGCGAGGCGTAGCCATGCGCGAAGTCCTGCAGCCGGGCGCGCCATGCTTCGGCGGCATCCAGGCCGAGGTGGAAGACGACCGCTACGCCTCCGGCCAGGAGTCCCAGCAGCAAGGCTCTGGGAAGCAGGCGCCGCCGGTCCCGGTTAAACCGGACGAACCGTTCCGGTTCAGCGGTCCGGAAAGGCATAGTGAAGATCGAATTGGATGTTGTGCGTCCAGACATCGGCGGTGCCCGGCGTACCCGCCATGTACTGACCCAGATAGCCGAAATCCACGCCGAGACTCCGGGTCAGGCGATAGGTCAAGCCGGACAGGATCCGGTTCTGGCAGAATCCGGCCGGCCCGAATACGCTGTAGTTCGGACATACCATCAGCTCGTCCCCGATGTAAACATCCATCCCTTCCGCCACGAAGCCCAAGGGGTGGCTCCAGGTCAATGCTTCCCGGAAGCGGACTCCGACTTGACCGCCCTGCTGCTGCACCCGCTCTTCGAGCCGGGTTCTGCTGACCAGCTTTCCCCCGCCCGCCTCGCGGGTAAAGACCGCCTCCAAGTAGGGGCGATTCTCCTGATAAGCCGGCTGGCCCAGGGGATGGAGCCAGGTATGGGCGTAACCGATGCCGAGGAGGAAATGCGGCTCGATCTGATAACCCAGCCCCACCCAAAGCAAGTCCTCGTACATGCGCCAGGCATTCGGCGGATTGTCGTCGCGCAGACGAACCTGGTTCCGCACATACCATTTGAACTTGCGCCAGTCCGCGGAAACGCCGCCCAGGCTGCCCATCAAGCTGAGCGAGGTCCAGGCGCCGGCCATGCTGTCGATCCCGGCAGCTTCCGCCGACAGGCAAGGCGCCAGCAACAACGATGCACCGACCAGAAAATCGACTTTCGATCGCCTCAAACCGCCCTCTAAACTTCGAGCCGACGAATCCATTGCACGTGTTCAGTCTGGTCAGTTTGAATTGTGGCGGTGAATGGGCTCAACTCTGGGGAATGCCGAATCTTCTCCTCGCCAAGCCCAAACGCGGTTGGGGCTTGGCTTACATTTTCACGCTTACGCGATTGAAAATGGCAGGGCGTCCCTGCCCTTATGGGCGAAACCCGATCCTCCGGCCTTCCTCGAAAAAACACGCAATGCAATTAAGGATAACCCACATGTCCCTCTCCCAATTCAAGCCTTGGCCCCTCGCCTGCCTCATTGCCTCCCTGCTGAGCTGCTGCGGCTGCAGTTCCGGCACGCAACAGGCCAAACCCGAATCCGCCGCGGACGATCCGCTGGGCCGGATCGAGCACATCGTCGTGATCTACGCCGAAAACCGCAGCTTCGACAACCTTTATGGCCTCTTCCCCGGCGCCAACGGCATCGCCAACGCCAGCGAGGAAGCCAAGCGGCAGATCGACCATGACGGCTCGGTCCTGCCCCATCTGCCGCCGGTATGGCTGAGCGGCAGCGCCAAACCCGATCCGGCGTTTCCACCCCGGCTGCCGAACGGCCCATTCCGGCTCGATGCGCCCCCCATCGGCATGGCGCTGTCGCAAACGACGCGGGACCTGGTCCATGCCTTTTACCAGAACCAGGAGCAGATCAACGGCGGCAGGATGAACCGCTTCGCTGCCGTCTCCGATGCCGGGGGACTGACCATGGGGTATTACGACGGATCGAAACTGCCGATGTGGGAGATCGCCAGGGAATTCACGCTGGCCGACAATTTTTTCATGGGCGCCTTCGGCGGCTCGTTCCTCAACCATTTCTGGCTGGTCTGCGCCTGCACCCCGGTGTTTCCGGATGCCCCGGCGGAGCGGGTCGCCAGGCTCGATGCTTCCGGCCGCCTGCTCCGCGCGCCCGACTCCCCGCCCAGCGCGCTGCTGGGACCGGCCAAGTACACTGTCTCGCGCATCACGCCGGACGGCTACGCGGTGCTCAACGAACAGCCGCCCTATCAGCCCAGCGGCATCCCGCCCGCCTCCGGCGGCGACCGGCGGCTGGCCGATCCATCCAAACACCCGCTGCCGCCTCAGAGCTTCAAGACCGTAGGCGATACGCTGAGCGCCAAGGGCGTGTCCTGGGCCTGGTACGCCGGTGCCTGGAACGCCGCCGTCGAAGAAGGCATGCAGGGGACGCAGCCGCGCAAGGTGATTTACGGCAAGGGAGAAGGCTCGCCCAACTTCCAGGCCCACCACCAGCCGTTCAACTATTTCGCCCGCTACGCGCCGGGCAGGCCGGAGCGGACCGAGCACCTGAAGGACGGCGCGGATTTCCTGGCCGCGATCGAAACCGGCGCCCTGCCCCAGGTCAGCTTCTATAAGCCGCAGGGCAAGCTGAACGAACACGCAGGCTATGCCGACGTCCTCTCCGGGGACGCCCACATCGCCGAACTGGTCCGGAAGATACAGGCAAGCCCGCTCTGGTCTTCAACCGCGGTGATCGTGACCTACGACGAAAACGGCGGATTCTGGGACCACGTCGCCCCGCCCAAGGGCGACCGCTGGGGTCCCGGTGTCCGCATCCCGGCGATCGTCGTGTCCCCGTTCGCCAAGCGCGGACACGTCGACCACACGATGTACGACACGACCTCGATCATCAAATTCCTCACCCGCCGCTTCGGCCTCGAACCGCTGCCGGGCGCGCGCCCGAATGCCGGGGATTTGAGCAAAGCCTTCGATTTCGGCTCCTGAGGCCACGCGAAGCGTTTCCTATCCGGTTCTCTCATTACTTAAGATTGCGATAACCTCGTCACCCCCGGCCGTGACGCTCCCCGCGCCTTTGGTTAAAATACCCGCATTGTCCGTGCCGCCCAGCCCATACCGATGGGCGTCCCCCGAGCCCTCCCGGACATCTCCTCAATCGCACAGATTCGAGCTTTCATGACGAAATACATCTTCATCACCGGCGGAGTCGTTTCGTCGCTGGGTAAAGGCATTGCCGCATCCTCCCTCGCCGCGATCCTCGAGGCACGCGGGCTGAAAGTGACGCTGACGAAGCTCGATCCCTACATCAACGTCGATCCGGGCACCATGAGCCCGTTCCAGCACGGCGAGGTGTTCGTGACCGAGGACGGCGCCGAGACCGACCTCGACCTGGGCCATTACGAGCGTTTCGTCCGCACCACCATGGGCAAGGCGAACAGCTTCACCACCGGCCAGATCTACGAGAACGTGATCCGCAAGGAGCGCCGCGGCGAATATCTGGGCGCGACCGTGCAGGTCATCCCGCACATCACCGACGAGATCAAGCGCGGCATCCGCTTAAGCGCCGAAGGTTACGACGTGGCCCTGATCGAGATCGGCGGCACGGTCGGCGACATCGAATCGCTGCCCTTCCTGGAGGCGATCCGCCAGATGCGGGTCGACCTGGGCGAGGAGCGCTCGCTGTTCATCCACCTGACCCTGGTGCCCTACATCTCCAGCGCCGGCGAACTAAAGACCAAGCCGACCCAGCATTCGGTCAAGGAACTGCGCACCATCGGCATCCAGCCGGACATCCTGATCTGCCGTTCCGACCGCCCGATCCCGAAGAGCGAATGCCGCAAGATCGCGCTGTTCACCAACGTGCAGGAAGACGCGGTCATCGCCTCGGTGGACGCCGACACCATCTACCGGATTCCCAGCCTCCTGCACGAGCAGCAGCTCGATGAGATCGTCGTCCGCAAGCTGCGGCTCGACGCGGGCCCCGCCGACCTGAGCGAATGGAATCACGTGGTCGACGCGCTCAAACACCCGGAGCGTTCGGTCACCATCGCCATGGTGGGCAAGTACGTCAACCATTCCGACGCCTACAAGTCCTTGAGCGAAGCCCTGGTCCACGCCGGCATCCACACCCGCACCCGCGTCGACCTCCGCTTCATCGAATCCGAGGAAATCGAGGACCACGGCACCGCCGCGCTGAAAGGCGTAGACGCGATCCTGGTGCCCGGCGGCTTCGGCGAGCGCGGCATCGAAGGCAAGATCGCCACGGTGAAATACGCCCGTGAGAACCGTATCCCCTACCTCGGCATCTGCTTAGGGATGCAGGTGGCCGTGATCGAATTCGCCCGCAACGTCGCCAGGCTGGAAGGCGCGCACAGCACCGAGTTCCTGCCCTCCTCGCCACATCCGGTCATCGCCCTCATCACCGAGTGGAAGACCGAGACCGGCGGCATCGAATACCGCAGCGGCAATTCGGACCTGGGCGGCACCATGCGGCTGGGCGGACAGAAATGCCGGCTGATTACGGATACCCTGGCCCACCACACCTACGGCAAGGACGTGATCACCGAGCGGCACCGCCACCGCTACGAATTCAACAACCATTACCTCAAGACCCTGGAAGCGGCGGGCCTCAAGGTCTCCGGCAAATCGCTGGACGGGCGGCTGGTGGAGATGGTGGAGATTCCCGGCCATCCCTGGTTCCTGGCCTGCCAGTTCCATCCCGAATTCACCTCCACGCCGCGCGGCGGCCACCCGCTGTTCAGCGGCTTCGTCCGCGCGGCCAGCACGCACAGTGAGGACCCGGCACACCCGAAGAGCGGCGGAGCCGACCCGAAGAGCGGCGGAGCCGAATCATGAGCAACATCGAAGGATCGGCCCGGCCGTTCGAACTCTGCGGTTTTCCCGTCGGCCTGGAACACCCGCTGTTCCTGATCGCCGGCACCTGCGTCATCGAAAGCGAACAACTGGCGCTGGACACCGCCGGCGCGCTCAAGGAAATCACCGGCGCCCTGGGCATCCCGTTCATCTACAAGTCCTCCTTCGACAAGGCCAACCGCTCTTCCCACGTGAGCTACCGCGGTCCCGGCATGGAAGAGGGACTGCGCATCCTGGCCGAGGTCAAGCGCCAGATCGGGGTACCCGTGCTGACCGACGTCCACGAGGACACGCCGCTGCAGGAAGTCGCCTCGGTGGTGGACCTGCTACAGACCCCGGCCTTCCTGTGCCGCCAGACCAATTTCATCCAGAACGTCGCCAACGCCGGCAAGCCGGTCAACATCAAGAAGGGCCAGTTCCTGGCGCCCTGGGACATGAAGCACGTCTCCGCCAAGGCGCTGGCCACCGGCAACCGCCACATCATGGTGTGCGAACGCGGGGTGTCCTTCGGCTACAACAACCTGGTGTCGGACATGCGCTCGCTGGCCATCATGCGCGAGACCGGCTGCCCGGTGGTTTACGACGCCACCCACTCGGTGCAATTGCCGGGCGGCCAGGGCACCGCTTCCGGCGGCCAGCGCGAATTCGTGCCGGCGCTGGCGCGGGCGGCGGTGGCGGTGGGCATCTCCGGCCTGTTCATGGAAACCCATCCCGACCCCGACCGCGCCCTGAGCGACGGCCCCAATTCCTGGCCGCTGGACCGCATGCAAGCATTGCTGGAGCTGCTGGCGAGCCTCGACCGCGCCGTCAAGGCGAGCCCCCTGCTGTAACCCAGGCGGCATAACATCGGCGTCCGGGACGCGCATCCTCGTGTCGCCGACCCGCAAAACCCAACGCATAACCATTGGTGAACCCATGAGCAAGATCGTCGACATCCTGGCCCGGGAAATTCTGGACTCCCGCGGCAATCCGACCGTCCAGGCCGAAGTGATTCTGGATTCTGGCGCCGAAGGCAGCGCCATGGTGCCCTCCGGCGCCTCCACCGGCGCCCGCGAGGCCATCGAGCTGCGCGACGGCGACAAGTCGCGCTATGGCGGCAAAGGCGTGCTCAAGGCCGTGGAGAATGTGCGCGGCCCGATCAAGGCCGCCTTGGCCGGGATGGACGCCGCCGACCAGGCGGCGATCGACCG
This sequence comes from Pseudomonadota bacterium, assembly GCA_040753975.1. Classification (GTDB taxonomy): domain Bacteria; phylum Pseudomonadota; class Gammaproteobacteria; order Methylococcales; family Methylococcaceae; genus Methylococcus. The sequence continues at coordinate 15,286 of JBFMDC010000003.1, forward strand.
GCGCATGATCGAACTCGACGGCAGCGAGAACAAGGGCGTGCTCGGCGCCAACGCCATTCTGGCGGTGTCGCTGGCGGCCGCCCACGCCGCCGCGGCCGATGCGAAAAAACCGCTGTACGCCCACCTCAACCACGGCGGCGAATTCCTGCTGCCGGTGCCGATGATGAACATCATCAACGGCGGCGCCCATGCCGACAACAGCATCGACATGCAGGAATTCATGATCCTGCCGGTGGGCGCGCCGAGCTTCCGCGAGGCGCTGCGCTACGGCGCCGAGGTGTTCCACGCCCTGAAAAAAGTGCTGTCGGAGCAGGGACTCGCCACCGGCGTGGGCGACGAGGGAGGCTTCGCGCCGAATCTCCCCTCCAACGAGGCCGCCATCGGCGTCATCCTGGAAGCGATCGAAAAGGCCGGCTACCGGCCCGGCGAGGACATCTGCCTGGGGCTCGACGTCGCCAGCTCGGAATTCTACGCCGAGGGCATCTACACCCTGGCCTCGGAAAACCAGCGGTTCACTTCGGAAGAGTTCTCGGACTATCTGGCCGCCTGGGTCGATCGTTACCCCATCGTCAGCATCGAGGACGGCATGGCCGAGAACGACTGGCACGGCTGGGGCGTCCACACCGACAAGCTGGGCCAGCGCATCCAACTGGTCGGCGACGACCTGTTCGTGACCAATCCGGCCATCCTCAAGCAGGGCATCGGGGCCAAGATCGCCAACTCGATCCTGATCAAGGTCAACCAGATCGGCTCGCTCAGCGAAACCCTGGAAGCCATCCGCATCGCCGGGGAAGCCGGCTACACGTCCGTCGTGTCCCACCGCTCCGGCGAAACCGAGGACTCCACCATCGCCGACATCGCGGTGGCCACCTGCGCCGGCCAGATCAAGACCGGCTCGCTCAGCCGCTCCGACCGCACCGCCAAGTACAACCGGCTGCTCAAGATCGAGGAAGAGCTGGGCGACAAGGCGCGTTACGGCGGCCGCGGCGTCATCAAAAACCTTGCCTGAGTCGCGGCCGACTGCCCGGAGCCGGGGTGAACAAGCTGTTAGCGTTCCTGCTGGTGCTGATCGCCCTGCTCCAGTACCGGCTGTGGTTCGGCGACGGCAACCTGCGGGAAATGCGCCGGTTGGAGGAGCGCATCGTGGAACTCACCGAGGAAGGCGAAGCGCGGCGGCAACGCAACGCCGCCCTGGAGGCCGAAATACTGGACTTGAAGCATGGCACCGACGCCATCGAAGAGTACGCGCGCCGGGACCTGGGCATGATCAAGGAAGGCGAAACCCTGGTGCAGATCGTCGACGCGGCGCATCCCACGCCCAGCCCGCTGCCGACGCCGCCTCCCCGCAAACAGCGAAAGCCCGAAACCCCGGCTCCGGCCGCCACCGATGCCCCGGAACATGAGCACTGACGCGCGGTTCTGGATCGTGGTCCCCGCCGCCGGCGTGGGCAAACGGATGGGGGCCGATATCCCCAAGCAGTACCTGGAAGTGGCGGGTAAGCCGGTGCTCCAGCACACGGTCGAACGCCTGCTCTCGGTCCGCCGCGTCGCCGCGGTCATGGTCGCGCTGGGCGCGGACGACGAGTTCTGGCCGGACCTGCCCTGCTCGCGCGAACCGCGGGTGCTGACGACGGCAGGCGGCAGGGAGCGCGCCGACTCCGTGCTGAACGCCCTGGCCGCCCTGGCCGGCCGCGCCGCGGACGGCGACTGGGTGCTGGTGCACGATGCGGCCCGGCCCTGCATCACCCGGCAGGACGTGGAGCGCCTGATGGAAGTCCTGGAACACCACCCCGTGGGCGGCATCCTGGCGCTGCCGGTCACCGATACCCTCAAGGAAGTCGAAAACGGCACGATCCAGGGCTCGCCGGACCGCGGCCGCATCTGGCGCGCCCTCACCCCGCAGATGTTCCGCTACGGGGCGCTTAAGGATGCTCTGGCGTCGGCGACGCAAGGCGGTTTGACAGTGACCGACGAGGCCAGCGCCCTGGAGCTGGCCGGACAATCGCCGCAGGTGGTCGAAGGCCGCCCCGACAACATCAAGATCACCCGGCCGGAAGACCTTCCGCTGGCCGCCTTCCACCTGGAGCGACAATGCATAGAATTAAACCCGCAGAGCGCACCTTAGCCCCCCTCTCCCATTGGAAGGGATGGGGTGAGGGAAGCGGTCATGGCGGAGCATTCTCAATAACGCCAAAGAGGCGCGAACCGCCATGACCGTCAGAATAGGCCAAGGTTACGACGCCCACCGTTTCAAGGAGGGCGGCCATGTCGTGCTGTGCGGCGTGAAGATTCCGTTCGACCGGGGCTTCGCCGCCCATTCCGACGGCGACGTGGCGCTGCACGCGCTGTGCGACGCCCTGCTGGGGGCCGCCGCCCTGGGCGACATCGGCCGCCATTTCCCGGACACCGACGCCCGCTACAAGGGCATCGACAGCCGGCTGCTGCTGCGCGAGGTCCGGCAGAAAGTGAGCGAACAGGGCTACGCCATCGGCAACGTCGACGTGACCATCGTGGCCCAGGCGCCGCGGCTGGCCCCCCATATTCAGGCCATGCGGGAAAACCTCGCCCAGGACCTGGAAATACCGGCCGGCTGCGTCAACGTCAAGGCGACCACTACCGAGGGCATGGGCTTCGAAGGCCGCGGCGAAGGCATTTCGGCCCACGCCGTCGCCCTCATCACCCGCCGATGACTGGGCACCACGACCGCCCCGGATTCGGCGCGCTGCCGCGGGCGTACGGCGAAGTGATTTGCCGCGGCCGCCTCCGGGTGTCGCCGGAGGATTTCCGGGTCGACGAGATCCTCGGCTTCGAGCCCAGCGGCCAGGGCGAGCACGCCTTCCTGCTCATCCGCAAGACCGGGGAGAACACCGACCACGTGGCGCAACGGATCGCCAGGCTGGCCGGGGTCAAGCCGATGGAAGTCGGCTATGCCGGCCTCAAGGACCGCCACGCCGTCGCCACCCAGTGGTTCAGCGTGGGGCTGCCCGGCAAGCCCGACCCCGACTGGCGCGCGCTGGAGAACGACGGCATCGCCGTCCTGCGCCACACCCGGCACGACCGCAAGCTCAAGCGCGGCGCCCTGGAAGGCAACCGCTTCCGCATCCTCGTGCGGGAACTCGAAGGCGCGTGCGGCGGCCTGGAAGCCCGCTGCGCCGCGATCCGCGCGGCCGGCGTGCCGAATTATTTCGGCCCGCAGCGCTTCGGCCACGGCGGCCGCAATCTGCAGGAGGCGTTGAGGCTGTTCGCCGATCCGCGCCGCCGCATCGACCGCAACAAGCGCTCGCTGTATCTGTCGGCGGCGCGCTCCTACCTGTTCAACCGCATTCTCGCCCATCGGGTCGAGAACGGCGGCTGGAACCGGGCGGTGGAGGGCGACGCCTTCATGTTCACCGGCTCCAACAGCTTCTTCAAGGCCGATGAGCTGGATGAAGACATCCAGCGGCGCATCGAGGCGCTGGCGATCCATCCCAGCGGGACGCTGTGGGGGACGGGCGATCCTGCGATTTCCGGCGCGGCCCTCGAAATGGAGCAGGCGGCCCTGGCACAATGCCAGGAGTTCCGCGAAGGACTGGAACGCTGCGGACTCGAACTCGCCCGGCGGCCCCTGCGGCTGCCGGTGCCGGACCTCGCTCGCGCGGGTGTCGGCGATTCGGCTTGCGAACTGGCGTTCTCCTTGCCCGCCGGCGCCTATGCCACCACGGTGTTGCGGGAGCTCGTCGAATTCGACCCGCAAGGCCTGCCGGACGCCTGATTTTTCGAAGAAACCCTATCGGAGGACCCCAGCCATGTCCGTGACCATCTACCACAACCCGCGCTGCAGCAAGTCGCGGGAAACCCTGAAACTGCTGCAGGACCGCGGCATCGAACCCGCCATCGTCGAATACCTGAAGACCCCGCCCGACGCTGCGAAGCTGCGCGAACTGTTGGGCCTCTTGGGGATGGCGCCGCGCCAGTTGCTGCGCAAGGGCGAGGCCCCGTACCAGGAGCTGGAGCTGGCGAATCTGGATCTTGATGATGAAGCGCTGATCGCAGCCATGGCCAGCCATCCGGTGCTGATCGAACGCCCGATCGTCGTGGCCAACGGCAAGGCGGCGCTGGGCCGGCCGCCGGAGAACGTGCTGGCCATCCTCGACTGACCACTTTTTCCCATCCTTAGGACATACATGACCGACTCGAAGCGCAGCAGCGCCGAAATCCTGATCCTCTATTACAGCCGCCACGGCTCCACCGCCGACATGGCGCGGATGATCGCCCGCGGCGTCGAAGAAGTGCCGGACGCCATCGCCAAGCTGCGCACCGTGCCGGAGGTCTCGGCCGTCACCGAAACGACGGCGCCCGCCGTGCCAACCGATGGCCCGCCCTATGCCACCCTGGACGACCTGAAGAACTGCGACGGCCTGGCCCTGGGCAGCCCGACCCATTTCGGCAACATGGCCGCGCCGCTCAAGCATTTCCTGGACAACACCAGCGCCCTGTGGTTTTCCGGCGCGCTGTCGGGCAAGCCGGCCGGGGTCTTCACCTCGACCGCTTCCATGCACGGCGGCCAGGAAGCCACGCTGCTGACCATGCTGCCGCCGCTCCTGCATCACGGCATGATCGTGGTCGGCATCCCCAGCAGCGAAGCCGCCCTGCACAAGACCCGCAGCGGCGGCACGCCCTACGGCCCCAGCCGCCACACCGGCGACGCCTCGCCCCTGAGCGAAGACGAGCGGGCCCTGTGCCGCGCCTTCGGCGCCCGCCTGGCGCGGGTCGCCAAGGCGCTGAAAAACGCAGGCGATTAAGCCGTAAGGACTTTCGCGGCCGCCCCCATGGCCCAGCAGATCCCGCTGCATTTCGCCGTCGACCCGCTGCAGACCTTCGAAGCGTACTGCGCGGGGCCGAATGCCGAGGCGGCGGAAGCCGCGCGGCGCTGCGCCCGGGGCGAGGGCGATGCGCTGCTCTATCTCTGGGGCGAGACCGGCCTGGGCAAGACCCATCTCGTCAACGCCGCTTGCCGCGAGGCGTTCCACAGCGGGCGCAGCGCCGCCTGCCTGCCGCTGGCACTGGTCGGCGAATACGGCCCGGCCGTGCTGGACGGGATGGAAAACCAGAACCTGGTCTGCCTGGACGACGTCGAAAGGATCGCCGGGCGCGACGACTGGGAGCGGCAGCTTTTCGGCCTGTTCAACGCCCTGCGCGACGCCGGGAACACCCTGCTGGTCACCGCTTCGATGCCACCCGCGGAACTGCCGGTAGCCCTGCCCGACCTCAAGACTAGGCTGGCCTGGGGCCTCGTTCTCCGGCTCCATCCGCTGGCGGACGAACACAAGCTGGCTGCGCTGGAACAGCGGGCCGGCGAGCTGGGATTCGAACTGAGCCCCCAGGTCGGCCGCTTCCTGCTCTCGCACTGCCGCCGCGACCTGGCCTCGCTGCAAGCGCTGCTGGAAGAGCTGGACCACGCCACCCTGGCCGCCAAGCGCAGGCTCACCATCCCTTTCATCAAGAGCTATCTGGAAGACATCGCATGAACCTACTCGTGATCGGCACCGGCGCCATCGGCAGCTTCTACGGTTCCCTGCTCGCCAAGACCGGCCACAGCGTATCGGTAGTCGCCCGCTCTGACTACGAAGCGGTGAAGGCCAAAGGCATCCGCGTCCGCAGCGAGACGCTGGGGGACTACACCTTCCGGCCGGCCGCGGTCGTCCGCTCCGCCGCCGAGCTCGAAGCCGAGCCCGATTGCGCGCTGCTGTGCATCAAGGTGGTAGTAGGCGCCGACCGGGTCGGGCTGCTGCGCGAGGCCGTCGGCCCCGGCACGAGCATCGTCCTGATCTCCAACGGCATCGACATCGAACCGGAAATCGCCGCCGCGTATCCCGACAACGAAGTCATCAGCGGCCTGGCCTTCATCGGCGTCACCCGCACCGCGCCCGGCGAAATCTGGCACCAGGCCTACGGGCGGCTGATGCTGGGCAACTACCCCGGCGGCACCTCGGAACGCGTCAAGGCCCTGGCCGCCGCTTTCGAAGAAGCCGGCATCGACGGCATCGCCACCGAAAACATCACCACCGCACGCTGGCAGAAATGCGTCTGGAACGCCGCCTTCAACCCGCTGTCGGTACTCTCCGGCGGGCTCGACACCCTGGACATCCTGTCGGCCCAGGAGGGTTTCGTCCGGGAAATCATGCAGGAAATCCGCGCGGTCGCCGCCGCGACCGGCCACGCCCTGCCGGAGGACATCATCGACAAAAACATCGCCAGCACCTACAAGATGCCGCCGTACAAGACCAGCATGCTGGTCGACTTCGAAGCCGGCCGGCCGATGGAGACGGAAGCCATCCTCGGCAACGCGGTGCGCGCCGGACGGCGCGTCGGCGTCGCGATTCCGCGCCTGGAATCGGTCTATGCCCTGATGAAGCTCAGGGAACTGCAAGCCGGAAAAAAACCGTTAAGGAATCGGCCATGACTTCTACCCAACACCGCGACGCCGCCGGAATCTTCATCGACGCCTGGTCGCTCTATGGCCGGGTCGTCTCCCACAACCACATGTATCACAGGGAAATCTTCGCCGATGTGGGCGAATATCTCCGGGCCCGTTTCGGCGGCGAAGCCATTTCCGTCTGCGACCTCGGCTGCGGCGATGCGCGCCATTTCTCGGACGCCTTGAGGGGATTGAGCGTCCGCTCCTATCAGGGCTGCGATCTCTCGGAAACCGCGCTGACCCAGGCCCGGACCAATGTCGCTTCCCTGGGCCTGGAGGCGGAACTGGCCTGCGCCGACCTGATCGATTATTTGCGGGATGGCGCGAAACAATTCGATCTGGTGTTTTCCAGTTTCGCCCTGCATCACCTGAGCACGGCGGAAAAGGGCGAAGCCTTCCGCCAGGTTTCCCGGAGCCTTGGGCCCGGCGGCCTGTTCCTCTTGGTGGACGTCGCCCGCTACGAAGGCGAATCGCACGAATCCTATATGCGGGCGTATTGCGATTGGATACGAAACGAATGGGATGGCTTCTCGCCAGAAGAGCTCGCCACGATCTGCGACCACATCACCGGCAACGATCTGCCCGAAACCGTCGCCACCCTGGCGCGGCTGGCTGCGGCCGCCGGGCTGTCAGCACCCGAACCGGTCAACCGGTACCGCTGGCACCATATCCTGGCGTTCGGGAAAACCGGCTGATCCCTCTCGGTCAGCTCAGCTTTTCGTACAGGCTCAGCACGACCTCGACGACGATCAGGATGACGATGTACCACTCGACCCGCAGAACCTGGCGGTGGTTCACCAGATCGAGATAGGTTTCGGCGGTGCGCGAAATGAGGTCGAGCTTGCGCGACAGCGCCCGGTCCCGGTCGCGCAGCTCGTATTCGGTCGCCAGGCGCTCGTAAAGCCGGTCGAGTCGGGGATCGTCCCAGACGATCTCCGGCTTCTCCGCGACCTCGACCCGCCCCACCATGCGCCCCATGATGGACAGGGCCCTGCCGATCTCGCTGAGGATTTCGCGCTTGCCCCGCGGCGGTCCGGCGGCGCGGGTCAGGCGCTGGGCGATCTGCTCGATGCGGTCGAACTCCTCCGCCACGTTGCGCTCGTAGTAGGACAGGACGCAGCTCTTGGCCAGCACATGGGCGACGACCTGCAATCGGGCGACTGAGGCCTCGCGCAGGACCAGGCGGCCTTCGTTGTCCAGCCGCTCCGGCAGCTCCGGATGGATCAGAAGCTCCACTTCCTCCAACTCGGGCTCCGGCAGGGGATTATGGACGGTCGGACGCAGGCTCTGAAGGATTTCCGCTTCCTCGCCGGGGCCGAGGCCGATCAGCACGACGACGCCGAAACGGAACGTGATCCGGTAGCCTTCGCGTCCGACCGCCAGGGTCAGCGGCCCCAGCGCGACCGCTCCGCCCCGTTCGATTTCCCGGTAGTCGATGCGGCTGCCGAGAAACCAGGCGCGGGCGCGGATCGCCCGTTCGGTGGCGGCCATGGCGGGAAAATCAGCGCCCCAGCGGCCGGATGCCCACCGACTCCCGGATCCGCTGCATGAACGGGACGGCATGGGCCCGCGCCTTGGCCGCGCCGGCCCGGAGTTCCTGTTCGATCCGCTCCGGCTCCTGGATCAGAGCTTCGTAACGTTCGCGGGCGGTTGCGAGGTGGTCGTTCAAATATTCGTACAGCCTGTTCTTCATCTCGCCCCAACCGATGCCTTCGGCATACCAGCGCCTGGCCTCCTCGACCTCGTGCTTGTTGGCGAAAGCCTGATAGATCGAGAACAGCGTGCAACCGGCGGGGTCCTTGGGCTCGCCCGGAAGCTGGGAATTGGTCTTGATTTTCATGATGAGCTTGCGCAATTGTTTTTCCGGCGCGAACAGCGGAACGGTGTTGTCGTAACTCTTGCTCATCTTGCGGCCGTCCAGCCCCTGGAGCACCGCGGTTTCCTCGCTGACCACGGCCTCCGGCAGCACGAAATGCTCGCCGAAGATGTGGTTGAAGCGCTGACCGATGTCACGCGCCATCTCGATGTGCTGCACCTGGTCCCGCCCTACCGGCACCTTGTGGGCGTTGAACATGAGGATGTCCGCCGCCATCAGGACCGGATAGTTGAACAGTCCCATGGTGATGCCCTTGTCGGGATCGGCCTCGTCCGCTTCCTGGTTGGCCTGCACCGCGGCCTTGTAGGCATGGGCGCGGTTCATCAGGCCCTTGGCGGTCACGCAGGTCAGCAGCCAGGTCAGTTCGACGATTTCGGGAACGTCGGACTGCCGGTAGAACACGGCGTTCTGGGTATCCAGCCCCAGGGCCAGCCAGCTCGCGGCGATCTCCAGCGTCGACTGCCGCACCCGCTCCGGATCATGGCATTTGATCAAGGCGTGATAATCGGCCAGGAAATAGTAAGGTTGCACGCTCTGGTCCCGGCTGGCCTCGATGGCAGGGCGGATGGCGCCGACGTAATTGCCGAGATGGGGGGTTCCGGTGGTGGTGATGCCGGTCAGGACGACGGATTTGGCGCTCATGCGGACGAAGTGGTGGAAAAACGGCAGGAAACGGCGCGCCGAGCGCGCGGGCGGCACTATGACACAAAACTCCGGACGCCGCCACAAAGGTCCCAAGGCTCAAAACCACCATCCCGCCTGCCATTCGTTTAGAATACGCCCCCTAAGACAACCACGAGGGGCGAGCCTATGCCGGATTTCATCGAGAGACGCCGCTCTCGACGCATACCAGTCAGCTATCCGATCAAGTACAGGATCGCGGGAGAGGACGAGGAACGCGCCGGAGTCTGCGTTAACATCAGCGGTTCCGGCATCCTGTTCCGGACCGATGAAATCATCGAGCCGGGCCGCGCCCTGGAAATCCGCATCGAGCCGGACAACCGGCTCGCCCCTCCCCTGACGGCCAACATCGAGGTGGTGCGCTGCACCCCGGCGCCGGAGCCCGGTTTCCACCACGTGGCCGGCGCCATCAAGGGGATCAAGAGCGAATAAACCCGCATGTACAGCGTCACCAAAGAGATCTTTTTCTGCTACGGCCACCGCCTGATGCACCATGCCGGCAAGTGCCGCCATCTGCACGGCCACAGCGTGCGGGCGGCCATCACCGTGTCCGCCGCGGACCTGAACTCCCAGGGCATGGTTTGCGATTTCGCTGACATCTCGGCCGCCGCCCATGCCTTCATCGATACCCAGCTCGACCACAACCTGCTGCTGCACCATGAGGATCCCCTGCTGCCCTTGCTGCAGCAGGCGGGCGAGCGGGTCCTCGTGCTCGAGCAGCACCCCACTGCGGAAGCCCTGGCCGAAATGATTTACCGGGATTTGCGGCAGAAAGGATTCGCGGTGCAGAGCGTCACCCTGTGGGAAACCGCCAGCGCCTGTGCAACCTACCACGAGGAGGGCCAGCCATGAGCCGGTTCCTGCCCCGCAACCGCTCCTACTGGCTGGCAAAGCTGTGCGAGGCGAATTACGAACGTCTGGTGGCGCTGGTGCCGGATCTCGATCAGATCCGGCCGGCGCTGAAAGCGTCGGTGCACGGCAAACCCGCCCTGCATATCCGTCTGCTCGAGCGGTCCCCCTATACCCTGACGCTGGAGCTGACGCACGCATTCAACCGCGCCATGGAAGAGCTGCGCGAGCCCGCCGTCAGAATCCGGGTCTATCTCGACGCCCGTTCCGTCGAAGTGCTCAGCGACCACTGCCGCCCCGAGGTGCGCGACGCCCTGCGGGACGAAGCGACGCCGCAGCGGGTGTTGGACTACAAATGGTCGCTGAACTATTTCCTGGCGCGCTGGCTGGACTACTGCGTCGACAGCCGCTACCGGCTGGCGTCCGGCCCGGCCGACCTGCACCCCTGGCTGGACAGCTCGGCGCCGGCCTGAGTCAGCGCCGCAGGGCGCGCTTGATGGCCTCCGCCTTCTCCAGGGCCGCGTCGGCGGTTTCGGCCAGCACGTTGAAATGGCCCATCTTTCGCCCCGCCCTGGCGCTGGCCTTGCCGTAGAGATGCAGCACTGCGGCGGGCTCGCTCAGGACCAGATCCCAGGCCGGCTCGTCGTCGCGCCAGATGTCCCCCAGGAGGTTCACCATGACGACGGGGCTGAAGAGGCGCGTGTCCGCGGGGGGCAGCTTGCACAGGGTGCGGACCTGCTGTCCGAACTGGCTCACGGCGCAGGCGTCCAGGGTGTAATGGCCGCTGTTGTGGGGCCGCGGCGCGATCTCGTTGATGACCAGACCGCCGTCCCGCAGCAGGAAAAACTCCACCGCCAGCACGCCGACGTAGTCCATCGCCTCCGCCAGGGTGGAGGCCATCTCGCAAGCCCGTGCGGCAACGTCGGGCGCCACCCGCGCCGGCACGATGCTGATGTCGAGGATGCCTGCTTCGTGCAGGTTTTCGGCGACGGGGAAGGTTCTGATGAGATCCGCCGAAGTCCGCGCCACGATCACGGAGATTTCGGTCTGGAGGTCCAGCCTCTTCTCCAGCACGCATGGGCGGCAGCCGAACGCTTCGAAAGCGCCACGGACTTCTTCCGGGGTCGCGACCCGCGCCTGCCCCTTGCCGTCGTAACCGAAGCGCGCCGTCTTGAGAATCCCCGGCAGCAACGGGGCGAGGTCGCCGGACAGGTCTTGCGCGGCTTCCACCGTCAAAAAAGGCGCCACGGCCAGGCCGGCGCCCGCGATGTAGCGTTTTTCGGCGATCCGGTCCTGGGCGATGGCCACGCAGGCCGAGGAAGGCGCAACCCGCGTCCTGGACTCCAGGAAACGCAGGCTGTCGGCGGGAACGTTCTCGAATTCGGTGGTCACCGCCGCACAGCTCGACGCCAGGTCCTCGAGCGCGCCTTCGTCGTCGTAGTCGGCGCGGATCTGGCGGTCCGCCACCATTCCGGCGGGACTTTGGCGCTCGGGATCCAGCACGGTCACCCGGTAGCCCATGGAACGGGCCGCCATCGTGAACATGCGCCCCAACTGACCGCCGCCGAGCATGCCGAGCATCGCGGGGGGGAGAATGTGCGCCATTAGCGCGCCTCCGGCAATTGCGCCGCCAACACGGATTCGGCCTGGCGCCGGCGGAATTCGTCGAGACGAAGCTGCAAGGCCGGGTCGCCGTTCGCCAGCAGGGCCACCGCGAACAGGGCGGCGTTGACCGCCCCCGCCTCGCCGATGGCAAACGTCGCCACCGGCACGCCTTTGGGCATCTGCACGATCGAATACAGCGAATCCTGTCCGCCGAGATGCTTGCTGGGCACCGGCACCCCCAGCACCGGCACGGTGGTCTTGGCCGCCATCATCCCGGGCAGGTGCGCCGCCCCGCCCGCGCCGGCGATGATGCACTTGAGGCCGCGCCCGCGCGCGCGCTCGGCATAGTCGAACAACAGGTCCGGCGTTCGATGGGCTGACACCACTTTGGCCTCGCACGGGATATCGAACTCTTCGAGCTTGCGGACAGCGTGCTGCATGACCTCCCAGTCGCTGGTACTCCCCATCACGATACCGACCTGAACCATTAGGGTACTCGTTGTCGTTGAAAAAAATTTCTATGATACCCCACAGCGTCGATCCCTCCCAACTCCGCCACGCCCCTTGTCCATGAACGATGCTGTCTCCACGAGCACCGAGCCCGCCGAATCGGCATGCTGCCGATCGCGCGCCGCCCCTTTCTGACGTCCTCCCGAGGCATACATTACATGAAGCTGGCCAAGAAGCCGTGATCTGCCACGGCTGTCACCATCTGGTAAACTTTCGCCCTTTTGTTCCGAAACCCTCTGGACGGCGATCCCTTCATGCCTGAACCCCTTCACACTCTCCGTTCCGGACAACGCTGGATCAGCGACACGGAGCCGGAATTGGGGCTGGGCACCGTGCTCGGCGTCGAGTACAACAGAATCACCGTTTTGTTCATCGCCAGCGGCGAACGCCGAATCTACGCGACCGGCAACGCTCCGCTGACCCGGGTCCGCTTCGCCGCCGGCGACCGCGTGGAAAGCGTGGACGGCTGGTCGATGCGGGTCGACGAAGTCGAGGAGAAGGACGGCCTGCTGATCTACGTCGGTAAGGATGCGGATGGAAGTCCGCGTGCGCTGGAAGAAATCGAGCTCAACCCGTTCCTTCAGTTCAACAAGCCGCAGGACCGGCTGTTCTCGGGCCAGATCGATCCCGGCGACGTGTTCCGCCTGCGCATCGAGACCGGCGAAAAACTCGCGCGTCTCGAACAATCCCCCGTGCTGGGCCTCGTCGGCGCCCGCGCCAGCCCGATTCCTCACCAGCTCTACATCGCCCACGAAGTCGCATCCCGGCATGCGCCGCGGGTGCTGCTGGCGGACGAAGTCGGCCTCGGCAAGACCATCGAAGCCGGCCTGATCGTCCACCACCGGGTCCTCACGGGACGGACCGAAAAAGTGCTGGTCCTGGTGCCGAACATGCTGCTTCACCAGTGGCTGGTGGAAATGCTGCGGCGGTTCAACCTGCGTTTCAGCCTGATCGGCGACGACGCCTACGAGGACGCAGCCGAAGCAGGCAGCCCGTTCACCGATGTGAACCTGGCTCTGAGCAGCCTCGATTTCATCCTCAAAGACCCCGAGCGCCATCGCTACGTGCTGGATGCCGCCTGGGACATGGTCGTCATCGACGAGGCCCATCATCTGGAATGGACGCCGGAAGGGCCGAGCCCGGCCTATGCCTTCGTCGAAACGCTGGCCCGGCGCGCGCCCGGCCTGCTGCTGCTGACCGCGACGCCAGAACAGCTCGGCAAACTCGGCCATTTCGCCCGTCTGCGCCTGCTCGATCCAGACCGTTTCTTCGATTTCGAGCAGTTCCGGCAGGAGGAGCGGGAATACACGGCGCTGGCCGAGGTCATCAACAAGCTGCTCGACAGCCCCCGCCTGGATGCCGAAACCTTCGGGCGCCTGCAACGTTTCTTGCGCCACGACCGCGCCGACGCGCTGGTGGGAAACCTGGATGACCCGGAACACGCCGCAGCCGCCCGCAATGCGCTGATCCAGCTCCTGCTGGACCGCCACGGCACCGGCCGCGTGCTGTTCCGCAATACCCGGAATACCGTCCACGGCTTCCCTTCCCGCCTGCTGCACGGGCGCGCCCTTCCCCCGCCGGAGCATTACCGGACGCGGATGGAGTCGCTCGAAGCCCGGTTGTGGCCGGAATCGTCCAGCGCGGACCCGGAGTGGTGGCGCCATGATCCGCGCGTGCACTGGCTGCTCGACACCGTCCAGCGGCTCAAACCGTCGCGCTCGAAGCTCCTGGTCCTCTGCCACCGGCAGCAGACGGCGGTGGACCTGGAAAACGCGCTGAGAACGCTGGGCGGCGTCCGCGCCGCGGTGTTCCACGAGGACATGTCGATCATCGCCCGCGACCGCGCCGCGGCATGGTTCGCGGAGGAGGAGGAAGGCGCGCAGGTGCTGGTCTGCTCGGAGATCGGCAGCGAAGGGCGCAATTTTCAGTTCGCCCACCACCTCGTGCTGTTCGATCTGCCCCTGGACCCCAACCTGCTGGAGCAGCGGATCGGCCGTCTGGACCGTATCGGCCAGCGCCACGGCATCGACATCCACGTGCCCTATTTCGAGGATACGGCTCAGGAAATCCTGTTCCGCTGGTACCACGAAGGACTGGACGCCTTCCATCGCCCCGCCGCGGCCGGGGCCGCGGTGTTCGCCCGGATCGGCGACGCACTCAGGCGAGTCCTGCTCGCACCGACCACCTCTGCCCGCGAAGCCCTGATCCGGGATACCCGGAAACTGGCAGAAAGCATAGAAGCCGAACTCCACGCTGGACGGGACCGTTTGCTGGAACTCAACTCCTGCCGGCCGGAACCGGCCAACCGCCTGGTCGAAGCCGTCGGCGCCTGGGACCGCGATGCCGAATTGTGGCCCTGGCTGGAAGCGGTGTGCGACGCCTACGGCGTCGTCGTCGAGGAGCATTCCACCGACTGTTACATCCTCCGCCCCGGCGAACACCTGCGGGTCCCCAAGTTCCCGGAGTTGCCGGAAGACGGCGTCACCGTCACCCTCAGCCGGGATGTGGCGCTGGCGCGCGAAGACATGCTGTTCCTGAGCTGGGAACATCCGCTGGTGCGGGGTGCCATGGACCTGATCCTGAACGGCGAGCATGGCAGCGCTTCGCTCGGCTTCGTATCGCACCCCGCACTCGCCCCCGGCCAGATGCTGCTGGAAACCTTCCACAGGATCGAATGCCCGGCGCCGCGCCGCCTGCAACTCTTCCGTTTCCTTCCGACGACATTGATGCGCACGCTGCTCGACCATCGCGGCCAGGATCTCGGCCGGATCGCGGCGGCGGAATTCGACGAGCGTCCCCACGCCTTCGAGGCCGAGAAGGTCCGCGCGTTCGTGCGTAGCCAGAAACCGAATCTGGAAAAGTTACTGGCCCTGGCCGAAACCCGCACAGGGGCGCTTCTTCCTGAAATCGTGGCCGCAAGCATCCGGCGCATGCTCGACGAAATGGGGGACGAACTCAAGCGGCTGGCAGCGCTTCGGAGCATCAACCCCAGCGTCCGCCAGGAAGAGCTGGACAGACTCAAGAACGATGCCATCGAGATGCACGAATACCTTCAAGCCGCGCATCTGCGGCTCGATGCGGTCCGGCTCCTCGTCACCGTATAGCCCCCCATAAAAAAGGGGAGCGAGGCTCCCCTTTTTCAGCCGGTTCGATGCCCGTTGCCCTGCGTCAATCGGCGCTGACGACGATCCGCCGCGGCTGAATCGCCGCTTTCTTGGGAATCACGATCTCCAGCACGCCGTTGTTGTAGCGCGCGGAAATGCCCTCGGCATCGGCCGTATCCGGCAGCGAAAAGCGGCGGTAGAAACTGCCGTAGACACGTTCTATGCGTTTGTAGCCGGAACGCTCCGTGCGGGCTTCGGTATTCCGCTCGCCGCGCAGCGTCAGAACGCCCTGCTCCATCGACACATCGATGTTCTCCGTGCTGACGCCCGGGAGATCGGCGATGAGGACGTAGCAATCGGCTTCCTCCTTGATGTCGACGGCCGGCGTCCATTCGGCTGTCGCCGCGGAGTCCGGAGCCGGACGCCCCTCGAAGCTACGCTCCAGCTCCCGCTGCAGCTGATTCAACAAACTCCACGGCTCATTGCGGCTGACTGTCATGGCGCATCTCCTGTCTGGTTTGGCCTATCTGCGTTATGGCGCACTGCTCTGCCGATTTCAATGGGTAGGACTCTTTGCCGGAAACGCCGTCGCGATCAGTTCTTGACGCCGTTCTTGTGCACGATGTTGATGCCCTTGAGCAGATTGAGCGCTTCATTGAGCGGATAATCCTGCAGGGCGAGCGCCTCGTCGAGCTTTTCCGGGTCCTTATCCTTGGATTCTCCGCCTTTCTTGGCCTTGTCATTGCTCAGATGGCCGGTGAGGTCGGCCTCCTTGATGGGAGCGAATTCCGACTTCGCCGCCAGTTCCAGCTTGACCCGGGAAATCGGCACGTCCGGGGTGATGCCCTCGGCCTGGATCGAACGCCCCGACGGCGTGTAGTAGCGCGCCGTGGTGAGCTTGACCGCACCGCCGTTGCTGGTCGGCAGGATGGTCTGCACCGAGCCCTTGCCGAAGGTCTTCTCGCCCATGATGACCGCCCGCTTGTGGTCTTGCAGAGCGCCCGCGACGATCTCCGAGGCCGAGGCCGAACCGCCGTTGATCAACACCACGATGGGCGCGCCGCCGATGATGTCGTTGGGCGTAGCGGAGAAGCGCATCTTGGCGTCCTCCACCCGGCCATCGGTGTAAACGATCAGGCCGCTTTCGAGGAAAGCGTCGCTCACCGCCACGGCGGCGTTGAGCACACCGCCGGGATTGTTGCGCAGGTCGAGGACGAGGCCTTTCAGAGCGCCCTTCTTCTTCATCTCGTCGATGGCCTCGACCATGTTGTCCCCGGTCTTGGACTGGAAGCTGGTGATGCGCAGATAGCCATAGCCGTCTTCGAGTATCCGGCTCTTGACGCTCTTGATCTTGATGATGTCGCGGGTGATGGTGATCTTGAGCGGCTGCTCGACGCCTTCGCGGACCACGGTCAGCACGATCGGGCTGCCCGGTTCACCGCGCATCATCTTGACGGCATCGCTGAGGGACATGCCTTTCACCGGCTTGTCGTCCAGGCGGATGATCAGGTCGCCCGCCTTGACGCCGGCGTGGAACGCCGGCGTATCGTCGATCGGGGCGATCACCTTGACGAAGCCGTTCTCCATCCCGACTTCGATGCCCAGGCCGCCGAACTGACCGGTGGTGCCGACCTTCAATTCGTTGTACTGCTCCTGGTCCAGGTAGGTGGAGTGCGGATCGAGGCCCGACAGCATCCCCCGGATGGCGTCTTCCAGCAACTTGTCGTCCGTTACCGGCTCCACGTAATCCTGCTGGATGCGGCCGTAGACCTCGGAAAAGGTCTTCAGTCCCTCGAACGGGATATTGACCGCCCCGGCGGGAACCTGTTTATCCTCCGCCCAAGCTGCCGCCGAAACCACACCGAGTAACAAACCAATCTTGAGCGCACGCATGCCCGTCACTTTCAACATAAAAAATTTCCGCAATAAATACCGCAACAAACCCTCCGCCGGGACAGATCAATCCTTGCACCATTGCGAAGGATCCATGGGTTGGCCCTTCTCCCGGATGCCGAAATACAGGCCAGGCTCGGCTTGTCCACCGCTGGACCCTACGCTGGCGATGACCTCTCCGGACTCCACCCAGTCGCCGGCGTTCTTGTACACGCTCTGATTGAATGCGTACAAGCTCATATAGCCATCGCCGTGATCGACGATGGTAAGCAAACCGTAGCCGCGAAGCCAATCGGAAAAAACCACCCGCCCTTCCGAAACCGCCTTGACCGGCGCGCCTTCCGGCGCCCGGATCACGACGCCGTCCCAGCGCCCCGACATCCGCTGCCCGCCGAATTGCTCCACCCGCTCCCCCGCCGCAGGCCAGCTCAACCGCCCTTTGCGCAATGCGAAGGATCGCGGAGCGATGAGCGAAGCCGTGAAGCCCGTGACGATTTCACGCAAGGAGGATACCAGAGCCTCCAGCCGATGCTCGCTTTCCTTGAGCCGGACCAGTTCCGCGCCCTTGCCCTGCCGCTCCTGGTGGAGGCGGGCCAGCACATCGAGACGCGCCCGCCGGGTTTCATCCAATTCGACCTTTTCGTGCTGGGTACGTTCCCGCAGCGCCTCGAGGCGGCCGGCATCGGCCGCCGCCTCGTCCTGCAGAGCCCGAACCTGAGCGACGTCCTTTTGCAGCGCCTCGAGACGGGCGTAGCGGTCGCGGTTCAGATAGGCATGATACGCCATCATACGGGCGAGCCGCCCCGGCTCATCGATATTCAGCACGAGCTTGAGCCACTGCTGATCGCCGAGCGCATAGGCGGAGCGGGCCAGCGAGGCCAGCGCCTTGTGCTGTTTCAGCACCGCCTGCTGCAACTCGGCGAGGCGGCGGTTCGATTCAGCCGCGCGCCTGGACTGAACGGCCGTCTTGTCCTCCAGCAGCCGGAGCGTGTGCGCCAGATTGCCATAGCGCTCCTCGACCCGCCTCAGCTCGGCGGAAACGCTGCCCTGGCGGGCTTCGATCGTCTCCAGCTCCTTCTCCGCGGACTCGATCCGGTCGCGTATCGCCTTGAGCCGGTCGACGGCGTTGCCGTCATCCGCCACCCCCGCCTGCCACGGCGCCCATAACATCAGGAAGCCGGAGAAAACGAGCGACCTCGTGGGCAGGAGTCCCCCCGACGAACCCCGTTCGACCGCGGTGTCTCCCGGCGGATTGGCCTCTGCGGGAGAGGACGAGCAAGACCTTCGCTGCGCAGCTTTCACGTCGAAAGATCACGGGCAGGCGCATTGCTGCGCCGGTTCAACGTATAATTATCCGATTCAACGACCGCCGCGAACGATGTCGGGCCCGATAGCCTGATAGAATGCCCGATGCGTGCGAAACTAGAAACATTAGTCTATCCAATTTTTGGGGTTGCGTCGTGCCTGTCCATATGCAGATGGTCGGGATACCTGCCACCCGGGCGCAAGAAACATGCAAACTGACCTCATCACCGACGAATCGGAGATCCGCCTGGCTGCGCACAGCTTGAAGGCCATGGCGCATCCCCTGCGGCTCAAGATTCTATGCACCCTGAGCACGGGACGCATCAGCGTCCAGGACCTAGTGGAACAAGTCGGGACGACACAGAGCAATGTTTCCCAGCACCTCGCCATTCTGCGGGACAAGGGCATCCTGAATTTCCACCGGGACGCCAATAAAGTCTACTACTTCGTGGAAGACGAAAGGATGCTGCAGCTCGTCCGCATGATCAAAGAAGTATTCTGCAAACACTAGAACGGGCGGCGAACCGTCGCCGGACCAGACCAACGAATCCCATTCTCTACTCGTGAGGAAAAAATGACCCGGTTGCTCGAATTTCTCGGCAATCACTGGATGATGGCCAGCGCCCTGCTCGTCGTCACCGTCCTGCTGATGCAAGACCTCCTGGAATCACTGTTCCGCAAGCACAAGGTGCTGACCCCGGCCGGCGCCGTGCAGCTCATGAACACGGAGGACGCCTTGGTGATCGACGTCCGCGAGCCGGCGGAATTCGCCGAAGGCCACATCGAGGGCGCCTACCACATTCCCTTGGGGAAGCTCGAAGAGCGCGCATCCGAAATCGCTCAGCGCAAGGACACGCCGGTCATCGTCACCTGCCAGCAGGGCACCCGTTCGCCCTCTGCCTGCAAGACCCTGACGAAACAAGGCTTCAGCCGGGTCTACGAGATGCGCGGGGGCATGCTGGCTTGGGGAGACGCCCATTACCCCGTGACCAAGAAGCGCAAGAAGTCCTGATACCTTTTCATTCACCACTCGGCCATTGCCATAAGACATGAGCGAAGAAAACCAGCAACCCGAAAGACAGTTCGCCATCCAGAAGCTTTACGTCAAGGATGTTTCATTCGAGACACCCAATTCACCGGCGGTTTTCACCATGACCTGGGAACCGAAAGTCGAGTTCAACCTCGGCTCCAAGGTCCAGGCGCTCCAGGAAGGACTGTTCGAGGTCAGCCTCTTGGTCACGATCACCGTGAAGCTGGAAGACAAGACCGCCTACCTGGTCGAAATCTGCCAGGCCGGCATTTTCACGATCAGCGGTTTCCCGGAGCAGGAGCTGGGCCCCATGCTCGGCAGCTATTGCCCGAACATCCTGTTCCCCTACGCCCGCGAGGCGGTCTCCGACCTCGTCGCCAAAGGCGGATTCCCCCCGATGCTGCTGGCGCCCATCAACTTCGACGCCCTGTACATGCAGCAGGTCCAGATGGCGCAGCAGCAGGCCCAACAGGCTACGCCGCACTGAAGCTAAGGATGTGCGCATGACGCCCCGCATCACCGTTCTCGGCGCCGGCTCCTGGGGCACGGCGCTGGCTTTGCTCGTCGCGAGGAATGGCGTGCCCACTCTGTTGTGGAGCCACCGCCGGGAACACGCGGAAGCAATGGCGGCAGAACGCAGAAACACGCGCTATCTGCCCGATGCCGCATTCCCCGAAACCCTGGGGGTGACGCCGGACCTGGCCGAAGCGGTCGCCCAGGCCAGCGACGCCGTGCTCGTCGCCGTCCCCAGCCATGCCTTCCGCGACACCCTTCGACTCTGCACACCCCATCTGCCGGCGGGGGCCGGCCTCATATGGGCGACCAAGGGGCTGGACCGCGCCCGCGGCTGCCTGCTGCATGAAACCGCCCGCGAAATCCTCGGCCCGGAGCGGGAGCTCGCCGTGCTGTCGGGACCGACCTTCGCCGCCGAAGTGGTCAGGGAACTGCCCAGCGCCATCACCGTCGGCGCCAGCAGCGAAGCCTTCGGCGCCAAGATCGTATCCTGGCTGCACAACGCCTATTTTCGCGCCTATACCACCGACGACATCATCGGCGCCCAATTGGGCGGCGCCTGCAAGAACGTGCTGGCGATCGCCGCCGGCATCTCCGACGGCTTAGGCTACGGCGCCAACGCCCGGGCCGCCCTCATCACGCGGGGGCTGGCCGAGATGATGCGGCTGAGCCTGGCGCTGGGCGCCAGGAGCGAAACGCTCATGGGGCTGGCCGGGGTCGGCGACCTGGTGCTCACGGCCACCGACAACCAGAGCCGCAACCGCCGCTTCGGCTTAGGTGTGGGCAAAGGCAGGCCGCGCGAAGCAATCCACGCCGAGATCGGCCAGGAAATCGAAGGCATCCTGGCGGCCCGGCTGATCCACGAGCTCGCGGGCAGGAAGGGTGTGGACATGCCGATCACCGCCCAGACCTACCGCGTGCTCTACGAAGACTTGCCGCCGGAGGAAGCGGTGCGCAATCTGCTGCTGCGGGAACCCAAGCCGGAGTGGGGCGGCTAGTATAATGTCCCCGACATAGCTTTTAGTGATCAACGTTCGGGTGCCGGAGAGTCCCGTATGCCGCGCCCGAGTGCCCAGGCTTTTGCCTGGAATAGCCCGCAGGGGAGCCGCAGGGAGGCGGCTTTCGCGATCGAGGGGAAGGAAGCCCCTTTCGATCGCCCCCTGGCAAAAGCCTGGGCGCTCGGGGGCTCTCGCGGCAGTCGGGCGGCCTTTTCTTTGGTTACGCTGTTTTGCGGCTTTCCTGCCGCAAACCCTTCGGGCGCACTCCGTGCGACCCAGTTTGCTCCCGGCAAACTGGTCTTTGGCCGAGCAAAAGAAAGTAACCCGCCTTCGGGTGCGGAAACCCGATTCAAAAAAATCTCGTCGCGTTAGCGACTCTTCGCTGATCCTCTTGCCCCTACAAACCGCCATCGCTCAGAAAATAGAGAAATGCTGGAGACAATACACTAGCGGCTTGAACTAGGCGCCGCGCCCTCGAAGCCTAATTGACGCCAGGCATCGAAACACACCACGGCGACGGCGTTGGAGAGGTTCAGGCTGCGCGACCCCGGCCGCATCGGCAGCCGGATCCGCCGGCTTGCTTCGAACCTGGCCAGCATCGCCGCGGGCAGGCCGCGCGACTCCGGGCCGAACAAAAAGGCATCGCCGACTCGGTAGTCTACCTCGGCATAACTCACCGTCCCCTTGGTGGTCAGCGCGAATACCCGCTGCGGTGCGACCGCCGCCACGAAGCTTTCCCAGTCCCGATGCCGGGCCACCTCGGCCCATTCCCGGTAGTCCAGCCCCGCCCGGCGCAGACGCGCATCGTCCATCTCGAACCCCAGCGGCTCGATCAGATGCAGGCGGGCGCCGGTGTTGGCGCAGAGCCGGATGATGTTGCCCGTATTCGGCGGAATTTCCGGCTCGTACAGCACGATGTGGAACATTGTTTGAGGTCTACTTCGCCGGCAGGACCGGCACTGGGCTCAGCTTCCAGATGTCGCGGTTGTACTCGGCGATGGTGCGGTCGGTCGAGAACTTGCCGCTGGCGGCGGTGTTCAGAATGCTCATCCGGGCCCAGCGTTCCTTGTCGCTGAACGCGGCGGCGGCCGCCTGCTGCGCTTCGACATAGCCGGGAAAGTCGGCGGCCGTCATCCATGGATCGTGCGGGCTGCGGATGGACTCGGCGATGGGGTCGAAAATGCCGGGTTCGAAGCGGTTGAAGTAGCCGCTCTCGAGCAGATTCATCACCCGCTTCAGGTCCTCGTTTCCCTCGATGATTGCGCCAGGCTCGTAATGGCCGCGCCGGTGTTCCACCTCCTCGGCAGTCAAACCGAACAGGAAGAAATTTTCCGCGCCCACCTCTTCCCGAATCTCGATGTTGGCGCCATCCAGCGTACCGATGGTCAAGGCGCCGTTCATCATGAACTTCATGTTGCCGGTGCCCGAGGCCTCCTTGCCCGCGGTGGAAATCTGCTCGGACAGATCGGTGCCGGGGCAGATCACCTCCATGGCGGTCACCAGGTAATTGGACAGGAATCGCACGCTCAGGCGGTCATGCATTTCGGGATCGCTGTTGATCACGCCCGCCACATTGTTGATGAGCTTGATGATGCGCTTCGCCATCACATAGCCCGGCGCCGCCTTGCCGCCGAACATCACGCAGCGGGGCGTTAAGTCTAGGGGCTCGCCGCGCTTGATCCGGTCGAACAGATGGATCACGTGCAGCACGTTGAGCAACTGGCGCTTGTATTCGTGAATGCGCTTGACCTGCACATCGAACATCTGGTCGGGATTGACCGGATGCAGCCCCAGTTCCCGGTTCTTGAAATCCAGCAGCTTCTCCTTGTTGCGCCGCTTGATCGCCATCCAGCGTTCGCGGAACACCGCATCCTCGGCGAAAGGCCGCAGTTCGGCCAGACGGGTCAGATCGGCGGTCCATTTGTCGCCGATGGCCTCGGTAATCAGCGCCGCCAGCTCCGGATTGCAGACGGCCAGCCAGCGCCGCGGGGTGATGCCATTCGTCTTGTTGTTGAAGCGCTCCGGCCACAGGGCGTGGAAGTCCCGGAACAAGCCGTGCTTCAGGAGATCGGAATGCAGGGCGGCGACGCCGTTGACCGAGAAGCTGCCGACGATGGCGAGATAGGCCATCCGCACCTGCTGTTCGTACCCTTCCTCGATCAGCGACATGCGCGCCAGCCGGTCGACGTCGCCGGGCCAGCGCGCCGCCACCTCGCCCAGGAAGCGCGCGTTGATCTCGAACATGATCTCCAGCAGCCGCGGCAGCATCTGCCGGAACAGCCGCACCGGCCATTTTTCCAGCGCCTCGGGCAGCAGCGTGTGGTTGGTGTAGGCCATGGTGCGGCTGGTGATGGCCCAGGCCTCGCTCCAAGTGAGGCCGTGCTCGTCTAGAAGCAAGCGCATCAGCTCGGCCACCGCGATGGCCGGGTGGGTGTCGTTGAGGTGGAAACAGTTCTTCTTGGCGAACTCCGAGAAGTCCTCGCCGTGGTCCGCCACCCAGCGGTGCATGACGTCCTGCAAGCTGGCCGAGGCCAGGAAATATTGCTGGCGCAGCCGCAGTTCCTTGCCGTTCTCGCTGGCATCGTTCGGATACAGCACCATTGAGATGTTTTCCGCCAGGTTCTTGGCGCGGACCGACTCGGCATAGTCGCCGGCGTTGAACTCGCCCAGCTTGAACTCGTCGGTGGCGGCGGATTTCCACAGCCGCAGGGTGTTGACCGTGCCGTTCCGGTATCCCGGCACCGGGATGTCGAAGGGCACGGCCAGCACGTCGTCGGTGTCGAGCCAGACCACCTGGCCGGGCCGCGACGCATCGTTGGAGAATTCGGTCCGGCCGCCGAACTTGACCCGCACCGTCAGCTCCGGGCGCTCCTGCTCCCACACGAGGCCGTTCCGCAGCCAGTGGTCGGGCTCCTCGACCTGGTAACCGTTGACGATCATCTGCCGGAACATGCCGTATTCGTAGCGGATGCCATAGCCCATCACCGGGAGTTGCAGGGTGGCGCAACTGTCGACGAAGCAGGCCGCGAGCCTTCCCAGCCCGCCGTTGCCCAGGCCGGCATCGCACTCGGAATCCGCCAGCTCCTCCAGCTCCAGTCCCAGTTCGTTGAGCGCCTGATGGATGGGCTCCTCGAGCCCCAGGTTCAGCATCGCGTTGCTCAAGGCGCGGCCGAGCAGGAATTCCAGCGAGAGGTAATAGGTCCTGCGGCAATCGGCCTGGTCGTAGGCATATTCGGTGTTCCGCCAGCGCTCCATCAGGCGGTCGCGCACCGTCAGCGCCAGCGCCGAGTAGGCATAGTGTACCGAGCGACAATCCCGGTCCCGTCCCAGGGTGCAGTTGAAATGCCGGCGGATGTCGGCGCTTAAGTTTTTTGCCTTCATTCCCAGAGCGGGCATTTCGGTGAGGAGAGCAGTCGGGTTGCTGGTCTTGAACTTGCGCGTGAGCATGATTGGTCACCTCCCGTGTGAGGATGAGATGCGGACCTTCCCGCCCGCTGAAAGGGGCGGGAAGGTCCGATGGACAAGGCCGACAGTCTGAGAGAGGCCGTTTACAGCCGTTCAGACGTCGAGATTCAACTCGCTTATTTTACGGGTCAAGGTGTTCCTGCCGTAACCCAGCAGTTTGGCCGCCTCCTGGCGGCGGCCCCGGGTGAACTGCAAAGCGGTGCTGATAAGGATGCCTTCGGCCGAATCGATGGCTTCCTTCGCCACGTTGCGGTCGCCGCGGCGCAGGCGGGCATCGATCCACTGCGTGAAGCTGTCCTGCCATTCGCTCGACACCGCGGCCGGCTCCGTCCGGGTCTTCAACAGCTCCGGCGGCAGATCGTCGAGGTGCACATCCTTGCCGGCCGCCATGACGGTGATCCAGCGGCAGGTGTTCTCCATCTGGCGGACATTGCCCGGCCAGTCCAGCCGGCACAGGTAGGTTTCGACCTCGGGCAGCAGGGTCTTGGTCTCGACGTTGAGCTCCTGGCTGGCCTCCTTCAGGAAATGCTTGAGCAGCAGGCTGACGTCCTGGCGCCGCTCCCGCAGCGGCGGGATGTGGATGCGGATGACGTTGAGGCGGTGGAACAAATCCTCCCGGAACCGCCCCTCGGCCACCAGTTGCTCCAGGTTCTGGTGCGTCGCCGCGATGATCCGCACGTCCACCTTGACCGGCGCGTGGGCGCCGACCGGGAAGAACTCGCCTTCGGCCAGCACGCGCAGCAGACGGGTCTGCAGTTCCGCCGGCATGTCGCCGATCTCGTCCAGGAACAAGGTGCCGCCGTCGGCCTGCTCGAACCGCCCGGCCCGGCGCGCCTGGGCGCCGGTGAAAGCGCCGCGCTCGTGGCCGAACAGCTCCGACTCCAGCAGGTCGCGGGGGATCGCCGCCATGTTGAGCGCGATGAATGGCTTGTCCGCGCGCGGGCTGTGGCGGTGCAGGGCGCGGGCGACCAGCTCCTTGCCGGTCCCGGACTCGCCGTTGATCAACACGGTGATGTTCGAGCGCGCCAGGCGGGCGATGGCGCGGAACACTTCCTGCATCGCCGGCGCCTCCCCGATGATTTCCGGGGTCTTTTCCGGCCCTCCCTTGTCGTCCGCCTCCTCCGTCGCGGCCCGCTGGCTTTGGGCGCAGGCCCGCGCCACCAGGTCGACCGCCTCGTCCACATCGAACGGCTTCGGCAGGTATTCGAACGCCCCCCCGCTGAACGCGGAGACCGCGCTCTCCAGGTCGGAATGCGCGGTCATGATCACGACCGGCAGCTCGGGATATCTGGCCTGCAACTGCTTCAGCAGCTCGATGCCATCCAGGCCCGGCATGCGGATGTCGGTGAGCACCGCGTCCGGCCGGTCCCGGTTCAGCGCCTCCATCATGCTGTTGGCGGTGGAAAAGGCGCGGGTCTGTATCGACGCCTTCTGCAGGGCCTTTTCCAAGACCCAGCGGATAGACCGGTCGTCATCGACCACCCAAACCTGGAACGCTCGTTTCATGATCCTCCTCCAGAGGCAAGAATAGGGAAAAAACCGTGTTGCCGGGCACGCTGCTGCACTCGATCAGGCCGCCGTGCTGGTTGATCAGGCCCTGCGCGATCGACAGCCCCAGGCCGGTGCCGTCGGCCCGGCCGGTAACCATCGGATAGAAAATGTGGTTCAAGAGTTCCGGCTTGATGCCGGGGCCGTCGTCGACGATGTCCACTTTCACCGCCATGCGGTGGCGCCGCTCGCCGATGGTCACCTGCCGGTCGATGCGGGTGCGGATGACGATCCGGCCGCGCATCCCCAAGGCCTGGGCGGCATTGCGCACGATGTTGAGTATGGCCTGGATCAGCTGATCGGCATCGCCGAAGATTTCCGGGATGCTCGGGTCGTAATCGCGGACGATCTGGACACCGGCGGGCACTTCCACCTGCACCAGCTGGGTCACCCGGTCCAGCACCCGGTGGATGTTGAGCCAGGTCTTCTGCGGCAGCTTGTTCGGCCCGAGCATGCGGTCCAACAGGGACTGCAGGCGGTCGGACTCCTCGATGATGATCTGGGTGTATTCGCGCAAATCGTCCTGCAGCTCCCGCTCCAGCAGCTGCGCCGCGCCGCGCAGCCCGCCGAGCGGATTCTTGATCTCGTGCGCCAGCCCCCGCAGCAGCGACCTGGCCGCATTCTGCTGCGCCACCAACTGTTCCTCCATGGAAATCCGGAGGTGGCGGTCCACCTGCTGCACCTGGACCAGCACCCCCGCGGCCTCGTCCTCGGTGATCGGCGAAATGTGCAGGTTCACCGTGATCGCATGCAGGGGATGGGTCAGGGTGACGCCGCGCTTGGTCAAGGAAATGCCGGTCTCCATGGCGTGTCCCAGGTCCGGCTCGATCGGCTGCTCCCCGCACGGCAGCACCAGCCGCGCACGCGCACCCAGCACCTGGCGGGCGCTGACGGCCAGCAGTATTTCGCCGGGCATGTTGATGTACACCAGTATCAGATTTTTGTCGAACAGCAGCACGCCGTCCCCGAGGTTATCGAGAATGCGCCGGTAAAATGTGGGGGTGTCCGATGCCGTCATGCCAGGAGCCTCAGCAAGTAATGCGCCATGGATAGGGATTCGCCTGAGCCGGATTTTCCGCGCATTTCCGCGCTCTGCATGGGGTTGGGCCTCGCGGCGTGCACGACACGCGCAAGCTGACGCACCGATATGGTGCACCATTCCCTTAGGTTTGTCGCGTCCTAAGGAGTAATTTGGTCTGTTTCTTAAGATCGCAACCGGCTCACATTGCCGCACTGGAGCGGCACGCTTACCATGAGCCATTCCGCCGCTTTCTAAGAGCTTTCCCTTGGATCCCCAACCCATCTCGCTTGAAGTCCTGCTGGAAAAATACGCCAAGCACGGCGAAACCAGCGCCGAGGAAATTTTCGCGCGGGTGGCGGAAGCCCTCGCCGCCCCTGAAGCATCGCCGGACCACTGGCGGCCGCGGTTCCTGTCCGCGCTCCGGTCGGGCTTCATCCCCGCCGGCAGGATCATGTCCGCCGCCGGCACCGGCATTAAGGCAACCCTCATCAACTGCTTCGTGCAGCCGGTAGGCGATTCGGTGTCAGATGAAGTCGACGGCAAACCGGGCATTTACACCGCCCTGGCGGAAGCCGCCGAAACCATGCGGCGCGGTGGCGGCGTGGGCTACGATTTCTCGGCCATCCGCCCCAAAGGGGCACGGGTACACACGACGGAATCGCGGGCGTCCGGGCCGGTGTCCTACATGCGCGTTTTCGACCGCTCCTGCGAGACGGTGGAATCCGCCGGCGCCCGCCGCGGCGCGCAGATGGGGATACTGCGCTGCGAGCACCCCGATATCTTCGAATTCGTCCGTGCCAAGGACCGCCCGGGCGAACTGACCAACTTCAATCTCTCGGTGGCGTTGAGCGAGAGCTTCATGCAGGCCGTGGAAGCCGACGCCCTCTGGGAACTGACGCACCGCGCCGAGCCTTCGCCCGAACAGCAGTGCGAGGGCGCCCACCTGCGCGAAGACGGGCTCTGGGTCTACTCGATCGTCCCGGCGCGGGAACTGTGGGATCTCATCATGCGCTCGACCTACGACCACGCCGAGCCCGGCGTGCTGTTCATCGACCGGATGAACCGGGAAAACAACCTGGGCTATTGCGAACGCATCGAAGCCACCAACCCCTGCGCCGAGCAGCCCCTGCCCGCCTACGGCTGCTGCTGCCTGGGCAGCCTGGACCTGACCCGATTCATCACCCGGCCCTTCACGCCCGACGCGGCCTTCGAGGCCGAACGCTTCGCCGAAATCGTCGCCCTCGCGGTGCGCATGCTGGACAACGTCCTGGATGCGACCTACTGGCCGCTGGAACGGCAACGGGAAGAGGCTGAGCGTAAGCGCAGGATAGGTCTGGGCTTCACCGGCTTAGGGGATGCCCTCGCCATGCTGGGCCTGCGCTACGACAGCGCCAAGGCGCGCGACATGGCGGCCGGCATCGCCCGCACGCTGCGCGATGCGGCCTACCTCGCCTCGGCCGAGCTGGCGCTGGAGAAAGGCGCGTTTCCTTGGCTAGAGGCCGAACCCTATCTCGCCTCGCCCTTCATCGCCGGCCTGCCCGAACCGCTGCGCGCCCGAATCCGGGAATCAGGGCTCCGCAACAGCCACCTGCTCAGCATCGCTCCGACCGGCACCATCTCGCTGGCCTTCGCCGACAACGCCAGCAACGGCATCGAACCGCCTTACGCCTGGACCTATGTCCGCAAGAAACGCGAAGCCGACGGCTCCACCCGCGAATATCCGGTCGAGGACCATGCCTATCGGCTGTATCGGGCGACGGCGGGCGAGAGCCCTAGCCAGCAACCTGCGGCCGAAAGCCGCTCATTGTTCCCTTCTCCCTCTGGGAGAAGGTGGCCCGAAGGGCCGGATGAGGGAGAGAGACCGCTTGGTTCCAGGGCACAATCCTCGGACCACGGGGCCGAGCGGTCTCTCCCGCCGGCATTCGTCACGGCGCTGGACATTTCGGCGCTCGATCACATGCGCATGCTCGCGGCGGTCCAGCCCTATGTCGATTCGTCCATCTCCAAAACGGTCAACGTCCCGGCCGACTACCCCTACGCCGATTTCCAGAACCTCTACCTCGAAGCCTGGAAAGCCGGGCTCAAAGGCCTCGCCACCTACCGCCCCAATCCGGTCACGGGAGCGGTCCTGAAAGCCATCCCGGCGACCGGCGCGTCACGCCCCGAATTCGACGAATCCGACCCCGACCGCAGGCTCCGGCTGGACGAAGTCCCCACCCCGGCCCTGGCCTCTCTGCGCTGGCGCCGCCGGCCGCGGCCCGCCGGCGGCAATCCGGCCTGGAGCTATCTGATAGACCATCCCCTGGGGTCGTTCGCCGTGTTCATCGGCCATGTGGAAGACCACGGCGGCCACCCCTTCGAGGTCTGGGTCAACGGCGCGGAACAGCCGCGCGGCCTCGGCGCCCTGGCCAAGTCCCTGTCGATGGACATGCGCTCCAACGACCGCGGCTGGCTCAAGGCCAAGCTGGAGAGCCTGATGAAGGCACACGGCGACGACGGCTTCGAACTGCCCTTCCCGCCCGACGGACGGCCCGTACGCGTCCCCAGCCTGGTGGCGGGATTCGCCAGGCTGATCTACTACCGCTGCGCCGAACTCGGCACCTTCGACTTAGCAGCCGACACCCCGGTGCTCGACGCCCTGATGTCGCCCAAGGAACCCAAGACCGGCCCCGACGGCACGCTGTCCTGGACCGTCGACATCCTCAACGTCGCCACCGGCGACGACTTCGTCATGGGCCTCAAGGAACTGGTGCTCCCCAACGGCCAGCGGCGGCCCTACTCGATCTGGCTGTCCGGCGAGTACCCGCGGGTCCTCGACGGCCTGTGCAAGAGCCTCTCCTTCGACATGCGCGTCATCGACCCCGCCTGGATCGGCGCGAAACTCCGCCAACTGCTCGACTTCCCCGAACCGCGAGGCGATTTCCTGGCCCGAATCCCCGGATCAAGTCCGGGGCAGGCTCCCGGCAGCGGCCGCCAGCGGAACTATCCCTCGACCATCGCCTACATGGCGCGGTTGGCGATTCACCGCTACGCCATGCTCGGGCTCCTGGACGAAGAAGGACAGCCTCTGCTGGACATGGGGCTGATGGACTACGAAAGCGCCGGCCCGGAGATTGAGCGAGTCAAAACCCCCGTCCTGAAAGGCGCTCGCTGTCCGGAATGCGGCAACGACGCGGTGATACGCCGGGATGGCTGTGATTTCTGCACGGCTTGCGGAGCCTTGGGCGGGTGCGGGTAAGCGGGCGCTTGCGGAAAAATATTTTATACCGCCCATTACCAGCTCCTCCAACATTCAGCAATGAACCAGTTGTTCGCAAAATCGCGCCCGAGCATCGATACCATATCACGAATATTCGCCGTGCGGCCTATTCACTTCGCCATATTTGGGGGGATATTTTATGCTGGATTGGCGTATCTGATTGGATCAAGCTATTTTTTTATATATGACGACACAGCGCTTATCGACGTCGCAAGCGGCAATTCCGTCACGAATATTCTCCAGACATCCTTCACGGGGTTCTTCCGCCCCTCGACCCTGTTATTGGTAAAACTCGAGGCGGTCGGCTTCGGCTGGACTCGGCCTCACGGGTACATCCTTGTTTCGCTGCTGATGCATGGCCTGAACGCAATACTTCTGTACGCCATATTACGCAGGCTCGATTTTTACATCGGCGCATCTTTCGCGGCGGTCTTTTTTCTTTTCTCGCCATTTGCCACGGAAACTTTCTTCTGGTTCAGCAGCCAGTTCGACCTGCTTTCAGCGCTGTTGACGCTATCGAGCGCTTGGTTGCTGCTGCTATATCTGGATTCCGGGAGAACGAGGCATGTAATATTCGCTGTCACATCCTATACCTGCGCCCTGTTCTCGAAAGAAAACGCCATCATTTTCGTTACGGCGCTTCCTCTCCTGATCATATGGCGACGGGGCAAGGCATCGCCGGCCGGAACAGCCTGGTTGATCTCCGCTTTTCTCGTCCCGGCCGCCGTCTATCTTGCCATTCGCTCCATGCTGGTCGGTGCGTTCCATAGCCCTTACGGCAATATGCTATCCCTTGTGCGGAGCGCCGACATTGCGTCACATCTTGCTTCCTACGTAAGGACGTTCTCGGATCTTTCCCAGAAAATGCCGGCGTATTTCTTGTGGCTCAACATCTTTTACACCGGGACATTGATCGCACTCCTTGCAATCGGTCTTTACCATCGCCCCAAAATGACCGTCAGCACGCTATTGCTATTCTGTCTGGCGTTGACCCCCGTAATTTGGGCGGCACCGACTCATGAGGGAAGCACCGATACCCGTTTTCTATACGTCCCGGCGATTTTCCTGATAATTGCCGTCTCTATCGGAGTTGAAACCAGCCTTCGACGGCCGGTCCTCAGCGACGGCTGGGCTCGCTTCGCAAGAGGCCTCGGCATTGCCGGCGCTGGCGTGCTGCTATGCGCCGCCGGCCTCAGCACATCGCAACAGGCGGTGATATGGCGTTTCGCCTACGAAACCGCACACAGCGCCATGCTCGATGTCCTGCACACGGCGTGGCAACACCCCGGTTCCGCCTTGCATATCCGAAACCTTCCGCTCCGCCTCACGGAGGGACCCTATCTTATCAAGCCGTATAACCTCGTTCATTATGCCAAAGCGCTCAACAATCCCATTTCCAACCGCATCGTCTGCGACTCTGCAATATTGTCCTACCGCGACCCGGAAATGCTCATGCCCGCTGGGCGCTCCGAGCTGGGTTCCAATGGCGGCGAGAATGCCGGAACCAAGGAAATAGTCATCGGCAATCCTGCCAGGACAAGGCGCTGAGGTATGGAAACCGGCCAACGAGATAGACGGCAACACCCTTAATCGAAGACGGAACGCTTCTCAGGTCTTGCAACTGAGGTTACTGGATGGCCAACTGCTTGCGGCCGGAACGGAACCATCGGGTAATCCATGCCGGATGGGCGTCGGAAAGTACAAACGACAACGTAATATGCGCATAAGACCAGAAAATGAACTGCTGATAGTAAAAACTCTCCGAAACATCGCCACCCACCACGCCTGCCGGCGAAAACAGGAGAAACCCTGCGATCATCACCAGGGAAACCATGATATAGCGCAATAAAGCTCCCTGCCCCAGCCTGTTGAACTTTTCTATCGGATACAGAGACCAGAAAATAAAGTGATAGAAAACTATATAATTCAGGTCGAACCTGATAAAAAATGAACACAGAACCAGCAGCAGGCCTAGCACTTCAAAAACACAACTGTCGATCATGCCCTTCACGCCCAGAGCCGGACGCAGTCGATTCAGCCTGTAAAAAAACAGCAGGTAGAAAAAAAACAGGCCGCCAAACAAAACGGCCGGCTCTATCCAGGTCAGCTCCGAATAGTGGCGCAGAAGAACCGCGTAAATGGCCGCATTGAGGAGAACAGCGGCAATACGCAAGCCGCGACGTTGTTCGCCTTCCGTCATTGGAAACTTCCGGTCCAGCAGATATACCTCGTTGAATACATGGTGAATCCCGAAATAGACCAGAAGAGAAAACTGACTCACATATAACGCCGCCCCGCCGGACAAAACCGCCAGCGCCGGAACGAGAGAGCTGGTATCGCTCGCAACGGCAAGGATACGCTGTCTCGAATAATAAAGCGCGAGCCCATAATGCACGAAGGCTATGCTCCAGAAGAGCGAAGACCAGACGACACCGGTCGTCTGGCTCGCGATCAGTGCAGTGATGAAGATGGCGGTAATTCTTGTCAATGCATGAAGAGGCATCAGAGTCGTTCCATTTCCGCGAGAGTTGGAGCAGCGTTTTTTTCCAGAACCGCCGTATAGCCAAGAGTGATCATGCTGAATTTTTCTGTAAATGGCTTATCGCAAGATCCCGCATACCTTTGCCGCAAACGCTTTTTCCATAGCCCCAGGTAGACCTTTTGTGGCAGGACGATAGTCAAATACGTCAACAGCGAGCCCGAAAAAGATGACGTCTTTCCAAGCCGAGCCAGCAGCTTCAGCCAGAGCCTCAGCCACAAATAGGTGATGTACATCAAGGCAAAAGCCCCCTCGCCACCCTTCTCATCGATAGACAGGGTACGCAGGCCCGAGCAAGCTGCGATGTGCTTTATCGCGAATGGCGTATAGCGGTAATAGTCGTGCGGAATCTCATGTAATGGATTGAAAAACGGCGTGCTCATGAACAATCTTCCGCCGCGCTTCAAGACCCGGCTGCATTCCTTCATCGCGAGGAGGGGATCATGGAGATGCTCGAACACCTCCGTGCAGAGGACGCAGTCGAATTCCCCGTCGCGAAACGGAAGGGAATGAAGGGTGCCAGCCACATCGAGACCGGCGATATCGTGAGGGGAACCAGGCATATCGATGCTCACGGTCGATGTGAAGAACTCCTTGTAAACAGGAAGATACGGCCGGCTGCCGGCCCCCGCGTCCAGAAGCCTCCCGCCACGGCCCTTTTCGAAGTTTTCTTCGAGAAAACGCACCAGCTCCTGGAGAATGATCTCGTCGATGAGCAGACTGTCCGGGCGCCGCCGCTCGTCGACATGAAAGCGGCCGTGCGCCCCTTTGATCACCGGTTCACCCATCTATGCCTGAACCTCGCACATCATTGAATCGAGCCCCGGCCAGTATCTCGTTCAGATAGCCGTCAAACGCCGTCAGCATTCTATCGACACTGAATTGATCGGCCCTTTCGAGCCCGGAACGTACCATGGCAGAACGGCGCTCATCGTCGGAAAGGAGGATGGCGCAGCGGTCTGCAAGGGCGTGGGCATCCCCTACCGGCACCAGAAATCCATTTTCCCCGTTACTGATGATTTCTCCCGGCCCCGACGGACAATCGGTCGCCACCACCGGCACGCCCAAAGCCATGGCTTCGACGATCACATTGCCGAAACCTTCAAAAAACGAGGAAAGAACGAAAATATCAGCTTGCGCCATGTAGGGAAAGGGATTCTCCCGGAATCCCACCAGAACGACATGCTGCGTTATTCCCAGCTCGGAGGCGAGTCTTCCTATGTCCTGGCGAAGCTCCCCCTCCCCCACCAGGATGAGCTTGGCGGGCCGATGCGCTACAACTTCCTTGAATGCCGCGAGGAGCGTAGGGAAGTCCTTCTGGCTGCTGAAACGGCTGGCGGAAACGATCCAGCAGCAATCCTTGGCCAATTCTACGGGCTGTTTGGCTTTGCGCCTCAAGTCTTCGATGTCGACGCCGTTGTAGATCACCTTGAGCTTGGCGGGCGATGCGCCATAGGCTTCGACCAAATCGTCAAACACCCCCCGCGAGGGTACGATCACCCGGTTTGGCAGAGTCAAGCAGCAGTGAATGACCCAGCGTTCCAGCAGCGACGGCCCCCTGCCGACACGGGTGAAATAGCCCGTCAAGCTTCCCAGAATGGTTCCCGCCAACGGAATTTCCGGAAAAAACAGCCGTTTCGCCAATGCGGCGAACAGCGTCCCGTTATGCATGATCGAAAGCACGAGTTGGGGTTTTTCACGCCGCACCACTGCCCGGATCGCCCAGGCGTAGGAGAGGCTGTTGCCGACCGATAACCGGTAGGGCTGGCTACACTGCCAGTCGTCGAACCGGTAAAGCCGGATGTCGCATCGGCGGTAGAAGTCCGCGACGGCGGACTGGGTCAGCAAGGCGCAGTCGAACCCGCACAGCCCTGTCAGCAGGTTGAAAACGACGGTCTCGGCACCACCGATCACATCCGCGGGCAGGATCAACAGCAGCCGAGGCCTTACCGCCGGCGCCTTGGAACTCATAGGAAGTCCGTATCGCCCATCGTCAGCCACCAGCGGTCTTTCAGGCGCTCGACGCTGCGGGCGTCGGTCCAGACATTCGCGGGAATGCGAATATCGGTGTCGGTTGCCACGCCTCCGCCATGAACCAGATACAAGGCATAGGGGGCGGAGATCCAGGCGGTGAGTGCCGACAATCCACAATGGGCGGTCTGACGCCTCGCCGCATCGATGAGCAGAGGGACCTTGTTCAGCGAAGCCAGCATATCCAGGAGCTTGTATTCGTTGTTCTCTCGCCGCAGTATCGCCAGGCCCTGGGGTCGCCCCATAAGCCGCTCCCGCACCAGCAAAGCCTCGTAGCGATACACCGGATGGCACTGGTAGCGGTATCGAACATAGGCGGGGTCTCTGAGCACGAGCGCCGCGTCCTGGAAATCCGCGGCCATCTGGCTCCAAAGCGTCGCAAGGAGACCGTCTTCGAGTTCGGAAACATCGTGCAGCGTGGCCGCGTACCTGACTCGGGGCCGCTGGTCCGATGGGGTCCAGCGCACCTCGGCAAGTCGCCCGACCTCGCCATAGAGCCCCAGCCGCTCGGCGATACGCATGGCGCGGTGGTTTGGAAAACCGAAGGCCAGCTCGTGCTCGTCGTGATAGCCGAAATAGGCTTCCAGGAATGCGCTGGCAACCTCGAAAAATACACCCTTTTTCGTCATCAGCCCCCGCTCGCCCGGGGCGACCATGACATCGCAGACCTGCAACCCCCGAACGGTTCGCCCGTTGACAGCAATACGGCGGGATGTCGCCCCATAATGCGCGACGATGCGTCCATTCCGGCGGGCGGTGACAGCCCGCCCCCGGCCTTCACCGTATTTCCAGTGCCACAGGCCGGGACTCATTTCGGCCGCAAAGGTTTCCTTGAAAAGCGACAAACAGCCCGGCAAGTCTTCGGGCTCGAATTCGCCGAGCTGCCAACGCGCCGCCACCGTCTTCGCCAGGACGACTTGCGCCGAGCCGGCGCCGTTTCCGAGCGGGCCGGCATGACTGGAAAACCCCGAATGCGCCGCCAGCGCCTTCAGGTAAAAGGCCTTCTCGTGGCATCGCGCGGGACTGCCGCTCTCCTCAACATCGAGTTCGAAAATCAGCGAACCGCCCTCCCGCAACAGCGAGTGCGCATGCGCGAGGAGCCTTAAAGGCTGCGGATTCCATCCCCGCATGTCGATCAAGAGATGCGAGGCGCGATCCGCGTCTTGTGACGCCGAGGGGGCGGGCGAGTACCCGAAGAATTCGCCGGGCGAAAAGTGGCGGACATCAGCCGGCGGCTGCGCATTCCAGCCGTTGCGCCGTTCCGGCGCATGCCCGACCCGCCAAAAGGGGCCGGCCGGAAGACAGGCCGGGGACGAAGAGTCTTCCCTGGGTGAACACATGATCGATGGCGAGCCCAAGCGGGAACGCACAAAGTTTGGCGTCTATCGAGCGGCGACGGACGGCATCGCCGGTTCGCGCCCGGAAACGGGAGCGCCATTTACCGACCACCGCCGGGGAAGGCTCACCACACCCTGCTCCAAACTTTCCTGCACCACCTGCAACTCGGCGGCATGCTCGACGCGATCGTAAAGGTGGATGCCCTGCTCGCAAAGCAGGAAGACGTTTACCCAATAACCTCCCTTCAGAAGGGAAAATTGGGGGAACACCAGCTTGACTTCTCCGCTACCGTCCGAGCGACGGGCGAGCGCCAAACCGTCATTCGAGGTAGAAGCGCTGGTCACCGCCCAACCGTTGGCTCCCGTGATGGTCAAACCGATGCTAGGGGGTGGCAGAGCGGGATCCGATTCGAATCCGATGGCCAGCTCCAAATCCGTTCGGCCGCTTCGCACCTTGAGCTGGCGATCCTTGACGCCGTCCGCACTCACTTCGACTTTCGTCAGCCGCCCCCCGCCGCTGGCCATCGCGGGAACGAGCGCTGGCTGATCCTGTACCCCATTCCCGTTTTCCGCTCCGCTCAGGAACTCAGCGTAAGCGCTAACCACCTGGGCCGGATCGCCGTCCATCACGACCTGTCCGTGATCCAGCCAGAGCACCCGGCTGCAGATGGCCTCCACCTGGTATAGGGAATGAGAGCAGAACAAGATGGTTTTACCGGCGTTCTTGTACCCGATGATCCGCTCGAACGACTTCCTGGCGAACGCACCATCGCCGACGGAAAGCGTTTCATCCAAGATCAGCACATCCGGGTCAGCGGCGGTTGCCACCGCGAACGCCAGACGCATATACATGCCGGAGGAATAGGTCTTGACGGGCTGATCCATGAAATCCCCTAGGCCTGCGAACTCGACGATCCCGTCGTACAACTGCCCGACGCAGTCATTGGACAATCCCATG
The DNA here is from genome assembly GCA_040753975.1 of Pseudomonadota bacterium. Classification (GTDB taxonomy): domain Bacteria; phylum Pseudomonadota; class Gammaproteobacteria; order Methylococcales; family Methylococcaceae; genus Methylococcus. The sequence goes on from JBFMDC010000003.1 coordinate 52,265, forward strand.
ACAGACGCCCCAAGGTACACATTCTCCCGGCCGGTCATTTCCGGGTGAAATCCTGCCCCGAGCTCCAGTAGGGCCGCCACGCGCCCGCTCACAAGAATCTCCCCGGAAGACGGGATGAGGGTTCCAGCGATCAGCTTAAGGAGAGTGCTTTTCCCTGCGCCATTGGTTCCGACGATGCCAACGACTTCGCCTTCGGCGATTTCCAGGCTCAACGGCTGCAGCGCGGTCCATTCCCGATGCCGTTTGATCTTGGTGAGCACTTCCCATAAGTTTTCCCAGGGGTGTTCGTAAGAGCGGTAGCTTTTGGTGACATTACGGAGGGCGATGACCGTCATACCGCCTCACGTACGTGCGGCTCGCCCCGTTGGAACAGCACCCAAGCCGGGCCTAACAGCAGGAGCCAAATGAGGAGCGGCCGGACAAAGTTCCCCAGCGCCACTGGCAAATCGTGGACAGAAAACTCGATGATCGCAACGACATCTGCCAACGGATTGACCACCAGCAGCTCCCTGAATTCCGGAGGCAACATTTCCGGAAGGTATAAAATCGGCGTCAGATACAGGAGGATATTCAGCGCGAAAGGGAATGCCTGGCGCAAATCCCTCACGAAACACCCTAGCACTGCCAGGAGGTAACAGGCCGGCATTAGCAAAACCAGCAGCCCCCCCATGAGCAGCAAACTCTTGATTGCAGCGGCGGGACCGGCCATCAACCCTATCGTCACCGCATAGATCGGTGTGTGCACGAGGCAACTCGACAAAACTGGCAACAGCGGCAGTACCTTCAGAGGAAAAACCGTCCGTTTATAAAGGTCGCTGAACTCGGTGAGCACCGAAATACTGCGGATTAGCGTGTCGCTGATGAACAGCCAGGGCAACATACCGGTCAGGAAGTAGTCTATGAACACGACTTTCCCCGGCACCCTGACGCGGAGGACAAAATCGAGCAAAAACCAGAAGGCCAGGATCTGCAAAGCCGGCTGAGCAAGCAGCCAGACCCAGCCCAATGCCGTCCCCCGGGTACGGCCGATGATATCGCGTCGAACCAGCAGGCTCAGCAACTCATGTTCCCGCGCGAGAACATAAAAGGGGCCGGTCAAACCTGCTCTTGTCACGGCCCAAAAGCGGGAGAACATTTGAATTGACACTACTACCGCCGTGGCATTTGAACCAGACAATCGACCAAGCCCAGGCCATCCACGGCCTGGAGTCGGCTTAGGGGCTGGGCGACGCCGAGCCTTCCTTCTTTCCAGGCTTTGTTTTCGCGGTGTGATACCACTTTTGATCTATTAGTGTCCAGTAATCCACGAAGGACGGTCCCATCAAAGGCTTGCCTTCGATGGCGGGATGCATCACTTCCGTATCGATCTTGATTTCGCCCTTGTCGCCAGTGATCTTCACTTCCGTGAAACTGTAACCCACAAGCCTCAGCGTCGACATCTGGGTCTTCGAAACCTCATCCGGCCTTAGTCGCCCCTTAGCCGTTGCCGCCTCCATCAAATAGATTGTCTGCAAGTCATTGCTTTTTCTTGCATCCCAGTAAGCCTTCGCTCTTTCACGGAGGGCGGCCTCAGCTTCTGCGCTGCCTGCGAATGCTGCTGAACCGACAGCCAAGCACCATGCGCCAACAAACCATATAACCCATCTCATTACCATAACAACACCGCTAAGAATTAAGTTCACAGTTCCATTTCCGAGCGCCTTCCGGCCAAGCCAGATACGCACGGCCGCCACCAATTGTCAGATTCCACGGGAATGATCGAGAAGCACGCCCTATCTCAATCTTTCGTTTGTAATACGCCCCGGCTGGGAACGGGATATCATCGGCCAAACTCAGGGAAAGACCCCTTTCGGAAACAACGGCTTCAACTCTTCTTGGACAATCTCAATCTTGGCATGCTTGGCAAGCTCTCTGACATAAGCATCGCGCTTCTTCGCCTGCACCTCTCCCATCATACTCTTCATGACCTTGTCTCTCACGTTAGCGTAAGGGCTGATCAGTGACTTACGCACATCGGTCAGCATCAGGATTTCGTAGCCAGCAGGCGACTCGATCACTTTGGTATGCTCACCAACCTTCAAATTGCGTACGGCTTCCGTAAGCCATGGGTCACCCTCGCGAGGCAGGAAGCCGATGTCCCCTTGAGGAAGTTTTGCAGAAGGGTTCTCGGTCAGCTCTGCCGCCAGCTTGGGAAAAGGCTCCCCCGCATCCAGCCGCCGCAGTGCCGCCTCCGCTCGCTGGCGTGCCGCCGATTTTTGCTCGGCAGTGGGATTTTCAGGTGTGCGGAATTGGATCTGGCTGATTCGCACCATTTCCGGAATTCCATAATCGTTCTGATGATCGAGATAATACTGATACGCAGCCTGCTCTCCCGGCATCGGCGGCAGTGGGAAATGTTCGTTCGCGAGCTTCTTGAAAGCTTCCCCCAACTCTTGACCGGTCGCATTCTTCGACACCATGCCCTTGCGGATGAGATCGTCCTTTAGCAGCTGATTTCCGATGATCGCCCGGATCACCTCCGCCTTGCCTTCCTTGGTCATCGACTTCTCGACGTACATCTGGTTGTGTTGCAGGAAATTGACATAATCCTCAACACTAACCTCCACGCCATTGGTCTTGAACATTACGACCCGTGGAGGTTTTTTTACGGCGGGCTGCTCGGTGGCCGGCTTCGCCATTTGAGTGGCCGCAGGAGCCTCTTTTACGGATTCAACGGCGTAGGATACCCAGGGCAGCGCCAGCCCTCCCAACAGAACACTTATAGCGATCTTTAACATGCTTGCTCCTTACAAATCAGTTCAATACGAACTGCGCAGCGGAAAGTTTTTCGAAATTCTCCCACAGGGGACCATAGACGATCCAAACCCCTTGAGGCCCTTTGCCTCGCCCCACGATGCCGTCAAGCCAACCATCGCCGTCCATATCCCGAAAGACGATATCCTTGCTTCCCTCGTTCGCGGCGACTCGTACGCTCCGCATCGGAACGGGCGCCCTACCATCCCACACCGGAGGGAAACGGTAAATGGCAACAGCGCCGTAGCCAACACCCAACATGTAATTGACACCATCCTTGTCTTTGCCCAAGGCAAATCGCCGCAGCCCCATGGAAGTCGGAAACGGAAGAGCCGTCGTCTCCTGAAAAACCCCATGGCCATCGTTCAACAAAACATGAATCACGAAGGGTTTCGTTGCGTTCGGCACGACCAGATCTACGGCACCATCCCCGTTGAGGTCGGATGCGTGGACCTCCCAGGGAGCTCCTGTCTTGAATTTGGTGACAACTTTTGGCTTGATCACCCCGTCGGCGCCGGGGAACTTGAGCATCAGCACTTCTTGTGTCGTGTGGCTGGCAAACAGCAATTCGTCGATGCCGTCGCCATCGATATCGGCAGGAAGTATCCACTCTGATTGCCGAATCGAATGCTCCTTTTCGCTGAGAGCCACGCGAATCCGTTCCGATGCCTCCCCCTTCGTCGAATCGAAGTTTCTCATCAACACCAAATAATCCTTTCCGAAAGGACTTACCGCCAGACTGTCCCCCCAACCCGGCCATCGGAACACCGTGACATGGCGGGGCACCTTCTCACCAATCGCGCCAACCTGCCTTAAACCGCCGTTCTGGGTCGGCTCAACAATCAGCAGCTTGTCCACTCCCTCTGCGGCAACCAAATACCGGCGCCGATCACCCGGCGCCCGGATGATGTCGCCGGGGTGAAAGCCCACCACAGACTGGCGCTCGCCTGCTGCAAATGAGCGTGGACTCTGTTGGAGGAATATCTGGGCATAGTTGTCGGCATGCGAGACAAGCGCTACATCCGGACGCCCATCGCCGTCGATGTCGTCCGCCAGGATATCAAAAGGCGCACCATCGAATGGGAGCGACTGGAAGAGCCCCGCATCATCGATACGGAGCGACTTGCTCTCTTGGGAGGCACAGCCTCCCAACGCCAACAGACTCACAGCGATTCCTAAGAACGCGCCAACATGGAACATACGCGATTACTTACCCGTGTTAGTGAATAAATGTGGTAGACACCAGCGCTGACCCCTCATGACGCTAGGAATTGGGTACAGGAACACGACCGTTCCGCCCAACGTAAATGAACAGTTTATCTGAAGGGATCTGAGAGTTTGTATGCTGACCATTACCAGCGCCAGTCACAGCAAGGCATTCAATAGAACAACTGGCCTGAATCGGTCGGCCATCAATATACTAACGGTTAAGAAAGTAATGTCACACAACATTCCCTCTCCCTCTGGGAGAGGGCAGGGTGAGGGCAATCAAACAATGACATTACTTTACTTAACGACTAGTAAGTTGCTAATAAAGAACGGCGCGCGGGAAGCCGCGCGCCGTTTTACTTTCGACCGCCGGGACTGAATCATACCAGTCCCGACAGACGCCTTGTCGGCTTACGGAGCCTGGCTGAACATGCCGCGAGCGTGGCCCAATGCAGTCGAGAACGGAACTGCGCTGATATCCGTGAAGTGGCGATCGCCGGCTGCATCGGTCTCCACCGTCACAAGTACCTGCAACGGGATGGAGAAGGCAGCCATGGCCGATTCCGGCTCAAAGATGCCCGTATCGATCGGCTCAGGCAGGTACATCTTCAGGAAGCCACCGGACAGCAGCTTTTCCAGAGCGATATTGCCGTTCTGAACCGGCAGCGGGGTATCGTCGCTCGGGACGCACAGCGCCCGGTCCTGACCCCATGCCTGGATGAAGCCGGGCACCGGCCATGCCAGACCAAACGGGTTGTTTCCGGCGGTCACGTCGGTCTGAACCCAAACCAGGTTGAGCTGGTGGTCCAACTCCAAGAAATCCGAGCAGTACTGTTCGGAATCGTTGAAGACGTCTACCAGAACCGAGCTCCAGGCCTTTGCATTGCGGTCGTTCCAGATCACCGCCAGGGTCGGGAACTGCAGGAAGTTCAAGGCATTGAACTGGCCGATCGGGACGTTGCGATTGCCCAGCGTCACATCCACCACACCGATGTCGGTGCCATTGCCATCGGACCAGTTGGTGCGGATGCCGGCCACCAGCGGCGATGCGATGACGCTGCCGTTCGTGCCTGCTTCGATGACGCTGTTCTTCACCGACGGCGCCTGCGTATACGCGGGGGTGCCGTAGTTATCGGCGCCGTCGCTCATCGGCAGCACCGGAATTGCCGCATCGATCAAGCCAATGACGCCCCCGGTGTTCAGGTGGACGTCTTGCTGCATCGGATCGAGGATAGAGCGCACGCCCGCCAGCAACCACGCTTCCGCGAAGAAGCTGAAGTCAGCGTCGTTGCCCTTATAGCCGTCCTCGGTGACCAGCACGAGATAACCCGGCCGGCCGTTCAATTCCGTTTGCTTACCCTTCTTCCGCACTGCTGCACCCCAGTCCAAAACCGCGACGTCATCAGGCGTCACCGTGATGGTGCCATTCAGCAGGTGCTCACTATGCTCGTTCAGGAAAACCCAGTGAATCATGTTCGCCGGCACCAAATCGGGATCCGCCGGAGACTGCTTGCCCGGATCCGCCTTGCTGCCGTTGGTCGGCGACGTGTGGTACGCAGTGAAGAAGTTAGGAATCACGTCGTTGCCGACGGACATCGGCACCGTGATCTTAACCACCGTGTTCAAGCCGAAAAGCGAATTCAATCCCGGCGTCGGATCGAAGATATCGCTCGTCCAGATGACGAAAGGAACGAGATTGGCTTCGCCAGCTTCGGTTACACGCATCGCGTTGGCCGACATGCTCGTCGCGGCCAGAGCCGTGAACATGCCCGCTGCGATAGCGGTCTTTTTGAAGTTGATACTCATTAGAAGATCTCCCTTTGAAGTCGACAGTTAACCCAGGAAAATGGAGCACCCCAATCCTTTGCCCTAAACACTGCTTGAGACCAGGGCCAAGCCCGACGTCCAGGACGTCTTCCAGGAATTATGAACGTTTCGCCGCTGGTTGCCAAACACAACAGGGGCTCACGCATTCCCGCAGCTCCATGCGGGGGATAAGCTAAGCCGCATCGCGACCGGTGTCAAGCCTTTTTGTAGCTAAACCATTACTGTTTTGTTGTAAAAACGAGATAGGCGCGTTCCCCTCTTGCCACCGCGGATCGATTCCGTGTCCGGATTGCGAACAAACTCCTTTCGCCGCCCCTGATTATCCACCACCGGAGACCGACGGGCGCCCGGCGACAACCCGTCCCGCAATGAGCACGCCCCACGAATCCGCTCTATTCAATCCATTGAAATCAATGACATGAGCGCCGACAAAGACGCGTTGAATGGGAAGAATAATCACCGGAAGGACATCAAACACCGATTGAACGCCCCCTAATAGATAGAGCGGCCGAGAGCTCCCGCCCCTGGCGACACGACAGACGTACCCGGCATAGCACTTACACCTCCTAAATATAAGTTACACTGGTCCAAATGCTTCGCGGGACGGGACACTTCAGCCGCGCAGCCACCGAACGCGTGATCCCAAGGAGCTGAAATGCAATTACTTTCACACTCTTAGATCAAGGACTCCGATTTCAACGCATCGGCTGAGATGCTAGCATTTGGTCTGGAGCTACGGGAACATAGCCACTCCTCTAACCAGGATCCGAAGCGTCAGGAGGACGCTGCGCTAGACCCAATCCTGAAAACCAGCCATTTTGTTCATGCAATTCTGCGAGCAACACTTTATTCCCTATGCCGCGCTTTCTTCCTTGGGACCAGGGCCGGCAATCGTTTTCGCGCCGCACCCGGACGACGAGGTGTTCGGGTGCGGGGGAGCCATCATGCGCCATGTTTCCTCCGCCGATCCGGTTCGGGTGGTCATCGTCACCGACGGCGCCTACGGCCCCCCGACGGATCCAGATGCGTATGCGCGGACACGCCAGCAGGAAAGCACGAAGGCCGCAGCAATCCTGGGATACGGCACCCCGGAATTCTGGAACTTGCCCGACCGGGGACTGGAATACGGCGAACATCTGGTTCGACGAATTCTTGCCACCATAGAAGGGTGCGCGGCGGAACTCGTCTATGCCCCTTCTTGGTGGGAAATTCATCCCGACCACCGCGTCCTGGCGCTGGCTGTTGCCGAAGCGGTACGGCGTTGCTCACGGCCAATCCGCCTGGCCATGTACGAGGTCGGCGTGCCGTTGCAACCCAATGTACTTCTGGACATCACCGACTTGGCCGAGCGCAAGGCCGCAGCCATGGCCAGCTTCTCCAGCCAGCTGGCGCAGCAGAATTACGACAAGCAGATCGCGGCGCTCAACTGTTTCCGCACCTATACGTTGCCTCAAACCATTCAGGCGGCCGAAGGCTATCTCGTTCTGTCCGCGGAAGAACTGCGCGGCGCCAATTCCAGCATGATGGCGCTCAGGGACCATCTGGCCGTACGCGGCGAAAACGACGCCACAGCCACCATGCCCTTGGTCTCCGTCATTATACGCAGCATGGGCAGCGGGCATCTTAAAGACACCCTCGGTTCGGTCGCGTTGCAAACCTATCCGCACATCGAAGTCGTCGTGGTCAACGTAAAAGGCGAAGGCCATACCCCGCTTGAGCATTGGTGCGGACGCTTCCCTCTTCGGTTCGTCTCCGCGGACACGCCATTGTCGCGCAGCCGGGCCGCCAACACCGGCCTCGCTCACGCCGAGGGCGAGTACCTCGTTTTTCTCGACGACGGTGACATTTTTTTTCCGGACTACGCTGCCTCGCTAGTCGAAGCCCTCAAAGGTCAGAGCTTCTCCCGCTGCGCCTACACAGGCGTACAAGTAGAGCGTTATTCGGCAGGAAGACTCACCGGCAGACGCCGATTTAATGAACCGTTTCAGCCGGAAAAGCTGCTGGAGAGCAATCTTATGCCCAGCCCCAGCGTCCTGTTTCACCGTTCGCTGCTCGACCTGCAGTGCCGCTTCAACGAAAACCTAGCCATGGCGGAAGAGTGGGATTTCTGGCTCCAGGCAGCACAACACACAACTTTCATCCATGTAGATAAGATCAGTGCTTGTCATCGCATTCACGAAGACCTCAGTTTCGGACCAAAAGTCGACACGCATCTGTCGATGACGACTGCCGGTACCGGCGCTGGTTTCGACAAAGGGAAGAATACCTCGAATCGAGACAACCACACGGGACAAAGCACGCAATTGCTGGACGCGCTTCAAAGCCATCTCGACGGCCAGGGAAGCATGCCGAACCTCGCTAGCCGATATCTTTCCGAAACTAGGAATCATCTCGTCGAACAGGAGGCTGAACCGCGCCGGGCCCGAGACCGTCTGTCGGACTGTGGGGCAGAGCTCGAGAACTGCCAAGCTTCGGTGGCACCCGAGAATGCCGAGATCGAAGCGCGAAATGATGAATTGGGCAGGGCGCGACAATCGATAAATATGCTCGTTACCGTCCGGCTCGGGACTCAAAAGAGCTTAGCGTTAATAGCCGCCTGGGCAAACCGACTGCGGCTCAGACACGACACCGACTTCGGCTCGTCATCCAAGAGAGCCACCGTGCCATTGCGCCTCGGAAGCCGTCCGGCACGAGGACGCTATAGAGAAGCCGAAGAGTCGCTGCGCCGACACGTTCGCTTAGGGGGGCGGGCCGTGTACAAAATCCTGCCGCGCCATCTGGCAAACCGTTTTGTACGCACGATGTATTGCCATTTCGGGCCGATCTTCGCCGGATTCAGTGATTGGGGACGACGGGGTCGAGACCCGAGTTTTTCCCCGAAGGGCGCCCGTGACATCTGAAGACCCCATGAGTGATGGGTTAACAGAAATCGGCGGTATTGCGCCGCCGACCGGCTGCCTTGCGAAGGAAGATCACTGGCCTCGCTCAGAGACGCGATGTTCAGTGGAAAAGCCAGCTCGGTCGAAGGCATTTTCGCGCCATGCGGAGTATCGCGGCACCGCAATACACTCCGCCCCTGAACAGCCGAGCCTCCTGTTACCCTAACGCCGGGGACGAACGCACCTTTGTCTAACGGAACAGATTTCATCGTCTTGCCTAGCGTTTTGAAATCCCAACTGCTACCACTGAAGACATGATCCGTACCGCCATGCCACGGCAGCTTAACGCATTGCAATTATGCCAAAAACCCTTTCAAGACCGTTTCCATATTGTTCGAAGCCTGCTTTGATCTTTTATATTATCCGGGCTTGACCCTGGGAAAGCTGACACATAATACGTATTGGAGCGCATCCTGAACGCACCATGAAATAAAATATCATTACGCACATCTCGAACGCTTTAACCCCGTCCTGGCAGCTACATTATTTTATTGGCAGAAAATAGCGCCGGAAGAATATTACATTCAAACCTGGCATATTAATTAATATCGCATCTTTTTTGGTGAAATGACTAACATACCCGTTGAACAGATTCACTCGAGCTCTGAGAATCCGCTGGTCTCTGTAGTGGTCCGAACCAAAGACAGACCCAAGCGCCTTGTGGAAGCCATAAAGAGCGTATGCGAACAGACGCACCGCCCCTTGGAGGTAGTCGTTGTCAACGACGGTGGCTGGACATTATCGGAAGCGACGCTCAAAGAGCATGCCGGCGATGTCGACCTGATACTTATTCAACTCGAACAGAACCAGGGGCGCGCCAAAGCAGCAAATATCGGATTGCAAGCAGCAACAGGGCGATATCTGTGTTTTCTCGATGACGATGACCGTTTTCTGCCAGAGCATATCGAGCTTTTGTCCTCCTGTCTCGAGCACATTGAGCACCGGGTCTGCTACTCGGACGCCGAGCTGTGCTGGCAGGTTTACAACGTAGAAATAGGCGAGTTCGAGATCGTCAATAGCCAGGTATTTGGCTCCAGAGACTTCAACCTCGCCGAATTGCTCTGCGGTAACTACATCCCCCTAAACACCCTGCTATTCGATCGACAAGTGCTGCTGGAAGTCGGGGGATTCGACCCCCAGTTTGATATTTACGAAGACTGGGACCTCCTGCTACGCGTCGGCAGCCGCTATCCCTTCTATCACCTGCCTCGCGTGACCGCCCAGTACAATCAGTGGAGCAGGGATCATCAGAATTTCTACGATCATTTTGCGCAAACCGGTCACGCGCCCCTTTTGCATATTACCGGCTACGACAAGCTTATCGAGAAGAATCGCCATCTCTTCAGCGCGGATGTGGCCAGACATCTGTTGGCCTTAGTCAATCGTCTTAGGGCGGCAGAGGCAGAGCTTGCTCACCAGGCTCCCACCGCGCCGGAACCACCCATTACGTCGCTGAAAATGCAGCTTGACCAGATATCGGCACAAATCGGTCCAGCTTTCTCCGCTTTGGAAGAACGTATAGCTGACCTCGGCGGGATCCACCACGACGCTATCGCCTCAGCCGCCTCCAGATTTGAAACGGGCATCGGTGATCTGGACGTGCTTCGGTCCGACGTCAACCGCCTCCTCACGGACACAGAGGCTGCATGGCAGCAGATAGGTGCACGCGAGCTCGACCTTCAAAAGGTTGGAACAGACCTGATAGAGGCTCAGAAGGTGTTTGAGGAATGCCTATCGGAGGTTGAGCAAATAACCGCACTCAACCAGGTCATTTCCGAGCGCGACGCCCAAATTGCTGCACTTTATCAAACCGTCGCTCAGCGTGAGGCCCAAGTCACCACCCTTCATCAACTAAACGCTCAGGCCGAAGCGCAAATCTCTACCCTTCATCATGTAAACGCTCAAGCCGAGGCGCAAATACCCGACCTTCTTCGCCAAATAGCCGACCTTCATCAAAAGGTCGCTCAAGCTGAGGCGCAGCTAGCTGCCCTATACAGTTCCACCAGTTGGCGTGTCACTGCCCCGCTCCGAGCGACATCTCTGGCCTTGAGATGGTTTTTGCGGAACACTCGCCGGGTGCTGCTGCTGACATGGTGGCTTAGCACGGGACAATTTAGCCGGGCGACCAACACCGCATTTCCCTATTTTTGGCGTTACGTGCCGCCACAGGTGAAAATAGCAATCCCCAGCCGGCTGAGCGAGCCCGTGAAGCGTTGGTTCAAACTGGCTGATGTCAAACAATCCCAACCCTCACCAGATCGCCCTGAGCCCAATCATGCGACAAACCCCAACGTCGTAGATTTCCCGCTAGAAATCCCAGAGAAGCATTACTTTGACCTTTCCGCCGAACCGATCGCCCATAGTTCGGTCAAGGCTATTGCATTTTACCTGCCCCAGTTTCACACCATCCCAGAAAACGACGACTGGTGGGGGCACGGGTTCACAGAATGGACCAACACACGCAGGGGACGCCCCCTATTCGAGGGCCATCACCAACCGCGCATTCCGTTACATCTTGGCTATTACAACCTAGACAATATCAAAGTATACGCCGATCAAGTCATGCTCGCGAGAAACGCGGGAATCTACGGCTTTTGTTTCTATTTCTACTGGTTTGGCGGAAAAACTTTGCTAGAAAAGCCACTACGTAACATACTTGCCAACCCCCAGATCGACCAACCATATTGCTTTTGCTGGGCCAATGAAAACTGGACCCGACGCTGGGACGGACTTGAAGACGAAATTCTGATTGCCCAGCGACATAGCGAAGATGATGCGATAGCGTTCATACATTATGTCAACGCATATTTTCGCGATGACAGATACATAAAAATCGACGGAAAACCGTTACTCCTCGTCTATAGACCTGGGATCATTCCAGACATTACCCGCATCCAGGAATTGTGGCGGAAGCACGCCATGGATCTTGGCTGGCCCGGCCTCTATCTGGTCTCAGCGCAGACCTTCGGCCAGATGGACCCGCGAGACTTCCGTTTCGACGCCGCGGCGCAATTCCCTCCCCACCTCCACTTCCCCTTACCCTCTGTTAGTAATGATACGCCTAACCTCGCCCACGATTTTGACGGTTCCATCCTTAATTATGATGCAATTGTTAATCATTTTTCCGAGCAATTGGCGGTTGACTATAAACTATTCCCGTGTGTCACACTTGGATGGGACAATACCGCCAGGCGTGGCAAGCGCGCGACGATCCTGAAAAATTTCAATCTGATCAGCTACGCCCGTTGGCTACTGACTGCCTGCAAAGCCACCGTTTCAAACAGCAAGCTCGCGGACAATGAGAAGTTTGTCTTTATCAACGCGTGGAATGAATGGGGTGAAGGCACATATCTGGAACCTGACACCAAGTATGGCTTCGGATATCTCGAGGCAACAAGAAAAGCTCTGAACGCCGCCACTGACAAAAAGCCACGCCTGTCGGTAATTGTACCAAACTATAATCATGCCAACTTCCTTGAGCGGCGTTTACTTTCCATTATCAATCAGAGCCGGAAGCCGGATGAAATAATTTTTCTCGACGACGCATCCTCCGACAATAGCACCGCAATCGCACGTGATATCCTGTCAAAATCCAACGTAAAGTACGTTATCATAGAGAACGAAAATAACTCCGGCAATGTCTTCAAGCAGTGGCTAAAAGGCCTAGAGCACGCGAGGGGAGATTTGATCTGGATAGCCGAAAGTGACGACGACGCCGCGCCAGACTTCCTCACAAATATCCTTCCCCAGTTCGATCATGAAGACGTTCTGTTGGCTTATGGCGATATCAGCTATATTGACGCTTCCGGCGCCCCTAATACAGGCCTTCTCCACTATTATGATGGACTGGACGACCTCAATTGGGAACGCTCTCACGTTGTTTCTGCTTGGCGCGCTTTCACAGGCGTTTTCGCCATCAAAAACATCATTCCGAATGTCTCCGGCACGGTGTTTCGAAAGCCGTTTCTCACAGAGAATGAGAAGAACCGCCTGATTTCATATACCTTCGCTGGGGACTGGTATTTTTATGCGCTGGTCGCACGAGGCGGCTCCATTGCCTTCTCCAAAGAAGCCAAGTCTTATTTTCGCCTCAACCGCGCCGGGACATCGCAGAAAGCATTTTTCTCGGATACACATATTTCGGAACATCGAATGATCGTGCATGACCTGTGCGAATTGTATGGGATCAACGAGAACACGATCCAGCATCACATTGAGGCATTGAGCATGGTGCTAAGGCATCGATCGCCGGATGTTTCAGCAACTGATCTCGCCGAATTGATAAAAGTCGACTCACCAAAGCAGTCGACTTTCAGAATCTGTATTGCTAGCTATGGATTTACTGTCGGCGGAGGCGAAATCATCCCCATCGAAATTGCGAACGCGTTGAGAGCTCGCGGGCACCACGTCACATTCCTAGCCTTGGTGGCAAATTTTCACGACGATATCCCCGTACTTCGCCACCGCTTACGCAACGACATTCCCGTTGTTTACTGGGATGATGTTAAACATGATTTTCAGGCTTTTCTGCATGAGTACGGCATCGAATGCTTTAACTCACATAATATCGCTGTTGAGCACTTCCTCTGCTGCTCTGGAATTAACCTAAATATACCTTATATCGCATCACTTCATGGAGGCTACGAATCAGTAGATGGCGATGTTCTGACAGATGACTTCATAAGTTACGTCTGGAAAAATGTAGACGAATGGCTCTACTTATCCGATAAGAACACCGCGCCTCTGCGGGATCGCGGATTACGCGATGCATTATTTACCAAGTCCTTCAATGCAATTACCTGCCATCCTCCTAACGCGGGATTGGAACTTGACATTCGAAAAAGCCTGAACGCGAGTACCGAAACCGTTCTCCTTGTTCTCGCCTCACGCGCGGTCTATGAGAAAGGTTGGCAACGAGCGATCGACGTGACACGAAGCTTGCGGGATCAAACCGGGCGTGACTGTCGTTTGTTGCTGATTGGCGATGGCCCCGACTTTGAAGCAATCAAAGCGTATAATTTTCACAAAGATTTTGTGTACTTTTTAGGGCGACTCGATAATCCTTGCCCGATCATAAAACAAAGCGACGTGGGTATTTTTCCTAGCACCTTTGCAGGAGAATCGTTTCCACTTTTCGTTCTGGAGTGCCTTCAAAGCGGCCTTCCCGTCGTCGCAACCGACATTGGCGAAATCCCTAATATAATGAGCGCCTCAAGCCGGAAATTACCTGGACATATTGCATCGAAAAACCAACAATATCAATCGTTAATCGAAGAAATGGCGGGCGCTCTGGCCGCAATCATAAATGATGAGGGAAGGTTGATTTCCACAAAACGGAGAGCGCGTAAGACTGGAGAGCGTTTTTGCATCGAAAGGCTCGCTGATTTTTACATTGAAACAATTCATAGACATTTACACAAACCCACATCTTGACAAAAACACTTTTGATTAGCCACAAAGTTCAGCGTAACCGTTCAGTCCCCTGGGAGCGCGGGCGTCCCGCCCGCTGAAAATGCGGCCAGGATGGCCGCGTTCCCAGCAAATAAGGTGGGGGGGGGTATGAATGGTTACAGTTCTGTATGCTTATGTAGCGAGCCAATGAGCGGGAGAAACTGGGCGCCTTTTGAGAAGGGGAGATGCGTGACAAGGATCAATAATCCAGTGCAGTTTCAGAAAGGATCGTCGATGGCGGCGTTCCTGTTGCGCTACGGAAGGGCGGAGAAATGCCGCGCCGCGGTGGTGGCCCAGCGCTGGCCGCGCGGTTTCGTCTGCTCGGTCTGTGGCGAGACACGCCACTGCACCTTTGAATGCAAGAGGGTGAGGTATTGTCAATGCTCGGGGTGCCGCGAGCAGACGACGGTCCTGCGCGGGACGATCTTTGAGGCGACCAAGCTGCCGTTGATCACTCGGTTCCTGGCGATGCACTTGCTGACGAAAGGCCAAGAACAACGTCTATCGCGCTGGAGCTCTAGTGCGCCACCTGGGGGTGCGCTATCGCACGGTTTGACTCAGCAAGCACAAGCTGATGCAGGTCGTGAGCGGTCATAAAGTCCTCGCGTCAGTTGGACGGCCGCGTCGAGATCGACGACGCCTACCTGGGCGGCGATGTCCTTCGGCAAGCGCGGATGCGGCTTTTGAGAACAAAGGCCCGTTCCCGGCCGCCGTGGCGACGACACCCACCGGCCAGTCGCTGAGGGTATGCCTGACACCGATGAAATTCACGAAGGACTCTTTCGCTGACTGGGCGAAAACGACGCTGGCTGCCTCTGCCCATGGGGTTTCGGACGTTCTGGGGAGCTTTTAGGCCGTCATGGCTACCGGGGCCACGCATGAACATGTAGGACCGGCGGCTGTCCCGCCAGCGCTAAGCTGGAGCCGCTCCGTGCCGTGAATACCTTCCTCGGCAATCTGAAGGCGGCCTACGCGGGGGACTTACCATGCGCTCAACTTTGCCTGACATGCTCATCGCTATCTTGCCGAGATCCAATACCGTTTCAATCGTCGCCTCGATTTAGCGCCCATTCTCAAGCGTCTGCTCATCGCCCCGTGGCCCCACCAACCAGACCAGAGCTATCTGCGGAAGCCGGCCGCTTCGTGACTAATCAAAAATGACAATGTCTTTCGTCTATATGGTCGTACGGAAAGCAACTTTCAAATGAAGTACCCAACCTTTATTAAGCTGTTAGCTGTAAGAACGCCGATTCTCGGACGAATCATCCATGAGCGTGAGCAGATGCGTATTGCATTACATGCAATCTCCTCTGAGAATATTCGTCTGAGTGAAGAACTGTCATTAGCCGCCTCTGAACGCGATCACTTCAAGCAATTGCTGGAAGCCCAAAAATGTGGATATTGTCACTGCTGCAGACAGAATACGGTCTTTAGAATAGAGGGGGAGTGGCTAAGGGATGAGTATTTATGCGAAAACTGCTTTTCGATTCCTCGTCAACGCCATATCCAGTATATCCTTGACACTTGCTTCGAAGGGTGGGAGAGCCTAGTAATTCATGAATCATCCCCTTCAAATGATTTTTTGTCTCGATATTGCGCCTCCTATACGTCCTCTCAATATTTCGATTCCGAAGAGACGGGAAGCTTTGTCGGCGGCATCCGGTGCGAGAATCTTGAATCCCTTACGTTCCCTAACGACAGCTTCGATTTACTGATAACTCAGGACGTATTCGAGCATATATTTAATCCAGATGTTGCCGCCAAGGAAATAATGCGGGTTTTGAAACCCGGCGGAGCTCATGTGTTTACCGTTCCAAAAGAAAAAAATTTAAGCCATAGCTACCAGAGGGCACGGCTGGTTGGTTCAGAAATCGAACATATCGAGAACCCCATCTATCATGACAATCCTGTAGGGAATGGAAAATCGCTTGTCACCTGGGTTTACGGAGCCGATTTTGAAGCATTACTCAACAGGTGGTCCGGCGGCGAGACAACCACTTATGTGACAAGGGATAGATATTTAGGTATAGATGGAGAGTACCTTGAAGTTTTTGTAACCAAAAAGCCTGGTTATGGCGTAAATGAGGACGGCGCGCGCGCAAGGTCGGCTTGAGTTCCTCATCGAAACGCACTAACCCTGACTAGCGCCCCTATCACCACTAATCAACACCCCAAAAAGAAGCACAACTCGTATTTACCTACACGCTAGGACCAATGTCGATATAGCGATACATATTTGGTTATTTAGTTGCTTAGAACCGGCGTGGCGGCACTTTCTGGATTATATTATTGGCGCACTTGAAATGTTTAATAGATATTATGAGGCCGTCCGACAATGACCAACTACTTAATAAACATCGCTGAACGCTACAGAACGTTTTCTGACGATGATTGGGCCGAAATCCTGAGGAGATCTGGCACTCATCCGGAAATTGACGGAATCATGTTTCCGGGTGTCCCTTCCGACGAATTTCAAAGGATATTTGTAGGATCGACACTTTCCGAAAATGTTGAAGAGCCACTGCTTTACTATAAATCCATCAAAAACATGTACTCAGCTATAGGGGGCGAATTCGGCAGCAAGACTCGATTGCTCGATGTTGGGAGCGGCTGGGGAAGAATAATAAGATTTTTTTTGAAGGATCTCAGCCCAAAAAATCTTTTTGGGTGCGATGTATCAAAAGACAGCATAACGACCTGCATGGATCTGTTTCATGGAGAAGTGGATTTTAAACTTATTAACCCACTGCCTCCCTCTCAGTACGAAAGCGATTTCTTTGATCTCGTTGAGGGATATTCAGTGTTTTCACATCTCTCCCTTTATGCAGCTACACTATGGATGAATGAATATTGCCGAATTCTGAAGCCTGGAGGGCTACTTGCCCTTACTGTTTGGAAAAGACAAAGGCTTGATTACATTGCAGGTATCCAGAAAGAACCGATTGCGCAAAAGGAAAAAGATTCTTATATGCACATGATGCAGACTTCGTTTTCCGATCAGTGCTCGCTCGAGAAAATGCTATACGATGCCACTGGTGTAGTCTATATACCATATTCTGGGGATATCGACTCTACGTACGGAGAATCTTTCTTGTCTCCGGAGATGCTCAAGGAGCATTGGGCACCTATGTTTGAGTATCTCGATACCGTCCCCCTTGATGTGGATCAGCAAATTGTTTTTTTTCGGAAGAAAAATGAAGCAAAGATTCTTAGTGAACATTTTTTGCACATGCTTGGCAAATTTGCTCTCATTACCGACGTGCAGGCGATATGCATGCATTCCTATAGAAAATCGAATGTCATCGAGTAATATAGCTAACTGTCACATCCCGGACGATAATATAGACAAAAGGCGTTATCCGTTATTCTATGCCCGAGAGCTGTTGAAAGCGTATTTGGCTGCGTCGAGTGATACCCAGGTAAGAGAGTCCGTCCCATGATGATTGCCCTCCATAAGCAGGCCCGCACGACCCCAATCCTATCAACTTAAGAAATTTCGGCTGAAATCGGACGCGGAATTTAGTATGATTTGTTTTGTAATTCCTTAATTATTAAGGATAATTCAATGGCATTCTAAATTCCTGAGTATTCTGATTGGTTTTGTCCGGTATCTTTCCTCTCCTGAGTTGCTCGATGCGGTTCGGCTCGATCCCAACGCCTTCAAGCGCAACCGCAAACTCCCGTTTCCCACCCTGATCGCCTTTCTGCTCTCCGGCCTCAAGGAGAGCCTTCAAAGCGAACTCAACGCCTTCTTTCTGCAACTGCAGAACCGCTTGTGCCTTTCTGCGCACGGTCAGCGCTCAGGCTGTTTCCGAAACCCGCAAGAAGTTTTCCTTCACCGTTTTCTCGCTTTTGAACCAGCGTCTTCTGGAACTGGTCGAGTCGAGTTTACCGATCCCCCGCTGGCATGGCTTCCGCGTGGTGACCGGCGATGCCTAGAACCTACGCCTGCTTCTTCGCGACGCAACCCAGCGGCAGGTCCAGGAGGCGATCGCTTTTACGCTCTACCTGCCCGGCCTGGAAATGAGCCTGGCGTTCCAGATCTATTCCCCTTCGGTGGGCGAAAGACAGATGCTGTTGGAGCACCTGGAGCATTTGCGTCCCGACCATCAAACCGGGTTTCGTCGACACGCCGATGACCGCGGCCTTCGACAAGGGCATGCTGTGGGTGCAGCCGGAGCAGATCGCCGCGGGCATCGAAAAGGCCATCGACCAAGGCAAGGATTCGGTTTACCTGCCGGGATTCTGGGCATTCATCATGCTGGCGATCAAACACATCCCGGAGGGAATCTTCAAGCGTCTGAAACTTTGATCCCGACGGCGGAACACGCCGTTGGAGCGCGGGGCTTACCCGGAAAGGCAATCGCTGTAGGTCACGGCCCCGTTCTCCTCCACCACGGCGATATCGTCCTTGACCGACAGACCGGTGACACCGTCGGAGTAATAGTCTCCGCTTTCGGACGCGGTAACCTTGGGTAGAGAAACCGATCTATCGCCCAGGTCCACGACCGCCGTTGCGCGGTCCTGCTGAAACCATACCCTGAACTTGCGGCCGCCGTCGCAGTAATAGCGGACATAACGGTCGGACTGTATTTCATACTGCCCCATGCCGACGCAACCGGAAACCAGGACGCCGATCGCCGCACGGATTGCACACCGTATAACGTAGCTCGAATTCACGAAAACGTTTCCTCCTTCTTCTGAGCAAGCCATGGGGCCGCGAAACCGCCCGCCCGCAGAAAGCTCATTTTTGCTCCGAAAGTTCCTCCCGCTCTATCGTCTCCCTGAAGCGGCACAGCCCGCGGTAGACCATGTAGCCGACCCATAGCACGCTGAGGCCGGTCATGAATTCTACGTTCACGAAATGCAGGCCAGCGGCTTTCAAGCCCTTGAACAGTTCGTTGGCCAGCGACACGCCGTAATAGGTGATGGCCACCGCCGACAGCCCTTCCACGGTCTGCTGCAGGCGCAGTTGCAGCTTGGCGCGGCGGTTCATGGACTGCAGCAGGGACTGGTTCTGCTGGGCCAGTTTGACGTCGATGCGGGTGGTCAGCAGCTGGTTGGCGTTGGCGATGCGCCGGGAAAGCTGCTCCAGCCCGTGAGCGACCGCGTTGCAGGTCTGCATGGCGGGCGACAGGCGTCGCGTCAGGTATTCGGTGAAGGTAGGGAAGCCCGGAATGCGCTCTTCGCGCAGTTGTTCGAGCCGGGTATTGACGATCGCATGGTAGGCACGGGAGGCGTCGAATCTCGAATAGCTCGCCGACAGCAGGTTCTCGACTTTCGCGGCCAGTTCGGTGAGTTCGGCCTGGATGGCCTCGTCGGTCTCGCCGCCGCCGCGCGCCAGCCCCGCCGTAAGATGCAGGAGGCCACGATCGGCGTTGCGCAACTGCGGAATCAGCTTGCGCGCTTCCGGAAACGCCATGAGCGCGAGCATCCGATAGGTCTCGATTTCCAGCAGACGCTGCACGGTCCGGCCCGCCTGCCCCGGCGAAAGCGATTCGTCCACGATCAGGAAGCGGCTGTAGCCGTCCCCGTGGATGCGGAAATCGGTGTAGGCGCGCCCGGCGCCCCCGGCGATCTTCGCCGCGATCACCCGGTTCCCTTCGAAAACGCGGCTCAAGTCTTCTTCGGTCCGGAAGCGGCTTTCCTCCTGCTTGGGCACCAGTTCGACATGCGCCGCGACCAGCAAGGTGCCCGGCAGTTTGTTGAGCCAGTCGTGCGGCAAGGCGTTGCACAGGGAATTCTCGAACGCTCCGACGCCTTCCGTCCGGCTACCCTCACCGCAGGCGATGCGCCGGCCGAACCAGTAACGGGTGAATTCCTGGTGACGCTCGATCTGTACCCGCACCTCGCCGTTGTCGAAATGGATCCGCCCGGCCGATTCCGGCGCGGCGATCCTCCAGGCGCGGCAAAGCTTCGCGACGTGCGCATGCTCGTTCGCCCGGTCCTCCGGCGTCACCAGCATGATCAGTTGCGACACCTGTTCCGGAGCGAACAGGTTCTCGTAGGCGCGCGCATGGACTTCGTCGTTCAGCTCCCGGCGGTCCGCATGGCTGTGAGTAGGTAGCATAGCCCTCAAGTCTCGTTGTGATTACCCGAATTCCGCTGTCGGGAGGATCAAAGCCCCAGCCGCAAAGCTGAGCTCAAGGGGTGATCCTGACCGCCAGCCCGCGTTCCCGGATCGCGGCGCCGAACGCTTCCAGAGCCTCCGCCGGCAAACGCGCCAGCCGGGACGATGCCGGCTGCAAGGAAGGCCGCGCCAGACCGTACAGCAATACGCCGCACAAAGCGACCCCGTCGCAAACCAGACCGGACACGAAGGCCAGATAGGCGTCCTGTTCGGCGGCGGAAGGCGGCGCACCATCCAACGCAAACATGCAAGTCTGGAGCCAGGTCGGGCAAAGCCTCGCGCAGACCGCGATGCGGCGGCGCACCGTGTTAGGGCTAAGATGCGCGCCGTTGATCAAGCGGATGCCCTCCCCGGTGGCGCTGTCCAGCTTGAACCAGACTTCGCCGCCGAGGGCCGCCCAGCGCGTGAGGCCCTGCCGCACCGCCGGCCGTTCCACGCCGCTGCCGTTGGTGATGAGCACGAACCCGATCCGTCCCGGCAAGCCGAATCGCCCGGCCACCGTTTCGATAGTCTCGACCACCTGTTCGAATTCGGTTGCGCCGGTCGGTTCACCGTTGCCGGAAATGGCGATGTCACGAATCCGCCGCTGGTCTTCCGCCACGCCGTGTCGCTCGAAGAAATCGCCCCGGAGCACATCGGAGAGAAAATCCCCCAGTTCTTGGGCCAGCAACTCGAGATCGACCGGCGGCGCGCCGCCGCGGCGCAGGTCCGGCACCTGGCAGTAGATGCAGCGCCAGTTGCAGGCATTGTTGGGATTGAGGTTGACGCCCACCGACAAGCCGCCGGAGCGCCTGGACAATACCGGATAGACGTAGCGCAGACCGGCGCTGTCGCGGCTGTGGTCGGTGGTGGAAAGTTGCAAGGAGGACACGTTCAGAAGTATCCGGCAGGCTCCGGTTCAGAACAGACGCAGCGGAAAATACGGTAGCCGCTCCTTGCCAGACGGTGGGACGATAAGATCACAGGCACACTAAACCTCCCATACCCGCATCTCAGGCGCGACACCGGCCTCCCGCGCCGCCTTGCAGAATTCCCGATCGAAGGTATGCATCATCGCGGAACCACAGGCCGCCAGATGCAGCGCATCGGCAAAATCGGTGCCTTGCGCGTACCACTCCAGCGCATCGCCCACGGCTTCACGGGCTTCGATGACCGTGTTGTCGGTTTCCAGCAGAGCCGCGAAGAATTCGGTCAGTTCGGCCCGGGTCTTCCGGTAACGGCTCCGTAGCACCCACTCGGTTTCCAGCAACACCGTGCGCGACAAGAAGATGGTCTCCTGAGCAATCAAACCCCGAACGACGGCGATCTGCTCGGGATGGTCCGCGACCACGACCCGCACTAGCATGTTGGTATCCAAGGCGATCATTGGCAGCGCTTCTCGGATTCTTCCCAATCCGCACTGTAATCGACCGGCTGGCAAAGTTCTTCGGTCGAAAGGGGGCGCCCATCGTGTTTGAGCATGCCGATCAAATCCGCCAAGTTGCGGCCACTCTTGCTGGAAGTGGCCTTGATCGTCACGCCGGACGCATTCGATATCAGGGTGAGTCGGGTTCCCGTCTCCCAGTGTAATTCGTCCCGAATTTCCTTCGGGATCACGATTTGCCCTTTACTTGAAAGCGTGATGGTTGCGACCGTCATGGCACTAGAGGTAAGACAAAAAGTAAGACTATTATCTGCCGGCCTGCCCCAGACCGCAAGCGCGCCCGCCTCATGGCATCTGCCCCGAAAACTTCAAGACCTCGGATGGTACTTGAGATGGCTGCCGCAGCCGCTGCGGCAATCGCTGGCGCCAAAGCCCGGCGCGACGACGACGCCTCCGGTCGCCTGGTTCACCGCGCATTCGCCGTCCTCGAACAGCCGGACGCCCACCACTTCGGCCGATTCGACCGCCAGCAAGTAATCGATGTGCCAGCGCAGTTTCTTATCCCGGCTCAGATGGCGGCGGACGCGGGCATCGAGGTTCCTGCGGGCGCTGCCGGTGTAGACGTAGCAGCCGGCCGGAAACAGGAACTGGCCCAGGCGGCCCACGGCGATCCGGGCGTCGGCCGCCAGCACGATGTCGAGCTGGTAGACCGTCGCTGCGGGGACGCCTGTGCCCGGCTTAGACCGGGTATCAGTGGGCTTCATCCCAGTTGACGCCGGTGCCGATGTCGACCACCAGCGGCACGGCGAGCTCGGCGGCGGTTTCCATGTGCTTGGCGACGGCCGCGGCGGCTTCGGGCAGGAAGTCCTCGGCCACCTCGAACACCAACTCGTCATGGACCTGCATGATCATGGTGAGCGGCGCGCGGCTGGTTCCGATCCAGGCATCCACGGCGATCATCGCCCGCTTGATGATGTCGGCGGCCGTCCCCTGCATGGGCGCGTTGATCGCGGTGCGCTCGGCATACTGGCGGCGCTGGCCGTTGCGGGACTGGATGTCCGGCACGTGCAGGCGGCGGCCGAACAGGGTCTCGACGTAACCCGACTCGCGGGCCGACTCGCGGGTGCGGTCCATGTAGGCGCGCACGCCGGGATAGCGGGTGAAATACAGGTCGATGTAGTCCTGCGCCAGCTTCTGCGGGATGCCGAGCTGCTTGGCCAGGCCGAAGGCGGACATGCCGTAGATCAGCCCGAAGTTGATGGCCTTGGCGGAGCGGCGCTGATTGAGCGTGACCTCTTGCCAAGGCACGCCGAACACTTCCGATGCGGTGGCGCGGTGCACGTCGTCGCCTTTAGCGAAGGCGGCGAGCAGGTTCGCATCGCCCGACAGATGCGCCATGATCCGCAGCTCGATCTGCGAATAGTCCGCCGCCAGCAGCTTGCGGCCGGGCGGCGCGATGAAGGCCTGGCGGATGCGGCGGCCTTCCTCGGTCCGCACCGGGATGTTCTGCAGGTTGGGATCGGAGGAGGACAGCCGCCCGGTCGCCGCCACCGCCTGGTGATAGGAGGTGTGGACCCGGCCGCTACGGGGATTCACCTGCTGCGGCAGCTTATCGGTGTAGGTGGATTTGAGCTTGGACAGCGAGCGGTATTCCAGAATCAGCCGCGGCAGCTCGAAGGTCTCGGCCAGGTCCTGCAGCACCGATTCGTCGGTGGAGGGCTGGCCGGTGGGCGTCTTCTTGGATTGCGGCAGCCCCAGCTTGTCGTACAGGATGGTCTGGATCTGCTTGGGCGATGCGAGGTTGAAGGTCTCGCCGGCCAGGTCTCTAGCCTCGGCCTCGACCTCCGCCATGCGTACTTCCAGCTCGCGGCTTAAGTTCTTGAGCTTGTACACGTCCACCAACACCCCGGCGCGCTCGATGCGGGACAGCACCGGCACCAGCGGAATCTCGATGGTTTCGTACACCGACCGCAGCGCGGGTAGGCTCTTGAGTTGCGGCCACAGCGCCCGGTGCAGGCACAGGGTGATGTCGGCGTCCTCGGCGGCGTAGCGGCAAGCGTCCTCGACCGAGACCTGGGCGAACGGGATCTGCTTGGCGCCCTTGCCGGCGACGTCCTCGTAATGGATGGTCTTGCGGTCCAGGTAGCGCGCGGCCAGCGAATCCATGTCGTGGCGGGTGGCCGTGCTGTTCAGCACATAGGACTCCAGCATGGTGTCGTGGCGGATGCCGCGCAGCGCGACGCCATGGTTGAGCAGCACGTTGGCGTCGTACTTGAGGTGCTGGCCCAGCTTAGGCTTAGCTGCGTCCTCCAGCAACGGCGAAAGGCGCGCCAGCACCGCGGCGCGGTCGAGCTGGGGCGGCGCGCCGGGGTAGTCGTGCGCCAGCGGCACATAGGCCGCCTCGCCCGGCTCGACCGCGAAGGACACGCCGACGATCTCGGCGCGCATGTAGTCCAGGCTGCTGGTCTCGGTATCGAAGGCGAACAGCTCGGCCGCTTCGAGTTTCTCCAGCCAGCGGTCCAATGCCGCTTGGTCCGTGACCGCCTCGTAGCGCAGCTCGGCCTTCGGCGCCGGGACGGCGGCAGAGCCGGCCTTCGGGTCATCCGGTTCGGCGTCCAACTGCCGCAGCAAGGTCTTGAACTCCAGGCGGGCGTACAGCTCACGCAGAGCCGCCTGGTCCGGAGGCTGGGGCTCCAGGGATTCCGGCGCCAGCGGCAGCGGGATGTCGCAGCGGATGGTCGCCAGTTCGCGCGAGAGCGGGATCAGCTCCAGGCTGGCGCGGAGGCTCTCGCCGATCTTGCCGCCGACTTCGCCGGCGCTGGCGACCAGTTCATCGAGCGAGCCGTATTCGGCCAGCCATTTCGCGGCGGTCTTGGGGCCCACCTTGGGCACGCCGGGGATGTTGTCCGAGGTGTCGCCGACCAGCGCCAGGTAATCGACGATGCGATCGGGCGGCACCCCGAACTTGGCGATCACGCCCTCCACGTCGAGCCGGCTGTCAAACATGGTGTTCTCCAGGGTCACGCTGTCGCACACGAGCTGCGCCATGTCCTTGTCGCCGGTCGAGATCAGCACCCGGAAACCCCGCTCCACCGCCCGCCGGGCCAGGGTGCCGATGACGTCGTCCGCCTCCACCCCCGGCTCGATCAGCATCGGCAGACCCATCGCCCGCACCGCCTGGTGCAACGGCTCGATCTGGCGCCTCAGGTCGTCCGGCATGGGCGGCCGGTGCGCCTTGTAATGCTCGAACAGCTCATCGCGGAAATTCCGGCCCGGCGCGTCGAACACGACGGCGATATGGGCGCTCTGGTAGGACTGCGCCAGCTTGCGCAGCATGTTGATGACGCCGTAGACGGCCCCGGTCGGCTCGCCGCGGGAGTTGGTCAAGGGCGGCAGGGCGAAAAAGGCGCGGTAGAGAAAGGAGGAGCCGTCGACGAGGACGAGGAGCGGAGAGGATTCGGACACGGAAAAATGCTCAAGAAGATTCGCAAGGGCTCAAGATATACGATCTCGCCTGGGAGGCGAAGCGTCGCGAATCCCGGCCTTGCCCTCCTTGGCGCCGGATTCGGCCCGGGCTGTCCTGCCCGGCACCCTGCGGGCAGGCGCCAATCCGCTCCTGGCGGATTGGTCCGGCTTCCCGGCCGGAACGACAGCCGTCATGCCGGATCGGACTCCGGCATCCAGTTCCCAGGGAGGGGAAGCTTGCCGAAAACGTGACGAATTCCCCTTTCAACCCGGCCGTATTGACACGCAATCCGCGATCGGCCGGTGCTACACTTCGCCGATCACCGTCCAAAGGCCCCGAACGGCGCCGCCTGTGTATCGAGCGCCTATCCAAGGAGTATCCATGCCCCGCATCCAAATTTTGGCTCTTGTCGTCTGGCTCGCCATTCCGTTCACGCATGCCGCCGAGCCCGGCACGGCGGCGTCTCAAGGCGGCGCCACTGAAGACTACGCGCTCTCCAGGAGGCGCCTGATCGAAACCAATCTTCCACTCACTCCGGCAGAAGCCGCCCGCTTTTGGCCGGTATACGAGAAGTACTGGAAAGAGCTGTCGACTCTGACGGCGCGGCGGGAAGCCTATTACATAGAACTGGGAAGCAACTTCGACGCCATGACGGACGAACTTGCGAAAAAGATCGTACTGGGCCACATCAGCCTGGAAGAAGATCGCTACCGCCTGCTGAAGGCATTTTTCCCCAAGTTCGCGGCGGCGATCTCGGACAAGAAGGCGGCCCGATACTACCAGATAGAGGCCAAGATCCAGGCGGCGGTCAATTCCGAAATCGCAGAGCGCATTCCCCTGATCAAGTAGGCATCCCCTGGAGCAACCGATGCCGCCGTCCATCGCGACCGCCGGCCTGCTGCTGACCGTGCTGCTGACGGCGGGCTGTGTCTCCGCCCGCCGACCGCCCGCTGGTGCGCAGGCCGGCGCGGCCGGGAGCACGCCGACCGCGACCAAGGAAAATCCGGAGATGTCGCCATCTCCCGGCTTCCAATCCTCCTATGAGGAATTCCGGGCGTTCGCCAAGCAAAGGGTCGCCGCGATGGAGGCGCGCTTGCGGAACAGCGGCGAGGAAAGAAAAGCGCCCGAAGGCGATTCCACTTCTTCCGCTCAAGCGCAGTCCCCGACGCGGCTTAAACCGCCGCCATCGTACCAACCGTTCGAAAGTTACGGCAACCGCCGCGCCGAAGAGGTTACCGAAGCCTTTTTCAAAGGCCGCTACAACCGTTCCCGCGCCCGTCTGCCCGAAAACATCGAAAAATGGCGCGCCCAGCCTGACATCGCCAACCCCGGCCCCGATCTGGCCAACTTCCCCAACAGCGCGTTTACGCTTCCCTCGGGGCGCGCCTATGTGGAATTCGTGCCGTTCACCTATTACGGCACCTCGCAAGCGAGCCCGGCGCAGTACAACACCGAATTCCTGTTGCGCTACGGCCTGACCGACGACATCGAGCTGCGCCTGTTCGGCAACGGCGTCGCCTGGCAGGGCGGCAGCAATGCCGGCTGGGGCTTTTCACCCATCGCCTTCGACACCAAGATCAATGTGTGGCTGGAAAAAGCGGACTATTTCCTCCCGGCTTTGGGGATAGAGGCATACATCCAGACCCAGTGGCTGGGCAGCGCGCCTTTCGACACGGGCACCCAGCCTTCGATCAGCTTCAACTTCGACCAGTCGCTGCCGTTCGACATCGCCCTGGAATACAACCTCGGCGCGACCCGCACCCAGCAGGCGCCGGGCCAGAACGAATGGGAGTTCGTATTCCAGTGGGCCTTGCAGCGCGACCTCTTCGACAAGGATTTCGCCGCTTTCATCCACGGCTACTACAACGCCATGACCCTGCCGCGGCTGCCCAGCGCCCAGGCTCCCGTTACCAACGACCTGACCCAGGACGCAGTCGGCGCCGGCTTGATCTGGACGGTCAACAGCCGTTTCGCGATGTGGGCACAGAGCGCCGCCGGCACCACCCGGAACTCCCCCTCCCTGATCAGTTCGCTGGGACTCGCCCTCGCCTTCTGAAAGCCTCACGCCGAGACTACCGAGCCATGCCGCCGCCGTTCCGACACACGGTTTCCACGCTATGCCTCTCCTGCCTGGCCGGCTGTTCGGCGACGATCAAGCCGCCGGATCCGGTGGTCCCTTCCCCTGCCGGCGCGATGCCGGCTTCGCCGCCGCCCAAGGGGCGGTACGAGACGTTCGAGTCGGACTACCGCGCCTTCGAGGCGCTGGCGAAACAGCGCGTGGAGGAGGAGCGGCGCCTGTTGCCACCCGCCGGAGAATTGCCGGAGACGACCCAGGCCTATTCCCAGTTCGAGACCTTGGGCGCCGAGCGCGGCAAGGAGATCAGCGAAGAGTTCTTCAAGGGCCGCTACAACCGCTCCCGCGCCCGCCTGCCCGAGAACATCGAGAAATGGCGCTCCCGGCCCGACATCGCCAACCCCGGGCCGGACCAGGCCAACTTCACCAACAGCGCCTTCACCCTGCCCGCAGGCCGGGCCTACATCGAATTCGCGCCCTACACCTACAATGGGCCGGCACCCTCGGCCTACACCGGCACCGGCAAGTCGACGCCGGCCCTGTATTACACCCAGTATCTCCTCCGCTACGGGCTGACCGACGACATCGAGCTGCGCCTGTTCGGCAACGGCGTGAGCTGGAGCGGCGGCTCGAACGATTACTGGGGCTTCTCGCCGGTCGCCTTCGACACCAAGATCAACCTGTGGCTGGAAAAACACGAATATTTCCTGCCGGCGGCGGCGATCGAGGCCTATCTGCAGACCGACTGGCTGGGCGCCACGCCGTTCAACATGGGCACGCAACCCGCAATCAACTTCAATTTCGACCAGTCGCTGCCGCTGGACATCCTGTTCGAGTACAACATCGGCACCGCCCGGGTGCCGGACCGCAACGGCCAGAACGTCTGGCAATTCGTGTTCGAGTGGGCGGTACAGCGCGACTTTCTCGACAAGAACCTCGCCTTGTTCGCCCACGGCTATTACTACAGCTACGGCTACACCCCGAGGGCCGCGGCCTCGCCTTCCGGCCTGCCCGCCATTCCCGCGCCCCGGACCCGTTCGCCTTACCAGAACGTGGCCGGCGCCGGCTTCATCTGGACCCTCAACAACCGCTTCGCGGTCTATGGCCAGGCCAGCGGGGGCACCACCGAGTTTTCGCCGTCCATGGTCACCATGGCCGGCTTCGCCGTCGCTTTCTGAACCTCCGGATTTTTCAACCATGCCCAGACCTGCCCGCCGTGCCTGGACCGCCTTAAGCCTGCTGACCCTGACAGGCTGCGCCGCGCCTGGCAAGCCAGCCCCGGAGATCGTCGGCGAGCGGGAGGTCATCCCGTCGCCCAAGAAGCAGGAAAGCCGCGCCGACATCCGGAATCCCGGTCCGGACCTGGCCAATTTCTCCAACAGCGCCTACACCCTGCCGCAGGGCCGGGCCTATATCGAATTCGCGCCGTTCACCTATTACGGCGCGGCGGCGGCGACCCCGGCCCAGTACAACACGGAATACCTGCTGCGCTATGGACTGCTCGACAGCCTGGAATTCCGAATCTTCGGCAACGGCGTGACCTGGATCGGCGGCGCCCAGCCGACCTGGGGCTTTTCCCCCATCGCATTCGACGCCAAGCTCAATCTTTGGCTGGAAAACCGGGACTATTTCCTCCCCGCCATGGGTATCGAAGCCTATGCGCAGACCGAATGGCTGGGCAGTACGGCTTTCAACGCCGGCACCCAGCCTTCGATCTCGGCAAACTTCGACCAGACTCTGCCCTACGAAATCGAACTCGAGTACAACATCGGCACCACCCGCATGCTGAAACCCTCGGGCCAACAGCAGTGGGAGCTCACCTTCCAGTGGTCGCTGCAGCGCGACCTCATCCAGGACACCCTGGCCGCCTTCGTCCACGGCTATTTCAACAACATGAGCCTGCCGCGGGCGCCGCACGGACACCGGGACCCGACCCAGCCCGACCACATGCCCCAGAACGCCGTCGGCCTGGGACTTCTATGGACGCTCAATGACCGCATCGCCATGTGGGTCCAGAACGCCATCGGCACCACCCGCTGGACTCCCGGCCTGCTCAGCACTGTCGGTGTCGACATCGCATTCTGAAACTTGCGCCGCGGCGCCCGGTCAAGAAAAACGCACGCCTTGCCCCGACTCGGGTCGAAATGACAGAATAGCCGGTCGAACCGCCTCTCAAGCGGAAAACACCCGCGCAGACCGTGACGCCCGACGGCCCGCGCTTTCGTTTAGCCCCAAGGAACCCTTATGCCATGAACGAATTCTGGATCGCCCCCTCGATTCTCTCCGCCGACTTCGCCCGCCTCGGCGAGGAAGTGGACAACGTCCTCAAATCGGGCGCCGACGTCGTCCATTTCGATGTGATGGACAACCACTACGTCCCGAACCTGACCATCGGCCCGCTGGTCTGCGAGGCGCTGCGCAAACACGGGGTGACCGCGCCGATCGACGTACACCTGATGGTGAAGCCGGTGGACCGCATCATTCCCGATTTCGCCAAGGCCGGGGCCAGCTATATCACTTTTCATCCGGAAGCCTCCGAGCACATCGACCGCAGCCTGCAGCTCGCCAAGGACTCCGGCTGCA
Organism: Pseudomonadota bacterium; assembly: GCA_040753975.1. Lineage (GTDB taxonomy): Bacteria > Pseudomonadota > Gammaproteobacteria > Methylococcales > Methylococcaceae > Methylococcus. The sequence goes on from JBFMDC010000003.1 coordinate 82,100, forward strand.
AGACCGGGCTGGTGTTCAATCCGGCGACGCCGCTCAACTATCTGGATCACGTCATGGACAAGCTCGACATGATCCTGCTGATGTCGGTGAATCCCGGCTTCGGCGGCCAGTCCTTCATCCCCTACGTGCTGGACAAGGTCCGCGAATGTCGCCGCCGCATCGACGCCAGCGGCCGCAACATCCGGCTGGAAATCGACGGCGGCGTCAACGCCAAAAACATCCGCGAGATCGCCGCGGCGGGCTGCGACACCTTCGTGGCCGGATCGGCAGTGTTCGGCGCCGGCCAGGCGGACGACCCGAACCGCTACGACTCCATCATCCGCGCCTTGCGCGGCGAACTGGCCCAAGCACGCGCATGATCGGATTCCGGCCCGAGCTGATCGCCTTCGACCTCGACGGCACCCTGGTCGACAGCGCGCCCGACCTGGCCTGGGCGGTGGATGCCATGCTGGAACGGCTGGGCCGAGCCCCGGTCGGTCTGGAGCGGGCGCGCGGCTGGATCGGCAACGGCGCGCCCATGCTGATCAAACGGGCCATGACCGGGCAGATGTGGCCGGACCGCGAGCCCGAAGGTTTCGATGACGCGATGGACATCTTCCTCGAAATCCACGAGGCGCATCTGTGCGAGCGGGGCGGCCTGTTTCCCGGCGTGCTGGAAGGCCTCGAGGGCCTGAAAGCCGAGGGCTATGCCACGGCGGTCATCACCAACAAGCTGGCCCGCTTCACCGAGCCGCTGCTGGAGCAGCTCGGCGTCACCGGGTATCTGGACTTCATCGGCTCGGGCGACCAGTTCGAACGCCTCAAGCCGGACCCGCTGCCGCTGCTGAAGACGGCCGAACGGTTCGGCGCCCGGCCCGAGCGCTGCCTGATGGTCGGCGATTCCGACAACGACGTGAGGGCCGCGCGCGCCGCCGGTTATGCGATACTGTGCGTCTCCTACGGCTATCGGGGAGAGGTCGCCACGCCTGAGGCACTGGGCGCGGACGGCATCCTGGATTCCATCGGCGAACTTCCCGCCATTTTGAAACGACCGACATGACGGCTTTATTCGGGTTCATTCATCGAGAACGATGGCGCGGCGCGGCCTGATTACCGACCTTCGACCGCGCACGGCCATGCGCCGTGCATCGTTTCGCATCGAGCACCTTAAAGTTCTCATGACCCCCGAACAATTCCTGGCCTTTGCCGCCCAAGGCTACAACCGCGTCCCGCTGGCGCGGCGCGTGCTGGCCGACCTCGACACTCCCTTGAGCGCCTATCTCAAGCTCGCCGACGCTCCCTATTCCTACCTGTTCGAATCCGTCCACGGCGGCGAGCAATGGGGCCGCTATTCCATCATCGGCCTGCCCTGCCGGACCTCCATCGAGGTGCGCGGCCACGACATCGCGGTGCTGCGGGACGGCGCCCGCGCCGAAACCCTGGCGGCGGACGATCCGCTGGAATGGATCAAGGCCTACGGCGCCCAATTCAAGGTACCGGACATCGAGGGCCTACCGCGCTTCACCGGCGGCCTGGTCGGCTATTTCGGCTACGAGACCATGGGCTACATCGAGCCGCGCCTCGCCACTTCGAAGCCCGACCCGATCGGCTCGCCCGACATCCTGCTGATGGTGTCGGAAGAAGTGCTGGTGTTCGACAACCTCACCGGCAAGCTGCTGGTCGTCGTCCATGCCGATCCGAACGAGGATGGCGCCTATGCCAAAGCCCAGTGCCGGCTCGACGAGCTGGTGCAGGCACTCCGCAGCCGCCAAGTTCTCGCCGCAAAGCCGCACGCGCCGCGCACCGTGGACGAGGCCGATTTCATCTCCGGCTTCACCCAGGAAGGCTTCGAGAACGCGGTGCGGCGGGTCAAGGACTACATCGTCGAGGGCGACGTGATGCAGGTGGTGCTGTCGCAGCGGCTGAGCATCCCCTACGCCGCCTCCCCCCTGGACCTCTACCGCGCCTTGCGCTGCCTCAACCCCTCGCCCTACATGTACCAGATCAACCTGGGGGATTTCCACGTGGTCGGCTCCTCGCCGGAAATCCTGGTGCGGCTGGAGGACGGCACCGTGACGGTGCGCCCCATCGCCGGCACCCGCCGCCGCGGGCGCAGCCCGGAAGAGGACCAGGCGCTGGAGCGGGAGCTTCTGGCCGATCCCAAGGAGATCGCCGAGCACCTGATGCTGATCGACCTGGGCCGCAACGACACCGGCCGCATCTCCGAAACCGGCAGCGTGCGCCTCACCGACAAGATGGTCGTGGAGCGCTATTCCCACGTCATGCACATCGTCTCCAACGTCACCGGCAAGCTCCAGGCCGGCAAGGACGCCTACGACGTGCTGGCGGCCACCTTCCCGGCCGGCACCGTCAGCGGCGCGCCGAAGATCCGCGCCATGGAGATCATCGCCGAGCTGGAGCCGGTCAAGCGCGGCGTCTACTCCGGCGCGGTGGGCTACATCGGCTGGTCCGGCAACATGGATACCGCGATCGCCATCCGCACCGCCGTCATCAAGGACGGACAGCTCCACATCCAGGCCGGCGCCGGCATCGTCCACGACTCGGTGCCGCGCAGCGAATGGGAGGAAACCATGAGCAAGGGGCGCGCCATTTTCCGCGCGGTCGCCATGGCCGAAGCCGGCATCGAAGGAGGCGAGAACGTATGAGCACCCGCGTCCTGATGATCGACAACTACGACTCCTTCACCTACAACCTGGTGCAATACCTGGCCGAACTGGGCGCGGAGGTCCGGGTGGTACGGAACGACCAGATCGCGGTGGAGGAAATCGAGACGCTCCATCCCGACAAGATCGTCATCTCGCCCGGTCCCTGCACGCCGAAGGAAGCCGGCATCTCGGTGGAGACGATCCACCGCTACGCCGGGCGCTACCCCATCCTCGGGGTCTGCCTCGGCCACCAGAGCATCGGCCACGCCTTCGGCGGCAACATCGTCCACGCCAAGCGCATCATGCACGGCAAGGTGTCGATGGTGCGCCACCGCGACGCCGGCGTGTTCCACGGCCTGAGCAATCCGTTCCAGGCCACCCGCTACCATTCGCTGGTGATCGAGCAGAGCACCCTGCCCGACTGCCTGGAGGTCACCGCCTGGACCGAGGACGAGGGCGGAGGCATCGAGGAAATCATGGGCGTGCGCCACAAGACCCTGGACGTCGAGGGCGTGCAGTTCCATCCCGAATCGATCATGACGGAGCAGGGACACGACCTGCTCCGCAACTTCCTGCACCGGTAACAACCCATGGAAATCCCCGAAATCCTGGAAACCCTGATGGCCGGCAAGGACTTGAGCCCCAGCGCGATGCGCGCGGCCATGCGCAAAATCATGAGCGGCGGCGCCACGCCGGCCCAGATCGGGGCCTTCCTGATCGCCCTGCGCTGCAAGGGCGAGACCGTCGACGAGGTGGCCGCCGCGGCCCAGGTGCTGCGGGAGATGGCGACCAAGGTACGGGTCGCGGGCCCCCATCTGCTCGACACCTGCGGCACCGGGGGCGATGCCAGCAAGACCTTCAACATCTCCACCACCGCGGCCTTCGTGGTCGCGGCGGCGGGCGGGCGGGTCGCCAAGCACGGCAGCCGCTCGGTGTCCGGCCGCTCGGGCAGCGCGGACGTGCTGGAAGCCGCCGGCGTCAACATCGAACTCACGCCGGACCAGGTCAAGACCTGCATCGAGACCTTAGGGGTCGGCTTCCTGTTCGCCCAGCGCCACCACGGCGCGATGAAGTACGCCATTGGGCCGCGCCGCGAACTCGGCGTCCGCACCCTGTTCAATCTGCTAGGTCCCCTGACCAATCCCGCCGGAGCGCCAAACCAGCTGGTCGGCGTCTACACCGACCAGTGGGTGGAAGGCCTCGCCCGGGTGCTGCAGCAGCTCGGCAGCTCGCACGTCCTGGTGGTGCATGCCGAGGACGGGCTGGACGAGATCAGCATCGCCGCGCCCACCCATGTCGCCGAGTTGAAGGACGGCCTGGTCACCAACTATTACGTCCAGCCGGAGCAGTTCGGCTTCGAGCGCGCGCCCTTGCGCGAGCTCGCCATCGACACCGTCGCGGCCAGCCTGAAGACGATGCTGGGCGTGCTGGACAACGTGCCGGGCCCCGCCCGCGACATCGTCGTGCTGAACGCCGGCGCGGCCCTCTACGCCGCCGATGTGACCGACTCGCTGGAAGCCGGTGTCCGCCGCGCCGAGGCCGTGATCGCCGACGGCTCGGCCCGCGCCAAGCTGAAGGCGCTGGCCGCCCTTTCCCGCCAATTCGCCGCCGTCTCAACGCCATGAGCGGCACCCCCGATATTCTGAAAAAAATCCTGGCCCGCAAGGCCGAAGAAATCGCCGAGCGCGCGAAGGCCCTGCCGCTGGCGGAGATGCGCGCGAAAGCCGAACGGGCCGATCCGGTGCGCGGCTTCGTCCGCTCGCTCCGGGCCCGGATCGAGTCCGGCCAAGCCGGGGTGATCGCCGAGATTAAGAAAGCCTCGCCCAGCAAGGGCGTGATCCGGGAGGACTTCCAGCCGGCGGCCATCGCCCGGAGCTATGCCGCGGGCGGCGCCGTCTGTTTGTCGGTGCTAACCGACCGCGATTTCTTCCAGGGCTGCGAGGACCACCTGCGGCAGGCCCGCGCCGCCTGCGCGCTGCCGGTGCTGCGCAAGGACTTCACGGTCGACCCTTACCAGGTGTACGAGGCGCGGGCGATCGGCGCGGACTGCATCCTGCTCATCGCCGCCGCGCTGGAGGACGCGCGGATGCGTGATCTGGCCCAGCTCGCCGCCTCGCTCGGCATGGACGCGCTGGTGGAAGTGCACGACCGCGCCGAACTGGAGCGCTCGCTGCCGCTGGAGCTGCCGCTGGTCGGCATCAACAACCGCAACCTGCGCACCTTCGACGTCAGCCTCCAGACCACGCTGGACCTGCTGCCGCTGATCCCGCCGGGCCGCACGGTGGTGACCGAAAGCGGCATCCTGGCGCCGCCGGACGTCGCCCTGATGCGGCAACACGGGGTGCATGCCTTCCTGGTCGGCGAAGCCTTCATGCGCGCCCGCGAACCCGGCGTCGAACTACGGCGGCTGTTCGCCCCCTAGGCGGCCCTCACCCCCAATCTTTCCGGCCATCGAAGAGGACTCCCCATGCACGTCACCGTTTCGGAAATCTTCGAGCGCTTCCAGCCGGAAGGGCTGATTGCCCAGCGGCTCGGACCCGACGCCGTCATTACCCAGGTCGCGCCGATCGAGGACTGCGCCGGCGGCGACCTGGTGTTCATCGACAAGCCCAAATACGTCAAAGACGTGCTCGAACGCAAGCCGGCGGCCGTCATCACCACGCCGGCCATCGCCGCCGAGTTCGGCGAATCGCCGGAGCTGGCCGTGCTGATCGCGCCCAACGTCCGCCTCGCCATCGCGCTGATCAAACAGGCCTACGCCGACCGCGACGCGCGCGACACCGAATGGCCACACATCCACCCTTCCGCCGTGATCCACGACAGCGTGGAAGTCCCGGACGACGCCATCATCGGTCCGGGCGTGGTGATCGGCGCCGATGTCAGGCTGGGGCGGGGCGTGGTGCTGATGGCGAACGCGGTGATCGAACGCGGCGCCCGGATCGGCGCGGAAACCGTGCTGCATCCGGGCGTCACCGTCTGCATCGACTGCGAAGTGGGCGCAAACTGCATCCTCAAGCCCGGCTGCGTGATAGGCTCGGAAGGCTTCGGCTTCGCCCAGGACGCCCAGCGCCGCAACTACCGCATCCCCCACACCGGCAAGGTCATCATCGAAGACCGCGTGGTGATCGGGGCGAACACCACCATCGACCGCGGCACCTACGGCGCGACGGTGATCCGCAGCGGGACGATCATCGACGCCCTGGTGCACCTCGGCCACAACGTCGAGATCGGCGAGGACTGCATCCTCTGCGCCCACACCGGCCTGTCCGGCTCCACCCGCTTCGGCAAGCGTGTGATCGCCACCGGCCAGACCGGCACCATCGACCACATCACGGTCGCCGACGACAGCGTGCTGCTGCACCGCGCCGGCCTCAACACCAGCCTCAAGCAGCCCGGCATGTACGCCGGCGGCCCCGCCCAGCCTTTGCAGCAGTACCTCAAGAACATGGCGGTGATGCCGCGCCTGCATGAAATCTGGACCCGGCTGAAGAAGCTGGAAAAAGCGGTCGCGGAACTCGGCTCCGCAAAATCGGGATAGGGGGCAGGAGGCGCTTCGACTCCACCGCCACCTTCACCGCGAATTCCTTGAATTCAGCGGTGTAACTCTTTTGTGCCGCTCGCGCGGCATGCCGAGGAAATCGAAGGCCGCATCGCCCGTTTCGACGCCCGCCTGCTCGCCGAACTGGAGTCTGAGCGCAATATCTTGGCACCGCTGCCAACCCTTCCCGGCGTCGATCGAACTGGCCGCTGCTTGACAGGACAAATACTCAAATGATAATAATTCTCATATTTATATCTTTCCGTTAGGGATGGTGTAGATTTATCCGGTGTCGTGCAAGGCCGAGGCGGGGGAAAAGTGGGATCTTGCTGGCGCTCCGGGCCGCGGGCGCCGGTCGGGCCGCGGAAGCACATGAGGTGCTGGCCGGTGCGATCGAATGCTTCAAGGGGATTCGAAAATGAAACTTGCACACGGCTCCTTTCCCCCTGCATCCGGCGTCGTCGAATTGGCGGATGAGGACCGCCGCCGTCTGGAAGACGCCTTCCACCAGCTCGAGTATCCCAGCCTCGCCGCCCATCTGTCCCATGTCATCGGCACGCCCATCGAGAAGGGCCTCAAGCTGATTCCGCCGCGCTGGTGCCGGCGCGTCTCCCGGCCTTTGCACACCCTCATGGGCAAGCTGCTGGAAATCGCCGTCTCCCGGCTCGGCCATCGCGGTGGGCGGTACCGGAGCGAGCGCTTCTACCGCCGTTTGGGACGGGGTACCGGCGCGCTGGGGGGATTGTTCGGCGGTCCCGCGCTGCTGGTGGAACTGCCTTTCACCACCCTCGTGATGCTGGCGGCCATCGCCGAGATCGCCCGTAGCGAAGGCGAGGATTTGCGCCAACTGGAAACCCGGATGGCCTGCCTGGAGGTGTTCGCCCTGGGCGGACGCTCGAAAGCCGACGACGCCGCGGACACCGGCTACTACGGTCTGCGCCTGGCCCTCGAAGTGTCCGTGAATCAGGCATCCCGCCACATCGCCGAACGGGGATTGAGCCGGAACGGCGCGCCGGCCATGGCGGGATTGATCCTCGGCATATCGCAACGGTTCGGGTTGACTCTCTCGGAAAAGGCGGCGGCGGAATGGGTCCCCGTCGTCGGCGCCTTCGGGGGCGCTTTCGTCAACACACTCTTCATCCGTCATTTTCAAGACATGGCCCGGAGCCACTTCGCCATCCGCCGGCTGGAACGCCGCTATGGCCGGGATTACATCGAGGCCGAATACCAAAAGCTGAAAATGGTTCGCCGCAAATCCGCGACGAGCGCGAGGTGAGAACCATGAAGCGGGAGGCGGAGAAACCGAAAAAGGCGAAAAGAGGAGCGAACGGCCCAAAATCCCGAGTGGCCGCGCTGCATCGTGCGCCGCCACCAAAACCGCAGGGTGCGGCCCTTCGCCCCCGTCACCCTCGGCCATGCCAAACTGCCACCACGATCGGCAAAGCCAGGGCGCCCCAGGAGATGAGATCGCCGATGCCGTCGGACAGCAGGGCGGCGATCAGACCGATGGCGCTGGCAAGACCCAGCGCGCGACCGACATTCCCCAGATTCGCCGCCGACTCAGAGGCGTTTTCATTGCGAATCGGACGGCGGGCAGCGCACCGGCCACCGCCAACTCATCGGCGCGCGCTCGATCCGCCGCCGAAGCGTCGAACGCAGGCTCTCGCTTCTTCGCCCACAGATACAGGCCGCTGCCCAACACTACGATGCAAAGAACATCCAACGCGGCCCAGATGAACTTGAGCGACAACCCCGGCTGTTCCAGGACGGCGCCGGTTTCCGCATCGATCAACAGGGGCCGGAGCAGCTTCCGGGTCCAAGGCGTCTTGCCCTGCATGAAGGCGACGAACTCCCTCGGCCCCGCGAAGCCGTCGCCGGGAAAAGCCAGGAAGCTGAGCCGGCTCTCCGGCGCGGCGGCGAGCGCGGCCTCCAGCGCCTTTTGGACCGAAAAGCTCTCGCCCAGCGGTGGCTTGCCACGATGGGGGGCGGTCATCTCCGCCAGTTCCGCTAGCGCCATCCTGGCCCGGAATTCGGCGATGGGGTTTTTCAGCGTGCCGGCGAATTTCAGATTCCCGGCGGGATCGATCATTTGCTGGTTGTTGCCGTTCAGAGATTGGCGATGATGCGGTTGCCGAACTCGGAACAAGCCACCTCGGTGGCGCCGTCCATCAGGCGGGCGAAGTCGTAGGTCACCGTCTTTTGCGAGATGGTCTTCTCAAGGCCCTGGATGATGCGGTTGGCGGCGCCCGTCCAGCCCAGGTATTCGAGCATCATGACGCCCGAGAGGATCACCGAGCCGGGGTTCACCTTGTCGAGATCGGCGTACTTGGGGGCGGTGCCGTGGGTGGCCTCGAACACGGCATGGCCGGTGACGTAGTTGATGTTTCCGCCCGGCGCGATGCCGATGCCGCCGACCTGCGCGGCGAGGGCATCGGAGAGGTAGTCGCCGTTCAGGTTCAAGGTGGCGATCACGTCGAATTCCTCCGGCCGCGTCAGCACCTGCTGCAGGGTAATGTCGGCGATCGCATCCTTGAGCAGGATTTGGCCGGGTCCCGGCTTGCCGGCGCAGTCCTCCCAGCTCACGATGCGGCCGGCATACTCGCGCTTGGCCAGCGCATAGCCCCAGTCGCGGAAGCCGCCCTCGGTGAACTTCATGATGTTGCCCTTGTGCACCAGGGTGACGCTTTTCCGGCTGTGGCGGATGGCGTACTCGAAGGCGGCCCGGATCAGACGCTCCGAGCCCTCGCGCGAGACCGGCTTGATGCCGATGGCGCTGGTTTCCGGAAAGCGGATCTTGGTGACGCCCATTTCCCGCTGCAGGAACTCGATGACCTTCCGCGCCTCGGCCGATTCCGCGGACCATTCGACTCCCGCGTAGATGTCCTCGGTGTTTTCCCGGAAGATCGCCATGTCCACCTTTTCCGGGTGCTTCACGGGCGAGGGCACACCGTTGAAATAACGCACGGGCCGCAAACAGACGTAAAGATCGAGCAATTGCCGGATGGCCACGTTCAGCGAGCGGATGCCGCCGCCGACCGGCGTGGTGAGCGGGCCCTTGATCCCCACCAGATAGCTCTTGAAGGCCTCCAGCGTCTCATCCGGCAGCCAGGTGTCGAACAGCTTTTTCGCCTTCTCGCCGGCATACACCTCGGTCCAGGCGATTTTTTTCGCACCGCCGAATTCCTTATCGACCGCCGCGTCGAGCACGCGCACCGCGGCCCGCCAGATGTCCGGGCCGGTGCCGTCGCCCTCGATGAAGGGGATGATGGGGCGGTCGGGCACGCCCAAGGTACCGTCGGATTGCATGCGGATCGGTTCGCCCCCGGGGGGGATGATCGTCTTGGGGGATGCCATGGCTTACCTTCCTTTAGCTGAAGCGTCGGACACGAAGCGCCTGTCTACGTACGTTTTTGATACAAAACAAGAAGTCTATTTCCGACAACCGAAATACGGGCTCTTGCAAGACCAATGTTGTTGAAATAAGTTTTGGCCCGTCGTTCCGGGAATGCCGGGGGCCAGAGGCCATGGATGGCCGGCGCGGATCACATCCCTGTGACCTGGATGCCGGCAATCCATGCCGGCATGACGGCTTAATTCAACAGCATTGTCTTGCAAGGCCCGGTCGCCCGAAACGAGACCCGCATGCATCGTGACACAGACGCCTCACCGCTTCCAGGCCCCGCGCCGCCTTATCGGCAAGGCGGATTCATACGAGATCCAATTGCGCTTCGATACGCTCCATAATTTTTGTCGCTAGAGCCCGTAAGTGCGATTAGCGCAGCATAATCGCACGCATCGGGACCGCATTCCTCATAGGGGTAGGGAAGGCTTTGCCTCCCCTCCCTTTGAACCGTGCGAGCGGTTCTATTCGCCCCATCCATGGGACTCATCCCTCCGGGGCCAGCCTACGGCTGTTCGAATTGCTCACCCCATCCTTGGGGTTCGCCCTTTTGGGACCAGCTTCGCTGTCCAAAATCGCTCCTGGCGATTTTGTCGCATCCGGCGGATTTGTCCCGCACATGGCTCTCCAGTTACTAACGGTTAAGAAAGCAATGTCACACAACATTCCCTCTCCCTCTGGGAGAGGGTAGGGTGAGGGTACAAACCGGTATGATCCTTTACAAATTAAACCGGGCACAGGGTTTACATTCTGTAAGGTATTGGCGAGGAGGACACGCCAATGCCGTGGAAAGAGACCTGTGCGATGGATCAACGAATCCAAT
>JBFMDC010000004.1:0-20638 GCA_040753975.1 Pseudomonadota bacterium
GTCTTTCCGGCAGGGATTGCCGGAATCCAGAGGCCATGGATGGCGCAGGCTTCTCACGTCCCTGTGTCCTGGATGCCGGCACTCCATGCCGGCATGACGAGCTAGCTGACTATTCTTTCTAATCAGAAAAAATGAAGCATCATCAGGATTCGCAAACCGGCGTTCAGCCAATCACGTGGTGCTTTCCTTCGACCAGCACCGAACTGGCCTGTGGTCCTTCGTCGCCCATCTCCTCGGCAAAGCGCACCGGTTCGCCGACGGCCAGGCTGTCGAAGTTCGAATTCACCACGCTGTGCCGGTGAAAATAGATTTCCCGCCCGTCCGGTGTCTCGATGATGCCGTAGTCCTCAGCCGGGATCAGCCGGGAAATCCTGCCGTGCGCCGGTATCTCATGCGCCTTGACCTGGGAGCGCTGACGCCGTCCCAGGTCTTCCAGCTGCCTGCGCGCCGCATCGAAGGCGTCGCGGATCGCGACGTAGGCGTCCTCGTGGGCATGATCGAGTCCAGGGTCCCGGCTGACGGCCAGTTCATGGCCGGGCACCGTGAGATCGACGCGCACGTGGTAGACATTTCCTTGATGGTGATGCCGGTGGGACGCCTCGACCATCACCCGGCAGCTCATGATCCCGTCGTAGAACGAATCCAGCTTCTCGACCCGCTCCAGGATGTTCTGCTCCATCGCTTCGGACGGCGACATGTTTCGAAACGTGACTTGCGGCGAAAGTTTCATCTCTTACCCCCACTCATTTCGGTTCGATTTCCAACGATAGACTTTTTCGGTTCACGTCGGTAGTGCAGGTTTTCTCAAGCCTGCGCCGCGCTTCCCTCAAGGGCCTGGCGCTGTTTCATCAGGGCCAGCACGTATTCCAGCGCACCCTGCGGCGCTTTGATTCCATGGCGTAAATGCAGTTGGCGGCGCGTCTCTTCCGCCGTCTCCGGGCGGGGCTCCATGGCAGCGATGAAACCGCTCAGGTCTTCGGTGAGGGCCCAGGGATAGATTAGCCAGCGCCAGCAGACGATTCGCCGGCCGTAGTAGTCCGGTACGACGGGGGAAACCTTCTTGTGATGAAGCACCGCGACCTTGACGTCCTGCGGCTTGCAGCATCGAAGCTGCTCCAGGGCCAGCTGGAGGGTGTCGCCGGTGTCGCTGCAATCATCGGCCAGCAGCACCCTGAGGCCGCGAATGTTCACGGGAGGCGGCGAATAACAGCGCGCCTTTTCGGTTTTTCGTGCGCCCGCCTCGTAGTGGCCGATACGGATGCTCTGGAGGTCATACAGGCCTAAGGCATCGCAGAGTAGCCGTGCCGGTACGTAGCCGCCTCTGGCGATGGCCACCACGGCGTCGGGCCGGTAGCCGGAGGCGCGGATGTTCTCGGCCACGCGCTGGGACAGCCGGCACACCTGGCTCCAGGTCACCAACTCGCAAAGCATGAAGCGATCGCTCATGGCCGGTGAAGCTCGCTCGGCAGTTCCGGTCGCCGGAAGATTCGTTGAGTGTAATCGGTTGGCTGGGCCGTTCGAAGCGGAGCGGGTGTCGCGGTGCCGGTACTTCCGGCCGGGCTGCCCTTCAGCGGCTCCAGGACACCCGCAGGAGCGCGTCCTCGTCGGTGTAGCGCGAATCCAGCTCGCCCTGGTAGGCATGGCGCAGCGCTTCCCCGACGCCATGGGCAAGATGCGTGTCCGTAAAGGTGATGACGGTGCGGTCTTCCCTTTCCTCGATAGCCATGATCCGTTCGAGAGGATGCTCCGCCCGGGCGGCGGCTTCGGTGTTCCGGACGAGGTTCAGAATCTCCGGACGGTGAGCGCCGAAAAAAGACCCGCTCAGCGTCAGCTCGCCCGCCGGTATCTGATCGCGTATCCGCTGGCATGCGGGGCAGAGGTGCCGCTCGGCGTCCCCCGCCGCCTCTCCCCACTGCCAGCGTCCTTGATGGAAGACCGCGCCGCATTCGGGGCACACCGTCGGCTCCGGCCATTTGCCCCGGGCGCGGTAGGGATCGTGCACATGCTCTTCGAACATGCTGTCCCTGCGCGGCTGATGGGCGGGGTCGAGTCGTCTGCCGGGTCCGGTCATGGGTCACCTCGCTTGGCTCAATGGGCATTGGTCTGAGCCAAATCATCGGCCCGCCTTGCTCGCCCGTCAAGCTTCGCCGTGCCGGAAGGCGCGGCCGCACCTTCCGGCCATCCGGGGAGGGAACCGTCCCGGACCGCCGCTCGCTAGCTTACCTCGTCGATCCACGCCATCTGGATCGCCTCCAGGATTTTCTCGTTGCATTTGTCGGCGCTGTCGGCGAAGCCGTCCAGCGCCGTGACCCATGCCAGCAGATCGGTGAAGCGGAGGTATCGCGGGTCGACGTCCGGGTGCTGATCGGCGAGGGCGGCGGCGATGTCGTAAGTGTCGTGCCATTTCATTAGGGGCCCCAGAGTTTCGGAAGAAGCGATGCCATTGACCGAGCAAATTCGCGGCCAAGCGCCGTCATCGCGCAAAAACCCCGGACGGGTGCCGGCCGGATTTGTAGTAAAGGTGACAAAGCCCCACGAAACGGAGGGTCATGTGCAATTTCCGACAAGCCGGGACCCGCCGGCCGGTGCTTGCGGCCTCGCGATCACACGCGGTGAGTGGGGTCAAGGCCGCCGCGCGCCATTGGCATGCGTTATGCCTGAAGCCAAGCTAAAACCCCTCAAGGAAGCCTTAAGAGTGAACGACTACCTGATGCTGCTGCTCGGCACGGCCCTGGTCAACAACGTGGTGCTGGTCAAGTTTCTGGGGCTATGCCCTTTCATGGGTGTGTCCAAGAAGCTCGATTCGGCCATCGGCATGGGCTTTGCGACGACCTTCGTGCTGACCCTGACCGCGGTGGCGAGCTGGCTCATCGAGCATTTCATTCTGATGCCCCTGGGCATCGGCTTCCTGCGCATCCTCTCGTTCATCCTGGTGATCGCGGCCGTGGTCCAGTTCACCGAGATGGTGGTGAAGAAGACCAGCCCGGTGCTCTACCAGGTGTTAGGGATATTCCTGCCGCTGATCACCACCAACTGCGCGGTGCTGGGGGTTGCGTTGCTGAATATCCAGCAGGAATACGATTTCATCCATAGCGCGCTGTTCGGTTTCGGCTCGGCGCTGGGATTCACCCTGGTCATGGTGATCTTCGCCGGCATGCGGGAACGGCTGGCCCTGATGAGCGTGCCAGAGGTCTTCGCCGGCCCGCCCATCGCCTTCATCACGGCGGGCATCCTGTCCCTGGCGTTCATGGGGTTCGCGGGTTTGGCCACGCATTGAACCCAGATACCTGAAGGAGAGCGTATGTACATTCTGTTCGCCATCATCAGCCTGACCGGCATGGGGCTCGCGCTCGGGTTTCTGCTCGGCGCCGCGGCGCGCTATCTGAAAGTGGAGGAAAACCCGCTGATCGACGAGATCGAGGCCATGATGCCGGGGTCGCAATGCGGCCAGTGCGGCTATCCCGGCTGCCGCCCGGCGGCCGAGGCGCTGGTGGCGGGGGAGGCGCCGGCGACCCTGTGTCCGCCGGGCGGGCGGGCACTGGCCGAGCAACTGGCCAACAAGCTGTCGATCGATCTGGACCTGTCCGAGGTGGAGGACCAGGCGCCGATGGTGGCGCGGGTGGACGAATCCACCTGCATCGGCTGCGCCCGCTGCTACAAGGTGTGTCCGACCGATGCCTTGGTGGGCGCGCCCAAGCAGATCCATGCCGTGATTTCCGATGCCTGCACCGCCTGCGGCAAGTGCGTGGACGTCTGTCCCACCGAATGCCTGCGGCTCCACCCCATCAAGGTGACGCTGCGCAACTGGCGCTGGCCCAGTCCGGAAACGGTCACGGCGAAGGCGGCCTGACCATGGCGGCCTTCAGCTTCTTCTCGTTCGGAGCCTCCGGCAAGATTCGCGGCGGTGTCCATCCTAAGCCGCGCAAGGAAGCCACTTTCGACCGGCCCATCGAAACCGCGTTCCCGCTGCCGGAGCGGCTCTACCTGTGCCTGCAGCAGCATGCCGGCCAGCCCGCCGAACCCGTGGTCAGGGTGGGCGACAAGGTGCTCAAGGGCCAGCTGCTGGCGGCGGGACAGGGCGCGATTTCGGCGCCGGTGCATGCGCCGACTTCGGGTGTCGTGACGGACATCCTGGAGTATCCCGCGCCCCATCCGTCCACCCTGCCGACGCCGACCCTGCTGCTCGAACCCGACGGGGAGGACCGCTGGATCGAGATACAAGGGGTCGCCGATCCGTTCGCCCTGCCGCCGGAGGAAATCAGCGCCCGCGTCGGCGCGGCCGGGGTGGTGGGCATGGGCGGGGCGGCGTTCCCTTCCGCCGTCAAGCTGAACCTCGGACGCAAGACCCGGATCCAGACCCTGTTGATCAACGGCGGCGAGTGCGAGCCTTATCTCACCTGCGACGACCGGCTGATGCGCGAGCGCGCGGCGGACATCGTCGACGGCATCCTCATCATGCTGCACGGGCTGGAGTGCAACAAAGCCATCGTAGGCATCGAGGACAACAAGCCCGAGGCCTACGCCGCAGTGTCGGCCGCGGCGGCGCCGCATGGCGGCAAAGTGGAAGTGCGGCAGGTGCCCTCGCTTTATCCGATGGGCTGGGACAAGCAGTTGATCCGCTATTTCACCGGCAAGGAAGTGCCGGCCGGCGGCCGCTCCGCCGACATCGGCGTCCTGATGCACAACGTCGCCACGGCCTATGCGGTGCAGCAGGCGGTGCGCTACGGCAGGCCGCTGGTCAGCCGCGTGGTCACGGTCAGCGGTTCGGCGGTGAGCGCGCCGCGCAACGTCGAAGCGCCGATCGGCACGCTGCTGGCGGATCTGCTGGCCTTCTGCGGCCATCGTCCGGACGATACCGCGAGCTATGTCATGGGCGGTCCCATGATGGGCGATTTCCTGCCGCATCCCAAGGTGCCTCTGGTCAAGGGCACCTGCGGCATCCTGGCGTTGTCGCCCAAGGAGGTGGCGGCATCCGACGCCAAGGCCTGCATCCGCTGCTCGCGCTGCGTGAGCGCCTGCCCCGCCGGCCTCCTTCCGCTGGAGATGATGTCGCGGATCCGGGCCGGCCAGTTGGAATCCGCGCTCGGCTATGGCCTGAAGGATTGCATCAGCTGCGGCTCCTGCTCCTATGTCTGTCCCTCGGAAATCCCGCTGGTGCACTATTTCAAGTACGCCAGCGGCGAACTCGTGGCGCGCGAGCAGAATAAGCACCGGACCGAGCAGACCAAGCGTCTGGCGGAGGAACGGCAGGCGCGGTTCGAACGCCAGAAGCAGGAACAGGCGGCGCTGGCCGCCCAGCGCAGGCTTAAGGCGCAGCAGCGCAAGGCGGAGGAGGCCGCATGAGCCTGTCGCTACTGAGCGCACCCTTTACCCGCGCGGACAGCCAGGTCCAGGGGATCATGGTCGCCGTGATGCTGGCCTTGCTGCCGGCCACGGCCTTTGGCATCTTCATCTTTGGCTGGCCGGCGTTTTTCCTGTGGGCGGTGACCCTGCTTTCGGCCCTGGCGTTCGAAGCCTTGTGCTTGGAGCTTGCGGGCAAGCCGGTCAAGGCGGTTCTGCTGGACGGCTCCGCCCTGCTCAGCGGCTGGCTGGTGGCGATGACGCTGCCGCCGTGGGCGCCGTGGTGGATCGGCGTGGTCGGCGCCGGCTTGGGCGTCGTGGTCGGCAAGCAGGTGTTCGGCGGTCTCGGCCAGAATCCGTTCAATCCGGCCATGCTGGCGCGCGTCGCCCTGCTGGTGGCGTTTCCGCTGGAAATGACCACCTGGGCGCTGCCTTCGCTGCCGTTTTCCTCGTCCGCGCCGGGGCTGTTCGACAGCCTGGCCATCACCTTCGCCGGGGCCCCGGCGGCGGACGGCATGACCGGCCCGACCCTGATCGGCAACTGGAAGACGGAAGCTTCGCAGGGGCGGGGCTTGAGCGAATCGCTGGTTTCCGGCCATTACAACGTGATGGCGTCGATTCTCGGCTGGAAGGCGGGCAGCCTGGGCGAGACCTCGTCCCTGCTGGTGGCCTTGGGGGGGCTCTGGCTGCTGAAGAAAAACATCATCACCTGGCATATCCCCGTGTCCCTGCTGGCGACGGTGGCGTTGCTGGCCAGCGTCTTCGCCCTGACCGACGGCGAGCGCTATGCCGGGCCGCTGTTCCATCTCACTTCCGGCGCCGTGATGCTGGCGGCGTTCTTCATCGCCACCGACTACGTCACCTCGCCCAGCAGCCCCGCCGGGCAGCTGATATTCGGCGCGGGCTGCGGTTTGTTCATCTTCATCATCCGCACTTGGGGGGCCTACCCCGAGGGCGCGGGGTTCTCGGTGCTGCTGATGAATGCCCTGACGCCGGTCATCGACCATTACGTGCGGCCGCGCATCTACGGGCGCGACCTCAAGGGCCGGCCCCTGGACCTGCCGGGCGGGCGGCGATGAGCAGCGCGGCGGAAAACCTTAAGGCGGAGGCGGCCGGCCGGTGGGCGCGGCTGCGGCGGCGGTTCGACGATCTGGAGACGCTGCGCCAGCGGCTGGACTACCAGACTTGGCTTTTGGCCGCCGTCGGCCTGCTGGCCAGCCTGTTCCTGGGACTGGGCGATCTGGCGACCCGGGGGGCCATCGGGCGGCGCCAGGCCGAGGACATGCTGGCGACGCTGGAGCAGGTGCTGCCGCCCGATCTGCACGACAACGACCTGCTGCGCGACGTGAAAACAGTGGCGGATACCGTTTTGGGCGAGACCCAGGTGTACACGGCGCGGAAGGGCGGCGAAATCACCTCGGTCGCCTTCAAGCTGTCCGCGACCGGCGGCTATTCCGGCCCGATCGCCCTGGTGATGGGCCTGAAGGCCGATGGTACGGTGCTCGGGGTCCGGGTGGTGGCCCATGCCGAAACGCCGGGGCTGGGCGACAAGATCGAAACCGCCAAATCGGACTGGATTCTGTCCTTCGCCGGGCGTTCGCTGGACAACACCCCGGACGAACGCTGGCGGGTCAAGAAGGACGGCGGCGATTTCGACCAGTTCGCCGGCGCCACGATCACGCCGCGCGCCGTGGTTGGCGGGGTGTTCAAGGGCCTGCAATTCTTCCGGCGGCATCGGGCCGAACTGGTGTCGCCCGCGACAGGAGGACAATGATGAATCCGGAATTTCGCAAGATCACCCGCGACGGCCTGTGGGACAACAACATCGTCTTCAGCCAGAGCATCGGCCTGTGCCCCCTGCTGGCGGTCACCGGCACAGCGACCAACGGTCTAGGCATGGGGCTGGCCACGGCGGCGGTCATGGTGGTGTGCAACGCCCTGATCTCCTGGGTGCGGGCGCTGATTCCGCTGGAGGTGCGCATCCCGGTGTTCGTGGCGCTGATCGCCATGGTGGTGACCCTGGTGGACATGATGATGAACGCCTGGCTGCACGAGATGCACAAGGTGCTGGGCCTGTTCATCCCGCTGATCGTGACCAACTGCGCCATCCTGGGCCGGGCCGAAGCCTACGCTTCCCGCCATCCCGTGGCGCATGCGGCGATGGACGGGTTGATGATGGGGCTGGGCTTCACCCTGGCCCTGGTGGTGCTGGGCGCGGTCCGCGAAGCGCTCGGCGCCGGCACCCTGTTCGCCAGCGCGCGCCTGCTGATGGGCGACTCCTTCGCCTGGCTGGAAACGACGGTGATCCAGGACTACCGGGGATTCCTGCTGATGGCTCTGCCGCCGGGCGGGTTCCTGATGCTGGGTTTCCTCCTGGCGGGAAAGAAACTGATCGACAAGCGGCTGGCCGCCCGCCAGCGCCGGACGATCGCGGTGGGCGAAACGCTGGCTTAAGACTTGAGGGAGGCGGCATGAACGTCGGAGTGTGCTACGCGGATTCCGACCGCCAGCTTTGGCTCCGGATGGAAATGCCGGATGAGAGCACGGTCGAACAGGCCATCCGCTATTCAGGCATTCTGGAACGGTTTCCGGAAATCGACCTGGGCGTCCAGAAAGTCGGCATCTTCGGCAAGCTGGTGAAGCTGGACGCGCCGGTGAAGGAAGGCGACCGCATCGAGATCTATCGTGCGATCACGGCCGACCCCAAGACGGTGCGGCGCCGCAAGATCGCTTCCGACGACGATGACGACGACGATTGATGCCGACACCTTAGCGCCCTGGGCGAGGCCGTGAAGGGCAAGGCTCCTGGACGAAATCGAGAAGTTGGGCATCGCGCCTGGGCGCAGAGGGTCTCCTCGCCGCTGCAAGGGTCCTTGCTGGCTTCGAACTCGGCAAGGGTCTAGGCGGGCAGCCGCGCCGGCCGGGCGCGACGCCCGCGGCCACATGGCCAGATGAAATTCCTTCGTACCTTGCAATTATGGATATCAACTCCATAATTGCGCAGATGATTCCCCGTCGGCTTCTCCCCGCCCTGATGTCGGCCCTGGCCGAAGCCCCGGCCGTGGCGCTGCTCGGGCCGCGTCAGGCCGGGAAGACCACGCTCGCCCTCGATGTGGCCCAAGTCCAGCCAGCAGTCTATCTCGATCTCGAATCGGAAGCCGACCGCGCCAAGCTCTCCGAACCAGAACTCTACCTGTCGCAACACGAGGACAAGCTGGTCATCCTCGACGAAATCCAGCGCATACCGCAGCTCTTCCAAAGCCTGCGCGGACTCATCGACGCCGGAAGGCGGCGCGGCCGAGGCACGGGCCGCTTCCTCGTGCTGGGCTCGGCGTCGATCGACCTGTTGAGGCAATCGAGCGAGTCGCTCGCGGGACGCATTCGCTATCTGGAGCTCAGCCCCCTCGATGCCGGTGAGGTCGGTCGCGAGCGGCTCGACGCGCTCTGGCTGCGCGGCGGATTTCCGGACAGTCTTCTGGCCGCTTCCGACGCGGCGAGCCTGCGCTGGCGCGCGGATTTCATCCGTACCTATCTCGAACGCGACATCCCGCAGCTCGGACCGCGCATCCCGGCGGAGACTCTGCGCCGGCTCTGGACGATGCTGGCGCACCAGCAGGGCGGGCTGCTCAACGCCGCGGCGCTCGCCCGCGCCCTGGCCGTGGACGGCAAGACGGTCGCCTCCTACCTCGACCTGCTCGTGGACCTGCTGCTCGTGCGCCGCCTCGCGCCGTGGCACGGCAATGTCCGGAAACGCCTGGTCAAGGCCCCGAAGGTCTATGTCCGCGACAGCGGTCTCGTGCACGCGCTGCTCGGGATCGGCGACAGAGAAGCCTTGCTGGCGCACCCGGTCGCTGGCGGGAGCTGGGAGGGCATGGTGATCGAGTCGCTGATCGCCGCCGCGCCGAGCGGCGCCGAAGCGTATTTTTTCCGAAGCGCCGGCGGCGCCGAGATCGACCTGCTGCTGCAGCTTCCCCGCCAAGGCGGGCCTTGGGCGATCGAAGTCAAGCGCGGGCTGGCGCCGAAGATCGAGCGGGGGTTCCACCTGGCTTGCGAGACCGTGGGAGCGGAACGCCGCAGGGTGGTGTATGGCGGTGTCGAGCGATTCCCAATCGCGGAAGGCGTGGAGGCGGTCGCGCTCATCGACCTGGGCGAGGAGCTCTCCGCGGTATGAGCCAGTTCGCTTTCCTTTTGGGACAAATCCGCCGGGAGCAAATTCGAACATGCGGAGCATGGCCCGGAGGGCAGGTCCCAAGGACGGGACCTGTCAATCGGCTGTCCTGCCGATTTGTCATCATCCAGGGCGGCTGGTCGGCATGAGCGCTTACCGTGAAAGTCGCGAAGCGAACACCTTGTCCCCCTTTGGGGTCGGGGTGAGGGACAACCCGGCAGGACAGCCGGGTTGCACGGCTTGGCCGCCGGAGGTGGCGGGCAGGAAGCCCGCCGTGATTCCGCTCCTGCCGCAAGCGGCTTACATACTCCGGGGCGTCGCTTGCGGCATGAGCGGTTAGTCTGTCTTAGCCGAGGGTCGCTCGTCCCGCCACCCTCCTCCAAACGCCCGATACAGCGAAACCAGCGAAACCAGCGTTGCGGTCCGGGCTTTGACGTTTTGATCCAGGGCCGAGAGTCTGCCGCCTTCGGCATCGAGCACCGAAAGGTAGTCGCCCGCCCCGCGTTCATACAGCGCCTCGGCCGAGCGCCGGGCCTGCTCCGCCGCCGCTTCCGCCTGCCGCAGACGGGCTTGGCGCTCGCTGGCGGTGCGATGGGCTAGATAGGCGTTTTCGACGTCTTCCAGCGCCAGCAGAAAGGTTTTTTCGTAATTCGCCGCCACCTGGTCGAGCCTTGCATCGGCGGCTGCGATCTGCGAGCGGATGCGCCCCGCATTGAAGACCGGCGCGGTGAGGCCCGATCCGAGCGCATAGACGCTTTCCGCGAGGCTGGGAAAACCGCCGACCGCCAGGGCGCCGAAGCCGCCGCTGGCCGACAGCACCAGTTTCGGCAGCAGGTCGGCGCGGGCCGCCCCCAGGCTGGCCGCTGCGGCGAAGACTTCGGTCTGGGCCTGGCGGAGGTCGGGCCGCTGCGCGAGCAGGCTGGCTGGCAGCAGTTTGGGAATGGAGGGGGCCGCGGCCGGCAACGGACGGGATTCGGCCAGCCTGGCCTGCAGCGCCTGCGGCGGCTGGCCGGTCAGGACGCTCAGGCGGTGGATCAAGCGCAGGGCGGTTTCTTTCAGCGCCGGCAGGGCCGCTTCGGCGCTTTGCACCAGCGATTCCTGGCCGGCGACGCCGGCTTCGTTGGCGAGGCCGGCGCGGTAGAAGGACTTCAAGGCTTTCAGCCGCTCGCGCTGCACCGCGAGATTGTCTTCGAATATGGCCGTCTGTCGCTGCACCCCTCGCAGTTCCAGATAGTTCGTCGCCACATGCGCCAGGAGGCCGACCTGGGCCGCGTGCAGCGTTTCTTCCGCGCCCAGCGCCTGCGCCGCCGCTGCCTCGGCTTCCAGGTGGCGCTGGCCGAACAGGTCCAGCTCCCAGCGCGCGGAGAGGCCGCTGGTGAACATGTCGGCGGTAGGGGTGATCAGCTGAAATCCCTGTGGGCCGGGCACGGCGATGATGCGGTCGATCCGCTTTTCGCGTCCGCCCGAAGTGAAGAAATCGACGCTGGGATAAAGCGCGGATTCGGCGACGACCGCCATGGCCGCGGCCTCCCGCACCCTGGCCCGGGCGCCCCGGAGGTCCTGGCTGGCGGCGAGCGCGCGGTCGATCAAACCGTCCAGCACCGGATCATCGAATTGCTTCCACCAGCTTTTCAGGGCCGCGGGGTCGGACACCGGCGCCGCAGGCGCCTGAGCCCAGTTTACGGGCGCGGCCGGGGCCGAGGTGGGGGCGACCCGGGTCGGCGTGCAGCCGCACAGGAGGCTTGCGGCCAGCGCGCCGGCCAGCGCCTTACGGAACGGTTTCATGCGCGCCCTCCTTGGCGCGCCCCCTTCGGGCAGCCTCCGGCTGTCCAAATTGCTCACCCCATCCTTGGGGTTCGCCCCTTTGGGACCAGCTTCGCTGTCCAAAATCGCTCCTGGCGATTTTGTCGCTCCCGACGAATTTGTCATGCGGCCCCCTCGCGCCGGCCGACCCTGAACCAGGCCGCATAGAGCGCCGGCAGGAAGAATACCGTGAGCAGGGTGGCGATGGTGAGTCCACCCATGATGGCGATCGCCTGCGGCGCGAAGAAGTCGTTGGTGGACAGAGGGATCATGGCGAGGATCGCGGCCGCCGCCGTGAGCATGATCGGCCGGAAGCGGCGGACCGTGGATTCGATGATGGCCCGGCGGGTGCCGAGGCCGGCCTTTTCGTCCTGCTCGATCTGGTCCACCAGAATGACCGAATTGCGCATGATCATGCCGGCCAGGGCAATGATGCCGAGCAGCGCCACGAAGCCGAACGGCGCCCGGAACAGCAGGAGGGCGAAGGCGGCGCCGATCACGCCCAGGGGCGCCGTGACGAAGACCAGGAAGGTCCGGGACAGGTTCTGCAATTGCAGCATCAACAGCAGCAGCGTGGCCACGAGCACCAGGGGAATCCAGACCAGGATGGATTTCTGGGCGATCCAGGCGTCTTCCCTGGCGGCGCCGGTTTCGACGGAATAGCCGGGCGGCAGCTGGTCCAGGATGGGTTTGAGCGCCGGCTCGATCTCCGCCGCCACGTCGGGCGCCAGCATGCCGTCGGCCACGTCGGCGCGCACCGAGACTGCCGGGAAGCGGTTGCGGCGCCCGCGCACGCCGTCCTCGAACAAGGTTTCGAACCGCACCAGCTGGGACAGCGGCACCGGCTTGCCGCTGGCGGCAGGCACGGCGAGGTCGGGCAGGCCGCCGGCTTCCGTCCGCAATCGGGTCTGGGCGCGCCAGACGATGTCGATGAGCTTGTCGTCCTCGCGGAGCTGGCCCACCGTCACGCCGCTGTAATAAGCCTGCAGCGCCCGGGCGATAAACGCGGTGCTGACGCCCAGCGTCCGCGCCTTGTCCTGGTCCAGCGCCAGCCGCAGCGAGGGAATCCGCTCGTGCCAGTCGTCGTTCACGTCCACGGTATGGGGATTGGCGCGCATGACCGCCGCCACCCGGTCGGCGATGCCGCGGACGACGGCCGGGTCTTCACCGAACACCCGGAACACCACGGGATAGTCCATCGGCGGGCCGACGTTGAGGCGCATGGCGCGCCCGCGCACTTCCGGAAAATCCGCGGCCAGCGCTTCGCGGACCCGCCGCATCACCCGCTCGCGGGCGCCGTTGTCGCCCGTCATCACCACGAATTCGGCCAGGTTGGCGCTGGCGAGCTGCTGCACGATGAGCAGGAAAAAGCGCGGGCTGCCGCCGCCGATATAGGCGGCGTAATTCACCACATCCGGGTCTTTGGCCAGAACCGCCTCCAGGCGTTTGGCCGCGGCTTCGGTCTGGGCGAAGCCGCTGCCTTCGGGCAGCCACAGGTCGATCACGACTTCCGGCCGGTTCGACAGCGGGAAAAACTGCTCGGGCACACGGCTCAAGGCCGCGATGCCGACGGCGAACAGCGCGGCCGTCGCCAGGATCACCTTGCCGCGGTGCTCGACGCAGGCCGAAACCCAGCGCCGCAGGCGGTTGTAGAAAGGCGTGTCGTAGAGTTCGTGGGCGCCGCCGGCGCCTTTCGGTCCGAGCGCCATGAATCCCAGGTAAGGCGTGAAGATCACCGCGCCGAACCAGGACATCAGCAGCGAGAGCCCCACCACCTGGAAGATCGCTAGCGTGTATTCGCCGGCCTGGGAACGGGCCAGACCCACCGGCAGGAAGCCGGCGATGGTGATCAGGGTGCCGGTGAGCATCGGAAAGGCCGTGGCGCGGTAGGCGAAGGTCGCGGCCCGCATCCGGTCCCAGCCTTCCTCGAGCTTCCGGGCCATCATCTCGATGGCGATCATGGCGTCGTCCACCAGCAGGCCGAGCGCCAGGATCAGCGCGCCCAGGGAGATGCGGTGCAGAGCGATGCCGGCCAGCAGCATACCGAGCAGGGTGGCGGCCAGCACCAGCGGCACCGTCAGCGCGACCACCGCGCCCGCCCGCAGTCCCAGGCTCAGAAAGCTGACCAGGAGCACCGCCGCCAGGGCTTCGAAGAACGTGCGCTTGAATTCGCCGATGGAGCGCCGGACGACCTGCGCCTGGTCGGCGACCTTCTCCACCTCGATGCCCACCGGCAGCTCGCTTTCGATGCGCTTCAGCGTGGCGTCCAGGGCTTTCCCCAGCGCCAGCACGTCGCCTTTCCTGTTCATGGCGATGCCCAGCCCGATCACGTCCTTGCCGTTGAAGCGCATGCGGAATTCCGGCGGGTCGACGTAGCCGCGCCTGACTTCGGCGAAGTCGCCGACCCGGAAGCTCCGGCCATCGACGCGCACCGCGAGATTCGCCACCTGTTCCGCCGAGTCGAAAGCTCCGCTGATCCGGATCGGCAGATCGCCGCCGGCGGTGTACACCGTTCCCGCCGGCGCCATCGCGTTCTGGGCCTGCAGGGCGGAGGCGACCTCGGCGGCGTCCAGTCCCAGCCGGGCCATCTTCTTGTCGGAAAACTCGATGTAGATTTTTTCGTCCTGGGCGCCGATGAGATCGGCCTTTTCCACGTCCTTGACCCGGAGTAGCTGCTGGCGGGCGGCGTCGACCTGTTCCTTGAGCCGGGCGTAATCGAAGCCTTCGCCGGAAAAGGCGTAAACCAGGCTGTAGGTGTCGCCGAATTCGTCGTTGAAGAAGGGGCCGACGACGCCCTGCGGCAGCGTCATCCGGATGTCGCCGATTTTCTTGCGGACCTGGTACCAGATGTCGGCGACCTCTTGCGGCGTGGTCTCCTCGCGCGGCACCACGAAGATCAGCGATTCTCCCGGCTTGGAATAACTGCGCAGATGGTCGAGGTCCGGAAGTTCCTGGAGCTTTTTTTCCAGGCGGTCGGTGAGTTGCTGTTCCACCTCACGCGCCGTCGCGCCCGGATACAGCGTCTTCACCACCATCAGGCGGAAGGTGAATTCCGGGTCCTCCCGCTGTTCCAGGCGGAAATAGGCGAACAGTCCGCCCAGCAAAATGAGGGCCATGAGGAAGCCGGTAAAGGCGCGGTGTTCCAGCGCCCATTGGCTCAGGTTGAAACCTTTCATGGCCGGCGGCCGGCCGAGTCGGGAAGGATGCGCACTTTCTGGCCTTCGGCCAGCCGCTGCACGCCGGCGCTCACCACCAGCTGGCCGGGCGCCAATCCCTCGACGGCGACGCGTCCCGCGCTCAAGACCTCACCCAACCGGACGGGCGCCGATCTGACCGTGAGCTGCGCCTCGTCCACCAGCCAGACGCGCGGGGGATCGGGCTGTTGCTGGGGGCTGAACACGGCCGAGAGCGGGATCGCCGCTCCCTCCGGCCCGGCCGCGTCGATCCAGAGGGTCGCGGTCATGCCGAGGCGAGCGCTGTCTTTGCCTTCGAGCAGGGTGGCCCGGACCCGGTAGGTCCGGCTGGCGGGGTCGGCCGCAGCGGCGATCTCGCGGACGCGTGCCTTAAGCCGCCGCCCGTCGGCCCAAAGCGTCACCGCCACCTCCTGGCCCGGATGGATAACGCCGACGCGATGCTCGGGAATGTCGGCGCTGACCTCCGGTTCGTCGAGCCGGGCCAGGGTGAGCACCGGCTGGCCGGCGGCGAGCACCTGGCCGGTTTCCGCCGAGACGGCGGTCACCGCTCCATCCCGGTCGGCGCGCAGCTCGGTGTAGTCCACTTGGTTGGCGGTCTGGCCGAGCTGGGCTTCGAGCGCGGCCACGCGTTCCTTCGCGGCGGTGAAAGCGGTGCGGCGGCGATCGAATTCGGGCGGGCTGACGACGCGCTGGTCCAGAAGTTCACGGTATCGCTGCAGGTCTTCGCGGGTGAACTCCAGCTCCGCCCGGGCGGAGGCCAACTGGGCCTTTACGGTTTGCACGGCCAGCTTGTAGTCGGCGGCGTCGAGACTGGCCAGCAACTGGCCTTTCCGGACCGTATCGCCCAGCTCGGCCGGGCGTGAGGCCAGCTTTCCGGCCACCCGGAAGGACAGGGTGGTCTCGTGGCGGGCCTTGATTTCGCCGGCGAAGCTCATGCCGAGGGAGGCCGTTTCTGCGGCGACCCGGAAGGTGAGGACCGGCCGGGTCTGGTCCGGTCCCCCGCGGCTGTCGGAGCAGGCCGCGAGAGTCGACAGAATCGCGAACAGGGCTATGGCGCTGAAAGTCCCCGGTTTCCGCGGAATTGCGTCGTAGGTCATGGAGGGTTCCTTGGCCCGGGCGGCCGAGGCGAGGAGGCAGGGGCCCGGCTGGCGAAAAATCCTATAAGGTTGGGCAGCGGCGTGGCCCGCGGGGCGGGCAGTGCATTTCATAACGCTTTTTCCCTCTTCTTGGCAAGGGAAAAACACCGGCCAAACGTCTGAAGCGGCCCCGGCGCGCCGCTGAACCGTATTTTCCGGCGCAGCAGCGTCCGGACGGGATGGCCAGGAGGCCGAGCCAAATCTTGCCGTTGCGATGCTGCTGCATGCCCCGGACGATCTAATGTCGCTCCGGATGATACGGTTCGCGCCGACAGGGGCGCATCAATGTTTGGAGAAGAAGACTTCGGCGCGCTGCTTGAGTTCGTCGGCCGGCACGTCTTCGATGTGGGTGGCGATCCACCAGAGGTTGCCGGATGCGTCGCGCACGCCGCCATGGCGGTCCCCGTAGAACTGGTTGGCGGGCGGCGAGATCGAGGTCGCCCCCGCGTCGATCGCGCGCTGGTAGGCGGCGTCGGCGTCCGGGACATAGAGATAGATCGCGCCGGGCATGGGTTGCCACTCGCCTCGCGCTTCGCTCAGCATGATCACGGAGTCGCCGACCCGCATTTCGGCATGGCCGACGGTGCCGTCCGGCCGCATGATCCGTTCCCATTCCTTCGCGTCGAAGGCCGCTTTCATGAACTCGATCAATTCGGCGGCGCCCCGTACCACCAGATAAGGGATGACGGTGTGATAACCGTCGGGGATTGCTTTAGCCATGTCTTGCCTCCTGTGCTCGCGACCTAGGGCGGCGTTTCAGCCGGACGCTGCCTGACGGGCAGGCATACCGAATTCTAAGCGTAATCGCAGTTTTGCATATAGGCCAACATCCCGGTCACGGTTGGGCTCAGTCCTGCGCATCGCCCGCACGAGTGCGTCGTAGGAGCGGCTCTGCCGCGAACCGCGGCGGCTCCTGCGCCTTCGCCCGCACCAATGCGCCGCCCAGCCTTCCCTCGGCGAGCGTCTTCCCGAGCGTTCCGTACCAGCCGGTCACGTAGCCATACCAGTCCGGGCCGTGCGTATCCACGATCCAGTCGCGTTCGCGTGCGAATCGCTTCAGGAGGTCCTCGTACCAGCCTGCGAACCGCCGGCTCCAGTCCTCCCTGGCCTGCAGCTTCCAGCCGGTCGCGGCCAGGGTATCGGCCACGGTTTCGGATTCGATCGGATTCCCGATCTCGGAGCCCAGTTCGGGCGGCGGGGGCTGGCCCGCGGGCCGGGTATAGTCGACCAGGAGCAGGATGCCCCCCGGCCGCGCGGCCATTCTCATCCGGCGCAGCGCCTCCGCCTGGTCGGGAAAGGCGTACAGGGCCGTGAACAGGTAGATCAGATCGAAGCCGCCGAACTGTGCCGGCTCCATGCGGCAGACGTCCTGCTGCATGAACCGGACTTCGGGATAGCGCTCCCTGGCGTACCCGATCGACGCGGCGTCGATGTCCACCCCGGTCACCTCGCCCCAGCCGTGGCGCTGGAACCAGTCGGCGGTACCGCCGCGTCCGCAGCCGACATCCAGCAGGCGGCGGATCCCATCGCGGGGGAGTCCGTCGACCGCGGCGATGATGGCGTCTTCTTCGCCGGGGTGGGCGTAGTCTCCATTCCTGGCGCGCGCCAGGATGGCTTTGCCGGCGGGGGAGTTCATTCGGAAATCCATTCGTGTTCCTCGGCGGGGTCATGGTTGCGGCGATTATATCGGCCGTGGCGGGCTCTGGACCTTGGCGGATGCTTGGTTTAATTTGGCCTAAGGGATTCCTGTTCCGGCCCGGAGCGGACCTGGGGAGAACAAATGAACACCTACCATCGCCATTACAGCGAGATTCTGGAAACCCTCAAAACCTGTTTCCCGGCGCCGGTGTCCAACCCGGTCATGGACGGCTATTTCGTGCATACGCTGTCCTGTTTCCTGGACCGGGTGGACGATCTCAAGTCGGCCTCGCCCATCCTGGGCTCCACCCTGGACGGCGATTATTCCGCCCAGCGCGCCTTGCCGATGCCGGAGCGGATGAGTTCGATCGAGCAGATCACCGCAATGCTGGCGGACTATTGCCGGGGCATGGTGGTATGGGCCCACCCCAACGCCCAGGCCAATGTGATTCCGCCGCCCACCATCGCCAGCATCACCGCCTTCATCGCCAGTGCCATCTACAACCCGAACATCATCTGGGACGAATACTCGGCGCGCTTCGCCGAAGCCGAGATCGAGGCGGTGGCCATGCTGGCGGACTTGGTGGGCTACGAGCGGGAGCATGCCGGCGGCGTGTTCACCTTCGGCGGCACCGGCACGTTACTCTACGGCCTCAAGCTGGCCCTGGAGAAGATTTCCGGCGGCCGCGCGATGCGCGAAGGCATCCGCAAGCCCTACAAGGTGCTGGCCTCGGGCGTGTCGCACTATTCCCGGGTGAACGTGGCCGGCTGGCTGGGGCTCGGGAGCGAAAACCTCGTCACCGTCCCCACCACGCTGCAGAACGAGATGTCGCTGATCCATCTGGAAAGCGAGCTGCGGCGGCGGTTCGACGCCGGCGAGGAAGTGGCGGCGATCATCGCCACCCTGGGCACGACGGACGCCTTCGGCATCGATGACCTCGCCGCCATCGCCGATATCCGGGATGCCCTGGCGGAGGAATACCGCCTGCCGTATCGGCCGCACCTCCATGCCGACGCGGTGATCGGCTGGCCCTGGTCGGTGTTCAAGGACTATGACTTCGAGCTGAATCCCTTGGGATTCCACGCCCGCACCCTGCGCTCGCTGCAGGATTCGGTGGAGCGCATCGGCTTTCTGCACCGCGCCGACAGCATCGGGCTGGATTTCCACAAGACCGGCTATGCGCCCTACGTGTCCAGCGCCGTACTGGTGAAGAACCGCGAGGACCTCGCGCTGTTGAGCCGCGATCCGGCGCAGATGCCTTACCTCTACCAGTTCGGCCATTATCATCCGGGGCTGTTCACGCTGGAGTGCTCCCGCTCCGGCGCCGGCGCGCTTGCGGCGCTGGCCAATCTCCGGTTGCTCGGGAAGGAGGGCTTCCGCGTCATCCTCGGCCACAGTGTGGAGATGTCGGAGCGCCTGCGCGAACTGCTGGAGGAACTGGACTTCGTCCATATTCTCAACGGTGGCAATTTCGGGCCGGTGACCTTGTTCCGGCTCTATCCGCCGGGCACCGAAGCGGCGGCGGCCTATCAGAGGGAGCTGACCGATCCGGCGTACGCGGACGCGCTGGAGCGCCACAACCGCTTCAACCGCGAAATCTTCGACCGGATGCATGCCAAGGCGGTGAAAGGCGAGGGTGTGCTGCTGTCCTGGACCGACGCCTATCGCGATGCTGGGCGTGGCAACGGCCGCATCGCTGCGGTCAAATCGTTCATCATGAGCCCCTGGACCGATCGCCGGGCGATCGACCGGGTGGTCGATCAGGTCTGGCGGGCCTGGGAGGCGTGCGGTCCGCGGTTTTCGGCCTGAATGGCCGCATGCCAGGCAGGGGCTTATGCTGGTCGCATGCGCGGTATATCATAGGCGCTTCTTCGGCCAGGACACGATTCATTCTTTCCTCCCCAATGAACAGGCGAACCGCTGAGGTCGAGCGCTATACCCTGGAAACGCAGATACGGGTCCAGATCGATCTGGATGGTGCCGGCAAGGGCAAATTCCGTAGCGGCGTGCATTTTCTCGACCACATGCTCGACCAGGTGGCGCGGCACGGCTGCATGGACCTGGAGGTCGAAGCGAAGGGCGATCTGCACATCGACGCCCATCACACCGTGGAAGACGTCGGCATCGCGCTGGGCCAGGCTTTCGCCAAGGCGCTGGGCGACAAGCGCGGCATCCACCGCTACGGCCATGCTTACGTCCCCCTGGACGAGGCGCTGTCCCGCGTGGTGATCGATTTTTCCGGGCGGCCCGGCCTGTTCTACGAGGTCGATTTTCCCCGCGACCGCATCGGCGACTTCGAGGTGGACCTCTTCGTCGAGTTTTTCCGCGGATTCGTGAACCACGCCCAGGCGACGCTGCATATCGACAACCTCAAAGGGCAGAACGCCCACCATGTCGCCGAGACGATCTTCAAGGCGTTCGGGCGCGCGCTGCGCGCCGCCGTCGAACGCGATGCGAGGACCGCCGGCGTTCTGCCCTCCACCAAAGGCCTGCTTTAAGCCCGAACCTTAAGATCTATCCTTACTCTTCTGACAGAACCTTAAGCTTATGTCTTCGGTGGCGGTCATCGATTACGGCATGGGGAATCTCCACTCCATCGCCAAGGCGCTCCAGCATGCCGATGCTGGTGTCGAGGTGGCGGTCACCTCCGATCCGGCCGCGATACTCGCGAGCGATCGCGTCGTGTTCCCCGGTGTGGGAGCCATGCGCGACTGCATGGCCCACATCGCCGAGCGTGGACTGGAGCCGGTGATCCGGAGCGCGGCGGCCAGGAAACCCTTCTTAGGCGTATGTCTCGGCATGCAGGCCCTGTTGGAGGAAAGCGAGGAGAACGGCGGCACCCGCAGCCTCGGCCTCATTCCCGGCCGGGTGCTGCGGTTCCCGGAAGGGCTCACCGATGCCACCGGCGAACCGCTCAAGATCCCGCACATGGGCTGGAACCGGGTGCGTTTCAGCGACCCCTCCCATCCGCTCTGGGCCGGCATCCCTGCGGAGAGCTGGTTCTATTTCGTGCACAGCTATTACGCATCGCCCGCCGATCCGGCCGACGTCGCCGCGACCAGCGATTATCCCGGCCCGTTCGCGGCGGCCGTGGCGCGGGGCAATGTTTTCGCGGTTCAGTTCCATCCCGAAAAAAGCCAAGCCGCCGGCTTGCGCCTCTTGGCCAATTTCCTCCGCTGGGAACCTGACCGTGAAAGTTGCGAAGCGAACACCTTGTCTCCCTCTCCCTTCGGGAGAGCAACTGTGTTAGAGGTCAAGCGATTTGTGGACATGACCAAGGTTTATTTTGTTTCAGCATGGCATTCAGGATGGTGAGGAGCTTACGCATGGCCGCCGTTAAAGCGACCTTGGCCGGTTT
>JBFMDC010000005.1:0-54547 GCA_040753975.1 Pseudomonadota bacterium
AGGACGATTTCGGTGTACAGGAAGTTCATCCAGTAGGTTTCGAACTCCGGTGCGAACGAGTCCAGGCCGGCGGACCAGCCGTAGACGCCTTCGTACCAGCGCACCCACATGTAGAACACGGTGTAGATAGCAATCGCGAAAACCAGCCACTTCTTGTCCAGCAGCGGCCGGTCGGCGGCGATGCCGCCAACGGTTGTTGTAGCCATCTGATTTCTCCTGAGTTGGTGTTGGTTTGACGCCATCATGCTCACTCTTTGGTGGCTGTGGCATAAAGTAAGACCGGCGCCGACGGAAAAAATTCCCGATCATCGCTCTGGGAAAATTGCCCGTCGGCCAGCGCCGGTATGTAACAAGTTAATGATACACTCCGGGTCCGCCGCGTTTCTTTGTCTTTCAAGATCGGTCTTGGTCGAGGTCCGGCTGCGATGACGGTGCCTGCAAAATTCGATTATTCAAGGGGGGCGCCTTTGCCCCTCGGCGTTCATTTCCTGGGAGCGGACGCCAATTTCTCCCTGTTCAGCCGGCATGGCTCGCGGGTCCGCCTGCTGCTGTTCGCCGACCCGGGCGATGCCCAGCCTCACCAGGTCATCGACCTCGATCCCCATCATCACCGTACCGGCGACATCTGGCATGTGGCGGTGCACGGCGCACACCAGGGCCTCGCTTACGCCTTTCAGGTCGATGGACCGCACGAGCCGCATCTGGGCCATCGTTTCGACCCCCAGGCGGTGTTGCTCGACCCCTACGCCACGGCCCTGGTGACGCCGGAGCATTGGGAGTTTTCAGGGGCCGCGGTCGGCGGGCCGGGGGGTGTGGCCGCAAAGGCGTTGATCACGGCGGACCATTTCGACTGGGGCAACGACCGCCCGCTCAAGCACCACTGGTCGGAACTGGTCATCTACGAGGCCCACGTGCGGGGGTTGAGCATTCATCCCTCATCGGCGGTCCGGCATCCCGGCACCTATCTCGGCGTCATCGACAAGATCCCCTATTTCAAACAGCTCGGGATCACCGCGATCGAGCTGATGCCGCTGCAGGCCTTCAATCCTTCCGAACTGACCCGCTCCAACCCCGTCACCGGCGAGAAGCTGCGGAACTACTGGGGCTACAACACCATCGCCTTCCAGGCGCCGCATGCGGGCTACGGCACCGGCGCCTACCCCGGTTGCCAGGTGGAAGAGTTCAAGCGCATGGTCAAGGCCCTGCACGAGGCCGACATCGAAGTCCTCCTGGACGTGGTGTTCAACCATACCGCGGAAGGGGATGAGACCGGCCCTATCCTGAATTTCCGCGGCCTGGACAACAGCATCTATTACCTGCTGGAAGGAGACCGCCGGCGCTACCGCAACTATTCCGGCTGCGGCAACACCGTCAACTGCAATCACCCGGTGGTGCGCAACTACATTTTGGACTGTCTGCGGTACTGGGTGGTCGAGATGCACGTGGACGGTTTCCGGTTCGATCTGGCCTCGATCCTGGGCCGTGACCGCAGCGGGCATCTGGTGCCCAACCCGCCGCTGCTGGAGCTGATCGCCGAGGATCCCATCCTGCGCGACGTCAAGCTCATCGCCGAGGCCTGGGATGCCGGCGGCGCCTATCTGGTCGGGCGGTTTCCGGGCGAACGCTGGTGCGAGTGGAACGGGGTATACCGGGACGACGTGCGCCGCTACTGGCGCGGCGATCCGGGCATGGCGGGCGCCTTCGCCAGCCGCCTGTGCGGCAGCGCGGACATTTATGAGCATTCCGGCAAGGCGCCGGTCAACAGCATCAACTTCGTGACCTGCCACGACGGCTTCACACTCAACGACCTGGTCAGTTATGCGTGCAAGCACAATACCGCGAACGGGGAGGACAACCGCGACGGCTCGGACCATAACTTCAGCACCAATTACGGCTGCGAAGGGCCGAGCGGCGATCATGAAATCAACGCCATCCGGCGGCGCCAGATGAAGAACTTCATGGCCTCGCTGCTGCTGTCCCGAGGGATTCCCATGATCCTCGGGGGCGATGAGTTCTGCCGGACACAGTTCGGCAACAACAATGCCTACTGCCAGGACAACGAGATGTCCTGGTTCGACTGGCGGCTGCTGGAGGAGAACCGGCCATTCTTCGAGTTCGTCCGCAAGATGATCGCGTTCCGTACCCGCCATCCGGTGCTGTCGCGGGAACAGTTTTACCGGCCCGAAGACATCCTCTGGTTCGACCCGGCCGGCGGCCAGCCGGACTGGCAGACCGACTCCGCCTTGGGTTGCTGCATTCGGGCGGTCGGGGAGCAGGAGCAGCCGCTCTGCCTGCTGTTCAATCCGACCGCGAAGGGACTTTGCTTCCGGCTGCCGGACACACTCCGCGGTGGAGTCTGGATCAAGACTGTGGATACGGCCGTGGAATCGCCTTGCGACACCCGCGAATTCGAAGGGGGCAGCCCGCTGCCGGACCAGCGGCGCCTGTTCCTCCCCGACCGCAGCCTGGTGGTGCTGGTGGAAGGGGCGGCGGCCGCGGCCTGCGCCTGATCAGTCAGTGACCGTCTGGCTGGCGGTAAAGGTTTTCCCCAGGTTGTCGCGGATTTCCGCTTTGAGTTCCCCCGCCTTGTCCGGCACGAAATAGAAGCGGAAATTGGGGTCGGCGCTGATGGCGATGTCCGTCTTGGCGGTCAGGACCGGCATCCCGTTGAAGCTTACCTTGACTTCCTCGACGTAGTGCGCCGGTTTGATCAGGCGCGAAATCTGGTCCATCTGCAGTCCGGTGATGTTCGGGTGGCTGATGAGGAGCTGCACGGGGTTGGCTCCTCCCAGCGCGGCTTTGTCGCCGTCCATGCGGAACTTCATTTTCCCCAGCCGCGCCATCGCGGCATCGAGGTCGGCGCCCAGGGGGGCAGAACAGCCGCCGCTGGCCTTGACGAAGGCCTTGTTCATATAGAGCTTGCCGTCGCTGGTCTCGGCGATGGCGCGGACATAGGAATAGGCGTTGACGCGGACGCGCATCGCCAGATCGGCTTTGCCGCTCGCCGGTGCAAGGTCGAAGGACGCGGCGAAGGGCACCGGATTGTTGTCGATGACCAGGGTGATGCGTCTGATGTATCTCTCCGCCGTCTGCGGGATCTTGGCCGTGATCTGGAGCGGAACCAGGGCGGGGTCCTCGGCACGGTAGGGCGCCGTCAGCTCGATGACGCTGTTGCCTTCTTCCATCGGTTTGTCACCGAAATATTGAGTCCGCAGCGCGCTTCTCCATGCGCCTTCGTCTTGCGGGTCCGCCGCCTGCGCCAGGGCGGAAAGAACGATTCCTGCCAATAAGAGCCAAATACGCGGGACGATTCCAGCTTGCATGTGTTGATCTCCGGGTGGGTTCAATTATTAGAGAATACTGTTACTCATCTTCCCATTCCAGCGCGGCGAACGCGGTGGAGACGTTCCTCTTGTTGAATTCGTCGAACAGTCGCCAGTCGCCCCGCATCGAAGTCCCCACGCTTTCCATGGCCTGTTCCATCGTCCTGTGCTGTTTGATCGCAGCGCGGACCTCGGTTGCGAGGCCATTGAGATATAGCTCCTCGGCGGCGATGGCCTGGGGCCAGTCGCTGACGGCCGGACCGTGGCCGGGGACGGCCAGTCTGGCCGGCACGGCTTTCAGCCGCTCGATTTCCTTCAGCCAGCCGGTCAGGCTGCCGTCCACCACCGGCAGGTGGCCCATGAACAGGAGGTCGGCCGCCCATAACGTCCCGCTCTTGGCGTCGTAGACGCTCAGGTCGTTGTCGGTATGGGCGGGACCATGGGCGGTGAGAATGAGTATTCGGTTACCGAGGTCGAGCTCCATCTTTTCCCGCACCGGCTGGTCCGGTGGCACGAAGTCTTCCGGCGTCAGCGTATAGCCCAGGTCCCGCAAAGCCTTTTCGATATAGTACGGCGCCCGCATCGCCATCGCCTGAGCGAGTTTGTGATGGCCGACGAAGGACACGCCGGGCGCCTTGAAGGCGCGGTTGCCGTAGATGTGGTCGGGGTGGACGTGGGTGTTGATCACGTAACACACGGGCAAGGGGGTGCGGGCGGCGATCGCGGCATTCAGCGCCCGGCCCTGTTCCGGGCTCCCGCCGCTGTCGACCACGGCAACGCAGCGTTCGCCCGCGATGAAGCCGATATTGGCGATTTCTCCCCGGTTGTGGGTGTCGGGCAGCTCGTGCCGGCCCTGATGGACGAAAATGCCTTGCGCGATTTCACGCAGATCGAGGTCCGGCTGGGCGGCGGCCAGGCCTCCCCATAGGCCGAATAGGGCCGCTCCGGCGGTTCGGGCGAAACTGGGGGGCACGGGGGTGTCCTCGGGTGGGTGAAAAATACCTGAGAATAACGTTCTGGCATTTTCCCCTTCGGCGCTGCGATGTTCAACCGTTCCGCTGCCGGCCGGGCGTGGCGACACCGCGCTTCCTCCTGCGGAAGTTTCGGGTCCAGGCCAGGAAAGACGTGGCTTCCGGGCGCATTTTCCGGGCTTGTCTTCAGGTTGACTTTTATGGCGAAATCCTTCACCTTACGCGTCCAGACGGGCGGGACGGGGCATTTTCATGCCTTTTACCGGGAAAAATTCCGGCGATACCGGCCGCCGTCCTCCCTAGAGTTTTCGGAAATTTTTTCACTAACAAGACGTATTCTGCGGACGCAGATACCAGGAGGAAACAAGATGAAAAAACCCGTGAAAAGCTGGCTCATCGCAAGTTCCATAGCATCGTTGCTGGCAGTACCCGGGGTCTCTTTCGCGAACGCCGAAGTAGAAGCACTCACCAAGGATCCGAAGAACTTTGCGACTTGGGGTGGCAACTACGCGGGCACGCGTTACAGCACGCTGGACCAGATCAATTTCAAGAACGCCAAGCATCTGCAGCCGGTCTGGACGTTCTCCACCGGCATGCTGCGCGGCCATGAAGGCGGTCCGCTCGTCGTCAACGACGTGATCTACATTCACACCGGGTATCCCCACAAGGTCTATGCCTTGGATCAGGCGACCCAGTCCGTGATTTGGGAATACGTCTACGCGCCCGACAAGGGCACCGATCAGTCGCAGGTCATTTCCGTCATGTGCTGCGACGTGGTCAACCGCGGCTTGGCGTACGGCGACGGCAAGGTCTTCCTGGCTCAAGGCGATGCCACGCTGGTGGCTCTCGACGCCAAGACCGGCAAAATCGTCTGGAAAGTCAAGAACGGCGATCCGAAGACCGGCATGACCGCCACCAACGCACCCCTGGTCGTCAAGGACAAGGTCCTGACGGGCATCTCCGGCGGCGAATTCGGCGTACGCGGCTTCCTGGCCGCCTACAACATCAAGGACGGCACCTTGGCGTGGAAGAAGTACAGCATGGGCCCGGACGAGGAAGTCGGCCTGGATCCCGAGCACACCATGACCTGGACCGATGGCAAGATGGCGCCGGTCGGCAAGGATTCCTCGCTGAAGACCTGGCAGGGCGACCAGTGGAAGATCGGCGGCGGCACCACCTGGGGCTGGTACAGCTACGATCCGGACCTGAACCTGGTCTATTACGGTTCGGGCAACCCGAGCACCTGGAACCCAGTGCAGCGTCCCGGCGACAACAAGTGGTCGATGAGCATCTGGGCCCGCGACGCCGACACCGGCGAAGCCAAGTGGGTCTACCAGATGACCCCGCACGACGAATGGGACTATGACGGCATCAACGAAATGATGCTGGTCGACCAGGAAATGACCGCGAAGGATGGTTCCAAGCACTCCAAGCTGTTGACCCACTTCGACCGAAACGGCTTCGGCTATACCCTGGACCGCGTCACCGGCGAGCTGCTGGTGGCCGAGAAGTTCGACAAGGCCGTCAACTGGGCGACCCACGTCGACATGAAGACCGGCCGTCCGCAGGTCAATCCGAAATACTCGACCCAGCACGGCGGCCAGGATGTCGACACCAAAGGCATCTGCCCCTCGGCAATGGGCGCGAAGAACGAGCCGCCGGTCACCTATTCGCCGCGGACCAAGCTCATCTACATCCCGGGTAACCATACCTGCATGAACTATGAGCCGTTCGAGGTCGAATACACCGCAGGCCAGCCGTATGTCGGCGCCACGCTGAACATCTTCCCGGCCAAGGCCAACGTGAAGACCGGCGAAAAGGAGTCGGGTAATCACATGGGCTCCTTCACCGCCTGGGATCCGGCGACCGGCAATATCGTCTGGCAGATCGACGAGCCGTTCTCGCTTTGGAGCGGCATGATCTCGACCGCCGGCGACGTCGTGATCTACGGTACGCTGGAAGGCTACCTGAAGGTGCGTGACGCCAAGACCGGCGAAGAACTGTACCGGTTCAAGACGCCGTCGGGCGTCATCGGCAACGTCAGTACCTGGACCTACAACGGCAAGCAGTACCTCGGCGTTCTGTCCGGCATCGGCGGCTGGGCCGGTGTGGGCATGGCGGCCGGGCTGGAAGGCGACACCGAAGGTCTGGGCGCGGTGGGCGCCTACAAGGGCCTGAGCAGCCACACCAAGCTGGGCGGTGTGTTCACCGTATTCACTCTGCCCTAAGAACCGGTCCGGTTCCACGAGCTTAAGAGCCGGCTCGGGCCGGCGAACGAATGCCCCGGATCGGTTGCCCGGTCCGGGGCATTTTTGTTTGTGCCGGATGCAAATGGTGACACAATCGCGTTGGCGGCCGGATGGTCGCCAACGCTTACTAAGCATGAAGAAAATAATGTCACATACACCCCCTCTCCCTCTGGGAGAGGGCCGGGGTGAGGGAAACTGCTATATGACATTATTTTCTTAACTATTAGTATTTCGGATCACGAGAAATCGATGAAAAAAACAGGTCTGATTTCGGCCGGGTTAGCCTGGCTGCTCACTGCGGCTGCCGCCCAGGCGGCTGGCGACGCCTTCAAGGTCTGCGCCGATCCCAACAACCCGCCGTATTCCGATCAGAAGGGTGGCGGGTTCGAGAACAAGATCGCCGAGTTGTTCGCCAAGGAGCTGGACAAGAAACTCGTCTACACCTGGTTTCCGCAGCGCATGGGCTTTATCCGCAACACCTTGAAGGCCAAGGAGCCGGATTCCGAGGACTACAAGTGCGACGTGGTGATGGGTTTGCCGACGGGTTACGACCAGGCCGCCACCACCAAGCCTTACTACCGCTCCACCTATGCCTTGGTCTACGTGAAGAAGAAGGGCTGGGACGACGTCCGTTCCGCCGCGACACTGGCTGCGCTGCCGCCGGAGCGCAAGGCGAAACTCCGCATCGCCATGTTCGACGGCTCGCCGGCGACGACCTGGATGTTGAAACATAAGCTGGTGGAACAGGGTATTCCCTACCAGTCGATGACCGCGGACGCGACGGTCAACACCACCCAGACGGTAGAGAAGGAGCTGCTCGCCGGCAAGATCGACATGGCCATCGTGTGGGGACCGATGGCGGGTTATCTGGTGTATCACAACAAGCCGGGAACCTTCGCTATGATTCCCATGCTGTCCGAGGAAGGGGTGCGCTTCGATTTCCCGATGTCGATGGGGGTGCGGATTCCCGACAAGGCGAGGAAAGAGCAGTTGGAAGCGCTCATCGACAAGAAGGCCGCGGATATCGAGGCGCTGCTCAGGAAATATCACGTCCCGCTGCTGGACAAGGACGGAAAACTACTCACCCCTGCGGAGGAATAGTCTTTACCTCCTGTGCTGGGGCTGCCGAATTTCGCTACGGGTCAGAAAGCGCCGGACTGCCTCGAGTCCATAAAGCATCAAAATGCAATGCTATAATGTTATTTGCTTGATGTTAAAGCGAAAGATGGCCCACCGGATGGTGGTACCTGCGACTGTAAATCTTTTTTTATAACTGTGGGATCATATGAAATGAAAAAGACAGCATCTTTGGCGTTTGCTCTATTTGCGGCACTCATAGGTTCGGACGCTTTTTCCGCTCAAGAAACAATTACGAAAGAGATATACGCGACCTTTGATGCCGAAGAGTGCTTAGCAGGGGCATGGGCATCGACGAACACCAAAACTTTTGCGCGGGCTTATGGTTTTTCATCAGCCAAGGCTATGGCTTCGGCCCTCGCTAACGCAAAAAATGGAGTCAAGTTCTATTTCAGGGGGCAAGCGAAGTTCGTAGTCGAACGCGATGATGTAAGCAGTTCTGTCAATGGCGTTGGCTTCTGGACAGAGTTGACTCAAAGTCAGCTTGTTTTCGCAAGCTCAGAAACAGAATCCACCGCCGATGGGGGGGTTTGGAGTCAGTTTCCTTCCTTATCGGTTCCGGAGGAGCTTTACCAAAAGTTGTCGGGGATCGGAGAGTTGCCTCCTCTTTTTCTCGCTAAATATTTTGGGGGCGCAAACAGCGTCTCTACTGCAGATGCTTCTGCAGGCGTTCTGACGGAAGAAAATATGGCGGCTCAGGTCACCGGCCAGAACATCACCGAGTTCGTTGGGCTAGTTGACTTCAAGGCGTCTTC
This sequence comes from Pseudomonadota bacterium, assembly GCA_040753975.1. Lineage (GTDB taxonomy): Bacteria > Pseudomonadota > Gammaproteobacteria > Methylococcales > Methylococcaceae > Methylococcus. Next base: position 8,436 of record JBFMDC010000005.1, read on the forward strand.
GTTTGCCAGTGTAAGCGCCGACGCGATATCGAAGGCTATAAGTGATTCGAGCTTCCAGCTGCTTGGGATTAATATTGGGCAATCGCGCGCGCAAGCATTAGCCAGGGCGACCGCCCAGGCCATGCTCTCGGCTGTTGTGGAAGCCAAGGTTAAAGCGCATTACAGAAATAACGGAGATATTGGAGGCGTGGATACATTCGACCTAGAGGTTGGCTCAAAGGCCACACTGCGGTGTGGGCAATCCACGGTCGAGAGCGGCATTACCGGTAATCCGTAAATCCAAAAGGGATCCCCCCCTCGGAGGGCTTACTCGCATTGGAGAGCGGCATGCTGCATCTTGACGATATGACCAAGATGCAGCAACTGACTTGCGATGAGAAGACCCGAAAAATCTTGGAACTAATGGGCAGCATGGTTGACGTAACCGTTCATACTCCCCCACCTTTTTTGCTGGGAACGCGGCCATCCTGGCGGCTTTTTCAGCGGGCGGGACGCCCGCCATCCCAGGGGACTGATCGGTTACTCGTTGACTTGAGAAAAGCCATCGAAGCGTTCATTGCCAACTAGCAAAAGAACTCATCCGTTCAATTGGCGCAAATGGGAAATGCAGGGAAGTCGACCCAACGATACTATCGTTAATTTACGTAATTAGACACCACTGGGGGATCAGTTCACCTGGCAAACGGATGCGCCTATGTAGGGCGTCTTTTACGCAAAAGCAAACCTGAATAGCAAGAATCTTCAGCCAACCTCGAACAACTCCGTCATTCCGGCAGGGAGGCCGGATCAATCCGCCGGGAGCGGATTGGCGCCTCCCGCAGGGTGCAGGGCAGGACAGCCCGGCATGAATCAAGCGACAAGAATGTTAGGCCGGTAGTCTCGCGAACTTCGACGCAGCGCGCCTTGGGTGGCGACCTAGCGTCCCTGGCCTGGATTCCAAGCTTCCCTGCCGGCATGACGGCTGAACATTCTTGCTAATCAGGAAAGCAAATATCCAATCACGCCATGGCGCCTAGGGCGAACGTACTCATTGCGGAAGGACTTTGAATGTTCCCCTTGCGAAGCAACCGTTTACGTTAATCTGGTCAATGATTACGATCCCCTTGCCTTTCTTGACGGAGCCATCAGGTCGATGCGTGAGACTCCCAACGAAGGTGATATTTTGTCTGCTATAGTTCAACGTGCCGTCATCCGCGCGGATGGCAAGTGGCCCACCGATGATGAATTGGTTCGTCGACTGCGTCATTGGATAACCTGCGGCAGTCGCAACAAATTCAACCCCCCCATAGGTTAGAATTCCCACGTTATCCTTAACTTCGAACGTGCTATCGGAGCCAAACGCATCCTTTTTGGAGGGGCCGCAGTAAGAAGTTCCATTTATTCTCAAGATAATGGGCTGGGCTGAAACGGTATGAGCGGTAGCCATCATCATTAACGCGATTATTAGAGATCTTTTAGTCATCATAAATGCCCCACTCTCGTAGTTTATTTAAGAAAAAAACAGGTCAACATCACCGCTTTTGGGGTAGGTTAAATGGCGGACGGAGGGTTCCACATGTGTTCCTTTGTGCCGAGATATTCTAGAATGGCAAGTCGAAATTAATTGGAATCGACGCGTTAACATAATAATTCGGGGCGCCGCTTGTTAAGCCGATCGCGCCAGATAGGTTGAAAAAGCCGGTTCTGCTGACGCGGGTGTTTGCGCTAAGGATAATGGAGCTGTTGGCTTGATTCTTTCCTAGCGCAGCAGTGGTATTCCCTAGTACGGAATCCCCGTCAATCTCAAATCCTGTAAAGAATGTTTGCTGTATCTGCATACCCAGGGAAGTTTCTGGGCTGGCGGCTAGGAAGGTCCCCAGTGTAACTCCATATTGATCCCCCGGATTAATGCCATTCTCCTGAAAGGAGGCTTGGTAGAAGAATGTTCCGGAAAAGGCGAGAGGGTCCTGGCGTTTAAGAAATGTAAGAGAACCGTTAACCCTATTGAAGCCATTTCCAAGAAGCACATTTCCGCTAGACCACCTGCCCGTCGGGGCAGTCCAGGTTACTCGGCCCACAAAGTCCGGCAGCCAGCCTCGTTCGCGATATAAAGTCTTGGCCACACCGACACTCACATCTCCAAAAGATGAGGCGGTATGGTCGGTTTCGTTGGCGGACGGAACCGCCGGGGTCACGACAGATTGGTCTACGACTTGATATGGTAGGTTCAATTCCAACTGCGAATCAAAGGGGAGACCAAGTCGCCCAAAAACCCCACTAAGATATTGATTCTGAGTGAATCGCTGATTTCCTACCCCAATAAGAAATCCATTCTGGGTAATAAATGTTGGGAAATCGCGCTCCACACGGGAATAAGTGAAATATGGTTGGATTTGAAGAACCTTGTAAGGAACAAGTAGCGCGCCCGTGAGGTTTAATTGTCGTTCCAAGGCCCGCTGGGCAGCCTCTTCGTCCACTTCCAAAGCAGTCGAGGTGCCGTTGCGATTTGCCATTGCTGTTTTAGTTACTGGAGTTTCGGGTCTGGCTTCAGTGGGCCCGGATGGTGCTGATTTTGTAGCAACCGGAGCTTCTGCCTTCGGAGCTTCTGCCTTGGCCTGGGGAGGCGCCTCTGATTCTGCGTTGCCACGTCGCTCAAGAAGTGCGACGCGTTTTTGGAGATCAAGAATGATGGCGTCGCGTTGGTCCAGTTTCTCCTGAAGCTGCTTCAGCAGCTCGTGCTGCTGCCCAGCCGCCGCCGCGTCATGCCCTAAGACGCCATTAAACAAAACGCCTGCGCTGACCACCAACAACAATCGTCGCAACTTCCAACCCGGGCACGAACCGCGGCTGGTTGGTGACGGCCGAAGCGGTAGAGGCATCGTCGTCCCGACATCGAACCGTTGAGTAAAATTCGTTGCAGCAATCATGACAAATAGAAGATCCGTGACAGTTGATACATCTTAGTAGTTGCGGGACTTGTTTGCCACTTATTTTTGCAATGTGACGTAAGAAACTATGGCGCACCCCGAAAAACCTTTCGTCGCTCCTCCTTGGGGCCGGTCGTCAAAAAATCAGTGCGTTGCTGAACGTAGTTCCGCGGAACAGGCGTTCCTGTGTCAGTTATGGACTGGTTTTTGCCTGCTTGATACCGCAGGCGTGCCTAAATGCCAAAGGCCCCGCCCCATACGGCTTGTGACCTCAGCCTAAAACGAGAAATTCGTTCGCTTTGGGCGCTAAACGATTTGGTGGTTTTATCCCATCCCTGCGCCGTACAACGAAGCCTACGTGACCAAGTTTGGGATAGTCGATCCAACTGGATTCGAATTTATCCACAAGCATAGTGCGATTGCCCCAGGCCGGATCTGCCAGCAGCACGCGATTTCCAAGGAGCCCTCTAAAAATCACAAAATGGTTATAGCCGATAACGCTGATCGGGACGATAATAGGGGCCTCATTAAGGAGATTCTTTAATTTCAATTGTCCTAAGCCAACTCCGGTATATTTGAGCTTGTCCACAAATCGTTTGAGATCCAACAGAGAGAATCCCTCCCTTACGCGGACAATGTCTGGATTCTTAATGTATTCCGCTCGGCGCATCAGCCCGTTGGCGACCTGTTTTTCTGTCAAGGATTCACCATGCTGATAATTCAATAAGGTTGTGAGCGCGGCGGCGCCGCAACTTATGTCCCATTCCTGCACAACGACGTTGGCTTGGCGCATTTCCAAAAGGGATTTGATGGTTCTTGCCTGATCACCCATCGTTGGTGTTGCTGGCAATAAGGCAAACGCGAGGATGGCAAGGATAAGGGGTATGGACCGTAATGCGTTATTCATTTCTATACACCATGTTATGAGCCTCAAGCGGCGAACTCAGTCGTCGCATGGGGAGGCGGCGATGAGAGCGAAACGTCCTGGCCTCGGGAAGCTTCCCTGGAGAATGTTGTTGTACCTCAGGCTCGGGCAACGAACGATCTCCCGATCTCGGGAAAACCGTTTCGACTCATTCTGCAGGCCGACCTTGATCATCATAGAGCAAAGCCTGCACGAAAACGTTACGCTGAGGTCACCGCTCTCTCTCTCTCTACCTCCTCACCATAGGATTTTTATGGGCATCAAATTCCCTCCTGATTAGCAAGAATGTTCAGCCGTCATTCCGGCAGGGAGTGCCGGAATCCAGCGACGAGGATGTTAGGCCGGTTAGTCTCGCGAACTTCGGCGCAGCGCGCCTTCGGTGGCGACCTACCGTCCCTGGTCTGGATTCCGGCTTCCGTGCCGGAATGACGGGGTTTTTCGAGGTTGGCTGAAGATTCTTGCTAATCAGGAATTCCCTTGGTGCTGCTGCATATTTGACTAGGGGCAATAGCTTAATAACCTGAGATGGAAACGGAACTGGCGGAAGATACAGCCATCCCGTTAGAGACATCAGCGTTTGCACTGACAGCGGTCCACATACCATAGGCAGTGGCAAAGGCTGTTGAGTTTAATTGTCCATCGCTGTCGGCATCAAATGCCATGTTATCAGATGGGCCGTAAAGGTGAAGGTAAAGGTAGAATTGCTTCAAAAACTCGGCGGAAAACGGCGACCAATAATGGTCCATGCCCCCCGCAGAGCCCGCAGTGACCGAGTCCATGTCCGCCTCGGTCAAGGTGACCCCCTCGGCAAGAACACTGCCGCTAGACAGGACCGTACTTGCAAAAATAATTACGCCGCGCAAAAAATTGGCATTCATGGGAAGTTCTCCTGTAAGGAGTGAAAAACTAAGGTTGGGTACAAAGCGGTATTGCCATTTACCGCAGCGATGCGGCCGTTCAAAACAGTCACTCGCTTGGGCGATGATAGTCTTCATTTGTAGAGCAAGCATGCCACTTTTGCTTGCGCCCGTGGCTTGCCCTGTATAAGCCTGGCGGCTCCGCCATTCATAAGGTGTGTCCCGTGAAGGGTCTTCACGGGACACAAGCCGTGGGGCGATGATCGCTCTCTCCCGGGTAATTTCGTGGTGTTGCGGGAAATTAAGGAAAGAGCGGTCTATCCCTGCCTCTGTTTAGTAGTACGATACCGAATATGACCCAGCGCCTGCATACGAGTAACCATAGTATCCAGCTGCTGAGCCGGTAGAATAGCCATACGTGTAGTACGGATCGGCGTAGGTAGATGCGTAGGTCGAGGCACCGCCATAGTAGCCCGTAAAGCTAGCCTCCGCACCGGCCCCCGACCAGGCATAATACCCAGCAGTGACGCCATCCATATCGGCATCGCTCAGAATGAGCTGCTCTTCGGCATTGACAGCGGTTCCCAGAGCGAGCAGAAGGGCGCCGGCTAAGATGGAATTTGCAGTGTTCATGATTAAGTCTCCTTATTGATATCAATAAGATGCGTACGAGAAAGAATAGGAGCCCGCGTGAGCGTGGTAGCCGCCGTAGGCATGCGTATATGTTTCGACATATGCGAGAGAATAACCATATGGCGAATAAGCGAAAGCGCTCGCGTCTGCATAGGCGCTAACATAATACCCAGCCGTCACGGAATCCATTTCGCTCTCGTTCAGTGCGATCGGCTCAACCGCCTCTTCGTTTGCCGCAAACGCGGATCCCGTAAGAAGCAACGAGCCCATCAAGAACCCGATAGTACGTTTGTTCATAGACATATCTCCCACTGACGCGTTGATGATTTCACTCCTTTGAGAGAACCGCCGACAGATTTCGAAGCTGTCGGACGAACCTGAAGGTATCCCCTCACCATTCAGGTATTCGTTCGTTTTTCCTCACAACACCGTGTCCTCGTGCCTTTCGTGAAACGAGAGCACTCTTAATAAGGCGTTGCTACCGATACACTGGTCGCGTAGGCGACGTCGTAGCCAGGAACGCTAACGTTGACGTTGAACCCATGGGTAATGGAATTGCCCGAGACATTGGTGCTCGCGCCGGCATCAGCGGTCGCCGTGCCGCCAGGCGCCCCGCCGAATCCGAAGGCAGTTGCACTCGCTGCGCCGTATTGGGCGGAAGTGAGGGTCGTCGCAATTGCGAGCCCTGTAGTCAAGGAAGTCGCACTGGCATCGGCCCCGGCGCTTGCTTCCGACGATCCGGCAGTAATGTTGTCCAACGCAGAATCGGGCAACACCAATGGTGTAGATTCAAAACCTAACGCGCCCGACGCCGGAATTATCAGGAATGTAACAAGTATTGTACGTGCGGTCGATTTGATCATGGAAATCCCCCTACATTGTTACGGTAAATTGGTGCTCGTTCCTTAGTGTGCTGAACGAGCCGGTTTCAGTCCCACCTCCGCCGCCGAGTTCCACGAGACCTTGGTGCACTGGCTGTGGGCTTCGGCAACCTTTCGGGGCACAGGCTACGACGTCATTGAAACCGGCTAAATACGGGCGGCTACGTATTTTGGTAGGGATAGAGTGATGTTAGACTGATTTATTATTTAGGTTATCTGTTGTTGGCGATTAGATGCATTGCATTGCTACAGACTGATATCAAATAGAAATTATAGTTATGTTTAGGAAGAAGCGCATGTCCTGGGGTAGTTTCCTGAGCGGATAGGGTGGGCTTACTCTCATGGCGACCAGCTACCCTGGATTATAAAAGCGACCGCCCGCCAAGATCGGGCACCTTCGCTACGCTCTCCCTCACCTCGGCCCAATCATGCCGGGCCATCCTGCCCGGCACCGCTCAGAGCGGACTCCTGTCCGCTCCCCTTCGGGCGGCTTCGCCGTACAAAACGGCAATCCTGCCGTTTTGTCGGGTCAATGCGCAAATCGGCAGGCAAGCCGATTCACAGGTTCCGTCCTTGGGGTCTGCCCTCCAGACCATGCTCCGCATGTTCAATTTGCTCCCGGCAGACTTGCGCGCGCGCAGCGCCCGAAGGGTGCGGCATAGGGACGTGCCGCACGAAACCCTCAGCCGAGAGATTCGCCGGGTTTATGACGAGAACTTCCAGGGTCACCGCGCACGGACGGAAGTTCTGGCGGTCACTCCAGCGCGACGGAGATGGGGACCCCGGTGCCATCTCGATGCCGTGGAGTACGCCACTCTGGAGGAGGGTGGACTGGTTCAATCACCGCCGGCTTGTCCGGCTTAGGATCATCGCCAACAACGTGAGTGGGCCCCCGCGGTCTGACTCAACCGGTCGTCGGGAAATCCGGGGCGGTTCATTCCGGTCGCATGTGCGGGAACAGGATCACGTCGCGGATGGAGGGCGAGTCGGTGAAGAACATCACCAGGCGGTCGATGCCGATGCCTTCGCCGGCGGTGGGCGGCAGGCCGTACTCCAGGGCGCGGATGTAGTCGGCGTCGTAGTGCATGGCCTCCTCGTCGCCGGCGGCCTTGTCCTCCACCTGTTTGCGGAACCGCTCGGCCTGGTCTTCCGGATCGTTGAGCTCGGAAAACCCGTTCGCCAGTTCGCGTCCGCCTACGAAGAATTCGAAGCGGTCGGTGATGAACGGATTCTCGTCGTTGCGCCGCGCCAGGGGAGAGACTTCGGCTGGATAGGCGGTGATGAAGGTTGGTTCGTCCAGCCGGTCTTCCACGGTCTTTTCGAAGATTTCGGTCTGGATCTTGCCGAGCCCGTCGCCCGCTGTGACCGGGATGCCCAGCCGGGCCGCGATGGCCGCGGCGCTTCCGCGCTCGGCCAGTTGTTCCGCCCGGATGTCCGGATTGTAGTGCAGGATCGATTCCAGCACCGTCATGCGCCGGAACGGCCGTCCCAGATCGTAATCCTTGCCCTGATGGGTAACGACGGTGCCGCCCAACAGGCTCAGCGCAATCCCACGCATCAGCGCTTCGGTCAGGTCCATCAGGTCCCGGTAATCGGCATACGCCTGATAGAACTCGATCATCGTGAACTCGGGATTGTGCCGGGTGGATAGCCCCTCGTTGCGGAAGCTGCGGTTGATCTCGAACACCTTCTCGAAGCCACCCACCACCAGCCGCTTGAGGTAGAGCTCGGGGGCGATACGCAGGTAAAGGTCCAGCCCCAGGGCATTGTGATGGGTGACGAAGGGCTTGGCGCGGGCGCCGCCGGGGATCACCTGCATCATCGGCGTCTCCGCCTCGATGAAGCCGCGTTCGCTCAAGAATTCGCGGAGGTAGCGCACGATGGCGCTGCGGAGCTGAAACACCCGGCGCGAGTCCTCGTTCATGATGAGGTCGACGTAGCGCTGGCGGTAGCAGGTCTCCGCGTCGGTCAGGCCATGGAACTTCTCGGGCAGCGGGCGCAGCGACTTGGTGAGCAGCCGGATGTTTGCCGCCTTCACCGACAGCTCGCCGGTCTTGGTGCGGAACACCGCGCCTTCCACGCCGACCACGTCGCCGATGTCCCAGCCCTTGAAATCCTCGTACACGCCTTCGGCCAGCGCGTCCCTCTGCAGGAATATCTGGATGCGGCCGGACATGTCCTGGATATGGGCAAAGCTGGCCTTGCCCATGATGCGCTTGCCCATCAGCCGCCCGGCCAACTTGACCGGAACCGCGATTTCCTCCAGCGCCTCCGCCGTTTCCTCGCCGTAGCGTGCATGCAGTTCGGCGGCCACGGTGTCGCGGCGGAAGTCATTGGGGAAGGCGACGCCGTCTTGCCGCAGTTCGCCGAGCTTCTCGCGCCGCAGCGCGATCAGTTTGTTTTCGTCTTGCTGTTCGCTCATATCTACAGGCCGCTCTTCAGGCTGGCTTCGAGAAATAAGTCCAGGTCGCCGTCGAGCACCGCCTGAGGGTTGCCGGTCTCCACGTTGGTGCGCAGATCCTTGATGCGGGACTGGTCCAGCACGTAGGAGCGGATCTGGCTGCCCCAGCCGATGTCGGACTTGGAATCTTCCAGCTTCTGTTTCTCGGTGTTGCGCTTCTGCATCTCCATTTCGTAGAGCTTGGCGCGCAACTGCTTCATGCACCAGTCGCGGTTGGCGTGCTGGGAGCGCTGGCTTTGGCATTGCACCACGATGCCTGAAGGGACGTGGGTGATGCGCACCGCCGATTCGGTCCGGTTGACGTGCTGGCCGCCGGCGCCGCTGGCACGGTAGACGTCGGTGCGCAGGTCCGCCGGGTTGATGTCGATGTCGATGTTGTCGTCCACTTCGGGCGACACGAACACCGAGGAGAACGAGGTGTGGCGGCGGTTGCCGGAGTCGAACGGCGATTTCCGCACCAGCCGGTGGACGCCGGTTTCGGTGCGCAGCCAGCCGTAGGCATACTCGCCCTCGAAGCGGATGGTCGCGCTCTTGATGCCGGCGACTTCGCCCGGCGACTCTTCCACCAGTTCGGTCTTGAAGCCCTTGCGCTCGCCCCAGCGCAGGTACATGCGTTCGAGCATCTGGGCCCAGTCCTGGGCCTCGGTGCCGCCGGAACCGGCCTGGATGTCCAGGAACGCGCTGTTCGGGTCCATTTCGCCGGAGAACATGCGGCGGAACTCCATTGCGGCGACGACGCCTTCATAGCGGGCCAAGTCCGCGGCGACCGCTTCGACGCTGTCCTCGTCGTCTTCCTCGACCGCGAGCTGGAGCAGTTCCTCCGCATCGCTGACGCCGGCCGCAATCTCGTTCAGCCGGTTGACCACGCCTTCCAGCTGGGTCCGTTCCTTGCCGAGCGCCTGGGCACGCTCCGGGTTGTCCCAGATCTTGGGGTCTTCCAGCTCGCGCAAGACCTCGGTCAGGCGTTCCTGTTTGGTATCGAAGTCAAAGATACCCCCTAAGAGCATCCTGGCGGCTCTTCAGGTCTTTGATCTGATTGTAGAGGGGATTGAGTTCGCGCATGGCGGTAATCCGTTGAAAACCTTGCATTGTACTATATGAATGGAGCTTACCGCAGGGCAGAGAGCAGGCGGCTATCGGTGGGCACGGCATTTCTGCTATCTTCTGAACATTTGGTGCCGAAGCGATTTGTGGAGTCTCATGGCCAAGGTGACTGTTACCCGATGCGACGATTCGACCTTCGAAGTGGTGGTGGAAGGTACGGTCACGACTTCGCATACCGTGACGGTCGATCCGTCCTACGCGGCCAGGATCGCGGGGGCCGCCGTACCAGTGGAGACGCTGGTGCGCCGCTCCTTCGACTTCCTGCTCGAACGGGAGCCGAACACCAGCATTCTGCGGCGGTTCGATCTTGCCGTGATCGGGCGTTATTTCCCCGAATATGAGCGGGTGATACGGGGCATGTTGCCGTAAGTGTTTTCTGCGGTTCCCTTCCCTCTGGGCAATGCCGTTAAGTTAAGCCGTCATACCGGCAGGGACTGCCGGTATCCAGGTCACATGGACGTGTAGGGCTTTCGCCATCCATGGCTGCTGGGTTCCGGCACAAATCCGCCGGGAGCGGATTTGCATTTACCCGAAGGGCGGCAGGCAGGAAGGCCTGCCGTGAGTCCATGCCGGAACGACGGGTTTTTCTTGACTTAACGGCATTGCCCGGAGGGAGAGGGGGGGCTTGCGATTGAGGTCGAGGAAGAACTTGGATCATGGCGGAATTGGACGAAATCGGAACGGAAGCGCGCGCGCTGTTGAATCAGGCGTATGACGGCGTGCTTTCCACGCATTCGGCGGACATGCCGGGATATCCCTTCGGCTCGGTGATGCCGTACTGTCTGGATCGGGCCGGCGTGCCCGTCATCTATATTGCCAACATCGCCCAACACACCCGGAATATCCAGGCGAACCCCAAGGTCTCGCTGATCGTGCTCGACCGCAGCGTCGGGGACGTGCAGACCAACGGCCGGCTGACCCTGCTCGCGGACGCGCAGGCCGTGGGGGAGGACGATGTGGATGCCGCCGAGCGGTATTTTTCCTTTTTCCCCGATGCCCGCCGCTTCCACAACACCCATTCCTTCGCTTTCTACCGGCTAGCGCCGGTCCGGCTGCGCTACATCGGCGGCTTCGGGCGTATCCATTGGCTGTCGCCGGAACGGGTGCTGCGGCCCAACCCCTTTCGGGCGGATGAGGAGCGGGCGATGCTGGAGCACATGAACGCCGACCACCGCCAGGCGATGCGCCGGTATTGTGAGGCGGCCGGTGTGTCCATCGAGGCCGGCTGCGAGCCGTCCATGGCCGGGATCGACGGGGAGGGGTTCCAGCTCCGGGCGGGTTCCAGGGTGCTGCGTTTCGCCTTTCCGGCCCCCGTTTCGACGCCGGCCGAGGTGAGGGCGGCCCTGGTGGCGATGGCGCGCTCTTAGTCAGTGAGGGGGGCTATTTCGCCAGGAGCACGATCTCGTTGCGTTCGTCGTCGATGGTGACGCGGAACCGGTTCAGAAAGCTCATGCCCAGCAGCATCGCGCCGTTCAGGCGCTTGTCGGCGATGAAGCTGACCGGGACGTTTTCGGTGGAGACCGGGCCGACGGTGACGGAGGAAAGCGTTCCGATCTTGGTGTGAACCTGGCCGCTGGCGGTCTGGCTGATGCCGGCGGAAAGCCTTTCGGCATCGAATCCCAGGGCGGCGATCATCGAGGCCGGCAGCACTACGGTCGATGCGCCGGTGTCGACCAGAACGGATACGCTCTGCGGAACCCCGTTCGGGCCGACCAGGACGGCTTCCACCTGGTGATGGGCGCCGATGCGAAGGGTGGGGATGGCCGAGCTGGGCGGCTTCCCCCCACCGCGGGCGGCGCCGGTGATGACCAGCCGCTCGATTTGCCCCGCCCGGCTTTCCACCAGGACGTAGTTGTAACCCTGCAATAACGCCTTGAGACGGTCTTTGGTATCGCCTGCGGCGATGCGGCCCGGTTCGGCGTTCAGGCGGTCGAGCCCTTCGATCGAAAATCCGCTCTCCTGCGCCAGCGCGGCGAGCTGGTCCGCCAGTCCGGCCGCTTGGGCGCAATCCGGCCACGCCGCGAAGATCGAGCAGGCCAGAAGATACGGCTTGGCGATCGCCGGCCACGGGTCTTTGGAGCGGGTCATTCAGAGGCCGGTGTTCGAATAGAACAGTATCTTCTCGCCCATGAACTGCACGCTGATGGTCTTGGGCTCCTTGCCCCAGACGCAGCTCTTGACCGCAACCACGGACTGGCAGTTCTCCGGCTCGCCCAGCAGTTCGATGACCTTGGAATATTCCATGCCGATGGCGAGTTTGTCGTAGTTCTCGCGGGTCACCTTGTTTTCGCAGGCGGTCAGGATCAATCCGAGCGCGGCCGGGAGCAGGGCGCGTGTCATCCCGCGGAAGAATTGCTTCATATCTCGATTTCCGGTATGGGTGAAGGACGAAAAGTCCGATGATCCCCTAAACTGACGGGGTCAGGCAAGCGGTGCAATCGGCGGCGACTTGCAGCATACTGCCAGTCCCCGATGCAGCGGGGGCGTCGTGATCGAAACCTGCCAAGGGGGTAACCAGCCGTGAATGCGCGAATCCGGGTCCTGGGTTTTCTGCTGGCCTCGCCGATGCTGCCCGCCGCGCTGGCGGATGAGCGGGCGCCGCTGACCTACGATCGAATCGATCTCGCGTCCGAGGCTCAGGGCGAGGTCCAGAACGACATCCTCGTCGCCGTGCTTTCCAGCGAGATGGAAGGTCCCAAGGCCGCGGCCCTCGCCGCCGAGGTCAACAAGGCCATCGCCAACGCGATCGAACGGGTCAAGCAGGCTCCGGAAATCAAGGCGCAGACCCTCGGTTACCAGACTTCGCCGGTGTACCAGAAGGAGCGCGTCAGCGGCTGGCGGGTGAAACAGTCGATCCGGCTGGAAAGTCTCGACGCCGCCAGGCTCGGCGGGTTGCTGGGGGAGCTTCAGCAGCAACTTCATCTCGAATCCGTCGGTTACGAGACTTCTCCGCAGAGGCGGAAAGAAGCCGAAGACGGTCGGATCAAGGAAGCGCTGGGGGCGTTCCGCCAGCGGGCCGAGCTGGTGAGCCGGGAACTGGGCCGCAGCCGCTACCGCATCGTCGCACTGAGGGTCGATACCGGCGGTCCGCCGGTCAGGCCGATGGCGTTGGGCATGCGCGCCATGGCCGCGGACGCCGCGGCGCCGGTACCGCTCGAAGCCGGCACGCAGAAAGTCGAAGTCCAGTTAAGCGGGACCATCGAGCTCCAGTTAAACTGATTAAGCCCCGCTTTTTTTTCGCAGTTCGTCGACGAGGAGCCGGCATGGAAAATCCGAACTCTCCCTGGGGGCGCATCCCCAAGCCATTGCCAGGATCGCTGGCGGCCTCGCCTGCCCGGATCATCCTGATCGTCTTGGCGGTCATGGGCCTGTGGACCGCCTACTACACGATCCCGGCCGAATCCGAAGGCTTGGTGCTGCGGTTCGGCAAGTACATCCACAAGGTGCCGCCGGGGCTCCATTTCAAGCTGCCTTACGGCATCGACGCCGTCGTCGCCGTGCCGACCCAGCGCCAGCTCAAGCTCGAGTTCGGGTTCGCCACGCCGGGCGCGACCAGTCCGGACCAGGTGGGCCGAGAACCCGGCAAGGAGCGTTCCATGGTCACCGGCGACCTCAATGCGGCTTTGGTGGAGTGGATCGTCCAGTACCGCATCACCGAGCCGCAAGACTATCTGTTCGCGGTGCGCGCTCCCGGCCTCACCTTGCGCGACATTTCCGAGTCGGTCATGCGCGCCGTGGTCGGCGACCGTACGGTGGACGAGATCATCACCATCGGGCGGCAGGAGATCGAAGAGACATCGCTCGAACGGATGCGCGCGCTGGCCGATCTCTATCATCTCGGCGTTTCCATCAGCCAGGTGCAGCTCAAGAACGTCAACCCGCCCGAGCCGGTCCAGCCTTCCTTCAACGAGGTCAACCGGGCCCAGCAGGACCGGGAAAACGTCATCAATCTTGCCAACGGCGAATACAACAAGGCGGTGCCCCGCGCCCGCGGCGAGGCCGACCAGCAGATCCGGGCGGCGGAGGGCTACCGCTTCAAGCGGATCAACGAGGCGGAAGGCGACGTCGCGGCCTTCAGCGCGGTGCTCGAACAGTACGTCAAGGCGCAGGAGGTGACGCGCACCCGGCTCTACCTGGAAACCCTGGGCGACGTGCTGCCGCAGGCCAAGCAATCCATCGTGGTCGACGAGACCGTGCAGCAGATATTGCCGATGCTGCCCCTGCCGGGCGCGCTACGGGAGGAAAAGCGATGATCGCCGCAAGACACCTGGTTTCCCTCGCCGCGGCGCTGATGCTGCTGGTGCTTTACCTGTCCGCCTATACCATCGACCAAACCGAGCAGGTCATCGTCACCCAGTTCGGCCGGCCGGTGGGTGATCCGATCACCGAGCCCGGACTGCATTTCAAGCTGCCCTTGATCCAGCAGGTCAACCGCTTCGACAAGCGCTACCTGGCCTGGGACGGTCCCATGGTCGAGATGTCCACCAAGGACAAGACCTACATCCAGGTCGATACCTTCGCCCGCTGGCGCATCACCGACGCTTTGCGTTACTACCTGCGGCTGCGGGACGAGCGCAGCGCCCAGTCGCGGCTGGAGGACATCCTCGGCAGCGAGGCGCGCACCGCGATCGCGCGGCACGAGCTGATCGAAGTGGTGCGCACGGACAAGGAGCGCCAGCCCTTGCGGGATGAGGGCCTGACCACCCAGTTGCCGGAGGGAGGGCTGCGCCCGATCCGGGTCGGGCGGCAGCAGATCGAAAAAGACGTGTTCGAAAGCGCGGCCCCCAAGCTGGCGGAATTCGGCATCGAGCTGCTCGATGTGCGCTTCAAGCGCCTCAACTACAATCCGGAGGTACTGGAGCGCATCCACCAGCGCATGATCAGCGAGCGCCTGCAGATCGCCCAGCGTTTCCGTTCGGAAGGCGAAGGCGAGGCGGCCCGCATCGCCGGCAACAAGGAGCGGGACATCAACGAGATCGCGTCCACCGCCTACAAGCGGGTCCAGGAGATCGTCGGCGAGGCCGATGCCAGGGCCACCGAGATCTACGCCAAAGCCTACACTCAGCGCCCGGAGGCCGCGGAGTTCTATCGTTTCCTCAAGAGCATGGAGACCTACCGCAGGATCATCGGCCGCGACGCCACCATCGTCCTGTCCACCCGCAGCGACCTGTTTTCCTTGCTCAAGCGCATCGAGGCGGAGCGGAAGTAGCAGGCCGCCGCCGATGCGGGTTTCCCGTGCGCAGCGCAGATCGATCCGGCTGTGTTCCGGCGAGTATTTCGGGGCGTTGTCGATCCGGTTCGCCGCGATCAACCGCAACAGCAGGGAGTCGGTCGAAACGATCAGGGCTTCGCTGCAATCCAGCGCTATCCGCTCGGGAAACGCGGACGCCGCTCGTTCCAGCAGGTCCTTTTGAGCACGATGCAGCTCAGGGCCGTTGCCGCAATGGGGAGGCATGGCCGGTTCGGAGCGGTTCCGGATACGCCGGGGGTAAGAGGCTTCAGTCGGCCAGCCAGCCCCGGAACCGGGGCAGCACCAGCAGTCCGGGGATGGCGAACAGCGCGCAGAGGATGAAGAAATTCTGCCAGCCGACGGTCGTGGCCAGCCAGCCGGAGGGGGCGGCGGCGATCACCCGCGGCACGCCCATGAGGCTCGACAGCAGCGCGTATTGGGTGGCGGTGAAGCGGCGGTCGGTCTGGTTGGCCATGAAGGCGACGAAGGCGGCCGTGCCCATGCCGGCGGACAGGTTCTCGAAGCTGATCACCGCGGTCAACGCGCCCAGTTGCGGGCCGGTGTGCACCAGCACGGCGAAGGCGGCGGTGGAAAGGAGCTGGAGCAGGCCGAACTGCCACAGCGTGCGGTAGATGCCGTAGCGCAGGATCAGCGCGCCGCCGGCCAGGCCGCCGAGCACCGTGGCCCAGAAGCCGAACAGCTTGACCACCGCGCCGATCTCGGTCTTGCTGAAGCCCATTTCCAGATAGAACGGCGTGGTCATCTGGCCGGCCACCGTGTCGCCCAGCTTGTACAGCAGGATGAACAGCAGGATCCACAGGGCCTCGCTGCGCCGGAAGAACTCGGCGAAGGGCAGCATGACGGCGTCTCTCAGGCTGTTCGGATGGGCTTCCCCCATGGCGGCCTCCGGCAGCAGCAGTGTGACGAGCATGCCCGTGGCCATCAGCGCGGCCATCAGGCCGTACATATCGGGAAAACCGATCCAGTCGGCCAGGATCAGGCCGCCGCCCGAGGCCAGCAGCATCCCCAGACGGTAGCCGTTGACGTAGAGCGATGCGCCCAAGCCTTGCTCACGGTCGTTGAGGCTTTCGCGCCGGTAGGCGTCGATGAGCGTGTCCTGCGAGGCGGAGAAGAAAGCGACGGCCAGCGCCAGCGCCGCGAGCATCGAGGCGGAAGCGCCGGGGCCGTATGCGGCGAGACCTGCGATCGACACCGTCAGCAGGACCTGCATCAACAGCAGCCAGCCGCGCCGCCGCCCCAGCCGCGGCCAGTGGAAGCGGTCGAACACCGGCGCCCACAGGAATTTCAGGGTGTAGGGCAGTCCGACCAGGGCGAACAGGCCGATGGTGGTGAGGTCGATGCCGCGGTCCTTCATCCAGGCCAGCAGCACCGAACCCGTAAGGAGCAGCGGCGCGCCGCCGTAGAAGCCCATGGCGAAAGCGGCCAGCATGCGCCCGCTCAGGATGCTGCGCGCGATCGGTTCAGAAGGCGAGGTCATAATCGATGGTGAGCGGTGCGTGATCGGAGAAGCGCTCGTCCTTGTAGATCGCTACCGAGCGGATCAGGCCGCGCAGCGCGGGGCTGACGACATGGTAGTCGATGCGCCACCCCACGTTCTTGGCCCAGGCTTGGCCGCGGTTGGACCACCAGGTGTACTGGTCCGGCTCCGGATTGACCGCGCGGAACGCGTCGACCCAGCCCGACTCCTCGAACACCCGGTCCAGCCAGGCGCGCTCCTCCGGCAGGAAACCGGAGTTCTTCTGGTTCGAACGCCAGTTCTTCAGGTCGATGGGCTTGTGAGCGATGTTCCAGTCGCCGCAGAAAATATATTGCCGGCCGGAGCGGACGCATTCGTCCAGGAAGGGAAGAAATCGGTCGAGGAAGCTGAACTTGACGGCCTGGCGTTCCTCGCTGGACGAGCCGGACGGAATGTAGACGGACACCACGCTCAGGTTGCCGAAGCGGGCCTCCAGATAGCGGCCTTCCGCGTCCATGTCATCCCACCCCAAGCCCTGGATCACCTCGTCCGGCTCCTTGCGGGCGTAAAGGGCCACGCCGCTGTAGCCTTTCTTCTCGGCCTCCAGGTAATAGCAGGCATAGTCTTCCGGCCAGAACAGCTCGTCGTTGAGCTGGGCGGTCTGTGCCTTGATTTCCTGCAGGCAGACGACGTCGGCGTCCTGCTTCGGCAGCCAGTCGAAGAAGCCCTTGCGCGCGGCAGAGCGGATGCCGTTCGCATTCAGCGTGATGATTCTCATGGACGGAATTGGGATATGCGAGAGTCGGGCGAGAGTTCGGGGATTGCGGCTTGATGCAGTGGTCCGATTACAGTACCATGCCAGATTTCATCCGATCGAGCCCTTTGGAGTAGCCTCGTACCATGAAGCCAGACATTCATCCCGAATACGCGACGGTGACCGTCACCTGCAGTTGCGGCAACACCTTTGAAACCAAATCCACGATAGGCAAGGATTTCCACGTGGAAGTCTGCTCGGCCTGCCATCCATTCTATACGGGCAAGCAGAAGATCGTCGATACCGCCGGCCGCGTCGACAAATTCCGCCGCAAATACGGCCGCGGCTGATAAAGCGGGGGGCGTGGTGGCTCGCCTGATTGCGGCAGGCGGCCCGCCGTTTCGCGCGGGGAGGTTCAGCCCGTCCCTTTATTTTCTGCGCCCGTTGGCTTCCCGAGCATAACGCGCAGTTCGCGGATCGACGCCATGGCTTCCGCATTGCTCGCGGAGGCCGTCCGTCCGGCCGCCGTGGCCGGGAAGATGCACAGTTCCATCGGTGTTTCATCCACGTAGAACGACAGGGCGGGGAACGTCACGTTCTCGCCGCGGAGCCGGCAGCGGCGCGAGGTTTCCCGGAACGGCACGTGGGCGTCGAGCAGTTTGCGCATGACTTCTTCCGGCGTATCCGCGAACACGTGCAACGTGATCGAACTGTGCCGTCCGGCGGTACCATCCAGAGCGGCGCCGGTCAGGCGCGGATCGAATTCCACCAGAAACTCCATGGCTTCCAGGGCCAGGACGCGCTGTCTGTCCAGTTCGGCGTTCTGCGTTGCCGGGCGGAACAGCCGGTTGTATTCCAGGAGAGCCGCGCCGATTTCCTCCGGTTCCGGCAGATGCCGCTTGTCAGTGCGGCCGAGCCGCGCGGTGGCCTTGTTCAGCGCCTGCTGCGGGTTGTCGATACCCTGCTCGGCCATCAGCCGGGCCGTCTCCCATGCCAGATGGGATCGCGTCTTGTGTCTGGTCTTCACGTTCCGTTTCTGGTCTTTAAAACAAGGACTCCATGGGTTTCGGCGTTTCCGCCGGCTTAAGGGTGGACGCAGCCTCGTCCACCTCTTCATCTTCCGGTGAGGCGGCAATCGGCGGCCCCCCGGAAGCATCGGCCCCGGACTCCGGCGCCGACGTTTCGGGCTCCTCGATCGCCGCGTCGAGGCCAGGTTGCGGCGTCGGCCGGGGCACCATCTCCACGATACCGCCGGGAATGCTGGCAGGCAGTCTGTTGCCGGTCGCCGGGTCCACCCGTGCGGTCATGATCCCGGGCGGCTGGGGAAATTTGCGCTCGGGAACGTCGCGCAGCATCTCTTTCATGAACTCGATCCAGATGGGCAGCGCGGTCTGTCCACCGGTTTCCTTGTCGCCGAGCGTCTTGTAGGAATCGAATCCCACCCAGGCCACCGCCACGATGCCTGGCACGTAGCCGTTGAACCACGCGTCGCGGTACTGGTTGGTAGTGCCGGTTTTGCCCGCGAGATCGCTTCTTCCGAGTTCTAAGGCCTTGGTCGCGGTGCCCCGGCGAACCACGTCCTGGAGCATGGAATGCATCATGTAATGGACTTCCTCGGAGATCACCCGTTTTGCCCGATTTATGGCGGATTTGCCGTCGGCGCAGTCCATGCAGGCGGTGGCGGGCGTGGCCTGGTACAGCAGGTGGCCGTTCTGGGTTTCGATCCGGCGGATCAGGAAGGGATCGACCCGGTAGCCGCCGTTGGCGAAAACGGCGTACGCCTGGGCCATCCGCAGGGGCGAAGCGGTGCCGGAGCCCAGGGCGAGCGTGAAGGAGCGGGGCAGTTCCTCCGGCGCGAAGCCGAATTTCTCGGCGAGATCGATGACCTTGGGCAGGCCGACGGCGCGCAGCAGGCGGATCGATACCATGTTGCGGGATTTGGCCAGCGCCTCTCTTAAGGGGGTGGGGCCGGCGTACTTCATCGAATAGTTGTGCGGCCGCCAGATGCCGCCGGGGGAGGCAGGGTCGGGAAACGAGACGGGCGAGTCGTTGACCACGCTTGCGGGGGTGAAGCCCGAATCCAGGGCGGCCGAATACACCACCGGCTTGAAGCCCGAACCGGGCTGGCGCTGGCCCTGGCTGGCGCGGTTGAATTTGCTGAGGCGATAGTCGTAGCCGCCGGCGACGGCGATGATCGCGCCGCTGTCGGCATCCAGCTCGACCAGCGAGCCCTGGACCTTGGGGACCTGGGTCAGCGCCCAGCGGCCTTCGGCATTCTTGCGGATGCGGACGACGTCGCCGGGCTTGAGCACTTCCTTGACCGAGCGTGGCGGCGCCCCGTGGGCGTCCACGCTGATGAAGGGTTTGGCCCAACGGACGGCGTCGTAGGACAGTTCGGGCTCGCCGTGATTCACCGTGTAGAGGCCCGCGGCCGTGTCGGTGGCGGTGAGTACCAGCGCCGGCACGGTGTCGCCTGCCGGACCGGCTTCTTCCAGCACTTGGTTCCATCCGGCCTTGCCTTTGATCTGCTTGAGATCGATATGTATCTTGCTCTTGCGGTAGCCGTGCCTTTCGTCGTAGCCGCGCAGGCCTGACCTAAGGGCCGCTTCCGCCGCCAGTTGGGCGCGGCTGTCGATGGTGGTGTAGACCGCGTAGCCGCTTTCATAGGCATCCTCGCCATACTGCTGATACATTTCGGCGCGCACCATTTCGGCGACATAAGGGGCGTCGAGCTCGATGGGGCGGCTGTGGATGCTGGCCGTGATTTGTTCATTCAAGGCTTTCTGGTAGGTCTCGTCGGTGATGAAGCGCAGCTTGCGCATACGGCGCAGCACGTAGTTGCGCCTGACCTTCGCTCGCTCGGGGTTGGCGACGGGGTTGAACGCCGAAGGCGCCTTGGGGAGCCCTGCGATCATCGCCATCTCGCCGAGCGTCAGCTCGCCCACGTGCTTGCCGTAGTACACCTGGGCCGCCGCTTCGACGCCATAGGCGTGCTGGCCGAAATAGATTTTGTTGAGATAGAGCTCGAGAATCTGGTCCTTGGGAAGTTCCGAGTCGATGCGGATCGCCAGCATGATTTCCTTGACCTTGCGGAGAAAG
This sequence comes from Pseudomonadota bacterium, assembly GCA_040753975.1. Lineage (GTDB taxonomy): Bacteria > Pseudomonadota > Gammaproteobacteria > Methylococcales > Methylococcaceae > Methylococcus. The sequence goes on from JBFMDC010000005.1 coordinate 28,763, forward strand.
GTCTTCTCGCTGCTGAGGAAGAAGTTGCGCGCGACCTGCATGGTGATGGTGCTGCCGCCCTGGCGTTTTTCGCCGGTCCTGGCGAAGGTGAGCACGGCGCGCAGGATGCCCTGATAGTCCACTCCGACGTGGTCGTAGAAGCGGTCGTCTTCGGCCGCGATGAATGCGCGGGCCAGATTGGGAGGGACTTCACCGATGGCGACGGGGCTGCGTTTCTTTTCGCCGAACTGAGCTATCAGCTTGCCGTCGCCGCTGTAGACCGACATCGGAATCTGATAGCGAACTTCCTTCAGCACCGCGATGTCCGGCAGTTGCGGTTCGAGGTGGCGGTAGAGCCCGAACAGCCCCAGACCGATGACCAGGGCGGCGACCAGCAGGACTTCGAATGTCATCACCCAGTAGCGGGGCCTTCTGGGCTTTCGGGATAAAATGGCCACGGTGCTTGCGTGAGGATGTGATGGCGAACGGCCTGTCAGCGCGCGTTCGTCGGAGAGGATTTTGTATGCGGAACGGTTTTATATTAACGTCCGCATCATACCCCAGTTATCCGGAGCGGGCGAACCGCTTCCTTAGGCCTTGCGCCGGCATTCCTCTGCGTATCGCCGCCCGCCGGCAGTCGAAGGCGTTGATTTTGGGGTATCCTTAACTATCAAGAATATTGTTTTCCGATAACATGCCGCGGCTTTCCGACCGCCTTTCAATTTTCCGGTGATTGTCAGACATGTGGGGCTTCGGAAGGAAGAAACCGCTTCTGCTCGGGATCGACATCAGCGCGGCGGCGGTCAAGCTGCTGGAACTGAGCAAGAAGGACAACGGTTACCAGGTGGAAAGTTACGGCGTCGTGCCGCTGCCACGGAACACGGTGGTCGACAACACGATCGCCGAGCCGGACAACGTGTCGGCGGCGGTGCGGGCCGTGGTCAAACAGTCCGGTACCCCGCTCAGGCACGCGGTGGTTGCGGTGCCTGGCTCGGTGGTCATTGCCAAGCGCATTACCATGCCCGCCGGCCTGGAAGGCGACGAACTCGAGGCGCAGATCGAACTGGAGGCCGATCAGTACATTCCCCATGCGCGGGAGGAAGTCAGCCTCGATTTCGAGGTGCTGGGGAAGACCCCGAAGAATCCCGATCTGGTGGATGTGCTGCTGGTGGCTACGCGCCGGGAAAACGTCGAAGACCGGGTTTCGGTGCTGGAAAACGCGGGCCTTAGCGTCGAGATCGTCGAGGTCGAATCCTATGCGATCGAGCACGCCTTCGATTTGATCAAGGGCCAGCTTCCGCCGGCAGTACGCGACCGGGCGGTGGCCGTGGCCGATGTGGGGGCGATGGCCACCACCCTCAACGTCATTCACGGCGGTTCCATCATTTACACCCGCGAGCAGGGCTTCGGCGGCATGCAGTTGACCGATGAGATTCAGCGCCGTTATGGCCTGACCTACGAGGAAGCCGGTCTGGCGAAGAAGGAAGGGAGTCTCCCCGGTAACTATGCCGAGGAAGTGCTGGAGCCGTTCAAGCACGCCCTGGTTCAGCAGATCAGCCGTTCGTTTCAGTTCTATCTTTCGTCCACCGCTCAGCGCGGTTTCGATGCGGTGGTGCTCGCCGGCGGTTGCGCCATGATTCCGGAAATCGACCGCTATGTGGAAGCGGCGTTGCAGGTGCCCACTGTCGTCGCAAATCCCTTCCGTGACATGAGTTTTTCAGGAAGGGTGCGGCTGGAGCGCCTGAATTACGATTCTTCGGCTTTGATGCTGGCCTGTGGCCTGGCCTTGCGGAGTTTCGACTGATGGCGCGCATCAACCTCCTGCCCTGGCGCGCCGCCTTAAGGCGCGAGCGGCAGAAAGAGTTCGCCGTCTGGACGGGGCTGGGGCTTGCTCTCACCGCGGCGGTGATGCTGCTGGTGCGGACCCAGATCGGCGCCGCCATCGACAGCCAAACCCGGCGGAACCAGTTTCTCGAAGGGGAAATCGGCGCGCTGGAGCGGCAGATCGCCGAAATTCGGGACTTGGAAACCAAGAAAAGCCGGCTGGTGGCGAAGATGGAAATCATCCAGCAATTGCAGTTGAGCAGGCCGGAAGAAGTGCACTTGTTCGACGAGATCGCGCGGACGGTGCCGGAAGGTGTCCGCTTGCGGGACATGACCCAGCAGGACCGTAGCCTCACGGTCAACGGCATGGCGCAGTCCAATGCCCGGGTTTCCGCCTATATGCGCAATCTGGAAGGATCGGAGTGGCTGTACGCGCCGGTCCTGGAAGTCATCGAAAACAAGCAGGACGGCCAGGCGCTGGGCAAGGACAAGGGCAGCCGGTTCACCCTGCGGATGAAGCAGGGGCCGAAAGCCAAGGGTGGCGATGAGTCCCGCCCGGCGGACAACACTACGCCGTGAATCTCGCCAAGATCAACTGGGACCTCGAGTATGCCGGCTCCTGGCCGACACCGTTTAAGCTTGCCGTCATCGCGATGCTGAGCGCGGTGCTCGCCGGGCTCTGGTACTACCTCGACACCGGCGTCCAGTTGGCGGAACTGGATGCGCAGCAGCACAGGGAGCAGGAACTCAAGGAGACCTTCGAGATCAAGCAGAAAAAGGCGGTCAATCTCGAAGAATACAGGCTGCAACTTGCGGACATCGAGAAGACGTTCGGCGACCTCCTGCGGCAGCTTCCCGACCGCACCCAGGTGCCCGATCTGCTGGTGGACGTTTCCCAGACCGGATTGGCGAGCGGCCTCGAGTTCGAGCTGTTCAAGCCGGGGGGCGAGGTTTCCAAGGATTTCTACGCCGAACTCCCGATCGAGATCCGGGTGGTCGGGACTTACATGGAGTTCGGGACTTTCGTGAGCGGCCTGGCCTCGCTTCCCCGCATCGTCACCGTCCATAACGTGAAGATCGCCTCGCGTTCCGCCGACGGCGGCGGCCCCAAGCACGGTGATGCCGAACTGGTCATGACCGCGCTGGTAAAAACCTATCGCTATCTCGACGACGGTGCCGTGCCGCCCTCGTCGGCGGCCGAGCGCGGGCGGCGCTGATGGCGGGTTCGGCCGTTTCGATGAAGTCCGTCGCGGCGTTGGCGGTAATGGGCGTCTTGTCCGGCTGCGCCGAGGACGAATTGGCCGACCTCAGGAGCTTTGTGGCCGAAGTCAAGGCGCGCCAGAAGGTGAGTGTCGAACCGCTGCCGGAAATCAAGACGGTGTCGCCGTTCCTGTTCAACCCTGGCGAACTGCAAGATCCTTTCAAACCGATCGAAAAATCCGACGAAGCGGAGACCGCGGCCGCGGACAACGGCATCCACCCCGACTTGTCCCGCCCTAAGGAACAGCTCGAGCGCTACGAGCTGGACACCTTGAGAATGGTCGGGACGGTCAGGATGTTCGGGAATCTGTGGGCGCTGGTGCGCGCCGCCGATGGCACGATACACCGGGTCCGGACCGGTAATCACATGGGCAGGAATTTCGGCAGGATCAGCCGTATCAGCGAAGGCGGGGTGGAACTGGTCGAAATCGTCCCGGATGCGCAGGGCGGCTGGCTGGAGCGTACTGCCACGATGGTGCTGACCGAAGCTGGTGGTGAAAAAAAGTGAAGAGGACCCTCGTGAGACGGTTTGTCATTCGATATTTGGCGGGGGAAGGCATCCCGCTGCGCCGGGTCATAGGCCTCTTCGCCTTGTGGTGGGGCTGGGTGGCGTTGGCGGCGGGAGCGGCGTTGCAGTCCGTCGATTTCACGGCACTGCCCGGGGAGAACTTCCAGCTTCGCCTGAGTTTCGACGGCCCGGTGCCGGAACCTCAGTCCTTCACCACGGAACATCCTGCCCGGATCGTGCTGGATCTGGCCGGTGTCCGCAGCGGCCTGGACAAGAAGCCGATTCCGGTGCACCAGGCCGGCGTCGAAACGGTCCAAGCCATTGTGGCCGGCGGCAGGACGCGGGTGATCCTGAATCTGTCGACCGCCGTTCCCTACACCACCCGAGTCGACGGGCGCTTCCTCTATGTGACCTTACAGAGCGGCAAGGCCGGGGCCGGTATCGACAACATGGCATCGAGGCCCGTCGTGGTGACCGAACGGCCGGCGGTCTCAGGGCCGCAGGTCGAGAACGTCGACTTCCGGCGCGGCGAGAAGGGCGAAGGGAGGTTGCTGGTCACGCTGAGCGATCCGAACTCCGTCGTGAGCCTCCGCGAAGAAGGGCGCAGCGTCATCGCCGATCTTCCGGGGACCAGCCTGCCGGGCCGGCTGGCGCGCCGGCTGGAGGTGCTCGACTTCGCCACACCGGTGAAATGGATCGAGGCGATGCCGGTCGGCCGAGGTACCAGGCTGCTGATTACTCCGGTTTCGGACGAGTACGATTACTCGTCCTACCAGTCCGGAAAGCTTCTCACCGTGGAACTGCGGCCCTTGAGCCGTGGGGAGAAGGAGGAGGCCAAGAAAAGGCGGCGGGTGTTTACCGGGGACCGCCTTTCCCTGAACTTTCAGGACATTCCGGTGCGGAACGTCCTGCAGGTTCTGGCGGATTTCACCAATCTGAACATCGTGGCTTCGGACTCGGTGCAGGGCAATGTCACCTTGAGGCTCAACGAGGTTCCCTGGGACGAGGCGCTGGACCTGGTGCTCAAGGCCAAGGGCCTGGGCAAGCGGCAGGAGGCGAACAGCAACATCATCCGCGTCGCCCCCATGGACGAAATCAACCGGATCGAACGCGACGAGCTGGAGGCGATGAAAGTCGTAGAGGACCTGGAGCCGCTGCGCACCGAAATCATCCAGATCAACTACACCAAGGCCGACGACATCAAGAAGGTCATCATGGGCACGACCGAAAAGGCGGAAAAGTCGATCACCCGGCCGGAATCGCTCACCGGCGGGCCGGCTGTCGCTTCCACCGAGGCCTACGACGTCACCCAATCGATTCTGTCGGGCCGCGGCAACGTGACCACCGACCCTCGCACCAACCAGCTCATCGTCCAGGATACGCCCAGGAACCTCGAACGCATCCGGGAACTGGTGCGGCAGCTCGACAAGCCGGTGCGGCAGGTGATGATCGAATCGCGGGTGGTGATCGCCAACGTGGACTTCCTGCGCGAGCTGGGCGCCAAGCTGGATTTCCGGCCCAAAGACTGGACTTCCACCGTGTTGCCGCCCAGCGGCAGCATGGCGAATCTGGGGGTCGACCTGGCGAGGCTCACCACACTGTCGCCTTACGGTACGGCGCAGTATGTGGTCTCCATGGGCGATTACCTGCTGGATCTCGAACTGTCGGCGGCCCAGAAGGAAGGCCGCGGCGAGATCGTCGCCAATCCCCGGGTGTTGACGGCAGACCAGTCCAAAGCCAAGATCATGCAGGGCGTGGAGCTGCCCTATCAGATCACGCAGGCGGCCAGCACGGGAGGGGGCCTGCCGGTGCAGAACGTCGCGTTCAAGCCCGCCGTACTCGAGCTCGACGTGACGCCGCACATCACGCCGGACGACCATATCCTGATGGATCTCATGATAAAGAAGGACGACAAGGGCGAGCTCACGCCCAACGGCAATTTCGCCATCGAGAAACGCGAAATCGACACGGTGGCGCAGGTGGCCAACGGTGAAACGGTGGTTCTGGGCGGCGTGTACGAAGGCACGCGGCGGAACAACACCGACAAGGTGCCGTTTTTCGGCGATCTTCCCGGTATCGGCTTCATGTTCCGGCGCAATTCGGTCGAGGACAAGAAGAAGGAACTCCTCATTTTCATCACGCCGAAGATCGTCAAGCAGACGACCATGAATCCTTGAGGCCGCCAGGGAAGCCGTATTGCCGCGTGTTATCATTCCCCGCTTGATTTGGGGCGGGAAACGATGCGAAACCGTCGAAACATCTTCCTGATAGGCCCAATGGGAGCGGGCAAGACCACCGTCGGCCGCCTGCTTGCCAGGGCCCTGGGACTGGAGTTCTGGGACAGCGACAAGGAAATCGAGCGCCGGACCGGCGTCACGGTGCCGATGATTTTCGAATACGAGGGGGAGGCCGGATTCCGGCGCCGCGAGTCGGAAGTCATCGCCGACCTGACCGGCAAGGAAGGGATCGTGCTGGCCACCGGCGGCGGCTCGGTGCTGGTGCCGGAAAATCAGGAACATCTGGCGGCACGGGGCTTGGTGATCTATTTGCAGTGTTCGGTCCAGAAGCAGCTGGAGCGGACGCACAAGGACGTCAACCGGCCCTTGCTGCAGACGGAGAATCCCAGGCGAAGGCTGGAAGAGCTGCTGCGGGCGCGCGACCCCATCTACCGCGAGCTCGCCGATTACATCGTCGATACCGGCCAGCATTCGAGCCGCAGCGCCGTCCGCCGCATCATCAACGCTTACGAGAAATCCGGAACCAGACGGCGGGCGGAATGAAAACCTTGCATGTCGAGCTGGGGGAGCGCAGCTACCCCATTCATATCGGGCGCGGTCTGCTGGGCCGAGCGGACCTGCTGCAGGCGCGCCTGCCGGGCAAGCAGGTCATGGTGGTGACCAACGAAGTGGTCGCGCCGCTGTACCTGGAACGTACGCTCGCGTCCCTGGCCGGCAAGGAAACGGGCAGCATCGTGCTCCCCGACGGCGAGGCCTACAAGACCATGGATTCGGCGATGGCCGTGTTCGACGCCTTGCTGGCCCGGCGCTTCGGCCGCAACGCCTCCATCGTGGCGCTCGGGGGCGGGGTGATCGGCGATCTGGCCGGTTTCGCCGCGGCCTGCTATCAGCGCGGCGTGCCCTTCGTCCAGATTCCGACCACCCTGCTGTCCCAGGTCGATTCCTCGGTGGGCGGCAAGACCGCGGTCAACCATCCGCGCGGCAAGAACATGATCGGCGCCTTCTACCAGCCGCGCTGCGTCCTGGCCGACACCGATACCCTGAACACCCTGCCGGACCGGGAGCTGAGCGCGGGTCTGGCCGAGGTCATCAAGTACGGACTGATCCGTGACCCGGAATTCCTGGCCTGGCTCGAAGCGAACATCGAAAGCTTGTTGGAGCGCGATGCGGAGGCGCTGGCCTATGCGATCGAGCGTTCCTGCCTCAACAAGGCGCAGGTCGTTGCGGAGGACGAGACCGAAACCGGGGTGCGGGCGACGCTAAACCTGGGCCATACCTTCGGCCACGCCATCGAAACCGGCATGGGCTACGGCGTCTATCTGCACGGCGAGGCGGTGGCCATCGGCATGTGCCAGGCGGCCGACCTGTCCCACCGCCTGGGCTGGATCGGCGACGGCGAAGTGGCGAGGGTGATCCGCCTGCTGGAGCGGGCACGCTTGCCGGTCGTCCCCCCGCGCGAGCTGGATGCGGACGCCTTCCTCGAACACATGGCGGTCGACAAGAAAAACGTCGACGGCGGTCTGCGCCTGATTCTGCTCAAGTCCCTGGGCGAGGCGACCCTCCCGGTGTCCGTGGACGCCGGACCGCTGCGGGCCACTCTGGAAAGCTACGGCCGTTGAGGCCATCGAACCGACATAAGGACACGCCATGACTCATTGTTTCATCCGCGCCCTGCTGCGCCAGCCGGTCGAGAGAACCCCGGTCTGGATGATGCGCCAGGCGGGCCGCTATCTGCCGGAATACCGCAAAGTGCGGGAACAGGCCGGCAGTTTCATGAACCTGTGCACCACGCCCGAGCTCGCCTGCGAGGTGACCTTGCAGCCGCTGGAGCGCTACCGGCTGGATGCGGCGATCCTGTTCTCCGACATTCTGACCATTCCCGACGCCATGGGCCTGGGGCTGGAATTCGTCGAGGGCGAGGGGCCCAGGTTCCGCAACCCGATCCAGGGGGCCCAGGACATCCGCCGGCTGGGCGTGCCCGATCCGGAAGCGGAGCTGGCCTATGTGCCGGCCGCGGTGCGGCTGATCAAGCAGCGCCTGGGCGATCGGGCGCCGTTGATCGGCTTCTCGGGCAGTCCCTGGACCCTGGCGACCTACATGGTGGAGGGCGGCAGCAGCCGGGAGTTCAGGAAAGTGAAATGCCTCATGTACGAGGAGCCGGCGCTGATGCACGAGCTGCTGGAAAAGCTCGCCGATGCCATCGCCCTGTACCTGAACGCCCAGATCGCCGCCGGGGTCGACGCCGTCATGGTGTTCGACACCTGGGGCGGCAATCTGGATACGGAGCACTATCGGGAGCTTTCGCTGCGCTACGCCGAGCGGGTGCGCCAGCGGCTTCGTCTGACGGAGCGGGGCCGCATCCCCGCGATCTTCTTCACCAAGGGCGGCGGCCAATGGCTGGAGGCGATGGCGGATGCCGGTTATGACGCGCTCGGCCTGGACTGGACCACGGACATCGGTTCGGCGCGGCGGCGGGTCGGCGATCGGGTGGCTTTGCAGGGCAACCTCGATCCGGTGGCGCTCTATGCCAAACCCGAAGTCATCCGCGGGGAAGTCCGGAAGATCCTGGAGCGTTACGGCACGGGCAGCGGCCATGTGTTCAACCTCGGCCACGGGGTCACGCCGGACATCAAGCCCGAACACGTCGGCGCGATGATCGAGGCGGTGCACGAATTCAGCCCGGCGTTCCACCGGACTTGATCCCGTGCCGGAATCGAATCCCTGGCGCCTCTTGAGCCGGCGGGAAGTCTACGACAACCCCTGGATTCACCTCGACGAGGACCAAGTCATCAATCCGGGCGGCGGCATCAGCCTGTACGGCCGCATCCACTTCAAGAACCAGGCGATCGGCGTCATCCCCCTCGACGGCCAGGGCAACACCTGGCTGGTCGGCCAGTACCGCTACGTGCCCGATGCCTGGTTCTGGGAGATTCCCATGGGCGGTTCGCCCGAAGGCGAATCCATCCTGGCGTCGGCCCAGCGCGAGCTGAAGGAGGAAACCGGCCTCTCCGCCGCCTCCTGGCGGCTCCTCATGCGGCTCCACACCTCGAATTCCGTCACCGACGAGGAAGGCTTCGTGTTCGTCGCGGAAGAGCTGGAGGAAGGCGAGCCGGAATTCGAGGAAACCGAAGACCTGCGCATCTGGAAGCTCCCGCTGGCCGACGCGGTGAGTATGGTGATGTCCGGGGAGATTACCGATGCCATCAGTGTCGCGGGACTGCTGAGGTTGGCGCTCGACGGCGAGCGGAGTTTCTCGATGACGTCCCGGCCGTAGACTTCCCCTGCCCATTCGGGCCGGGTGATCCTGCGCGGCCCATGCCTATTTGTTCCAAGAGGTGCGCACTCCCTTCTCCCTTTGGGAGAAGGGGCACAGGATGAGGGGCGCTTCGGGTTACCGGTTCATCAACCAATCCAGCCAGAGCGCGGACAGCTTCTCCTGCACCGAATTCTGCCGCAGCCTGGCGTAGAGATTCGGGAAGTCCACGCGGTCCAGTTCCTGGTCCTGGTTGTAGCAGGAATACACGAAATACTCGCGTCCCGTTTCCGGGTCCACGTGCTTGCACAGGCATTGCGCGCACACTCCTTTCATCATGCACTGCATCGGCGAATTGATCGAACCGATGGCGGCATGGTGCGGCTTGAGGTAGGGCGCCAGCAGGCCGTGGCGGGCGTGTTTCACTGCTTCCATCATGCGGTCGGAGCCGATCACGATCATGTGGTCGACGTCGTCGAGATGGATGGGGGTGGGGCCCAGCTCGCCCTTGGCATAGGCCAGCATGGCTTCGACGATGTTGCCCATGAAGGACTTGTCGTCCGGACGGGTGACCGGTATGGGAGCGTTGCCCTCACGCTTGTCCACCGTCCAGACCAGAAGGTCCGAGGCGGCTTCGAGTTCCTCGACCTTGAATACGTCGGCGCTGTTGCGGTATCCGGCGAAGTAGATCACCTGGTTGCCGGCGCTCTTGAGCGCCTTGCCGATGGAGAACAGCACTGCGTTGCCCAGGCCGCCGCCGATCAGGGCGACGGTCTGGCCGGAAGGTATCTCGGTCGGCGCGCCGGTCACGCCCATGACGACCAGCGGGTCGCCGGGCTTCCATTGCGCGCACAGCCGTGAGGAGCTGCCCATTTCCAGCGCGATCAGCGAGATCAGGCCGTTGTCCTTGTCCACCCAGGCGCCGGTCAGCGCGATGCCCTCGGTCGCGAGCACCGTGCCTTCCACCACCGGGGCCAGCGCCTCGTAGTTCTGCACGCGGTAGAACTGGCCGGGCTGGAAGTGCTTGGCCGAGGCGGGGGCGCGGACGATCACCTCGATGATGGTCGGCGTCAGCCGGTTGACCGCGACGATGCGGGCGGTCAGGGCATCGTCGATCACGGCCTGGAATGCCCGCAGGTTCCGGTCGCGGTGGGGCTGTTCCGCGGGATCGAGCCGCTTCAGCTCCGGTTCGAACAGGCGGACGATGTAGGGATACCCGTCCTTGGCGCTGGCCATGGCCCGCACGACGTTGCCGGCATAGACCGGATGGTTGTCGCCGTAGAAGGTGATGAACTTGCCGTTTTTGTGATACGAGGTGAATGGCGCGGGCTTGCCGATCTTGGGCCAGGCTTCGTCCTGGACCGGCGCGAGACCCGGTGTCTCGCCCACCCATTCCGGCTCGTGGCGCTTGTAGAACTTGTGGTCCATCTCGAAGGTTTCCGGGTGCTCGGATTCGTAGATGGTGTTGGGCGAGGTGCCGGCGGCGATGAAGAGGCTGCGCAGCGGGACCTCGATTTCGCCGACGGGCTTCCAGCGGCCTTCCTGTTCCTCCAGCTTTTCGAAGCGCACCGCCTTGAGGTGGCCGTGCTCGTCTTCCAGCGCCACCAGGGGGCTCAAGCCTTCCGCCAGCACGATGCCCTCGTCCATGGCTTCCTTGATTTCCTCGTGGTTCTGGCGGTAAGCGGGCGAGTCCTTGATGCCCTTGCGGTAGAACAAGGTGGCGCCGCCCCACCGGTTGAGCAACGGCAGGAAATCCGGCGTCTCGCCGGCGGCCGCGGCGCGCTGCCGCTCGGCCTGGATCGCCCGACCGTGCGCCAGGAATTCGTCGAGTATCCCGGTCTCCTCGGCGTCGTAGCGGGCGCGCACGGCCGGTTCACCGTAGGCGGCGCAGAGCTTCTCGTAGCGGTGCAGGATCTTTTCGACCTGGACCGGATAATAGGCCAGCAGTTCGGTGGCGGTGTCGATGGCGGTGAGTCCGCCGCCGATGACGCCGGCCGGCAGCCGGACCTGCAGGTTCGCCAGCGAGGATTCCTTGGCCGCGCCGGTGAGCTGCAAGGCCATCAGGAAGTCGGAAGCCTTGCGGATGCCGCGGATCAGGTTGTGCTTCAGGTCGATCAGGGTGGGCTTGCCGGCGCCCGAGGCGATGGCGATGTGGTCGAAGCCTAAGTCCCAGGCTTCATTGATCGTGATCGCCCCGCCGAAGCGCACGCCGCCGTAGCAGCGGAAATTCTTACGCCGCAGCAGGTTGAGATAGATCACCTTGAGGAAGTTCTTGTCCCAGCGCACCGTGATGCCGTATTCGGCGACACCGCCGAAGCCGAGCATGATGCGCCGGTCCAGCCTTTCGTAGAGCGCGCCGAAGTCGCGGACCGGCTGCGGCGGACGGTGTTCGTCGCCGACCAGTTCCGGCGGCAGCGGCTCGATCTTGAGTCCGTCGACGCCTACGACGCCGAAACCTTCGTTCACCAGATAATGGGAGAGGGTGTAGCCGGCCGGCCCCATGCCGGCCACCAGCACGTTCCTGCCGTTGTAGGGCAGGGCGTAGGGCCGCTTGACGTTGAGCGGGTTCCAGCGCGTCAGCAGGCTGTAGATCTCGAAGCCGTAGGGCATGAACAGCACGTCGGTGAGGACGTTGGTCTCGATCTGGGGAATGTTGACCGGCTCGGTCTTCTGGTAGATGCAGCCCTTCATGCAGTCGTTGCAGATGCGGTGGCCGGTGCCGGGGCAGAGCGGGTTGTCCAGCGTGACCAGCGCGAGCGCCGCGATGTTGTCGCCCTGGCGCTTGAGCCAGTGCATCTCCGAAATCTTCTCCTCCAGCGGACAGCCGGTGATGTGGACGCCCAGCGGATTGGCCTTGAAGCCGCCGTCCTTCTTGTTGCGCATGCCCTTGGAGCAGGAGTCGGTGTCCCGGTCGTGGCAGTAGATGCAGTGATCGACCTCGTACAGGACCTTGCGCTCCGGGAAGCGCGGATCGGTCAGGCCGAAGCCGTCGCGGCGGCGGTGGTGGCCGGGTTCGGCGGCCCAGACGCCGTAGCCGTTGCGGTTTTCCACGGCGTGGTGGACCAGGTGCTCGAAATCGGTCCTGGCCGGAACCTTGAAGCTCACCCAATCCTTGACGTGAGGCTTGAGGCGGCCGTCGCGGCTGGCGGCGAAGCACCAGCGTTCGAATTCCCCGAACAGGCCGGCGGCGAAATCGGCATCACCCATGGCGACCACATCTTTCCAGGCGGAGGCGCGAGGATGGGCGCCGATCTGGGCGCGCAGTTTGGCGAGGCGGACGGAAGGCTCGGCGAGCGGGCCGCTCCCCACATGTTTCGCTTCCGCCTCGTAGTGCGCATGGAGATTCCGCAGCGCCAGGCCGAGCCGGGCCACCGCCGCCTCGCGGTCCGAGGCCGCGTATTCCGGTGCACAGGCTTCGACGAGAACGTCGATCTTCGCCGCCAGCGCGGCGACATCCCAGTCCCCGATCGACACGTTTTTGAAACGGCCCGGCAGCTTCACCACGACTTCCGAGCGGAAGGCGAAGATCGTGGCGAAGCTGTCCCGAATCTCGGCCATCTGCCTTTCGCGCTCCTCCTCCACGTCAAACAGGCGGGCGACGAATTCTCCGACGTATGGCGCCATCTTGACCAGAAGCTCCGAGATGGCCTCGGGCGCCATGTTCATGCCTTCGGACGCACGGTAGCCCTGGAATGCGGCGATCAGTCCAGGATCCCGCTGCCGAGTCCAGTCTTCGAACGCTTCGTAGAGGAGCCGAAGCTTTTCGGGCTCGTAAAGATCGGGATAGCGGAAACCGGGTATGCCGAGGCCATGCATGGCGGCGTCGTTCATCGAGAGTGTCCCTGGGGATAAATGTCAATACAATAACGTGTTGAAGGCCGTACCGCCTAGAGGGGGCCGCGGGTCGCAGCCTTCGGCAAGGCCCTTCCGTCGCCGTGGTGTTCTCTGCGCTTATATGCCACCGCCGCGGAGAACTTCAATTCGTCAGATTCGTTCTTGGGGAGAGGAATCGATGAGCCATGAGCGTAACTTCAAACACTTGCTTCGGGTTCGGGTCAAGGAGTTCAACATACCCCCGATTTCCGACGGGGTCGTGCTCGGCCGCGAGGCGCCGATTGGCTGCGCGGCGTTCCGGAAGGCCCTGGAGCTTCTGGTCGTATCGCCGTTCGAGCACATCCATCTGGACGACGATGTGGTCAGCGATATCCTGGTCCGGCGTGCGTTTCTGCGCCGCATCCCTCAGGATTATCTGATCCAGTTCGTGCTCCAGCGGATCAAGCCGCTCATGGGTTCGGAGGAGATCATGCAACTGGATCTCAGTGCTGAAATTCTGATCGAGGATGAAGCCCTGTGACGCTCGTTCGTGCCCGCGATGCTTTATGCGACAGCAGGATCGTCGTTCGTGTCGAGGCCGACGCCCGCCCGCCGAAAGACCGCCGGAGTCCGGCGATTTATGCGGTTTTCCACACGGCGGAACAGGGCGGCGGCAGCCTGTTTCTGGGGCTCGTGACCGAACACCAGATCGCCCGGTTTCCCCAGCGGATTTTCGCCGATTTGATCGATCCGCGGGTGCCGCCCCCGGTGGCGTCCGATGTTCCACTGGACCAGTTGATCCACGCCGTCGGCGATCGCGGCCAGCCCCCCGGAATGCCGCTGGCGGTGCTCGAACGCGACGGTTCGTTCGCCGGGGTTCTGACGCCCCACAGCATCCTCGAAGTGCTGCTGGCGCGCGAACGGCAATTGCTGGAGGAGGCCAGAAAACTCAACGCGGAGATCCTGAGCGAAACCGAGAAGGCAATCGAGCAACTGGATATCAAAGCGCATTATGACAGCGTGACGGGGCTGCCCAACCGCCGGCTGTTTTGCGACCGCCTGCTGCAGGCGATCGCCGCTCAAGAGCGGGACGACAATCCGGTCGTGCTTCTGTTTCTGGATATCGACAACTTCAAGCCCATTAACGACAGCCTTGGCCATCTCGTCGGAGACAGGCTGCTGAGAGCCGCCGCCGAAAGGATCAGGACTGCGGTTCGCGACAGCGATACCGTGGCGCGGATCGGAGGCGACGAATTCACGATTCTCATGAGCGGGGCGAAGGAAACGCTCAACGGCGCCTTGGTGGCGCAAAAAATCCTCGATGGCCTGGCGCAGCCTTTCGTATTCGGTGAACGGCAGGTCGTAGTCAGCGTCAGCATCGGCATCGCCGTGTTTCCGACCGACGGGGACACGATGGAGCAGCTGCTGCGAAATGCCGATACCGCCATGTATCACGCCAAGTCGCGGGGCAAGAACAATTACCAGTTCTTTTCGCCGGAATTGAATAGCCAGGCTTACCGGCGGCAGGAAATCGAGAGAAACCTCCGCTGCGCTCTGCCCAAGGGAGAACTCAGCCTGAGCTATGCGCCCCGAGTGGATTTGCGGAGCGGCAGGATCGCCGCGCTGGAGGTATTGCCGAGTTGGCACAGTTCCGAACTCGGAACCGTGGCGCCGGACGATTTCATCCCCCTGGCGGAGGAGGCCGGGCTCATCGTGCCGATCGGCGCCTGGGTTTTTCGCACCGCCTGCGCCCACGCGGCTGTGTGGCTGGGCCAAGGGCTTCACGACTTGTGCCTCTCTTTCAAGTTATCGCCGCGTGAACTCGACGATCCTCAGCTCGGGGACAGGATCACGAGTGTCCTGGCGACCTGCGGACTGGAGGCGGAAAATCTGCAATTCGAGATCACCGAGCGCATGCTGATGGCGAACACCGCGCACACCTTGGCCGTCCTGCGGGAACTCAGCAACAGGGGAGTCCGCTTTTCGGTAGGAGACTTCGGCACGGGTGATGCTTCCTTACGGCGCCTTCGGCGTTTCCCGGTCGACGAACTCAAGATCGGTATGTCATCCGTCTGCGACCTCGATTCCGATTCGGACGACGCAGCCGTCATCACTGCGATGATCGCCATGGGCAAGAGCTTGCGGATGGACGTCGTCGCCAGCGGCGTGGAAACGCCGGAGCACGTGGCTTTTCTTCTGGAACGCGGATGCCGCCTGGGACAAGGCCGCCTGATCGGGGAACCGTTGCCGCCGGAGCGGATCGCCGCCCTGCTGGCGGGGGATGAGACGGGCTTTTTCGTCGCCTGAAAAACAAGGCGTTTCCCGGCCTGGAGTCGGAAATTCAAAAGAATGATGATTGACTTGACTGAAGGCCTTGCCCAATACCTTGCCGTTGCAGTTCTCGCAGGGATCGTCCTGCCGTTGTGGCTGTGCCTGTTTCTGAGTCTGCGCCAAGGGCGGCGGCTGGCGTCGATTGCCTCGGAGCGTGAGCGCATGGAGCGCCTCCTGCGCGAAGAGCTGAACCAGGTCCGCGGCGAGATCGGCCGCGCTTCCCGCGACAACCGCGAGGAGATCGGCGGGGCGATCGGCCGGTTCCAGATGGCGCAGCAGGACCAGGCCGAACGGATGCGGCTCTTGATGGACGAAAAGCTCGTGCGGGTCCAGGCCGACGCCCGCGAGGGGCGAGAGGAAATGGGCCTGGGGCTGAAGCGCTTCGGCGAAGTGCAGAAGGAGCAGCTCGACAGCGTCGGCCTGCTGCTGAAAAACCAGCTCGAAGCCCTCGCCGGGACGAACGAAAAGGGCATCGAACGCCTGCGCCTCACCATCGAGGAAAGGCTGCAATCGCTGCAGAACGACAACGGCCAGAAGCTGGAACAGATGCGCCAGACCGTCGACGAGAAGCTCCACAACACCCTGGAGCAGCGGTTGGGCGAGTCGTTCAAGCTGGTCAGCGAGCGTCTGGAGCAGGTGCACAAGGGGCTGGGGGAAATGCAGAACCTCGCTTCCGGCGTGGGCGACCTGAAGCGCGTGCTGACCAACGTCAAGACCCGCGGCACCTGGGGCGAGGTGCAGCTCGACGCCCTGCTGGAGCAAATCCTCACGCCCGAACAGTACGGCAAGAACGTGGCGACCCGGCCGAACGGCGCGGAACGGGTGGAATTCGCGATCCGGCTGCCGGGACGGGACGCGACCGATGCGCAGGTCTGGCTGCCGATCGACGCCAAGTTCCCGGTCGAGGATTACCAGAAGCTGCTGGATGCCCAGGACAGCGTCGACCATGCCGGCATCGAGGCGAACGGCAAGGCGCTGGAGCAGCGCCTGAGGAACGAAGCCCGCAGCATCCGCGACAAATACGTGGAGCCGCCGCATACCACCGACTTCGCCATCCTCTACCTGCCGATCGAAGGGTTGTACGCCGAGGCTTTGCGCCGGCCGGGGCTGGCCGAGACCTTGCAGCGCGATTACCGGGTGACGGTGGCCGGCCCGACCACCCTGGCCGCCATGCTGAACAGCCTGCAGATGGGGTTCCGGACCCTGGCGATCGAGCAGCGTTCCTCGGAGGTGTGGACCATCCTGGGGGCGGTCAAGACCGAGTTCACCAAGTTCGGCGATGCCCTGGCCTACACCCGCAAGAAGCTGGAGGAGGCGACCAGCTCCATCGACAAGGCGGAGACCCGTAGCCGGGTGCTGACCCGCAAGCTCAAGGACGTCGAGGCCATTCCCGCCCAGGAGGCGGGATGGTTGCTGCCGCAGGCGGCGGAGACGGACGACTGAAGGGAACCTCGTGTTTTAGAGGTTCCCTTGCGGGACAGGGATGTCCCGCCATTTTCAAGCGCCTAAGCGCTTGAAAATGCTAGCCCACCCCAAATCGCATTTGGGGTGGGCGAGGAGACAAATCGGCAGGAAAGCCGATTTGCCCGCCCGAAGGGCGCCCGAAAGGGTGCGGCATAGGGATATGCCGCATGATACTAAGCATAAAGGAATGAATGTCATACTGCTCGTCATTTCGGCATGGATTGCCGGAATCCAGGGGCCAGGGATGGTAAGGCTTATACATCCATGTAATCTGGACCCCGGCATTCCCTGCCGGGGTGACGGTATGACTTTTCTTTATTAACGCTTAGTAAATCGTAAGGCAAGGCGATTTTTCGAGGTCCCCTGAAGGTTCAGTCGGCGCTCAATGCGTCCAGGTCCCGGTCCAGCTCCAGCCGCATCTGGCCATCGCGCCACATCGCCCGGCCGACGTTTTCCCAGGGCTGGCTCAGGTTGTACCGGCGCAGGCCCGGCTGCCAGTCCATCGGTGCCTTGACGGTCTTGAGTTTCAGGACGAACGTGGTTCGGTTCAGGTCCAGTCCGAGCCGGGTGCCCCAGAACGCGGTCACCTTGCGCACGAATTTGTCGAGCCGGCGCGGGTCCATGTGCTTGGTCACGGCGACATTGGCCCACATGGAATGCACCCGCCCCCAGTTCGGCGACACGATGCGTCCCTCCTCGTCGATGAACGGCAGCCAGCGTTCCTTGCCTTCGGCGTCGAGATAAGTGATCCCCAGGATGTGCTCGTAACCCTGGAAATGGTCGTGCAGGTAGAGTGGATGCGGGGTGATGCCCAAGAACGTGTGCGAGGCCGAAATCAGCGCATTGCTGAGCATCGTCAGCACCTGTCCGGCTGCATTGGCCTGGGTGTCCACCTCTAAGCGGTAGAGGATGGCGTAGTGCAGGGTGCAATTGATCTGCAGGATCAACACCACGATGAGCATCCGGCTGATGCGGTTGGCCCGCTGGCGCAGGCCGCCGCCGACCCACCGGGCGATGCGCTGGGCCAGGTCGGGTTCCGGGCTGGCCGTTACCGGCGCGCAAGACGCGTCGCAGCCCAGCCGGACGCGGTTGTCGGCGATGCGCCGGTAGACCCGGTTGGCGATCGCATCGAGGCCCGGCAGCAACATCGCCACTCCCAGCAGCGCCGGATAGCGCATGGCGATCAGGATGCGGGCGTAGGTCGCCACCCCCGAGTACCGCCGTCCTTTGCGGTCGACGGCATAGAGGTCGCCCAGCAAGTCCTTTTCGGGAACGCCCTTGAGGGCCGGCGCCGCCGCGGCATGGGTCTGTAGTCCGCGGAAAGCCACGGCGCGGAACACGTCGAAATGCTCGACGGCGAGGACGGTCTTGAGGCACAGCGGGCAGCGTTCGTCATAGTACACCTGTAACGCCGGCTCGGCCGGACGCAGGGTTCGCCCGAGCGCGCGCCACCAGCGGAACGGCGCCATCAGGAAATAATGCACCAGCATGCCGAAGCCGAACGGATAGATGTTCAGGGACACGATGATGCCCGCGTGCAGCGACATGCCGGCGAGCATCAGGGGCACGCGGAAACGGCGGAAATACAGTAGGAACAGGAAGGCGAACTGGAACGCGATGATCGTATAGCCGATCGCCCGCTGCAGCGGTTCGATCTCCAGCAGCCAGCTCATGTCCAGCGGCGACATGTAATAAGGCAGCGAGGACGGCAGCCAGGGACCTAAGCCGTTGCGCCAGAACTCGGCGAAAAGCTTGTGGATCACCGAATCGAAATAGATGAAGCCGAGCGACACCGCCAGCGGCAGGAAATAGCACAGCACCGGCACCGTCTGCGGCAGCAGGTAGCGCCGATCCACCGTCGAATGGCGCCAGGCCAGGCGCAGCCGGTCCAGCGACCAGGCGCGTTCCGAGGGCAGGAAGATCAAGAGGAGGCTCGATCCCAGCATCAGCTGGTCGAAACCGCCGTCGAAGTCCTTCCACATCGGCGTGAACACCGTGAAGACCAACCAGAACAGGTAATTGGCGATGGCGGCGAGTCGGGTGTAGAGCCCCAGCGCCAGGCACAGCGCGGCGACCGCCCACAGCACCAGGAACAGATGGACCGAGGGCGAGGCGATGTCCAAATAGGGCACCGGATCGAAGATCATCTGGCGGAAGTAATACAGGAAACAGACTTCCTGGAACGCGACCAGTCCGAACGCCATCCGGAACAGGCCGAGGCCGGTGGCCGGCACCTGCTTTTCCAGGCCGCGCATAACGAGATTGAACAGGGCTTTTTGCATAGGGGCTCTTCGAGGGTTCGCCGGATTTTCCGACGCCGGATGCGGGAATTTGGGCGGCTATGGTATGCGCAGCCGGGGGTTGCCTCAAGTTCGGATCGGCAGACGTGACCGGCCCGCGCTTTAGCGTACGTCATGCCGGATTGGACTCCGGCACCCAGTTCCCAAGGATGGGAAGCCGGCCAAGCCGGTTCTGCTCCAAACATCCGCCGGGCCGTACCGCCCCCAGCCTAGCCCTCCCCGGGGCTGGGTTCCGGCTTCCCGGCCAGAACGACGACCGCCGTGATGCCGGACCGTACCGGCGTCTGTGCGAATCCCGGCCCCCCAAAATTTCCCCTCCAAAAGAGGGGGTAGATGCTTACTAAGGATGAAGAAAGTAATGTCACATACACCCCCCTCCCTCTGGGAGAGGGCCGGGGTGAGGGAAGCTGCTATATGACATTATTTTCTTAACTCTTAGTATATTCAGGAAGGCTGGTCGCCATGATCGTTCGGTTGGATGCGCAACATCGACTTTGCGCATAGAATGCGCATTCAGAGGTGCTCTATGAAAACCATCGTTCCGTCCCATGTTCGCAAGCGTCCGGTCAACCTCAGTCTCAACGAGGAACTGGTGGCACAGGCCCGCCAGTTGACCGGGAACCTGTCCGGGGTCGTCGAATCCCTGCTTGCCGAATTCGTCGAACACGAGTTGCAACGCCGGCGCGAGCAATCTCGGCGCGTCGAAGCGACCGTTGCATTGTGGAATGCCTTCGAGGAAAAGCGCAGTTCTTTTGCCGACGAGCATTCGACGCTCTGATGGCTCAATTCGATGTCCACCGAAATACCGGCCCGCACCGGGATGCCATTCCGTTCGTGGTGATCGTCCAGTCGCTGCGCTTCGAGGACTACCGGCGCCGGGTCGTGGTGCCGCTGGTGCGTCAGGACAGGCTCGGCGCGGTTCCCGATCCGGGTTTCAATCCGGCCTTCACCATCGAAGGCGTCGATGTCGTTCTTCACCCGCTGGAGATCGTGTCGGTGCCAGTCGCCCAATTGGGAGGGCGGGTGGGATCGTTATCGGATGCTGGAGACCGGATCATTGGAGCCATCGACCAGATGCTGAGCCGGGCGTGGCGGTAAGCGGTAGCTGGAAAAAGGGCTGCGGAGAGGTTGGCCGAGTCTGCGGCTTTTGCCTTCCTTTGCCCAATCGGTTCAAAATCGCGCTTTGTCAGTCGAGCGAGGGCGGTGCAGTGGAATCCATCAATGTCCGGGGCTACCCGGCGATTTTAAGGTCCGACAGCAAGGAACCGCCCAAGCTGCCCTCGGTCGCGCCGGGGCGGACCGGCGAGGCGGCGCTGGACGAGCAGGCGTTCCGGGTCATCGAGGTCGACAAGCTGTTCGAGGCCGCCGACCACGCCGCCACGGCCATCGGCCGCGCGGTGCTTTACCGCTCCCTCGCGCAGCCGCCGGTCGACGCCGGGCTGATCCGCGCCAAGCAGGAGGCGGTCCGGGAACTGGAGGAGAACGGCGAACTGCGCGCCGGACTCGAAGTCCTGCTGGCCGAGGCCGCCAAGCTGGAAGGTGAGTTCTACAATCTCCTCTACGCCCAGTTCCTGGGGCTGATCGGTTCGCCTGCACATCCCCTGGAAATCGACGGCTACGGCTACGCCACCTATATCAAAGGCACGCGCTTCATGCTCGATCTGGTCGAGCGCGCCAACCGTCTGCCGGAGCCGGACAGCGCCTATCTCAAGGCGCTGGTGCGGGAAGTCCGGGATTTCGCCCGGTCGAGGGCCTACGCCCTGATGCAGGGGCCGGTGTACCGGACCGAAAAGCGGGTCTGCACCCGGACCGAAAAGGGCTGGTTCACGCCGGGCATCCGGTTCCGGCCGTCGCTGTTCAAGCCGGTCGGCTTGACCGTCACGGTACTGCTGATTCTGGCGGCGCTGGAGTTCCTGCCTTTCGCCCTGGACATCGCGGCCTCGGTCACGCCGGTGTTCTGGCTGTTCCTGCTGCCGCTCGGCTTCGTCTACGTGCCCATCGTCGGCGGCATGGACCGTGACGGCATCATTTATCCCCTGCGCGAGGTTTACCGCCGCTCCGAGGAGGTGCAAGCCACGCTGGATACGCTGGGCCAGCTCGACGAACTGATGAGTTTCATCCGGTTCCGCGAGTCCTTCGGCCACTTCATGACGCTGCCGAGCATCCTGGACGGGGAGCGGCACCGGATGACTTTGCATGGCGTACGCAACCCGGTGCTGGCCAAGAACAATCCGCTCTATGTGCCCAACGACATCGATCTCACGGAGCACCGGCTGACTTTCATCACCGGTCCCAACAGTGGCGGCAAGACCGCGTTCTGCAAGACCCTGGCGCAGGTTCAGATCCTCGCCCAGGCCGGCTGCTACGTGCCGGCGGAGCGGGCGGAGCTGACCATCGCCGACCGGGTGTTTTACCAGGTGCCCGAGATCAGCCATCTGGCGGACGGCGAAGGCCGCTTCGGCACCGAACTCAAACGGACCAAGGACATCTTCCTGGCCTCGACGCCGCGCAGCCTGGTCATCATGGACGAGCTGTCGGAGGGGACGACCAACGAGGAAAAGCTGGACATCTCCATCGCGATCCTCGACGGCTTCCGGGAGAAGGGCAATACCACGGTTCTCATCACCCACAACCACGAGCTGGTGGACGTCTACCAGGAGCAGAAGATCGGGCAGGCGCGGCAGGTGGAATTCCGCGACGAACAGCCGACCTATCGCCTGATCGAGGGCGTTTCGCGGGTCAGCCATGCCGACCGCATCGCCAAAAAGATCGGTTTTTCCAAGGAGGACATCGCCAGATACCTGAAAGGCAAGCCCTGATGCTCGAAATCCTTCAAATTCCCGTGCTCGAAGACAACTATGTCTATCTTCTCCACGAGCCCGACAGCGGCGCCACCGCGGCGGTGGACCCGGCCCTCGCCGGGCCGGTGCTGGAGGCGCTCGATGCCAGGGGCTGGCGGCTCAGCCACGTGCTCAACACCCATCACCATGGCGACCATGTCGGCGGCAACCTGGCGCTCAAGGCGGCGACCGGCTGCGCCATCGTCGGCGCGGCGGGGGACCGCCATCGCATCCCGGGGATCGATCTCTTTTTTGGGGACGGCGACGGATTCCGGCTCGGCGCTGTGTCGGCCCGGATACTGGAGGTGCCGGGGCACACCTCCGGCCACATCGCCTTCTGGTTCGAGGACGCCGCCGCGCTGTTCTGCGGCGACACCCTGTTCGCCTTGGGCTGCGGCCGTTTGTTCGAGGGCAGCGCGGAACAGATGTGGCGCTCGCTGGAGCGGCTGCGCGCGCTGCCGCCGCGGGCGAAGGTCTTCTGCGCCCATGAATACACCCAGGCCAACGCCCGCTTCGCCCTCACCCTGGAGCCCGGCAACGCCGCCTTGCGCGAACGCCTGGGCCGGGTCGAGGCTTTGCGGCGCGAGGGGCTGGCCACGGTGCCTTCGAGCCTGGGCGAGGAGCTGGCGACCAACCCCTTCCTGCGGCCGGAAAGCCCGGAGATCAGAGAGGGGCTGGGTTTGCCCGATGCGCCGGAGGTGGAAGTGTTCGCGGAAATCCGGCGCAGGAAGGACGTGTTCCGGGGCTAGTCCGCCGGCTGTTCCGCCAGCTTGCTGTGGCGATAGGAATAGGCGAAATAGATCACGATGCCCAGCACCAGCCAGATCACGAAACGCAGCCAGGTCAGGGCCGGCAGAAAGGCCATCAGGGCGCCGCAGGACAGGGCGCCCAGGATCGGAAACCAGGGTACGACCGGCGTCTTGAACGGCCGGTCCAGTTCCGGCCGGGTGATGCGGAGCACGATCACGCCGAGGCAGACCAGGACGAAGGCGAACAAGGTGCCGATGTTGACGAGTTCGGCCAGTTCGCCCAGGGGGACGAAGCCGGCGACCAGCGAAATGAACAGGCCGCACAGGACGATGACCCGCACCGGCGTCCGGGTGCGGCGGTTCACCGCGGAGAACCAGGGCGACATCAGCCCGTCGCGGGACATGGCGAAGATGATGCGGGTCAGGGCGTAATAGAGCACCAGCATCACCGTGGTGAGCCCCGCGATCACCCCCGTGGCGACCAGCCCGGAAGCCCAGCGGATGCCGAGGAGTTGCAGCGCATGGGCGACCGGCGAGGAGACGTTGAGTTCGGTGTAGGGCGCCACGCCGGTGAGGAGACCCGCCACCAGGATGTAGATCAGGGTACAGAACACCAGCGAGCCGATGATGCCGATCGGCAGGTCGCGCATCGGGTCGCGCGCTTCCTCCGCGGCGGTGGAAACCGCATCGAATCCCACGTAGGCGAAGAATACGATCGAAGCCCCGGCCAGCACGCCGGTCGGCCTGCCGTTGGCATCATGGCCGAACCAGCCGAAGGGCAGGAACGGATCCCAATGGGCGGGATCGACATGGGCGCTGGCGACGGCGACGAACACCGCGATGGCCAGCACCTTGACCGAGACCATGACGGTGTTGAGCCGGGCGCTTTCCTTCACGCCGGCGATGAGCAGGGCCATCAAGAGAAAGATGATCGCGGAGGCCGGCAAATTGATGAGTCCGCCCTTTTCCGGCGCCTGGGTCAGATAGTCCGGCAAAGCCAGGCCGATCGCGGTCAAGGCGTTGTTGAAATAGCCCGACCAGCCGTTGGCGACCGCGGCTACCGAAATCGCGTATTCGAGGATCAGGTCCCAGCCGATGATCCAGGCGATCAGTTCGCCGAAGGCCGCGTAGCTGTAACCATACGCGCTGCCGCAGCCGCCCACGCAGGCCGCCAGCTCGGCATAGGCCAGCGCGGCGAAAGCGCAGGCGGTTCCGGCGAAGACGAAGGACAGGATGACCGCGGGGCCGGCCTGGGTCGCGGCGGCGATGCCGGTCAGCACGAAGATGCCGGTGCCGATGATGGCGCCTATCCCGAGCAGGGTCAGGTCGAGCGCTCCCAGGCAGCGCTTGAGGCCGCTGCCTGTGCGGTCGTCCGCGGAAACCGCCTTGGTTCGAAAGATTCGCATGTCGCCTCTCCTTATTGGATGCTTGGGACGATTATGCCTGAACCGCCGCTGAACGGCGCCCGCCGTTCGAAAACGCAAATATTGCAAGACGTTGAAATTCTCCGCCCGGGCGCCATGTCAAATCTACGAGGCGCCCGCGATTTTCGGGCGAGGAGAATTCCGATGACTATCGAAATCATGATGTATCTGCTGTTCCTGGCGGTCGGCTTCGGGCTGGGCGTCGTGGCGAGCCTGAACGTCTCCACCCGGCGACTGGAGCAGCGCATGCAGCGGCTGGCCGAGCCAGCGCCGCCGCCGCACATCGAAATCAACGTCAGCGAAGAACTGGTGGCGCGCTATCTGGACTCGTTCGATCTGGTCGCGATACCGAAGGATCTGGTGGTCCGGGCGGGACAGGCGCCGACCCGGCACTGACCCGGTTGTGTGGGCGGTTGCAAACTGGCGCGTAATTTCCTATAAGAACGCGCTGGACCCGGCGATGCTGCCGTTTGAAAACAACACCACACCGAGGAGGAAGCCACCATGTTCACTCTACGTTTGTTGACCTTAGCCCTGGCCATGGCCGGAGCGTCGGCGGCGGTTGCCGACTGGCAGGCGCTGCCGAACCAGGCCCCGGAGCCCGCGGCCAATCCGAGCACCCCCGCCAAGGTGGAGCTGGGCAAGATGCTTTATCTGGATCCGCGCCTGTCTTCGACCGGCACGGTCTCGTGCAATTCCTGCCATAACGTGATGCTGGGCGGCGAAGACAACCGCGGCGGCTCGGTCGGCGTTCACGGCCAGGTCGGCGGCCGCAGCGCGCCGACGGTCTGGAATTCCGCCTTCAACTCCGTGCAGTTCTGGGACGGCCGCGCGCCCAGCCTGGAAGAGCAGGCCAAGGGACCCGTGACCAATCCCATCGAGATGGGCATGAAGAGCTGGGACGAGGTCGTGGCCCGGCTCAAGGCCATTCCGGGTTATCCGGAAGCCTTCGCCGCCGCCTTCGGCAGTGGTGACGTGGTCACCGCGGACAATGCCGCCAAGGCCATCGCCGCCTACGAGCGCACTCTGATCACGCCGAACAGCGCCTACGACAGATACGTCACCGGCGACAAGAGCGCCCTGACCGAGCAACAGGTGCGGGGCATGAACACTTTCGCCGAAGTTGGCTGCTCGAACTGCCACGCCGGCCCGGCGTTCAACGGTCCCACCCTGCCGGAAGGGACGCCGTTCTTCATGAGGTTCCCGACCTTCGAGAACGGCATGTTCGAGGCCAAATACGGCTTCGCCAAGGACAAGGGCCGCGCCGAAGTCACCAAGAAGACCGAGGACGAACACTTGTTCAAGGTGCCGACCCTGCGCAACGTCGCCCTGACCGCGCCGTATTTCCACAACGGCAAGGTCAAGACGCTGGACGAGGCGGTTCGGGTGATGGCCAAGCTGCAGCTCAACAGGGACTTGAGCGATCAGCAGATCGCCGACGTGGTCGCCTTCCTGAATGCTCTGACCGGCGAATTCCCCAAGCAGCAGATGCCGCAGTTGCCCGGCTTGCCGAACAAGACCTTCGACTACAACTAGTAACGATCCACCGGCAAAGCCGGTGGCTTTCGACGGCTGGCCCCTCCAAGGGGCCTGACCGCCGTCGGGCAAAAGCCAAGTCGTCGCCCCGGCAGGGATTGCCGGGGTCCAGGGGCCACGGATGGCTGCGACCTCACACCTCCCTGTGAGCTGGATTCATGCCGGGCTGTCCTGCCCGGCACCCTACGGGCCAGTGCCAATCCGCTCCCGGCGGATTGGTCATGCCGGGCTGTCCTGCCCGGCACCCTACGGGCCAGTGCCAATCCG
>JBFMDC010000006.1:0-45070 GCA_040753975.1 Pseudomonadota bacterium
CCGCCGGGAGCGGATTGGCACTGGCCCGCAGGGTGCCGGGCAGGACAGCCCGGCATGACCAATCCGCCGGGAGCGGATTGGCACTGGCCCGCAGGGTGCCGGGCAGGACAGCCCGGCATGAATCCAGCTCACAGGGAGGTGTGAGGTCGCAGCCATCCGTGGCCCCTGGACCCCGGCAGTCCCTGCCGGGGCGACGACTTGGCTTTTGCCCGACGGCGGTCAGGCCCCTTGGAGGGGCCAGCCGTCGAAAGCCACCGGCTTTGCCGGTGGATCGTTACTGGGGTTCCGCGAATCGAATGCCGTGTTCGCCTCGCGTGGGTGATCGTCCGCCGGGGGCTGCGGGGTTCCAGGTGGAATCTCGGCAAGGAGGGACCGAGACTCTTACTCGGAAAAAGGGAACCGCGGCGCGGGGCTTAACCTGAAAGTCGCAGCAACCTTGCTCACTCTCTCCCTTTGGGACAAATCCGCCGGGAGCGGATTTGCATTGACCCGAAGGGTGCCGGGCAGGATAGCCCGGCATGATTGGGCTGGGAGGGAACCGCCATGCCGAGGGCGGCGCTTTCATCTTCGGGGGCGCCGCTCGCGGCATGAGCGGTTGGCCTGTTTACGCCTGGCGGGTTTGGATGTT
This sequence comes from Pseudomonadota bacterium, assembly GCA_040753975.1. Classification (GTDB taxonomy): domain Bacteria; phylum Pseudomonadota; class Gammaproteobacteria; order Methylococcales; family Methylococcaceae; genus Methylococcus. The sequence goes on from JBFMDC010000006.1 coordinate 629, forward strand.
GGCCGGGTTTCGATCCGGAAAGCGGGCTGCCTCGCCGACGTCGACCCTCGAGTGTTCCAGTATTCGATCAGCCCGCTCCCTCTACCCCTTCCCCTGGGGGGGCCGGCGTGGATGCCCAAAGATCGGCCAGGGAGAACGCCAGTTCGGCGAAAGGCGGCGCGCGCACCTCGTCGGCTTCCTGCCAGGCGCCTTCCAGCAGCCAATGGCCGTCGTGGAGGCGAAAGACTTCCAGCGTGTGCAGATCCGGCTCCACCAGCCACAGCCACTGCACGCTCTGTCCAGCGTAGATCGGCATCTTGACCACGCGGTCGATGCGAGCGGTGCCGGGAGAGAGCACTTCGCACACCCAGTCCGGCGCCAGGGCGAAATAGGCTTCGTCCGGCAGGGCCGGCATCCGCTCGCGCCGCCAGCCGGCCAAGTCGGGCACCAGGATGTGCGGTCCCAGATGCAATTCGGGTTCGAACAATATCCACCACCCGCCGGGGCCGCCTCGCCCCTGATGATAGGGCGGAACGATTTCACCGGTCAGAATGGAGGCGGCCTGCGCGTGTCTAGGCGCGGGGCGAGGCTGGGTGATGAGCTGGCCGTTCAGGATTTCGCCGATGAGGTGCTCGGGCAGATCGAACAGATCGCGGTATTCGGCCAGGCGTTCGGCGGGGCGGTTCATGGAAAGATTTCCGGGCTGGGGCGATGCCGTTCATCATGGCGATTTTCCGCTGGCCGGTCTACACCGCCTTCGGTGAAGCCCAAAGATCGGCCAGGGAGAACGCCAGTTCGGCGAAAGGCGGCGCGCGCACCTCGTCGGCTTCCTGCCAGGCGCCTTCCAGCAGCCAATGGCCGTCGTGGAGGCGAAAGACTTCCAGCGTGTGCAGATCCGGTTCCACCAGCCACAGCCATTCAACGCCTTGCCCGGCGTAAATCGGCATCTTGACCACGCGGTCGATGCGCGCGGTGTGGGGGGAGAGCACTTCGCACGCCCAATCCGGCGCCAGGGTGAAATAGGCCTCCTCCGGCAGGGCGGGCATCCGCTCGCGCCGCCAGCCGGCCAGGTCGGGCACCAGGATGTGCGGTCCCAGATGCAATTCGGGTTCGTCGAGGATCCACCAGCCGCCGGGGCCGCCTCGCCCCCGCTGAAACGGGCCGACCAGTTCGTCGCCAAGGATGGATGTTGCGAGCACGTGTTTCGGTGCGGGGCGAGGCTGGGTGATGAGCTGGCCGTTCAGGATTTCGCCGATGAGGTGCTCGGGCAGATCGAACAGGTCGCGGTATTCGGCCAGGCGTTCGGCGGGGCGGTTCATGGAAAGATTTCCGGGCTGGGGCGATGTCTCCATCTTGGCGGTTTTCCGCCAGCGGGTCTACCTCTGGCGCGGTTGGGCGGGCGATTCCGAAGGAGGCCGGTGTGTGGCCGCGGTTCCCCCTGCACGGCGTGTCAAATGACGTAACACCCGGTGAAATCTCGGAGCGGCCATCTTTCCGGCTTGACCAAGGCTATATCGATCAGAGGGTTAGGTATTGGCCCGATCTCTGCTTTATCAAGGGACTCGTCCTGTGCGGCAGTGCAGGACAGTTCGCCATCGGTAGATTGTGCAAACCATTGCGGATCCAGCGCGCCGACCATGGATATGCATGTAGGCAAATGGGGCAAGCCGCTTAGGGGCGCTTAGGCGCCCCGTTTTTTTGCCCGATCGAAACGCATGATCCCAGGCGCCGGTTTTGGGGTCCGCTCATTTCTCCTGCCTCAGTCATTTCCGGACCTGATTAGAAAGAATAGTCAGCTAGCTCGTCATGCCGGCAAGGACCGCCGGCATCCAGGCTACATGGATGTCCCCAGGCCATTCCATCCCTGGAACCTGGGTTCCGGCACAAATCCGCCGGGAGCGGATTTGCATTTACCCGAAGGGCGGCAGGCAGGATGGCCTGCCGTGAATCCCTGCCGGAAAGACGATTTTCGGTTGAGCTGACGTTCATTGCTAATCAAGTTTCCGGATGCTCTGCGTCATTTGCCTCAATGAGTATGGGATTTCGCTCGGCTGTTCCGGGGCCGATGCATCGGCGCGGTCTCGGCTTTTCCCGTGCTGCGGTTGCTCAAAATTTCCGGGGGCTGCTGCGGGGCGGCGTTCTGTTCATGAAAAAGTTAATCGAAATCAATTGAATGGTCCTGGCGGGAAATGCTTCATGAGGAGGGCTGCGGGCTCCAGGTTTTTCGCCTGGAGCTCCGTGCGTGCAGTCGGGTACGCGTTTTGCCTTACGCCCTTGGATCGTCGCAATGGAATTCCCGCGTTTCGCGGGGCCGCTTCTGCGAGATTCGAAAAACCGAAAACCAAAAAGCACGCCATAGAGGTGGGATAGGAATGAACTCGAAATATCTTCATAAACCCGGCGGGTTGCTGGGCGCCGCGACGGGCATCGCGGCGCTGCTGCTCGCCCTTTCCGGTGGCGGGGCGCAGGCCGCATCCGTCAGCGGCTCGGCCAAGGTCGATGCCGGCCTGGGCAAGGTGAGCGTCAAGGGCAAGGCCGCGGGTCTCGCGCCGGGCTCGGCGGTCTCGATCTACGACGCCGACCACAACATGCTTCTGTACACGGCCAAGACCGACGGCAAACAGAGATTCAAAGCCACGCTGCAACACGGCGGCGTGCCGTGCCGGCTGCGCCTGGAAACCGGGGATGGCGGCAAGGTCCTGCTTCCGGTGCGCGGAGCCGACGCGTCGTGCAAAAAGGCGGTCGCCTGTTCCATCCAGAGCCCGGCGAGCGACGTCGAGATCAGCCAAGGCCAGTTGGTTGAATTCATTGCCGCGGCCAAGGCGAAGAAGAACGTGACGCTGGATTACCTTTGGAACCTGAGCGATGGTTCGCCAGCGTCCGAGGCATTGAGGTTCTCGCATCAGTTCCATCACGCCGGCCAGTACCGGGTGACGCTGAACGTGGCCGATTCCACCGGCAACCAGTGCGCGGACGACGTGGTCGTCCGGGTGGTGCCGCCGAACGCCAACCCCTACCCGAAGGTGTCCGAGCAGCCGGCGCCCGCCGTAGCCGAGGCGCTCAACGCGGCGGACGGGGCCTATGTGGTGATGCCGTTCGAGGATACCGGCATGCAGGGCGGCAGCCAGATTACCTTGCCCTTTAATCCTCTTACTCCCTACAACGCTCTCAACGCTCAGGTTCTTAAGAAAATTGCGCGCAAGCCCCAGATCGTGGATTCAAGCGAGGTTGCCCTGTTTTACTCCGCGGCCTCGAATCCTCTTGATCCGGCAGGGGCCGATTCCATCAACTCCACCAGTCAGAATCTGTTTGCAGGCGGGGTGGCGGGGGTCAATTACGATCCGCCTACGACTACCTGCGTAAACAACTGCAACAAGGACAACACGGCCACCACCTTGGTTCCCGAGCGGAACTACCTCAATGCATCGATTGCAAAAAGCGAGTTCTGGGACCGTTCAGAACAGCCGTTCAACGCCTTCCAAAACCCGCCTTTGCCACAGCGGGGGCAGGATATCTTCACCCTCCACAATGTGGTGACGCGAGACGGGGTGAGGCTGCCAACAATGCCGGATGAAGGCAGGCGCGGACATGTGGACGCCGCCAAGGGTACCCGCGCCATGCCGGGAAAGGCTGCGCCATACAAGGCCAACGATCCGCAACCGCTGGATTATTACGCCGTCCAGCAAGCCTTCATTGGCCAAAATATCCCGGTCAGCAATGTGGATGACAAGGGAAGAATCAATCCTTACCCGTTGTTTCGTGTAGAGGCCAAGGATTCAGGCGGACGGCGCCTTGCCGCCGCCGATGCTGTCATTACCAGCGCTTCGGAAACCCGGTGCCGCGAATGCCACGCCAAGGGGGAAATCGGCGCGAATGACCAAGTCTGGCTTACCCCGGTTTTTGAAACGGAATTGCGCAACGCCGATGGTTCGCCGGGGCCAGCGACTGGCAAGGGAAGTTTTCCGGACAGCAAAACTCCCTCCGTCATTCCAGCACTAAGCGGCAGCCTGCTGGAGGACTTCAAGAATTACGGCTACGGTCCCGCCGTTCATAACCGGTTCGATGACAAGCATGTTGCGGTCAACATGGGCGGCTTGACCGACGTGTTCGACAACCGCCTCGCCGGCGCCGGCAAGGAGTACGACGCCAACGGCCTGCGCATCGACCGTATCGCCGAATCGCGCTGGCTCAAGCCGGATGGCGCGACCAGCCCGACCAATCCGGGCAACGATCCTTCCTGGAGGTTGCAGGTACGGCTAAAGTTCAAGGGCGCGGAAGAATATGGCGATCCGGCCGACTGGCGCGCTCAGGAAAAGGCGTCGTTATACAACATTGCGCTGCTCCATGATTACCTGACCAAGTATTACGCGTCCGATTATTATCCTGGCAGGCCAGACAAGGACATCAGCAAGAACATTGCCACGGCGTTTTCCGATCAAGCCGAGGAAAAGGGCAAGACGCCCTTGAACGCGATGTGCGCGGGCCATCACACCAGCCAGTTGAAAGCTGAGGTTGGCGCCGGCGCCCAAGCCTACCAAAATGTGTTATCCAATTATTCAGGCACGATGCACGGCTCCCACGGCAAGTTTCAGGTCTACGCTAAGGATGTGGGGGCGGGTGACAGCGCCGATGGCCTGGCGCATCAAAAAGGCGATTTGATCCGCGACGGACGCGGGCATGCCTTGTTGTATGGCGGCCGCGGTTGGGATTCGATGAAGTTCGACGATAACGATATCCGCGAGAAGACTCGGGGGCGGGTGACGCCGGATGGTAAGCCCCTGAAGGCCGATGGCACGCCCGCCGAGCCGGGATCGGCGGACGATCGTCGTAATCGCTACGACACGGCGAAAAACAACTGGTCGCCGGAATTGTTCCCCATGCATCCGCAAGGCGAGCTGCTTTTTCAGTTTGGCGATGCCGTTCCCATGGAGGGCAACTGTGTCAAGTGTCATACCGGCAAGACTGAAAAGAGTTATCGGGACATCCACCATGCGGCCGGGCTGAAGTGCGACAACTGTCACGGGGATATGCTGGCCGTAGGCAACGCCTTCCCCAATGAAAAGTATGACTTCAACCTGACGGCGGGTGGCGCTTTCGGCGAAGACAAACCGAATGAGTTGACCAGCGTCGATTTTCGCCGCTACTGGGTTGACGAGCCCGATTGCGGTTCCTGTCATCTCGGCAATGCCAATCTGGGCAAGGACGGAGACGCGGGTCTGAACCGCTATTTCAGCCAGGGTGTGCTGAAGCAAGCGTGGCGTGACGGAGACAAGTCGGGCGCATCGATGTTCCCGATCGACGCGCGCTTTGCGGTCATGCCTTTTGCAGAAACGCGGCCAGAGAAGGCGACGGCGACCAAAGACGATGTCGCCAAGGGGCTGGCTGCCAAGGAAGGGGACACCCTCTACAAGGGCAAGCCCCTGTCGCAGGCTCTCTTCCGCAAGAGCGGGGACGTGCACGGTTCGGGAGCCAACGGCATCTTGACCTGTTCGACCTGCCACGGCGGTTCCCACGCCATCTGGCCGAACGCCGACCCGGACGCCAACGACAACGTGACGGCCCGGCAGTTGCAAGGCTACGACGGCAAGATCGCCGAGTGCTCGGTCTGCCACGTCAAGGACGACTTCAAGGATGGCCTGGTGGCGACCGACGGCGGCGCCAGCAACAAGGGCGTGGCGCAGGGCGTGCGCGAAGGCAAGGTGGTCGACGCCAGCAGCGAGCGGGCCTATCTGGCCGGGCCTCACGGCATGCATCCGGTCAACGATCCGTACTGGTGGAAGGAAGCGGAAAGCTCCGCGCCCAACCGCAGCGGCACCCGCAAGGGCGGCTGGCACAACGACTTCGCCAAGAAGCCTGGGCCGTTCGGAGAAGACCAGTGCGCGGCCTGCCACGGCAGCGACCACAGGGGCACGCGGTTGTCGAAGACTTTGACGGCCCGCGAGTTCGTGAACGAGAAGGGCAAGGTGGTCAAGGTGGCCGCCAATACCCCGATCGGTTGCAACCTCTGCCACAGCCTGAAGAAGAGTTTCACCGGCGTTCCCACCGGCCAGCCGCGGGCCAATCCGCCGCCGGCGCCTTCGCCGGTCCACGGAGGCGGCGGAGGCGGCGGCCACGCCCACTGAGCTTTCCCATCCAAACCTCCGGGCAGTCCTCTCGGGCCTGCCCGGACCATCCCGAAGCCGGCGCCGGAAACGACGCCGGCTTTTTTCTTCCAAAAGGCGGATGAGGTTTGGTGTAACCGTTCAGTCCCCTGGGAGCGCGGGCGTCCCGCCCGGCGAAAAAGCGGCCAGGATGGCCGCGTTCCCAGCAAAAAAGTGGGGGGTATGAACGGTTACGTTTTGGTTTACTTCATTTATCCTAAGGCGTTGCCACGAAGTGAGTCCTGCAAAATAACCCGATACGGCTCGTCTTTCCGGCAATCCGTGCCTGCATGACGTTGCAAATTGCAAGACTTATTTTGTTATACCTACTAAGCCTCTATTGAACCCGAAAAAATTCCGTTCGCCCCGAGCCCTGCGGCTGTGCTCAGGAGAGCTCAACAGAGGAATTGATGTGGACGATCAAATCCAAACCCAGCTTTTGGGCCATGCGGTCGCGGAATCTCCACGTGGTGTCGAGCTGCATCAGGGGAAAGGGGCGGTTTGCCCGGATAAAAGGCATTCATGGCCAGTTGCAGCATGACGGCCGAATCCTTGCCGATGGAATAGAGCATGACCGGCTTTTCGAACTCGGCCGCGACGAAAGCGGATGATATGGATGCTCTCGGCTTCCAGCTGCTTGAGGCGGGTGAGTGTCACTTCCCATGAAACCATACGTGTTGCTCGTTCTCATCCTGCTGATGCCCGGCCTCATCCGGGCCCAAGGCGCAACCCGCACCTATTTCATCGCGGCCGAAGACGTGCTTTGGGATTACGCGCCGTCCTACCCGATCAACCCGATGCACAAAGGCCCGTTCTCCGATGCCGAAAAAGTCTTCGTGGAGGGTAACGGCCGGGATCGCATCGGCCACGTGTACCACAAGGCGCACTTCGTCGAATACACCGACGCCACGTTCAAAACGCCCAAGCCGCGTCCGCTGGAGTGGGAGCATCTCGGCATCCTGGGGCCCGTCATCCGCGCCAACGTCGGCGATACCGTCAAGGTGGTCTTTCGCAACAAGACGGCCGGCCTAAAAACCTCCGTCCACGCGCACGGGGTCTTTTACCGCAAGGACAGCGAGGGCGTGCCCTATCACGACGACTCCGCTCCGTCCGAGCACCAGGACGATGCCATCCCACCGGGCGGCACCTGGACGTACACCTGGGAAGTACCCGAGCGTGCGGGCCCCGGGCCTCGCGACCCCGGCTCCATCGTCTGGCTCTATCACTCCCATGTGGACGAGACGCGCGACACCAACACGGGGCTCATCGGCCCCATCATCGTCTCGCGCAAGGGCGATCTTATGCCCAACGGCAAACTGCGCGGCGTCGACCGCGAATTCGTGGTGCTCTTCACGGTGTTCGACGAAAACAAGAGCCTGTACGCCGGCCGCAATATCGCCGAGTTCGCCCCGCTGGCGAAAAACCTCGCGCAGGACGCCGAGGCCCTGGAGGCCTTCGAAGAAAGCAACCTCATGCACAGCATGAACGGCTATGTCTACGACAACCTGCCCGGCCTGACGATGAAGGTGGGTGAAAACGTGCGCTGGTATCAGTTGGCCTTGGGTACGGAGGTCGATCTCCACACCCCGCATTGGCATGGCAACACCCTGCTCGCGGCCGGCCAGCGGGTCGATGTGGTCAATTTGCTGCCGGGCAGCCAGATCACCCTCGACATGAGGCCCGATATCGCCGGCTCCTGGATGTACCACTGCCACGTCAACGACCATATCGAAGCGGGCATGATGGGGCGTTATGTCGTCAAACCCTGACATCGAACGTCGTGAAGCGGGCCCCGGAACCGCCATGCCGCGGGCAGCGCTCATGCGGTACTTCCCTTTACCGCGACCCTTAGGGCGGCTTCGCCATGCACAAATTTGCCGGGAGCGAATTTGAGCAGGCGGAGCATGGCCCGAAGGGCAGGGCCCCATGGACGGGGCCTGTAATCGCCTTTCCTGACGATTTGTCATCATCCAGGGCGGCTGGGTCGCCATGATCGTTAGGTTTATAGGAATCAATATCGTTCCGGTCCATGTGCGATGGGAGTCGTGGCCGTCGCTTCTGCGGCGTGCTTCAAGGGGGCGCTTTTTTCCGCGGGTGCGGTTCGCCGGAGGGAGGCGCGGCCACGGCGATCGGCGATGACAGGCTTTCCGTCCTCTCCCTGGGGTTTGCGTGATTTCACTCACTGGCGTGTGAAATCGCATATCCGGCCCGGCGTGTGGTTCTGCCAAGTTACCGTATCGTCTGATATTTAAGCACTGTTTGGGTTGGTTCATATTTTGCTTACATTTTTCCCACCCCAGGGAAACCGGCATCCTTGGGCGATGGAATAAGAAGCGGTTGCGCGCCGGGAACGGCGCCAACGGCATTGGACGATTGAACGAGGCACAACGAATGCGGATTCACCGGCTACAGATCTGCCCATGGCTGTGGGCCGTCTGTCTTTTCGCCGGAATTCTACCGTCGTATGGCGGAGAGGCGCCGGCCGACAACAGTTTCGACCGGGCCGTCCTCCATCCCGCCATCCCGCTCCTGGATGAGATGGGGCGCCATGTTCTAGACAGCGGCCTGCCCTACAGTCCCAAGACCAGCTGCGGCAACGGCTCGGGCAGCGGCTGCCACGACTACGCCAAGATCACCCGCGGCTACCACTTCGAGCAGGGCCGCGATCAAACCCGGGACGGCTTCGGCAAGAAGGCGGGGTTGCCGCAGCTCGCCGGCCCCGGCTATTTCGGCGGCTACAACTGCATGTCCGGCAATGCGCCGGGCTGGCTGGCCAAAAAAGACAACGGCGGCGCGGCGGAATTCGCCGATTTCGGTGCGCCCGATCTGGTCCGGTACTGCGGCTCCTGCCATGCCGGCGGCGGCTGGGGCGAACTCGACCGCAGCGGTGTGCGCTACGACGAGCAGTCCGCCGAGGCGGTCAAGGCTTTCGACGGCGACTATTTCAGCCGTCAGTTCCAGGATGCCGATAGACTAGGGCGGTACGGCGGCTCCGGACCTTCCGAAGTCGTGCCCTGGGATTGGAAGAAAAGCGGGGTCCGGGAGGCCGACTGCATGCTTTGCCACGCCGATTTCTCCCGCCTGAAGAAATTTCCCGCCAGCCGGCTGGGGGCCGCCGGCGGGGAGGATGGTTCGGAAACCGCGGCCCAGCATTACGCCCGTCTGCGCGACGAGAAATTCATTGCGGGCGGCTTTTTCCGCTATGCCGCTTCGGCAATCTGGGAGTTCCTCGACGTGCGGCCCGATTCGGAAGGAGGCGCCGCGCTGCTGGCGGTGGAGCGAAGTCCCGCCGGCGGGACGGCGGCGCCGGATTACCGGCTTGTGCTGGACGATCAGGGCAGTCCCAAGTTGCACTGGAACCGGGAGGTTTTCGACGAGTCCGGCAAGATTCAGGTTCCCATGCTGCGGTTCCCGGCCAGCGACAACTGCATGTACTGCCATAAGACCGGCAATTCGCGGCGCGGTTTCTACGGCTTCGGTCCGGAGGTGAGGATGAGGCTCGCCGCGGACGGCACCGCGATCGCCGACTTCCGCACCGACGTGCACAAGGGCGCCGTCTGGACCGAGGACAACGGCCAGGCGCGGTCGATCGAAAACTGCAACGCCTGCCATGCCAAGCAGTATTACAAACCGGCTTCCGCCAACGTCGACCTGGATGCCGACCACAATTTCCCGAAGGGCAACGGCGACAACGACATCCGCAACGACCTCGACAACATGCCGCCGCCGAAGGCTTGCGAGCATTGCCACGACAAAGCGGCGAAGCCGGCATTGCCGTCGGGGCATAAGAACGTGCTGGATGCCCACCGTGAAATCTGGAAGGCCAACGGCGACATGCGGGGCTACCCGGAAAACACACTGAACCGGATCACTCAATCCCACCTCGATGCCGTCGCCTGCCAGACCTGCCACATTTCCGGACTAGCGGAGGACGGCAAGGCCTTTCCCATGCGTTACCGCTACCGGGTCGGCTATGGCGGGCGGCTGAAGATCTTTCCGTACAAGCCGGCCTCCCGCTATTTCGTCCAGGACCGGACCAGCGGGCGGGTGCTGAGCCGCTACGAGCGCTTCTCCATGATCGAGGAGCGGAGCGGTTCGGACGGCGGAAAATACGGAGCGATCCTCGATCCCGCCAGCGGCAAGGAACTGGGGCAGGTGGCGATGAACGGGGACGAGTTCGGGGAGCCGCCGACTTTCGCCGGCTACAAGGCGCTGAAACAGGCCTATGATGCCTTGCTGGGGATGAAGGGTTACGCCGCGCCCGATGTCCGCTTCGTCTACATCGAATCCAACGAATACGCATTGAGCCACGCGACGCGGCCTTCGCCCCAGTCGGTGCAGTGCGAGGACTGCCACGCGCGCAAGCAGAGCGGCGCCTTCAGCGCGCTGATTTCCGCGGAAGGTCTGCTGGGCGAGGCCAATGTCGCCGAGGCCGCGAAACTGCCGGACCGCAGGCTGGTGGACGCCGGTATCGTCGAGCTCGGCATGCCGTATTTCCAGGTCCAGGACGACGGACGCATCGTCGAGAACGTGGCCGACGTGCTTTACGCCAGCCGTCTCGACCCGTCCATGTCCATTCTCAAATCGGAAACTGCCCGGACGGTCGAGAACGAGTTCAAGACCTTGACCAATGCCGAGACGCTGTCCTACGCCGACCTGGACGAGGCGGCGGGACAAAAGCTTGCGGCGGACCTCGCTTCCGGGGAGGCGCTGCTGTTCAGCTCGAAGGTCGGGCACAGCTCCCTGCGCCAATTCGCCCTGATCCAGGCGCGGGGGACGCGCACCGTGGCTTATGGCGGAATCTTGAGGGGGCAGGTAGAGAGCCGCCAAGCGAAGGCAAAGGACCGTGCGCGGATCGCCAGACTAGGGTTCGGCAACCTGGTCGCGGACATTTATTCATTGGCCGTCATGGACGCCGGCGGCAGGACGCTGCCGGGGCTCATCGAAGGCGCCGCGCTGGTCAAGCTGCCCTACCGGGGCAAGGCCAAAGCGCGCGGCCAGGTGAGCGTGCTGATTTCCAGGAACGGCAAAAGCTGGCAAAGGGTCGCGGGGAAAAACCTGCTGGTGTTCCGCCGGCGCAGCGAGGTGGACGGTTACGTGGTGGTCCGGATCAGCCAGCCGGCCGCCTATCTGACCATCGCGGACAAGGCGGGCTGAGCCAAAGCCGAAGGGCTCGGCCCTATGTTTCCAAAGTTCATACGAGGAGTCGTGATATGCACACCAAGTCTCGCCGGAGTCAGCTCCGCTGCTCTTCTAGTCCGCTGGTCGCCGAAGAGGCGCCTGAACTGCCCCGGGTATCTGGAATGCTCGGCCATCCGCTGGTGCGGAAGGTCCTCCCCTGGCTTGCCGGGGCGGGAATGGGGCTGGGGCATGCCGCGGTGGCGTCCAACTGCACCGTGCCCCAGCAGGGTCGCTGCAGCAGTTGCGGCAGCTGCATCCTGGTAGTCGGTTCCCTGGTCGCCTGGGCTCTGTCCAGGAAGCGGGGACAGGGCGCGTTCTATGAGGAGAGCGGGCGGTGACGAGCGTTTTGGCCGTTCCCGGAATTCGCCGATACCAGGGAGACCGGGCATGAGGGAGCCGGCCGGGCGGGGACGGCACGCCGCTGCGTGGTGCTTGTCGCTGCTGCTCGGATTCACGTCCAGCGCGGCGGCGGGGGAGGCAGCCAATGCCTTCGACCGCACCCTCATGCACCCCGCCATCCCGCTGGTGGACGAGGACGGCCGGCATGTGCTGGAGAGCGGCAAGCCCTACAGCGTCCGGATGAGCTGCGGCAACGGGAGCGGCGGCGGCTGCCACGACTACGACGCGATGAACCACGCCTACCACTTCGAGCAGGGGCGTGACGAAACCCGGGACGACTACGGACGCCGCCGCGGCCTGCCGCATCTGGTCGGCCCCGGCTATTTCGGCGGTTTCAACTGCATGCAGGGCAATGCCGCCGCCGCGCTCGCCAGGAAAGCGAATCCCAACGAGGCGGAATTCGGCGATTACGGGGCGGCGGGCTACCTCAAGGCTTGCAGCACCTGTCACCTGGGCGGCGGCTGGGAGGAGTCGGATCGCAGCGGCACGCGCTACGACCAGATGCCGGGCGGCGCCATTCCCGCCTGGGACGGCGATTACTACGACCGCAACGAGGACGGCGAGGTGGTCCTGTGGGACTGGAAGAAGAGCGGGGTGCGCGAGGCCGATTGCATGATCTGCCACGCCGATTTTTCGCTCTTGAAAAAATTTCCCGCCAGCGGGCTCGGCGGCGACGGCGCGGCCAGCGCCCTGGATCAATGGGGTTTGCTGCAGGACGGCAAGTTCGTGGCCCAAGGCTTTTTCCGCTATGCCAACTCGGCGATGTTCGAGTTTCTCGACCTCCGGCCCGATCTGGTCGGCGGGGCCAGCCTGCTGACGGTGGAACGGACCCTTAAGCCGGGAACCGCCAAGCCGGATTACGACCTGGTGCTGGGCGACTCGGGCGAACCCATCCTGCACTGGAACCGCGACGCCTTCGACGGCAGCGGCAAGATACAGATCCCCATGCGCCGTTTTCCCGGCAACGACAACTGCATGCTGTGCCATCTGGCGGGCGCCGGGATCAACCGCATCGACGCCGAGGTGAAGAGCAGCCGGCGCGGCTTCTACGGCTTCGGCGAGGCGGATAAGGAGACCCTGGGCGAGGCCGGAAAGCCCGTCGACGATTACAAGGACGACGTCCACAAGGGCAAGCCGTGGACCGACGACACCGGCGAGACCCGGATCATCGACAACTGCAACGCCTGCCATGCCAAGCAATACTACAAGCCGGCCTACGCCAACATCGATCTCGACGCCAACCACGATTTCCCCAAGGGCAACGGCGACGCCGACATCCGCAACGACCTCGATTACCAGCCCGGTCCCGCCGATTGCGAGTACTGCCACGGCACGGCGAAGGCGCCGGCCCTGCCGTCCGGCCAGCGCACATTGCTGGACGCCCACCGCGAGCGCTGGAGGTCCTCGGGCTTCATGCTCGGCTATGCCGCCAATTCGCACAACCGGGTGGTGCAGGTGCATTTCGACGATCTTTCCTGCCAGGCCTGCCACAACCATACGGCTGTATACAACGGCAAGACCCTGCCCATGCATTACCGCTACCGGGCGCGCGCGGACGGCGCGCTGCGGGTCATTCCCTACGTGCCGAACGCCAGATTTTTCGTCCAGGACCGCAGCAGCGGCCGGGTGCTGTACCGCTATGAAAGGCAGTCGGTGTTCCGCCAGAAGAGCGACGGCCTGGCCGCCATCGTCGATCCGGCCAGCGGGCAGGAGATCGGATCGGTCTCCGTCACCGGCGGCCAGTTCGATCTGCCCTCCACTTATAACGACTTCAAGGCGCTCAAACAGGCTTACGACAGCCTGCTCAAGGGCAAAGGCCACTCAGGCGCCGACGTGCGCTTCGTTTACGCCGAGAGCAACGCGTACCTCTTCACCCACCAGACCCGGCCGGCGGAACAGGCGGTGGCCTGCGAGGAATGCCATACCCGCAGGGCGGACGGTTCGATCAACGGCGCGGTCGCGGCCAAGGGTTTGGTGGGAGCCAACCGCGTCATCGAGGTCGCGAGGATCCCGGATTCCCGTCTGGTGGACGAAGGCGTGGTGGAGCTGGCGTCGGGTTACCACAAGGTGCAGGCCGACGGCAGGATCACCGAAACCGTCGCCGAGGTGCTCGATGCCACCGTCAAGGCGCCGGACATGTCGATCCTCAAGGCGGCGACCAGCCGCGCCGTCGGCGGTCCGCTGAGAAAACTCCCGGCCTCCGAGGCCGTGGCGCTGGCCTCGCTGAACGAAGACGCCGCCGGCAAGCTCACGGCGCAGTGGGACAGCAATCTGTCGCTGACCTTTTCCGCCAAGGTAGGCCATGCCTCGGTTCGGGGTTCCGCGCTGTTCGTCCCCGGCTCCTCGCTCAACCAGTTGCTGTTGGATGGCGTCCGTGTGGAGCTGAGCAGCAAGGAAGCCACCGCCGGCGAGCGCCGCAGGATCGGCAAGCTGGGGGGAGGCGCGCTGGCGTCGGACATCTACACCCTGAGTCTGACCCGGGGCGGCGGCGCGGCGGTGAAAAATTTCGGCGGCGGCGACGGCTGGGTCAAGCTGCCCTATTCGGGCGCCGCGACCCGGCTCAAGGGCGTCAAGATCGCGTATTCCGAGGACGGCCGGAGCTGGCGCATGCTGCCGCGCGGGCGGATCGCCGCCTTCAAGGCCGGCGCCGGCGGCTATGTCCTGTTGCGCCTGAAGCGCCCCGTCGCATCTCTGGCCTTTACCGGCAGGGCGGGAAGTAAATCCTGATGGTCCGGGAGAGTTGCCGGTTTGGGAATGAGGGAGGCCGCACCGAAAGGGAACATTCCCTTGAGGGTAGGGTTCCCCGACAATGGGGTTCCCTTTCGGTGCGGCCCGCCTCGGCCTTGCCGCGGGGGCGCGCCGTCCTGCCGGTGGTTTGCCTGCTGGTGGGCGGGCTGGGCGCCTCCGCCGGCCGTTGCGACAACTGGCATGGTTCGGTGCGCAGCAAGGTTCAGGTCGACAACCGTTACACCTTGCAGAATCCGCATGTGTTCGGCGAGCTATGGGGGCAAGGGTTTTATGACAATATCCAGGAAGACCTGCACGGCGCCGTGGAATTCGTGACGCGCACCGGCTATCAGCCCGACGGCGGCGGCGTGGCGAGGCTGTACCAGGCTTTCGTCGAAAAGGGCTTCGGCTCGCTGAACACCCGCATCAAGCTGGGGCGTTTCCTGCGCACCGACAACCTGGGCCTGTACCTGGTCGATGGCGGCGCCGTGGCCTACGCCTCGGCCGACAAGGGATGGGGCTTCGAGGCCTATGCCGGCCGTCCCAGCCGTTACGATCACCTGATCGGCGTGGAAGGAAAGTTCGTCGGCGGGCTGGAGGGCCGCGCGCAGTGGACGCCGGACTGGGGCTGGGGGAGCGACGGGCCGTCGCTGAGCCGGATCGACGTGCGCGGCGGCTACCAGTATTTCTGGCGCGATCTGTCCCAGAGCGCGTTCGACTATTCCCCGTATACGGGATATGGGGGATTCGCCAGCGGAAACGTGAATTCGGGGGCGCTTATCGGGGACACCGGCCTGCAAGGTGCGGCCGCCGGCAGCAATTCAGCTCCGCTGCTCTTCGAGTCGGCTTACGGCGGTTCCAAGCCCTGGGGAAGCTCCTTGCAGCGCCTGTATTTCGCCACCACCGGCGCGGGCAGGCTGGGGCTTTGGCGGAACAGCGATTACGAACTGGGGGTGCTGGGAACTTACCGGGCCGACCGGGATGCGTTCGAGAACATCCGCCTGAATGGCCAGCTCGACCTGACCAACGCGGTGCGCGTCCGCAGCTCCTACGAATACTTCCAGCCGCGCGATCCCATCCTGACCTTCCGGGAAAAGTTCTACAGCGCCTATGCGCTGGGTGAGCAGACCCTGGCGCGGACCCGCATCCAGCATGAGCCAGTGAAGTATTTCAACTATTACGTCGGCGGCCTGGCTTCGAGCCGCCGGGGTTACGACGGCTATGGCGGCGAGCTCGGGGCGAACTATGTTTTCAATCCCAATTTCGGCCTGATCGGACAATTCGACTACCTGTCCCTGGGTCCGGAGAATGCGAGCAGCTTTTACCTCAGCAGCACGCATACCGTGAATTCCCGGCTGCAGATGCGGGTGAACACCGCGCTGCGGTTCGAGGACAAGATACTGTACGGGTTCAACCGGGCGGTGGGGGCGGAGATCGAGGCTTTCTACATGCTGCGCAACAATCTCGTACTCAACGTCGCGGGGAGCTATGTCTGGTATACCCGCATCCTCGACGAGTATCTGGGGGCGGTCCAGGTGATTTACTACTTCGACAACTTCAAACCGAAGGGGCTGTGATGGCGCGGCTGATTTTGGTTCTGCTCTGGGCCGTCGTCCTCGCCCCTGTCGCCGGCGCCGGCGACCTGCCCGACGCGGTCAAGGACCCCAAGTGGTGGGAGAAGCGGGAAAAACGCACGGATATCTACTATCCGCACAACGCCCACATGGAGGTGATGGAGGAGGAGGGCGACAGCTGCATGCTGTGTCATTCCTTCGCGCCCAATGCGATGGCCGACGAGAGCAAGCTCAAACCGCTCACCACGATTTCCAACGAGCCGCTCAAGGCGGTCTGCCATGACTGCCACGTGACCGAGCAGCGCGGACCCTGGCGCTGCAACCTGTGCCACGACGACAAGACCAAGATCTGGCCGGAAGACCACCGGTTCGGCTATATCAACTACCACGGCGAGGCAGCGCGCCGGGACGAGGCCGCCTGCAAGGAATGCCATCTCGACCTGGCCTACTGCACCAACTGCCATTTCCGCAGGGACACCATGGGCACCGGCTACCACCCCTTGGGATACCGCACCCTGCACGGACTGGCGGTGCGGGTCGATACCCTGGACTGCGGCCGCTGCCACAACCAGGTCTACTGCGAGACCTGCCATGCGAGGACCCGATTCCGATGAAAAACAACACACTGCATCTGGCATTAGGGTTGTGCGCGGTCTGGTTCGCGGTCCTTTATCCGGTGGTGACTGGCGCTTACACGGTGTCCACCGTGACCGGCAATCTGCTGCTGACGCCGAAGCACGGCGGCGACGGCACCGCCTGGGGCAGGACCAACTGCGCCAGTTGCCATTTTCTCCAGAACATCCATGAGAAGGCTCCCAACATCCGCAACTGGGTGCTCTACAAAGGCACGGCCACCTGCACCGGCTGCCACGGCACCAACGGCACCAACGCGCCCCGCCGCTGCATCATCTGCCACAATTCGACCGACCTGGCCGCATCGCCCCGCCAAGGCGGCGCCCACAAGCACGACTTTTCCGTCAAGAAGGTGCGGGCGCTCGGGGACGGAGACTGCCTGACCTGCCATGTCAAGCCGGACATGGACGGCCAGTTCGAGCTGGATGTGGACCTGACCGCGATCCGCGACGCCTCCGGCGGCTTTTCGCCCTACACCGGTCATACCGACTTCTGCCTGCGCTGTCATAACCGCGACCACCAGCCGCCGGGCGTCCGCATCAGGCCGAGGCCGGGGTACGGGCTCAACGATCCGCTGGTGGCCATCGAGGACAACTACACCCTGATCGACCGCCACGGCTGGGTCCATGGCGGCGGGGGGCCGTACGCCGGCTTGCGCGGCAACAGGTTCCGCTATGGGGACGAGGTCGCCTGCACCGCCTGCCACGTCATGCATGGAACCCGCAACCCCAAGCTGATTCTGGACGACACCCGCAAGGGTTCCAACCGGCTGCAGAAGACGCTGCCCAGGCCTTACAAGGCCCGGGTCCGCAACGGCAACTATGCCGAATTCTGCGTGCTGTGCCACCGGATGGAGGACCCTTTCGTCGAGGAGGGCGCCTACGACGCGGGGAACGGCTTGTCCGGCGTGCACGACGTCACCTCCGACTGTAGCGAGTGCCATACCCATGGCGAGCCGGTGTTGGGGGGATTGTGAGGGGAGGGCGGAGCGCGTGGCCGGGACCGGGCGAGTGGTTGGCGGGAATGATGCTGTGGATGCTCGGCGCCGGCATCGCGGCGGCGGGCGCCGACGACAGCTATGCGACCACGAAGAAGCTGCCGCCCTTGCACCACGTCATCGGGGTCGTGCTGCCCGACGAGATGAGGACGCCGAAACGCCTGCCGCTGCGAGAGGACCGCGAACTGCGCTGTCCGACCTGCCACGGCATCGAGGACATCGACCAGGTGCCGTACCGCCGCATCGACCGGAGCCTCCCCGATTTCCTGCGCGGCGGGCCTTACGACAGGCTGGAGACCTTCTGTTACGAATGCCACGAGGAAGACAGGTTCAAGCGCCCCAACATCCACATCATGCTGGACAAGGAAGGCAAGCTCCGCGAGGAGCACTGCACCTATTGTCACGAGGAGGTACACCGGGAACGGGACCAGCCGCTGCGCGCCGCGGATTACAAGCTGCGGCTGCCGCCGGAACGCCTCTGCTACGGCTGCCATTTGAAGACGCCGCATTTCAATGCGCTGGAACATCAGGAATCGAAACCGGACGCCCGGATGAAGCTCCACATGAAGGACTCGAAGGAGCGCAACGGCATCATCCTGCCGCTGAGCCGGGACGGCAAGGTGATGTGTCCGACCTGCCACGCCCCGCATCAGCCGGGCGTCATCGATGCGCTCAATCCCGCCGTCGGGCGGGTGGACAACGCCGATCTGGAAACCGGCGTCAGTTACCGCGAACACCCCTGGGACCAGGTGGTGCGGGAAGACAAGAAGGCCCGCCTGGAGGCCTTAAGCGAACAAAAGGGACAACGATTCGAGCTGGGATACCGGCGGATCGACAAGGAAGTATTGCTCAGGCTGCCGGCCAAGAACGGAGAGCTTTGCCTGGCCTGCCATCAGTTCGACAGATGACAAGGCTAACGAAAAGACCTGCTGCGCGTCCCGATTTCGCATTTGCGATGCTCAACGTACCCCGTCGTACGCCTGCGCTTCTCAACGCGAACTCGGGCCGCTCGCGACGGTCTTTCGGCAGCCTATGACACCAACCCAACCGCGAGGAGCAAGACCATGAATGCCCTGACCGCGAAACTTTCGGAAAAAACCCGATCCGTGCCGAAGATCCAGCGCTACCGCTACTTCTGGATCGCCGTGTCCTGCGCGATGTTCCTGGGGCCGCTGGCGGTGCTGCCGGGCCTGGCCGGCAACACCGATCTGTGCGGGAAGCTGTGCATGCGCCGCTTCTATCTGTATTTCCCCGGCATGAGCTGGGACGATCTGTTCATGCACGTCTCCGTGGCCCTGATCGGCGTGGTGGCCTTCTTCGTCATCATCATCTTCACCTTCTTCTTCGGGCGCATCTGGTGTTCCTTCATCTGCCCGGTCGGCGGGTTCTCGGAACTGGTCAGCCGCATGCTGAACGACCGCTGGAAGATCGAATACCGCGGCCTGCCCCAGGTCCAGATCCGCTACGGCTACCTGGCGGTCTACATGGCGCTGCTGCCGCTGCTCGGCATCAGCGCCTGCACCCTGTGCAACTTCATCACCGTGCCGCGCTTCGTCGAGGCCCTGAGCGGGGGGTTCGTGGGCCTGGCCTTCATCTTCTCCACCGTCGGCCTGGTCAACCTATCCCTGCTGTTCCTGCTCGGCTTCTTCGCCAGCAAGGGGCGCGCCTACTGCCAGTTCCTCTGCCCCATCGGCGCGATCGATGGGCTGGTCAACCGCCTGGGCGCGAAATTCCGCTTCACCCACCACATCCGGGTCGACAAGCAGCGCTGCACCGGCTGCACCGATTGCGCCAAGAAGTGCATGTGCGGCGCCATCAAGATGGTGGACAAGGTCGCCGTGGTCGATCAGTTCTCCTGCATGTCCTGCCATGAGTGCGTCGACGTCTGCGACTGGAACGCCATCGAATGGACCACCGCCCCCCGGAACAAGACGCCCAAGCGGGTCAAGCGCGGCATTCAGATCCATCCGGAGCCGCAATGGCAGGCGGTGATGAGGATGCAGCCGAAGCCGGCGCCGACCGCTCCGGTCATCCACTGGGGAAGGGTGGTCAATGGCGTGATCGTGGCGGGCTTTTCCGTGTTCCTGTTCGCGACCGCGGTGTGGCTGCACTGAGCTCAAGGAACTTGAATCCGCACCGAGCGGTCGGCGATTTTTGAATTCGAAGATGATGCGGTACGCCTGTTCTCTGTGTCTTGCGTGGTTGGTCCTGGCCGGTTCCGCCCTGGCCGCGGAGCGGCACAGCGATCCCGACGGCTGTTTCTCCTGCCATGGCCTGCCGGGGCTCGAATACCTGGACGACCACGGCGTGCTGCGGGTCGCCACCATCCTCAAGAGCGATTATTACGGCTCGCTGCACGGTAGCGTCCCCTGCAAGGACTGCCACCGCAAGATCGAGCGCTATCCGCACAAGCCGGAGGAAGGCTATGTCGATTGCTCCGAGTCCTGCCATCTCAAGGAGCCGTCCAAGAACAAGGCCTTCACCCACAAGCCGGTGGTCGACGAGTTCAAGAAATCGGTCCACGGCTCGGGGCATGCGCCGGGCGCGACCAAGGACTTTCACGGCGGCAACCGCCTCGGGGAGGAGACCGGCCAGCAGAATCCCTCCTGCCGGCGCTGCCATTCCAACACCCCGTACATCAAAGATGCCAACCTGGAGCGTTTCAAGCAGGCGCTGCATCACACCGAGACCGAGTGCGGCACCTGCCACCAGGGCGAGACCTGGCGCAACCAGTTCAGCGGCCACATCCTGCGGCGCCTGGTCGGCAAGAACTACGACAAGATGGAAGAGAACGCCATGTGCGTGGACTGCCACGGCAATCATGAAGCCATGGCGAAAGTGGAAATCCAGGACCCGGAAACCAAGGAGAGGAAAAAGGCCAGCTTCCGCTTCGCCCGCGCCGCCGACAGTTACGCCAAGACCCTGCACGGCCGGTTCCTGGCCGTCAACGACGAATCCGGCGCGAGCTGCATCGACTGCCATGCGCCCGACGGTTTCCGTCACGGCATCCTGCGGGACGAATCGAAGGCCGCCTCGACCCATCCGGACCGCCTGGGCGAGACCTGTTCGCAGGCGGGGTGCCATGGCTACGCCAGCAGCCCGCTCAATCTCGGATTCCTCCACACCGATCTACACGACCTGGATTTCCTGCGCATGGAGGACGGGTCCTTCGCCCTCGATTTCTCCCGCCTGGATTCCGCCTGGTACGCGGCGGCCTGGGTGCTGGGGCCGCTGGGACTGATCTTTTTGGTGTCCAGTTTCCTCTGGCCGCTGTCCCGGTCCCGGAACGACCCGGTCACCGAGGTCGTGGGTTACGAACACTTCCAGCGGGTGATGATAGGCAGCACCTCCGCCAAGGCCGGCCTATGGCAAAGCATCCTGCTGCGCCTCGCCGGGCGGAGCCCTGCTGCGGCCCCCGCCGTCGCGGCTGCTGCGGTCGAACCCGACGCCCCCATCACCTCGCTGACCATCCTGTTCGGCTCGCAGACCGGCAACGGCGAAGGCGTCGCCGCCGACCTCGAAGCCCGCGCCAAGGCATGGGGCTACAGCGTCAAGCTGGCCGACATGGCGGACT
Organism: Pseudomonadota bacterium; assembly: GCA_040753975.1. Classification (GTDB taxonomy): domain Bacteria; phylum Pseudomonadota; class Gammaproteobacteria; order Methylococcales; family Methylococcaceae; genus Methylococcus. Next base: position 21,833 of record JBFMDC010000006.1, read on the forward strand.
ACGATCCGTGCCAGATCGTCAACGAAAGGCTGCTGTTCGTCATCGTCAGCACCCACGGCGAGGGCCAGCCGCCGATCCCGGCCGAGCAGCTGCACAGCTATCTCTATGCCGAATCCGCGCCCAGGCTGGAACATCTCAAGTTCGCCGTGTTCGCCCTGGGGGACAGCAGCTACAAGCACTTTTGCAAGGCGGGCAAGGACTTCGACGCCTTCCTGCAGCGGCTGGGGGCGACCCGGGTGCTCGACCGGCTCGATGCCGATGTCGACTTCGAGGAACCGGCGGCCGCCTGGATCGAGGCGGTGATCGGCTGCTGCCGCGCCATCATCGGCGATACCGGCATCGAGCATCCAGTGGCGACCGAACCGGCCGATCAGGCCGCGGCCAAGACCGGCTACGGCAAGACCCATCCCTATCCGGCGGAGGTCCGGCGCAACCTCAATCTCAACGGGGAGGGTTCGGCCAAGGAAACCCGCCATATCGAAATCGATCTCGGCGATTCCGGCCTGAGCTACGAGCCGGGGGATGCCCTCGGGGTCTATCCGAAGAACAACCCGGTTTACGTCGAAACCCTGCTGGCGGCCCTGCAGGCCGACGGCTACGCCGAAGTGAACCTGGGCAAGGAGACCCTCACGCTGCGGGAGGCGTTCTACAAGCATCTCGACATCACCGGCCTGAGCCGGGTGTTGATCGAGAAATACGCCGAGCTGAGCGACAGCCGAGTCCTGGCCGGGCTGCTGGCGGATGCCGACCCCGCACCTCTCGACGGGTATATGTGGGGTCGGCAGCTCATCGACCTGGTCGAGGACTTCCCGCTCCAGGGCGTCCCGCCCCAGGCTTTCGTCAACGTCCTGCGGCGCATCCCGCCCCGGCTGTATTCCATCGCATCGAGCATGAAAGCCCACCCCGGTCAGGTGCATCTCACCGTCGGCGCGGTGCGCTATCACGCCCATGGCCGCGACCGGGAAGGGGTCTGCTCCACCTACCTGGCCGGCCGCGTCGGCGCGGACGAGCGGCTTTCCATCTTCGTGCAGCCGAACAAGCATTTCCGCCTGCCCGAAGACCCGGCGACGCCGGTCATCATGGTCGGGCCGGGCACCGGCATCGCCCCGTTCCGGGGTTTCGTGGAGGAGCGTGAGGCCACCGGCGCCAGCGGCCGGAACTGGCTGTATTTCGGCGACCAGCGCCGCGCCGCCGATTACCTCTACCGGGAGGAATGGGAGGACAAGCTCGCGCGCGGCGTGCTGACCCGGCTGGATCTCGCCTTCTCGCGCGACCAGGAGCGGAAGGTCTATGTGCAGACCCGGATGCTGGAAAACGCCAGGGAGATGTACGCCTGGCTGGAGGAGGGCGCCTGTTTCTACGTCTGCGGCGACGCCTCGCGCATGGCCCATGACGTCCATCGGGCGCTGCTGGCGATCGTGATGCAGGAGGGCGGGAGGACACGGGAGCAGGCCGAGGAATACCTCGAGGCCATGGCCGCCTCCCGGCGCTATCTGCGCGACGTGTATTGAGCCGGCTTGGCTGAACGGTGTCTGGAGATGAAGTTGAAGGATAAGCTGAGGTTGGGGCCCGCGGGTCTGGCGCTGTTTCTCTTGTGCTGGGCGAACGGCGGCTCGTCCTTTGCCGGCGAGCCGCTTTTCATCCAGCGGGTCGAGTCCGCCGTGCCGAACCAGGAGGCCATCGGCAAGGCGGAGGAACAGGTGCGCGAACACAAGGACGTGAAGCTCAGGGAAAAGATGGCCGTGCCGCCGTTCCACCTCCGGGTGGAGCCGCCATTGCGGGAGGGCGAAACCTACTGTCAGGGCTGTCACCGTCCCCAGCCGCACGGCAAGAAACTCCGTACCCGCAGTTTCCTCAACATGCACAGCCGGTTCATCGCCTGCGAGACCTGCCACTTCCGGCCCGAGGACGCGCGGCTGGATTACCGCTGGTTCGACTATGCCGCTCGCCAGCCGGCTGCCCCCGATGGCAGCCGGTTCCGGACCGGCGGCAATCTCGACAATTCGGTGACGATCGACGGCAACTTCAAGATCGCCCCGTTTTACCGGGGCGAGCCCGCCTTCGCCTTGCCCGGAACGGCGTTCGCCGAACGGGTCGGCCGCGAGTGGAAGGAGGGTGATCTTTCCGCCAGGGCGCAGCTCAAGGCCCGTCTGCACACGCCCTTGAGCAAGGAAGGGCCGGCCTGCGCGAAATGCCATACCGAAGATACCCCCATGCTGGATCTCGCGGCACTGGGCGCGGATTCCCGCCAAGCCGCGGCCATCCGCAAGCACGTCATCCCGCAGTTCTTCGACCGTTACCAGTCCGAGGACGAACGGCTGAAGATCATCGACATCCTGCGCTGACGCGATCATGGCGAGAAATTTTGCGGGAGCACTCGTGCTGCGCTGTGCCGCCGCGATCGCAGCCGGCCTGATCGGGCTGTGGCCGGTTGCCGCCGCCGCGGTTCAAAGCGTGTCGGTGTCCGATCCGGTCGTTTACGGCGCCGGCTTCGAGCAGCCTTCGGCCGTGGCCGCGGATGGCGCGGGCCGGGTCTACGTGCTCGATGGCGCCCAGCACCGGATCGTGGCGCTCTCGCCGGACGGCGAAATCCTTCGAACCCTGGGCGGGCCCGAGATGCTGAAGCTGCCGATGGACTTGGCTCTGGCGGAGGAGGGACTGGTGGTCGCCGACACCGGCCATCACCGGCTGGTGCTGCTGCGTCCCGACGGCGGGCTGCTGAAGACGCTGAACCTTTCCGTTGAACCGTTGCCGGAACCCTCTCCGAAGCCGGAAGCATCGCCGCAGGCCAGCCCCGAGCCGAGGCTGCCGCCGGAACCGGTGGCCGTCAGCGTACAGGACGGCGTGGCGTTCTGGGCCGACCGGCGCGGCCACCGCGTCTGCCGGACCCGGCTCGCCGACGGCCGGGACTTGGGCTGTTTCGGCGGGCGCGGGCAAGAGCCTGGGCAGTTCCAGTATCCGTTCCAGATCGCCCAGGACCGCGACGGTTATTTCAACGTCGTGGACATCGTCAATGCCCGCGTCCAGGTATTCGACAAGAGCGGGCGCGCGTTTTCCCAGATCGGCCGGTTCGGTTTCGATGAAGGCGAGCTGTTCCGCCCCAACGGTCTCGCCCACGACAGGGAACAGGACGCGTTTTTCGTCAGCGACGGTTATTTGGGCACCGTCTCGGTGTTCCGCAAGGGCGAGTTCCTGGGACTGCTGCGGACGCCGGAGGGCCGGCCGGTCAAGCTGGATTCGCCCACCGGCCTCTACTTCCGCGATGGCCGGCTTTACGTCGCCGAAACCGGCGCCAGCCGCGTGTGGCGCTACCGGGTGAGCTATCCCGAGCGCGCAGTCCCCGGCGGGGAAAGCGGCGTGCGCGCCGAGCTGTCGCAAAAGGATTGTCTGCTGTGCCATCTGTCCTGGGCCGGCGAAGCCCCGCCCGAGGTCCGCGCCGCCGATACGGAAGGAGCGCTGCCGGAAGCTTCCTACCGCATGTGCTACAGCTGCCACAACGGCGCGGTCATGGATTCGCGCTTGGTCATCCATCGGGGCGCGCAGCACCCCACGGTCTACGAAAGCCCGAAGGAGAAAAAACGCCACGCGGGGCTAAAACCGCGCAAGGACAAGCTTCCGGACAAGTTCCCCGTCACCAGGGACAAACAACTGCTCTGCACCTCCTGCCACACCCCGCATACCGACGTGGAAAAGGCGCAGACCCTGTACCCCGGCCACGGCAACGCCTGGCTGCGCGTCCCGAACCGGGGCGGGGATCTGTGCGAGCGCTGCCACGAATCCAAGGTCAAGGGCGCGCGCCTCGACGCGCCGGTGCACACCGGCTCGGACGACGGGAGAAAAGGCCCCAAGGGTCTCAACCACCCCTTAGGCATCCGCTTCATGTCGCCGCCGCATCCGGAAGCCAAGGGCTATCCCACCGAGACCGAGCTGCGCAAAGGGCTGCCCGATCGCCTGGTCGCCGGCGGCGCGGCGCTCGGCGATCACAAGGAACTGATCTGCCAGACCTGCCACCAGATCCACGGTGGCCACGGCGACGGCAAGACCACGGTGCTGGAAACCGCCAAGGGCGAGCTGTGCGCCGCCTGCCACCTGCGCCAGTTCACCAAGAGCAAAGAGGACGCCCACGAGAAGGGCGTCCACCCGGTCAACGTCAAGCGCGAACCGGACCAATCCGGCGCCAAGCCCGTGCTGTGGAAAGGCAAGCCGGAAATCACCGAGGTCGGCTGCCAGACCTGCCACCGGGTGCACGCAGGCAGCGCGCAGACCTCGCTGCTGCCCGAGGGCGTGGCGAACGCGGAAAGCCTGTGCAAGAACTGCCACGAACGCCAGCACGCCGAGGACGAGAAGGACGCCCGGAAGAAGGGCGTGCACCCCGTCAACGCCGAGCTGGACGAGCCGGTCAAGATCGGCGGCAAGGAAATCAAGACGGTGGGCTGCCTCGGTTGCCACTCCGTGCACGGCGGCAAACCCCGCACCGCCGCCCTGGTCGAGACGGACCGGGACGGCGAGCTGTGCAGCCATTGCCACCAGCAGAAGCAGACCGTGGTGGGCACCGACCACGACCTGCGCCTCACCGCCAAGGACAAGAAGAACGCCCTAGGCAAGCTGCCGTCCGAAGCCAGTGTCTGCGGAAGCTGCCATACCCTGCACCAAGGCAAGGGCGACCGTCCTTTCCTGTTCGCGGCCAGGAAGGTGGAGCCGCAGCCAGGCCCGACGATGGACGAGACGCCCTTCAAGCGCGACGGGCTATGCCTGAACTGCCATCAGAAGGGCGGGGTCGGCGAGAAGAAGGTGGTCCACCACTTCAGCCACCCGCAAAAGGATCTGGTGCTGCGCTCCGACCAGAAGATCCTGCCGCTGCTGGGCGCCAAGGAAGAGCCCGAAGACTTCGGCGGCATCGCCTGCATCACCTGCCACGAACCGCACGTCTGGGATGCCGACAGGATTCCGCCGCCGGGCAAGGACGGGACGATCGCACTGTCCGCCAACAGGGAAAACCTGGAAGGCAGCAACCGCGACGCCTTCCTCCGGGCGAAGGATGCCGACAAGATCTTCTGCGTGGATTGCCACGGGCTCGCAACCCTGGTGAAGTACAAGTACTACCACGATCCCAAGCGAGCCCGTAACGTGGGTGTCGACTATCTGGAATGAGCCCACGTCTGGAGCCTACAAGTGGGCTACAGTCCACGAATTGCGCCGTTTCGATCCCATGCTCTTGCGAACGTACCAGGGAGCCCGAACATGTCCCGCCTCTTTCTCCTCCTTCCGCTGCTGATTTTTTCCATCCTGGGGTTCCTGTTTTCCCAGGGCATGAACCTCGATCCCAATACGCTTCCCTCGCCGCTGCTGGGCAAGCCTTTACCGGCTTTCGAATTGCCCGCTCTGCGCGATCCGTCCAGGGCGATCCGGGACAAGGACATCAAGGGACCCGCGCTGGTCAACTTCTGGGCAAGCTGGTGCGCCGCATGCCGCGACGAACACGCGCTGCTGTTGGACCTTGCCCGCAATGCCGGTGTCACGATCTACGGCATCGACTATGTGGATCAGCGTGACACGGCGCTGGGCTGGCTGGACCGCCTCGGCGACCCCTACGCCGCGATTCTGTTCGACGAACGCGGCGCCCTCGGTTCGGAGTTCCGGGTCATGGGGGCGCCCGAGACCTATGCGGTGGACAAGGACAATGTCGTCAGATTTCGTCACGTCGGCGCGCTTACCTGGGAAGTCTGGACGGCGATGCGCGCCGCCCTGGCCGCTGCGGACGTGCCGGGTGAGGGCCGGTGACCATCGCTGCCGTCGCCTGCCCGCGAAATATCCCCCCAGAGGAGGTGGACCGGGAGATTGGAAAGGGTTGTTCAGGTAGCCCCGCCAATCGGCTCGCCGGGTAAGCGGCCAGACCCGTCCACGATCCATGCGCCGGCCAAGACTTCCCTGGCCCTGAGGTCGGGCGGGGGCTCGATTTACTGAGTAAGATTTCTTTCCCGCTGTTTGGCTTCGAGCAGTTCTGCGACGAGCTCGACCTGGCCCGCCCACTGGGGCGTTTCCGGAATCTTCCAGGCTTTTCCTGTAACTCGGGCCAGCAGGTTATTCAGCCAGAGCCTGTTGGACCGTGCCTGCTGAATGACGAATCGATGGGATGTTTCGTCGCTGATGACATAAAAACCGTCAAGCCAGACTTCGATCGTTTCCGATTCGCCGGCGAGGTCGATTGCGACGTATGCTTTTCTTGTGTCTATGTCAAAGACAAAATACCTTAATTCTGCTATGCCCTTGAGAATCAGGTTTGCAATCCACAAAACAAGGAATTTCGGGGTCAACTTTATCACGAGTTTAACGAAACTGGATTTATAGCTCATATCTCTAGTTTATAGACTGGGGCGGGGTGGTTGATTTTAGCCGCTCTCCGCTCTGGCCGGCAAGAGCGGGCCGAAGCGGCTCAGACTTCAGCCGGGATCGCGCGAAACGCTCAAAACATATGTGGCCAGCAGCGTCTCGATATCGGTATCGCAAGCCCCGCAACCGGAGCATGCACCCGTCGCTCTCGATATCCCATTCATGTCGGTAACGCCTTTATCGAACTGCCGCTTGATTTGCCATGTCGTTGTTCCGCTGCAACGGCAAATGATATCCTTTCTCCCGTTCTGAGCTGCGTCATTCATCTCCGCGCACAAAATACTTAGAATTGTTTCCGGTGATTAAAATAGGTTTTTTAGATATCTGGAAGAATTCGCGATTGCTAACGTTACCGAAAGTAAAGTTACTTACGCTCTCTCTCCCTTTGGGAGGGCTGGAGTGAGGAGGGCGAATATACGGTCTTGCTTTCTTGATTCTTAGTACTTATCGTGCGGTTACGGGCAAGCCAAGCGGCCAGATACGCTTCCCCTTGCCGCATCACCATCTGGTGATTCCAGAGAAAAACAGGGCGGGCGATCGGGGCGAGCCATTTCATCCAGGAGCGGCAGAGCCTCACGTTCCATTCGTAGCGGACGATGGTGCGGCGCTCCTGGCGGCAAATCCGGCAAAGCCCGCGTCCGGTGACATCTCCCTTCACGTCCGCTTCCAACAGGACAGGGGCTGCGATCCGGGTCATGCAGAACTCCAGGCGGAGCTTGTAAGGCAGCATCGTTTTCCAAGTGTAGGCCCAGAGCGAGTTTTCTCCGTTCGTCCCGCCGGAAGCGATCTTTTCGACCGCTTCCACGCAGGGCCACCATTCGGGCCATCGTTCCGCATCCGACAGGATTCGCCAGACGTCTTCCACCGGCGCATCGAGGCGCCACTGAGTCACCAGGTCGAAGTGGTCCGCAGGCATGGGCGGGCCTAATGCCCAAGGGCGTCGCGCAGCGCATCTTCGAGCTGCTCGCAGCCGAACCGGAACGGCTCCTGTTGCAGGCGCTTCGGCATCACCCGCTGTCCGCCGAGCAGCAACTCCGCCATTTCGCCCAAGGCCAGCCGGAGCATGAACGCCGGCACCGGCAGCGGCGCCGGCCGGTGGAGGAGGCGCGCCAGGCATTCGGTGAACTCGCGGTTGGTGACCGGATTGGGCGCGGTGGCGTTGAACGCGCCCTCCAGGCGCGCATTCCCGATCAGGTATTCGGTGACGGCGACGTGATCGTCGATGTGGATCCAGCTCATCCACTGGCGGCCGTCCCCGATGCGGCCGCCGAGCCCCAGCCTGAACAGGGGCAGCATCCGCTGGAGAAAGCCGCCATGGCGGCCGACGACGAGCCCCGTTCGCAGCACGCAGACCCGAACCCCATGTCCGGCGGCCCGGGATGCCGCCTCCTCCCAGGCCGCGCACAGGCGGTGGCTGAAGTCGTCACCGCCCGCGGATTTCTCATCGAGCAGGGCATCGCCCCGATTGCCGTAATAGCCGACCGCCGAACCGCTGACCAGGACCTGGGGCTTGGTCTCGGCCCGCCCGATGTAATCGACCAGTTCCGAGGTCAGCCCGATCCGGCTTTCCCACAACAGGCGTTTGCGCGCTTCGGTCCAGCGTTTGTCGGCGATGGGTTCGCCGGCCAGGTTGACTACGGCGTCGAAGCCGGCCTGCGGGGAAAGCGATGCGATGCTGGCGACCGGTGTCACCGCCTCGCCGCACAGGCGCCGGACAGCGTCGGGTGCCTGCCGGCTGAGAACGGCCAGCCGGTGGCCGTGTTCCAACAGATGACGGCACAAGCTTTTGCCGATGAAGCCCGTTCCTCCGGTGACAAGGATTTGCATGGCAGACCTCCCATGATTTCGGGTAAGCCGGGTTCGGCCGGAATTGCACGGACGGGGTCTAGGTTTCCCCCGACAGCGCGTCGACCTTGGCGGCCATGATGAAGTCGTTCTCGTGGAGACCGTTGATCTTGTGCGTCTGGAACTCCACCCTGCAGTAGCCCCAGCCGATCCCGATGTCCGGGTGATGGCCCTCCGCTTCGCATAATTCGCCGACTTTCCGGGCAAAGTCCAGCGCTTCCATGAAGTTCTTGAACCGGAACGTCCTTTTCAGTTTCGCCGCGGCATCCTTGAGTTCCCACTGGGGGACATGGACGAGGAGCTTTTCGGCTTCTTCCGCGGTCAAGGGGGGAATGCCGCCCTGGCAAGGGGTGCATTGTTTTGCTGTAAGAGAGCAGGTATCCATAGATGGCACCTCGGTGTTGTCGTATAGATTCGGGCAGGCCGACGGGCACCGCCCGGCGTTCCAAGATTACGTGGACCCGAACCCCACAGACAAGGGCCAAGCTGGCCCGCCTTCTCAGAATAGCGGTGAAACGCCGAAAATCTTCGCGTGGAAGTGGAGCATGGCGAGATAAAGGGCTAAGGCAATGGCCAGGCGCTGCCATCCGATCTCGCCGATCTCGATTCGATTGCGGCCTTCCTTGATGGCCATGAAAGGGATATTGGAAGTGGCGGCGGCAAAGCGTTCCCAGCGGTCGCCATAGGCTCGCCGGCGCTTGGCGTCGATCGATCGCGTGCCGAACAGGCACAGCACCAGCAGTGAACCGAACAGCAACAGGGCGGCCACGTCGCCATTGGCGATCACGTGGACCAGCGCCCACAGAGAGAGCCCCCACAGGAACGGATGGCGGGTGATCCGGAGAATGCCTGTTACGGCATTGGCATCATTCAGCGCGCTTTCCCCGGATACCGCGCCGGGATTCGTGGTGGTGAGTCCGGTGACCACGAAGACGAAGGAGGCCAGCATCAGGACCGCGGCGATCGGCTTGAACCAGGCAAGCTGACCCCAGGTTTCGACATAGGGCGCCTGACGGTATGCGTAAATGACCCAGGCGAGCGCAAGCAAGGACAGCACCGAAAAGGCGGCGCGGAAGGCTTTTTCGCCCCGGTAGGCGACGAGCCGGTCGCGCAGGCGGGTGCCGGAAATGATGAAGTGGATGCCGACGAAGAACAGCATGGCCAGGGCAAGGTTCAACATGGGATTCTCCTAGAGACGGGTTCGGTTCCAGTTTTCAAACGCGCAAACGGCTGGTCGGGCAAGTCCGGCACCTCGCCTGTGCTCCGTTTCCGAGACGCCCCTTCGCGCAACGATCCATTGTTGCAAGCTATTGTTGCGATGGCGATTGGTCGACCCAATCCAAGGTCCTCTGTACCGCCTTCTGCCAGCCCTTGTAAAGTGCTTCGCGTTCGCCAGGCTCCATTTGCGGCCGAAACAGGGTTTCATCCTGGCGCAATGACCGCAGCTCGTCGCAACCGCTCCAGAATCCCACGGCCAGGCCGGCCGCAAAGGCGGCGCCGAGGGCAGTGATCTCCTGATGGCCATGCCGCGGCCGCAGAACGGGAATGCCGAGGATGTCGGCCTGGAACTGCATCAGGGTTTCATTGACGGCCATGCCGCCGTCGACCTTGAGGCCCGCGAACGTGATGCCCGCATCGGCAGCCATGGCTTCCAGCACGTCGCGGGTTTGATAAGCCGTCGCTTCCAGGGCTGCGCGCGCGAAATGGGCTTTCCCCGCATAGGCGGTCAAACCGACGATGGCGCCGCGGGCGTCGGCCCGCCAGTAGGGCGCAAACAGCCCCGAAAAGGCGGGCACGATGTAAATGCCGCCGTGGTCGTCCACCTGGCGGGCCAGGATTTCGATATCTTCGGCTTTATCGATCAGGCCAAGCCGGTCTCGCAGCCAGTGGACGAGCGCTCCGGCGACCGCGACGGATCCTTCCAGCGCATACACCGGCGCCGCCGATTCCCCGAGCCGCCAGGCGACCGTGGTGAGCAGCCCGTGCCGCGATGGCGCCGGCTCTGGCCCGGTATTCAGCAGCAGGAAACAACCCGTTCCGTAGGTGTTCTTCGCCTCTCCCGGTTCGAAACAGGCGTGCCCGAACAATGCCGCCTGCTGGTCTCCCAGGTCCCCCGCCACCGCCAGGCCTTGGATCCCGCCGCGGGTTTCGCCGTAGCGTTCGCTCGATGGCCGGATCGTGGCCAGCAGGCTTCTCGGTATGTCCAGCAGTGCGAGCAGTTCCTCGTCCCAGTCCAGCGTCGCCAGATTCATCAACAGGGTCCGGGAAGCATTGCTGGGGTCGGTGACGTGGCGGCCGCCCGCCGGTCCCCCGGTCAGGTTCCAAATCAGCCAGGTATCGATCGTGCCGCACAGCAATTCACCGCGGGCGGCCCGCGCACGGGCTGCCGGTATCCGGTCCAGCAGCCATTTCAGCTTCGGTCCCGAGAAATAAGCCGCCAGCGGCAGACCGGTGCGGCCGCGCAGCCGGTCGATCCCGCCTTCCCGTGCCAAATCGCGGCAAATGTTGTCGGTGCGGGTATCCTGCCAAACGATCGCGGGGGCGGCCGGCAGGCCCGTCCTGCGGTCCCACAGCACCACCGTTTCGCGCTGATTGGTGATCCCGAGGGCGGCCACCTCCTCGGCCACCGCGCCCGCATCGGCGAGCGCCCCGGCCAAGACCCTCTGCGCGTTGCGCCAGATTTCCGCGGCATCGTGTTCGACCCAGCCGGGTTGCGGATAGAACTGTCGGTGCTCCAACGCCGCCCGGCCGCAGATGCGTGCCTGGCGGTCGAAGAGGATGCAACGCGTGCTGGTCGTGCCTTGATCCAGCGCGGCAACGAAGCGAGTCATGAGGTTTATCGGTGCTGCGGTTGACGAACTGCCGACATCATAGCCCGGATAGGACGCGGCAGTCGCCGATGGGGTATCCATCTGACTCCGGTTACCCCAATGGGTGGAGTCGACGGATAGGGACGACTACCCGCGGACACTGGCTGATTTCGATGACAGGGTTTCCAGTGTTTCGGCTTCCGTGGCGAGCCCTGCTACGCCGTCGGACGTTGCCACCCAGACTTCCGCCTCGTCGTCCTATTCGGCCCGGATGAAAAGGATCTTGTGCATTTTTTGCTCCCGTGCAGCAGGTTCGCCGTTGGGTCGTTGTAAGCCGGGAATTTCCTCACCGGTTCGGTGGCTTTGCCATCTGGGAGACGCAAGGCTTGTCAATGCTGCTTGGCAAGTCGAGGGACCCTGGTTACTCGGCCCAAATGCTCCGCCTGCGCCAGCAGCGCCGGCAGCACGATCATGCTGCACAAGAGCATTGCCAGGATGCCGATGCTCAGCATGATCCCCATGCTGGCCATGCCGAGATGGGGCGACACCGCGAGGTTGCCGAAGCCGCTGATGTTGGTCAGCGCGCTCAGCGCAACCGCCAGGGCGGTGCTGGTGTGCAGGAGGATGCCGTCCTTCGGCGGCGCGGTGCGGAAGCGGTGGACCATGTGGATGCAGTTGTCCACCCCCATGCCGAAGACCAGCGGCAGGGCGATGATGTTGGCGAAGTTGAAGGGAACCTCCGCCAGCGCCATGGCCGCTCCCGTCAGCAGGGAGGCCAGCAGCAGCGGCAGCAGGACCAGCAGCACGTCGATCTTTTTCTCCATGGTCAGGAACAGGATCACGGTGATCGCCACGATGGCGTAGGCGAAGGCCTGCAGGAAGGCCGTCACCACGGCGTCGCTGGATTCGAGGAACAGCACCGGCACCCCGGTGGCGTGCGGCGCCACCTGCCTGACCTGATCCACGAACCGGCGCATGGCTTGCGGGTCGTGGAGGTCCTCTTTCGGCCGGATTTCGACCCGCTGGACGCCATCCTGGGTGATCCAGCGGGAGCGGAAGTCGTCCGGCAGGTCCTCGAAGCCGACCCGACGGGCTTTCAGCGCGTCATCCAGCCGGGCGAGCTGGCTGCCGAGCCCGCCCACCAGGGTCTGCGACACCCGCACCACGGCTTCGGTGCGGGCCTCGCCCTGCGTGGACTGGATGCGTTCGGCCAGCCTGGCCTGCTGTGCGGCGAGGCGGAAGCCGGCGGGCGCGTCGGCCGCATCGGGGTGGGCCGAGAGGTGAGCCGCGAGGGTCGCCAGGAACCGGCGCACGGCCGCGGCCTCCTCGTCGGGGGCGGGCTGCGGCTTGGTTTCGCCCGATGCCGGCTGCGGCCCCAGGGTCAGCGCCATCTGGTCGATCAGGTCCAGTTTCTCGTCCTGGTCTTCCGGCACGAAATCCTCGAGCGTCAGGACCTCGTCCACGACCGGCAGGCTTTCCAGCCGCTGTTTCATGGCCGCCGCTTCTCCGCCATCTCTGGCCAGCGCCGCCAGGAACCAGGGCGAATTGGAGCCGTCGGCCAGCAGTTCGCGGAAGGTCCGGACCGATTCGGCGGAGGGGTCCTGAAGGTTGAGGGGGTTCTGATCGAAGCGCGCCGACTTCAGTTGCACGAAGGCGAGGGCGGCGACGATGGCCGCGCCGGCCAGAACGCCCCGCGAGTGGCGCAGCGGAAAAGTCAGGAGATTCCGCTGCCAGCGCGGCGGCTCCGCATGTCCGGCATGGGGCCCGAGGTAACGGGAGGGGCGCCGCAGGCCGAGGAAAGCGGGGAGGATGGCGAGCGTCACCAGCAGGCTGATGAACATGCCGGCGCCGGAAATGATGCCCAGTTCGGCGACGCCCCGGTAGCTGGTCGGCACGAAGCAGAAGAAACCGACGGCGGTGGTCAGCGTGCCGATTTCCAGCGATCCGCCGACGTGGCGAACGGCGCGTTTCAGGGCGCTGCGGTGGCTGTGCGAGCGGCAGGCCAGCTCGCGGTAGCGCAGGCTGAGGTAAATGGCGTAGTCCGCGCCGATGCCGATGTACATCACGGAGAATGCGACCGAGATCAGGTTGAGCTGGCCGAGCGCCAGGGCGGCGAAGGCGGCGGTGAAGATCAGCCCGAGCACCAGGCCGATCTGCACGGCCAGCACCAGCCACAGCGACCTGAGGCCCGCCAGCATGACCAGGCTGACGCCGAGGAACGAGCCGAAGCTTGCCATCTGGGCGCCGATGCTGGCGCTCTTGAGTTCGTCCACGGACAGGGCGGCGGCGCCGGTGAGCCTCAGGGTCACGCCGCTTTCCTCCAGGCGCAGTTCCTCGCCGGTCTGGCGGATCGCCGCCATCAGGTTTTCGCCGGGCGCCAGCGAGCTGTATTCGATCCGCGGCATGACCTCCAGCAGCACGCGCCTGTCGGCGGGCTTGGCGTTCTCCCCGGCCATCAGTTCGATCCAGGACAGGGGCGTTCCGGAGCCGTCCAGATGGCCGCGGAGCGCTGCGGCGAGGCGGTCGAACACGGTGGCGAAATCGATGTCCTTGTCCTCTCCGGTGCGCAGGGCCCGCTCCAGGAGCGAGAACACGCCGCGCAGGCTTCGGTCGACGGACACCTCCGCCAGAAACGGCTGCACCTTGGCGAGGTGATCGGACAGCTTTTCCAGCTCGGCGTCGTCGTCGAACAGCAAGCCGTTCTCGCGGAAGAATCCGCTTTCCGGCGGATAGAACACCCATTCGAAATGGGCGGAATCCTCGCGCAGCCGGTGATAAAGCCTGGCCGCCGCATCCCGCGCCTGGTCCGGCGTCGGGGCGTCGAGGACGATGACGATGGAATCGCGGAACTGCGGAAAGGCCCTTTCGTAGGCCAGCTTGTCCTGGCGCCACGGCAGTTCGTCCGACAGCACGTTTCCGGGGTAAGTGTTGATGCGGAGGTTGTGAATGGTGTAGTTTACGGCGGCCGCGGCGGCGAGGATCGAAAGAACGATCACCGCCACGGCGTGGCGCATCGAAAAATAGAACCAGACGGATAACAGGCGGTCGATGCGGGTCCGCAGGCGTATTTTTCGGTGGATCAAGCGCTCTCTCCTTTTTTCAGGTCCAACGTCAGGTCAGTCCGGTAGTGCCGCCAGGTAAAGACGGCTCCCGAGTCCTGCCTCTTCCTCTCATTTTCCGTGTCCTACAATCTTCCGATACCGCCCGAGCTTCTGATCCGCGGCCTGACCATGGCTTCCCTGGGAGGGCTGCTGCTGGCGATCGGCCTGCGGCTCGAACTTGCAGCGGTCGTGACGGCCATCCGGGGCTGCCGTTGGTCCGTCGTTCTGCCGCTCAATTTCATCGCCGTTCCGCTGCTGGCCTACGGGCTGGCGAAGGGGTTCTCGCTTCCGCCGGAGCATGCGGCGGGGATGCTCTTGCTGGCCGCCGCGCCCTTCGCCCCGGTGGTGCCGGTCTTCGTGAAGATGGCGCGGGGCGATCTGGCGCTTGCGGCCGGGATGACCGCGATTTTTCCTCTGTTCGCCATTTTTCTCACGCCCCTGGCTTTCGATGCCAGTTTCGCGGCCCTGGGCGGCGGCGCCACGCTCCGGTTCGGCTATCTGAATCTTCTGGCCGTGCTGTCCTGCACCGTCAGCATGCCGCTCATCGCCGGCATGGCGCTCAGGTTCGGACTGCCTCGGCTGGCCAGCCGCCTGCTCCGGCCTCTGGATATCCTGGCGGAAACGGCGGGAGCCGTGTCGCTGGCGTTCGTGACCTGGGTCGAATCCGGCACGCTTCTGGCCACCGGCTGGAAACCCCTCATGGCATTCGTTCTGGCGGGGGAGCTGTCGTTCTGCCTGGGCTATGCCCTCGGCGGGCCGGACTCACAGGGCAGGCGAGTGATCGCGTTCGGCACAGCCAACCGCAACATCGCCCTAGCCATCCTCATCGCCGTGGAGAGCTTCGCCGGCACGCAGGTGGTGGCGGTGGTGGTCGCCGACGGCCTTGCGTTGATCCTGCTCGGCCTCCTGCACGCCGGCTATTACCGCTTGCTGGCCGAACGTCGGGGATTGGCGGTACCCGCCTGGACCAGACGCCTTCCTTAGATTCTGGCTGTGGACAGAGGCCGCCGCGCCGTCCAGGCCGTAACTTTCGATTACCGGACCCAGTTCCCGGCGTATCCACTGCTTCGACAGTCCGAATTCTTCCAGCGAATAGCGATGGGTGCTCTGGAAAGTGCGCTGCCGCTCAGTGAAGTCCTGCAGCACCGCCCGGTACGATTCGCTCATGTTCCAGCCGAAATGGCGGTAAAGGGCGGCGGCCGTGCGGCCCGGATCGGCCCGGAGATCGCGGTAGTCGATGGAGTAGAAATCGGCAGGTGCCACTCGGGCGCGGAACCGGTGCAGATGCCGGTACCACTCGGCCGCCAGGGCGGCGTAGGCTTTCGATTCGACCCCGTCTTTTTCGATTTCCGGCGAATGGGCCTGCCAGACCGGAACGAACAGGCTGACGTGGGATGGGATGGCTTCGTCCGGGTGGCGAACGATGGTGATGAAGCGGGCGTCCGGAAACGCCTCCGCGATCGACTCGATGGCGCCCGAAGCATGGGTCGACTTGACCAGCAGTGTGCGCCCGCCGCCGTTGGCGTAGACATGGCGCTGCATGCAGGACCGGTAATAGGCCATCAGCTTGCGGCGGGATGCCGGCGGAAGGGCATCGGGAAAGCCCACCTCCCATAGCGGCTCCACGAACGGAAACAGCATGAAGATCGCTTCGGAAGCGAAGGCGTAGAGGAACAGCGCCTGGTCTTCCTCCGGCTGGTTTAGCCGCATCCGGTGCATCTCATCCCAGCCGCCGAACCATTTCCGCTCGCACCATTGCATCAGGCGCCGGTTCACGCCGCCGCATTGGACGTCGATCCGGGCCAGAGCGTTGAAGACGGCCTGAAAGCAGATGCTTGGAAAGATGGTCTGGTACATCTTCCAGTGCACGAAACGCTGCTCATCCGCGCACAGCACGCGCTGCAGGAAGGAGGTCCCGCTCCGGGGCGGGGCGATCACGAATACCGGCCGTTCGACGCTGGTTTTTCTGAAGTCGGGAAAGAAGACATGGTCCAGCAGGCGGCCGAGCGCCACGAAAGCCACGAACGCTAGATAGAGGGACGAAAAAAGCAGTACGTAAAACCAGCGCCTGAGGCAGAACGGCCGCTGGAACAACGCAAGGCGCAGGGCCTTCAGAAAGCCGCGGTAATTGAAGAACATGGGGCTGCTACTGTGAGGGATTTCGGTGGGTGCGCGCCTTAATTCGCGGGCCGGCCGGTCCGCGTGATCCATGCCAATGGGCGCGTCCGCGTCCTGTTCGACAGGGTCTAAAACTGGCGTGCCAGTCCGGCCTTATCGGCAGGATGTTGCAAGGCCCTCTCTCGCAGATCGAACCAGCGATCGCCGATTTCACTCGGCGCCGCACCGATCCGCCGGCTCGAACGGAAGGGAAGAGGCGGGATGTGGGATGGCAGGTGTTTGAATGATGTCATTACTTATTCTTCGTCGGCAGGCATTCGCTGGGAGCGGCCCGATCCGCGGTCAGCGTTGTGGGCGGGAGTAATTTACCAGAACTTCGGCTATTTTTTGCGCTCGAATAACCTCAGTTTGCGTGACGGTTTCGTCAGTTTCGCATCACAACGGCCGGTTCAGGCCGTCAGGCTGGCGAACAGCATCGGCAGCCGTTCGGGCAGACGCTGCACGCGGTCCACTACCGTATAGCGGTTCGGTCCGAAAATCCTAAAGACGTAGTCGCCGATGTCCTTGCACACCGGTGGCATCTGCTGGACATGACCCAGCGCAAGCCTGGCGCCGCGCCCGAGTTCCGATAAAGCCCGCGCGCCTTCGATGTGGTTCTTCAAAGGCACCGGGCGACATGCGGCTTTGTGAAAGCTCGCCTCCAGGTAACCGTTCCTACCCCCCCGCTTTTTTTTTTTGCTGGGATCGCGGCCATCTTGGCCGCTTTTTCAGCGGGCGGGACGCCCGCGCTCTCAGGGGACTGAGAAGTTCCTCGGCACCGTTATCGCGGCTGCCCGCAGGGGTCTCGCGCCGCCTGCCTTGCCCCCAATTCCCGCACTCAGCCCATAGATGTCTGAACGGCTACGGGTCAGCGCCGCGCCGCGTCGAAAGGTGTGGGTAGGCCGAGAAAGGGAACTAATGGTGTCTGACCCCGTTGTCACAAAGGCCCATACACTGGATTTGACATTAGATAGAGAAAGTGGTAGGTAGATCGCTACTATCAAGCACTACCAGAACGGTTTGGAAAATCCGGATTGAAAGTCGCGCCTGAGAAAACCAAAATTCTCCGGTTCAGCCGTTTACATCCTGGCATGAAACGCCGGTTTGCCTTTTTCGGATTCGAGTTTTATTGGTATCCGGATCGGCAGGGAACTCCACGGGTCAAACGCCGCACGGCAAGAAATAAACTGCTGAGCGCCTGTCGGCGAAT
The DNA here is from genome assembly GCA_040753975.1 of Pseudomonadota bacterium. Classification (GTDB taxonomy): domain Bacteria; phylum Pseudomonadota; class Gammaproteobacteria; order Methylococcales; family Methylococcaceae; genus Methylococcus. Next base: position 39,346 of record JBFMDC010000006.1, read on the forward strand.
CAAGGAATGGATCAGGGAAAACCGCCATCTGCCGGGACGGCAGTTCATCAAGGAACTGAACCGGCAATTGCAAGGGCATTACCAGTATTACGGAATTCGAGGCAACAGCGAATCTCTCTACCATTATTATCGTGGGGCCAAGGAATGTGCATTCAATTGGCTCAATAGACGAGGCGGCAAGAAGAGTAGCTTTACCTGGGAAGCGTTCACGAAAGCGCTGGAACGATTGGGAATAGCCCCCCGACAATCACTGAGCCAAAGCGGCCGCATGGGGCATTTGCATAATGATTTTGCTCGACGCGAAAGCGAGTACAGCCGAGGAACCGGATGCGGGACAACTGCACGTCCCGGTCTGTGCGGGGGCATCCTGGCAACCGGCGAAAGGGATTTCTACCGTAAGAGTCCACATTCTGCTGGGCGAACCGGCAAGGAGGTGATAGAGACGAAGATGAGATTAGTGAGGAGAACTTTTCACGATTCGCTACTATGGTGAAGATGTCTCCTGGATTTTTCTCATAAACTTAACCGAAAATAGGTGATAATATGAACACAAGGTTTTTGCCCACGTTGCTCAATGGAATCATTGTTTATGGCGTGCTCTTGGCAACACCGGTTCAGGCACAGCTCCCGGTTCAGCCACAGCCACCGGTTCAGCCACAGAAACTGGTCAACCTAACAACAACAGGAGCGACCATTGCCGCCGGCAACGCTGCGTGTCCCGACCAGCCATTCTACCTTTATAGCGGAGGCAAACCCGATAATTTCAGCCCTCCCCCTGACCCTGCTTATCCTAGCCCGGATTTAGTCACCTTCATGACCACGCCCCCCTCTGTCCAGGGTATCGTAGACTACGATGAACCAATGAATAATGGGAGGTTTGGCGATAGCTTCAACCTCCAAAATACACGGAGCGTTTGCTATGCCGTGATTAGGTTTAGGGCGAAACACACCGGCGATATTCCCCATAACGACGGCCTGACTATAGGTCATGTGGGAAGCGGCGGCTCTCCGTTCACCGTGGTTGCTTCGGTTACCAACCCAGGCGCCACCTCGTCTACGCAGACCTACGCGTTAAACGCCACCGGACGCGCAAAACTTAGCGAAATTACCGGTGTATTTCTCGATAAGACTCCTCTTGACTCGGTTCTCGATGTCTATTTGCAAGATGACACGATGATCGATTTCTTCTCTCTCTGGGTATGGTATGGTCCAAATTGTAGTGAAGTTAGCCCGCCCACTTGCTAAATCGATTCTGTCTGGCCTTACCTCGGGGCCACCGTGGCATTTTACATTTCTTTGTTGAATTGCCGTTGAAGTCATAAGGGGAGTGCTGGCGGCACCCCGGAATATCTATCGCCATCCCGTGGACGTTGCCCGCTATTTGCCGGACATCGTTCTCAGGGCATCATATGGAATCGCGACAGGGAGGCGGCTCGCCGGCTTGGGTGATGCCGTTGCCGACGAAAAGGGGAGCGGATTTTCATCCGCTCCCCCTGGGGTCAGCGCTTCAACTTTGGTTGACCGTCACAAGCCCAGTTCGCCGATGAAGCGGTTGGTGTAGCCCCAGGCTGGCACACCGGGAACCGAGCTGCAGGTCGGCGAGGCCGTGGTCTGGCTGCACGGCGTGTCGCGGTCTGCCGACCAGAAGTGGATGCCGGCGATGCCGTTGGCTAGCGCCCATTGCACCATGGTGCCGGTGTCCTGCAGCGAGAACAGTTCATCGGCGACATCGTTCACGCCGATCATCGGGGTCAGCTCGATCCGTTCGTACGGGATGCCGTACTTGGCCTTCAGGTTCTTGGCCGCCTGGATGGCGGTTTGCCCCATGTCGCACAGGCCGTTCACGACCACGCAGTTGCCGGCGCTGGCTGTGCCGTAGTTCATGACCATCAGGTTGATGGTGTAGTTGGCGACGCCGTACTGCTGCACCGCCTCGACCACGTTGTACCCGGTGACGTTCAGGTCGCCGTAGGGGTTCGACGTGACGGTCCCGTTGGACGATCCCAGCGTGGCCACCGTGAAGCTGAAGCGGAGGTTAGGATAGTCCGACTGCACCGCGGCCACCTGGCGGACCAGGCTGGCGATGGCGGCCTGGGTCTGGCCGGCTTCGATGTCGAAGTCGATGCCCACCAGACGGCTCGAGGCATAGCGGTTGATGAAGGCCCGCATGCCCGCTTCGCTCGAACAGGTGAAAGCGCCCAACGCGCCGCCGGTGGAGACGACGTAGTCTACGCCGGCGTCGACGAAGGCTTGCAGGTTGGCCTGGACCAGGGCATCGGGCTGGATGCCGGCCCAGTTCTCGCTGCCGCACTCGCCGGTCGCGAAGGCCCAGGTCACCGCCGGCACCTTGGCCGGCAGCACGCTGAGGAGCGGCGACAGCGTGCCGGTCACCGCGGTCGACATGACGTTGCTGTTCCAGTTCATCGAGATCGTGACGTCCTTGTAGGGGCCGAACAGCAGGCTGCTGGCGCCGCCGGTCGGCGGCGTGGTCGGTACCGGCGTCGGGCTCGGACTCGGTGTCGCCGATGCGGTGGGTGTCGGCGTCGGGGTGGGCGTGGCGCCCGCATTCGGCACCGAAACGGCGAACTGCACTGTCACCGTGGAGTCCGCCGCGGCCGCTTTCTGCAGGTTGGCCGGCGAACCGCCGTTGAAGCCGCTTACCGCCACATCGCCGGGCGCCAGGGCCGCGGCCCAGGATTTCGGCTTGAGCGTTGCAGTGCCGTCGTTGGCGATGCTGACCGAGAAGTTCCACGGTCCGCTCTTGAATACGTCCTGGGCAGTGGCTGCATCGGGGAATTTCAGCGGTGCCTGCCAGCCGTCGGCGCCGGCTTGCAGTGTGCTCGATGACAGGTTTTTCACCGCGATGTTGCCGCTGTAGCCGCCATCCCACGAACTGCTGATGGAAAACAGCACTTCCAGTTTCGGGCCGGTTGCCGGAGCCGGTGTCGCCGAAGGAGCGGGCGTTGGTGTGGCCGAGCCGTCGCCCGGGTAGCCGGCTTTCAGGTTGGCCAGGGTCTGCTGGGCGGCCTGGGAGGTCATGGCCGAAATCACGCAGGGCTGGCCGTTGAATTTGCAGTTGGCCATATCGACGGCAGTGTCGAACGCGCCATTGGCGTTGAAGCCGATGTCCAGCACGCTGTTCGCAGCCACGTCGCCGCCCCAGGAAGGCGATGTGATGGTGAACGTGTTGGTCATGGTATCGAAAGCGGCATTGGCGTTCCAGAAGGAAGATGCCTGTGCCTGCCGGCCGAGTCCGGCCGACTGGAACGTCAGGGTCCAGCCGCCGCTGACGGCGTTGGGTATCCAGATTTGTAGGGCGCCGGTGTAGCCGGCCCAGGAGTCGCTCGCGGTGCCCCAGGACGAAGACGCGCTGACGATCGCATTGGGAACCGGCGCGGGCAGCGTGGCGGCCGCCGCAGTTGTTCCTTCCCCGATGGAGGCCAGCAGAATCAGGCCGGTCACAGGGGCGAGAAATCTTGTGTTCATTTGTTCAACTCCTTCTTGGACTGAGTAGGTTCGATGGTGCCGGATGACCGTCGCGGTGCGGCCGTCGCACAGAAAAAGCAAATTCGATGCCGAGTCGGGGATTACCGGGCACCCGCCGGTCACCCCGGCTGTATGACAGGCGCTTGGCCAATTAGTTGCGCTTGATACGGTTCTTCGCGGTGCCGCCAACGAAAGATGAAGAGGAAGGGGGATAAGCAAATCCGTCGCAAGGGAGCGACACCGGCTGCCCCCGGGGATCAGAAAAAAGTAGCCACGGCAGCGTCCCGTGTGTCGCGCATGTAGGGGCCGCCCGTGAGCGGACGCACTATAAGGGAACCTCGAAAAATCGCCGTCCTGGCGGTTTGTCATGCGGCATATCCCTATGCCGCACCCTTTTGGGCGCCCTTTGGGCGTGCAAATCGGCTTTCCTGCCGATTTGTCTCCTCGCCCAGCCCAAACGCGGTTTGGGCTGGGCTTACATTTTCGCGCTTACGCGATTGAAAATGGCGGGACGTCCCTGCCCCGCAAGGGCACCTCGAATATTTCGAGGTGCCCTAAGGTCATATCGCAAGCGTCCTTCGGGTCGATTCCGGAGGCGATCAGTTGCGCGGCATAGACCCGGGGCGGCAGGGCGTTTCTCTAGCACGCAAATGGAGAGGAGGGGTGATGCGCATCGTTCATGATCGATGCGAATTTGCTATATATGGACCGTTACCCTGAAAGCGTCGCGCAGCGACACCCTACGCTCCCGCGCGGGAGGGGATTTGGTCGGGCGAAGCCCGCCCGAAGGGTTCCGGGCAGGAATTGCCCGGAAACAAAGGGCCGGGGTGAGAAACCGTGCAGGCCGCAAGCGGCGCTCAAGGCGGAACATCCCTGTTCTGCCCCCTGCGGGCGGCTCCGCCGTGCCAAACGCCCTTCCTTGGCGATTGGTCATGTTCCGGGGCGCCGCTTGCGGCAGGGACGGTTAGTGACTGCGAAAAGTGGAGACGGCCTTGAAAATCGTGTCAGCCCGCGATGCCAAGAATCACTTCGGCGAATTCCTCGATGCGGCCCGCCGGGAGCCGGTGGTGGTGATCCGGAACGACCGGCCGGTCGGGATCATGATTTCCATCGAGGACGCCGCCGATACCCTGCTTCCGGAATTCCTGCTCGATAAGGACCCTGGCTATGACGGCTGGGTATTCGACTAGGTCGGCCGGACCCTTGGGCGCTTGGATGCGGGAGAAACGCGTGTCTTCGAACATGACGAAGCCCTGCGCGAGCGTGCCGATGCCCGATTGTCCGGCAAAACGGAATAAGCATGCGGATAAGCTGGGCCGAGGCGGTGGCGTTCAGATTCCCGTCAGAAGGATGTCCAGCGCGGCGAGGACGGTTTCCCGCGCTTGGCGTAAATCGCCGATTTTGAGCGGGAGTCGTTTTCGGGGGACGCCTGTCAGTTCCGGCGTCACCAGCACCAGGGGCCGGCCTTCGAATTCCAACACCGGCATCAGGCCGCGAACCGGAGGCACGTCGACTTCGGCGGGATCGTAGAGGGGGATGAGAACGGTCGTCTTCAAGACGGCCAGGAGGTCGCTCTGAATCTCCAGCAGATACGGAATTCGTTGGTTCGTGTGCTGGTCCGGGTTGGGATAGACATCGAATTGAGCCATCAGAAACTGCGCCAGCCGTCACCGAATACTCCGGTTTCCTCGATGCGCCGATTGTAGGCTTCGATGGCGCTGAGATTTTCCGCGAGCCATTGCTCTTGTTTTCGCGCTCTGACCAGTTCGGCCAGATGGGTTTCGAAGGTTTGCGAAAGATTGATGTTTAGAGCTTTGGCTTCGCGCAACAGCTCGGCATTAGCCGAGAGATTGACGGCTTTTTTGGTGGCGGTAGGGAAAGGCATGACGTGTCTCTTGCGTGCGGTTCGTGCGCAGAAATTATGCGCACTATTGTCCGCAGGCGCAAATGCCTGAAAAAAATCCCCTGCCCGGTTTCCCGGACAGGGGATTTTCCTTGCGGCCTCGTATGCCGGAGGGAAATCAGACCGCCGGTCCCCGGTAGATCACCATGGCCGTGCCCTGGCTCTGCTTGAAGTTGTCGTAGCCGACCAGGCGGACGTGGTTGTTGGGGTGCGCCTTGTGGCAGGCTTCGGCCTCGGCCAGGATGGCGTCGACATCGGTCTCGCCGAACATCGGCAGCTTCCACATGTACCAGTAGTGGTCGAACGCGTTCTCCGGTTCGGTATGCTCGATGGCCG
>JBFMDC010000007.1:0-140535 GCA_040753975.1 Pseudomonadota bacterium
TTTGCAATGTCCAAACCGATCGTCGTAGCATTCATCGTGGATTCCTCCTCTTCATCAAGTGGTTGGCTTCACCTCCACTTTGGCACATCGCGATGCCGTTACGGAGGGGAGGAGTCCATCCCATTACCCTACGCGGGCTCCCTTTGTCGTATCTCAGGTTGGAACTGCGGTTCTCTTTGATTTACGCTTACCTACAAGTTTCACGTTCGGTATAAGGAGAAATCGTCGATGCGATTGAGGACCGTTTTGCTTGTTCTTGGGGTCATGGTTATGGCGCCAGCTTTTGCGAATTCGTGGGATGGGATGCCGAGAAGGAAAATCGTAAGAAGATACGTGACCCTTGGGTAAAGGACTTCATGGACAGATGGCAAACGGCGCATAAGAAGAATATGCCGCAAGATCGGCGCCCCAAGGGACAAGCTCTCGATCCTGAGTTTGACGACTCTGTCTCGACGAAGAAATCTTTGAAGGAATGCATGAAACCTGGCAATGTCATCGACGATCAAGTTTTTCAGTGCATGAAAGGCGATCGATTTTTCCTTAATCGATCAGTCGCGCTAAAAGCCGGCTAATCCAGCTTGCCTGGTATTGGCTTCTTCGATCGAGGCTTTGTCGAGTGAAAAAGTTGCGTACTGTGAAGAAAGCACAGATCAGGCCTAGCGCGATGCCGATCCATACCGCTTTCAGACGTCGGGGTCGACATCATCCGGCGCCAGCTCGGAAAGCATCACACCCACGTGTTCAGCTATCGTGGGCAGTCTGTCAGCCGGGTGAATAACCACGCGTGGACGAAAGCCTTGGCACGGGCCGGAATTGACAATTTCCGCTGGCATGATCTCCGGCATACCTGGGCATCGTGGCACGTTCAAGGCGGAACGCCCCTTCATGTGCTCCAGGAGTTGGGCGGCTGGGAGTCTGTTGAAATGGTGCGGCGTTACGCCCACCTGTCGCCGCAGCACTTGGCAGAATGGGCCGGGAACGTCGAATTACAGACGACAATCCGGCTGGCGTCGGCCAAATAGCGGACAGGGTCTGTGCCAAATTTACTACAGCAGACAAAACAAAGCCCCAAGAAATGGGGCTAAGTCAGTGAAAATATTGGTGGGCCATGTAGGGATCGAACCTACGACAAACGGATTAAGAGTCCGCTGCTCTACCAGCTGAGCTAATGGCCCGTGACACGGGGATGGGGTGACCGATGGGGCTCGAACCCACGACAACCGGAATCACAATCCGGGACTCTACCGACTGAGCTACGGTCACCACTGAAATTGGCGCGCCTGGCAGGACTCGAACCTGCGACCCTCGGCTTAGAAGGCCGATGCTCTATCCGGCTGAGCTACAAGCGCTTGATTGGTCGGGGTAGAGGGATTCGAACCCCCGACATTCTGCTCCCAAAGCAGACGCGCTACCAGACTGCGCTATACCCCGGATGAGCCTGCCGAACCCTTCAATGCGCTACTCAAAGAGACAACCATTATATAATCCAGAAACACGCCCGTCAATTTCGATATCTAAAGATTGGCCTTGACCGTTTCGAAAACGGCAGCGGCCTTGGCCTCGCCCTCTGTCAGCAGGGCCTCGAGCCGGTTCACGCGGTCCCGGGCGAAAGCCTCGTCCTTCACGCCCTTGGCGTTCACGTAGACGTTCAGCGCCGCGCTTTTGAGGGCGGCATGGGCGGCCATGACGGCGACGCCGGCGTCGCTGACGAGGTTGCGGTTGCCTTTTTGGGCGGCAATTTCACTCAGTTCGATGATATCCACGCAAAGCCGAGCGCAGGCCAAGGGGACCTCGGCCGCGGCCTTCAGAGCTTCCTGGATGGCCTTGCCGCGCGCGGCTTTGTCTTCCTCGGTCTCACGAGGCAGCGCGTAGGCCGCCATGACGCGATCGAACGCTTCGATGTCCGCGCGGATCAGGTCCATGGACTGCGCCCGCAAAGCTTCTGCGCGCGCCAGGACGTCGGCCATCTCGGCTTCGACGGCCTCGTAATTCTTTTTGCCCACGGTCAGGTTGCACACCATGCCGATCAGTGCCGCGCCCATCGCGCCCATGATGGCCGCCGCGCTGCCGCCACCGGGCGTCGCCGATTTGCTGGCGAGTTCGTCGAGAAACTGCTGGATGGGCTGGTCCTGGATCATAGGGTCGCGCATGGTGCTTGAGAAAATGACGGTCGGACATTATAAGCAAGGCCGGCGGCTAGCGTAAAATCGCCACTCGGCCTAGAGCCCCCTGTATACCCATCACCGGGAATAAACCCAAACACGAACCCCGACAATGAAAAAACTGCTGTTTCAATTCGATACCGATCTGCATCCCTCCGTCTTCGACACCGTCGTCGGCTACGACGGCGGCGCCGATCAGGTCATCGCGCACGGACATCTGACGCCCGACAACGTCGGCCCGCTGGTGGAGGGCACCATCTTCACCCGCGCTCCCAAGGACAAGAAGAACACCGCTATATTCGTGGGCGGTAGCGACCTGGTGGCGGGGCAGAATCTGCTCCGGGCGGTACGGAAGAAGTTTTTCGCCGATTTCCGGGTATCGGTGATGCTGGACAGCAACGGCAGCAATACCACCGCGGCGGCGGGCATCGCCAAACTGGCTTCCAGCGGGACGCTGGCCGGCAAGAAGGCGGTGGTGCTGGCGGGCACTGGCCCGGTGGGCCAGCGGGCGGCCGTGATGCTGGCGAAGGAGGGCTGTTCGGAGGTAGTGATCACTTCGCGGCAGCAGGCCCGCGCCGAGCATGCCTGCGCCGAGATGAAAATGCGCTTCGGGGTGGATCTGGTACCGGTCGAGGCGTTCGACGGCGATGCACGCGGTGCGGCGATCGCCGACGCCCAGATCGTGTTCGCCGCCGGGGCGGCGGGGGTGCGGCTGTTGGAGGAGCATCACTGGCGCGACAATCCGAACCTGGAGCTGCTGGCCGACGCCAACGCCACCCCGCCCTTAGGGCTGGGCGGCGCCGACATGATGGACCGGGGTTTGGACCGGCACGGCAAGATCGTGTGGGGAGCGATCGGTTTCGGCACCCTCAAGCTGGCGCTGCACCGGGCCTGCATCGCCAAGCTGTTCGAGAGCAACGATCAGGTGTTCGACGCGGAGGAAATCTTCGCGCTGGCCAAGACCATGGCCTGAGGGCCGGTCTTATTCGCGCCGCCAGCTCGTGCCGCCGGCGGCATCCTCGAGGATCACCCCCTGGGCCTTGAGTTCGTCGCGGATGCGGTCGGACTCGGCCCAGTTCTTGGCCTTGCGGGCCGCCAGCCGCGCCTGCACCAGCGCGTCGATGTCCGCATCGCTCAGGCCCGAACCGTCGGCATCGCCTTTGAAATAGGTTTCGGGATCGGCCTGCAGCAGGCCCAGCACGGCGCCGAGGGCTTTCAACGTCGCGCCGAGCGCGGCAGCCTTGGCCGGTTCGGCCGCCTTGTGCCGGTTGACCTCCCGCGCCAAATCGAACAGCACGGCGATGGCTTCTGGAGTGTTGAAGTCGTCGTGCATGGCTTGTTCGAAGCGAACGGCAAAGCCCTCACCCCGCCCCTCTCCCAGTGGGAGAGGGGGGTCTGGAGCCAGGCCGCGCAGCGCGGCGTAAAGGCGCGACAGCGCCGCGGCGGCCTCGTCGAGGTTTTCGTCCGAATAGTTCAGCGGGCTGCGGTAGTGGCTGTTGAGGATGAAGAAGCGCACCACCTCCGGCCGGTAGCGGGCCAGCACTTCGCGCACGGTGAAGAAATTGCCCAGCGACTTCGACATCTTCTCTTCGTTGATGCGGACGAAGCCGTTGTGCATCCAGTAATTGACGAAATGCTCGCCGGTCGCCCCTTCCGACTGGGCGATCTCGTTCTCGTGATGGGGGAACTGCAGATCCATGCCGCCGCCGTGAATGTCGAAATGAGCGCCCAGGCAGCGGGTCGACATGGCCGAGCATTCGATGTGCCAGCCGGGGCGGCCCGGCCCCCAGGGGGATTCCCAGGACGGCTCGCCCGGCTTGGCCGATTTCCATAGCACGAAATCCAGCGGATCGCGCTTGGCTTCGTCCACTTCGACCCGCTCGCCGGCCTGCAGCTCTCCGAGGTTCTTGCCTGAGAGCCGGCCGTAGTCGCGGAAGCTCGACACCGCATAGAACACGTCGCCGTTGCTGCCGACATAGGCGTGGCCGCGCTCGATCAGTGTTCCGATCATCGCCAGGATGTCCGCGATGGACTCGGTCGCGCGAGGCTCGCCATCTGGCGGCAGTACGCCCAGCGCCCGCTCGTCCTCATGCATCGCCTCGATGAAGCGGGCCGTCAGCGCGCCGATAGTTTCGCCGTTTTCCGCCGCCCGCTTGATGATCTTGTCGTCGATGTCGGTGACGTTGCGGACATAGGTCACATCCAGCCCCACGTGCCGCAGGTAGCGCGCCACCATGTCGAACACCACCATGACCCGGGCATGGCCCAGATGGCAGTAGTCGTACACGGTCATGCCGCACACGTACATGCGCACGCGCCCCGGCTCGATGGGGCGGAATTCCTCTTTCTGCCGGGTCAGGCTGTTGTAGATCTTGAGCATCTCATTCGGATTCGTAGGTGAATTCCGCCAGCCGGCGGTGCAGGCGCGGTTTGTCGAGGAGCCGATAGATCTTCGCCAGCTCCGGGCCGTCCAGGCTGCCGGTCAGCGCCGCCCGCAGCGGCAGGAACAGGTGCTTGCCCTTCACGCCGCTGCGCCGTTTCAACCCCGCCAGGAAACCGGAGAAGTCGTCCGGGGATTCCGTCGCGGCATCGATGGCAGCCAGGTAGAACGCCTCGCCGGCCGATTGCGCCATGGCGGCGATGTCGGCATCCAGCTCCAGTTCGTCGGTGAACAGGATCCTGGCCCAGGCGTCCGCTTGCCTGGGGAACAGGCAGTTGCTGCGGACGATGTCCAGGAAATCGAGGCGGTGGGCTTCAGACACGATCGCCCGGGTTTCGGTGTGCAGCCAGGCCCATAGCGCCTCGTCGGAGGCGCCGCGCACCGCCAGATGCTGCCAGTGGTCCAGGTGGGACAGGTCGAAACGCGCCGGCGAGCGGCCCAGTCGGTCGACGTCGAAACCGGCCCGCAGTTCGGCGAGCCCCAGCAGTTCTTCGCTGTCGTAATGGTGGCCGAGCCGGGCCAGCATGTTGACCACGGCCTCGGGGAAATAGCCCTCTTCCCGCAACAGCTTGATGCTGCGGCTGCCGTTGCGCTTGGACAGCGGCGCGCCGTCGTCGCCGACGATGAGCGAGATGTGGGCGTAGCGGGGCGCGGGTAAGTCCAGCGCGGCCAGGATCATGAGCTGGCGCGGGGTGTTGGCGAGATGGTCCTCGCCGCGTAGAACCCTTGTGATGCCCATCAGCGCATCGTCGATGGCGTTGCAGAAGAAAAAGGCGGGGCTGCCGTCGGCGCGGCGGATGATGAAATCGCCGATGTCCTCGCCGGCGAATCGCTGCGGGCCGCGCACCTCGTCTTCGAATTCCACCGCTTGGTTTTTCGGCACCCGGAAGCGCAGGGTCGCGGGCAGTCCCTCTTCCCGCTTGCGGCGGATTTCGTCCGCCGAGAGATGGGCGCATTTTCCCGAGTAGCGCGGCGGGCGGCCGGCGCTCAGCTGCACCTTGCGCGAAACCTCAAGTTCCAGTTGGGTGCAGAAACAGGGATAGGCCAGGCCTTGTTCCTCCAGGGCGTGGTAATAGTCCCTGTAGACCTCGCCGCGCCGCGACTGGAACCAATGCGGATCGGGTTCGGCGGACCGCGGCCCTTCCTGCCAGTCCAACCCGAGCCAGCGCAGGTCGGCGATCAGTTCGGCGACGAATTCGGCGCGGCTGCGCTCCAGGTCGGTGTCTTCGATCCGCAGTACGAAGACATCGCCCCCGAGGGCGCTGAGCAGCGCGGTGCGCGCGTTGCCGAGATGGATCAGCCCGGTCGGGCTGGGCGCGAATCGCGTCTTGATCGGGGGCATGGTGCGGGTGGCGGAACGGACGAATGGCCGAAAAAGTAACGCAAAAGAGTAACGGCAAGGCGCGGCCAGCCGCAAGCTGTCGAGCCCGGATGCATTTGCCTATACAATACCGCCCGCAATTTGACCGACCCCTTTGTGCAGGTATCCCGATGCTCAACAGACATCCCATGCGACGCCTCGTTTTCGCCACCGCATTGTTTGCCGCCTTCGCACCCTTAACTTCCATCGCCAAAGAAACCGGAAAAGCCAAGAAGATGACTGCCCCGACGACTCAGACCCAAGTTCAGCTCCACACCAACGTAGGCGATATCGTGATCCGCCTCGACACCGATAAGGCGCCCCTCAGCGCGGCGAACTTCCTGGCCTACGTCAAGGAAGGCTTTTACGACGGCACCATCTTCCACCGTGTGATTCCCGGCTTCATGGCCCAGGGCGGCGGCTTCACCCAGGATTACAAGCAGAAGAGCACCCATGCGCCGATCAAGAACGAGGCCGACAACGGGCTCACCAACAGGCGCGGCACCGTCGCCATGGCGCGCACGCCGGACCCCAACTCGGCCACGGCGCAGTTCTTCATCAACTATGTCGACAACAACTTTCTCAATTATAAGAGCCAGACCCCGCAGGGCTGGGGCTATGCCGTGTTCGGCGAGGTCGTGAAGGGTATGGAAGTGGTCGACGAGATGGCGAAGGTTCCGACCGGCGCCGGTGGCCCGTTCCCGACCGATGTTCCCCAGAGGGCCATCGTGATCGAGAAGGCGACCGTCGTTTCACCCTGAGTATCCACGTTCCGGAGGGCCGCGGCGCGTCCCTCCGATTCCCCGTTTTTTCCGCCGATAGGCAAGGTTACGGCCGGGCAAGGAATTCTTGCCTGACCCGGCGCATTCTGTTATCTATTGCCGATTTAATCCGATACGGCCAAGGAGCTAATGGATGTCGAACGTCAAAGCCCCCGAAACCCCGTTCAGCTTCGCTCCATACCAGCCCGCCGAGGGCGAGGAGTACATGAGCCCGGGGCAGGTCGCTCACTTTCGCCGGGTACTCCAGAACTGGAAATCCGAACTCATGGCGGAGGTGGACCGCACCGTCCACCACATGAAGGATGAAGCGGCCAACTTCCCTGACCCGAACGACCGCGCCACCCAGGAATCCGAATTCAGCCTCGAGCTGCGTACGCGGGACCGCGAACGAAAGCTGATCAAGAAGATCGAAGAATCCTTGGAAAACCTCGAGCGCGGCGAATACGGCTATTGCGAGACATGTGGCGTGGAAATCGGCCTGCGCCGGCTGGAAGCGCGCCCGACGGCCACCCAGTGCATCGATTGCAAGACCCTGGATGAAATCCGCGAGCGCCAGCTCGGCTGAGAGGGTGTGAAAAGACCTACTGCGCGTCCCGATTGCGGCGTTGCGCGGTGCTCGGACAGTGGGCGGCACAGGGATGTGCCATCGCATTCCACTGAGGAATTCTCATGTACTTCGTGTACACTCCGGTTCCTCCGCTCCGGGCGCCTTGCACTCGGGCCGCTCGTGACGGTTTTTTTCACAACCTCTGACGGTCCATCCGCGCCAGCTTGAATCCCCCTCTTCCGTCCGCCCCCTACCGGGGGCGGTTCGCGCCCTCTCCCACCGGTCCTCTTCATCTGGGTTCGCTCTATACCGCGCTGGCCGGCTTCTGCGAGGCCCGCCGGCGGGGCGGCGTCTGGCTGGTACGCATCGATGACGCCGACCGGCTGCGCTGCCGGCAGGTCCATGCCGACGACATCCTCCGTACCTTGGAAACCCATGGGTTGTGGTGGGACGAAGCCGTCCTGTTCCAGAGCCTTCGGGACGAAATCTACCGCGCGGCGCTGGAGCGGCTCGCGGCCGGCGGCCGGCTGTTTGCGTGTACCTGTCCGCGCCGGGAACTCGCCGCATCCGGCCGGGTCTACCCCGGCCGCTGCCGGACCCGCCATTCGCAGCCGCCGTCCGGCGAACACGCTTTGCGGCTCAGGGTGGACGCTGCGGCCATAGGCTTCGACGATCGCCTCCAAGGCCGGGTCGAACAGGACTTGGGCAAAGAAGTTGGCGATTTCGTCGTCCGCCGGCGCGACGGCATTCCCGCCTATCACCTCGCCACCGTCGTCGACGACGCGGAGCAGGGAGTGACCGAGGTGCTGAGGGGTGTCGATCTGCTCGACTCCACCCCGCGCCAGATCCTGCTGCAGGAAAGCCTCGGCCTGCCGCGGCCGGACTACTGCCATATCCCGGTGCTGACCGGCCGCGGCGGCGTCAAATTGAGCAAGCAGGCGGGCGCCCGCCCGGTGGACCCGGCTACGCCGTCGGAGAACCTGGGGACTCTGCTGGCATTGCTGGGGTTTGCGCCGGAGCCGGGATTGCTCGGCGCGCAGCCTGCCGAGATTCTGGACTGGGCGGTGGCGCGCTGGGATATCGGGCGCCTTCCGTCGCGGCAAGGGATAGACGTCAGCGGCCTGGTGCCTTGAAGCCCTCGGCGGTTTTCCTCAATCGACCCGCAACGGCGCGGGCTGTCCCCGGTCGCGGAACCGGCGGTAATCGGCGAGCACCTTCGCGTGGTCGAAGACCAAGGGGCTCGGCAGATCGTCCGGGCTGACGATCCGGCAGGTCTTGGCGTCGTCCGCGGCCTGCGGGTCGCCGGTGGCTTCGGCGACGTAGACGGCGGTGACGGTATGTCCGCGGGGGTCGCGCGCCGGGTCGGAATAGAGCCCGAGCAGGGCGCGAAGGCTAACCGTGAGGCTGGTTTCTTCCAACGCTTCGCGGATCGCGGCGCGCTCCACCGTTTCGCCGACGTCCACGAAACCGCCGGGGATGGCCCATCCCAGCGGCGGGAAGCGGCGCTCGATCAGCACGATGGGACGGCCGGGACGGTCGATCAGCTCGATGATGGCGTCGGCGGCGAGGGCGGGTGTTTCGGGGCGGGGCATGGCCTTTTGTACCTGGCGAGTGTCTTGGGAGTAAAATCCGCGATCACCGCGGGCACGCCCGCGGATACCCGGTCGGAGCCGGGCACATGTTTTCTCGGAGTGGTTGTTGCGATGCGTAAATCGGGTTTGGGTAGCGGAAATTATCTCACCTTGGCGGGACTGCTGAGCCCGATCATCCGGCTGATCGGCGGCAGATTCCAGAAAATCTATTTCCAGATGGTCGAATCGGCCGGGCGGCACAAGCGCGACATCCTGGTGGCGCGGGTCGACAGCGCCCGCGGCAGCCTGGAGGAAGCCAAGGAGCAGTTCCAGACCGCCCTGGAAAAATTCAGCGCCCTGACCCAATTCGACGGAGGCGCGCTGGAGGACGTCTACCGCCAGCTCAAGATCGAATTCGACTATTCCACTTCCAAGGCGCTGGCTGTGCGCGACCGGATCGACGCGGTTCAGGACGTGGCCGAGGCGCTGTTCCGGGAATGGGAGGACGAGCTCGACCAGTACACCAACCGCAGCCTGCGGGCGGCGAGCCGGCAGAAGCTGAAGCTGACCCAGCAGCACTATGCCCAGTTGATGAGCGCCATGCGCCGCGCGGAAGGCAAGATCGATCCCGTTCTGCGGGTGTTCCGGGACCAGGTGCTGTTCCTCAAGCACAACCTCAACGCCCAGGCCATCGCCTCTCTGGAAGGCGAGCTGGCCGGCATGAGCCACGGCGTGGCCGGCCTGATCCAGGCGATGGAGCGCTCCATCGACCATGCCGAGGTGTTCATGCGCACCCTGAGCGGTCCCAAGGCCTTGCCGGCCGGCCCCTGATGGCGGAGGTCCCTTTCTGGCGCGCCAAGGCGCTGGCCGAGCTCAGCCAGGCGGAATGGGAGTCGCTATGTGACGGCTGCGGCAAGTGCTGCCTGCACAAGCTGGAAGACGAGGACACCGGCGAGATCCTGTATACCCGCGTGGCCTGCCGCTTGCTGGACATCGCCGCCTGCCGCTGCACCGGGTACCAGGATCGTTTCCGCCTGGTGCCCGACTGCATGGATCTGCGGCAGGTGCCGGACCAGTTCCACTGGCTGCCCGCCAGTTGCGCCTACCGTCTGCTGGGGGAGGACAAGGACCTGCCGGAATGGCATCCTCTGGTGTCGGGACGCGATGATTCGGTGCATCTTGCACGCAAGTCCGTGCGAGAATTCGCCATTTCCGAAACCGGGGTGGATTGCATCGAGGATCATGTCGTCGAAGGCTTGGGTGATGCAGTATGATGCCGCCTTTTGCGACGGATTGTGAGGATGTGATGGATTCCAAGACTGTAGTCGACGCCTCCCTCGCCAGGCTCGATAAACTGCTGGCCCAGGACTACGGCGCCAAGGGAAGCAGTCTCGCCGACCGCATTCATGGACTGGCCGCCGTTCTGCCGGCGGACACCCGCCAACGCTTGCTCGATCTGGCGGCGCGGGGCGAGTCCCTGGCGCGGACGGACGCCGGAGAGCTGGCATTGGCAGAGTTCGTGTTCGACTGCGGCGTGGCTTACGAGCAGGCCGATTTCCTGCGCAAGGCGCAACTGGCGGAGGAACTGGGGCTGGCCGGGGTGAACGGGCTGCCGCCGGCCGGGCTGGAGCGCAGCGACCTGGATGCCATGGCCCGCTTTCTCGCCGCGCGCGACCGGCTGCTAGCCAAGGTGGCGGGTTTCACGCTCAAGGCGCTTGCGGTCATGGGGGCATTGTTCGTCATCGGACTGGTTTTCGGGGTCGTTTGATAGCGGCGTTACGGGAGATAGGATGTTTTCAGCGGCAAAATCGAGGAGGCGCAGGCTGCTGCCGGCGCTGTTCGCAATCGGCCTGGCGGCGTGCGGGCCTTCGTTCGACGGAGAGAAGAATCGGGTGGAAGCCAAGCAGTTCATGGAAGCCAACAAGCAGAAAGCCGGCGTGGTCACCACTGCCAGCGGCCTGCAGTACGAAGTGATCCGCGAGGGTGCGGGCGAGCCGCCCAAGGCGACGGATACGGTGACGGTCAACTACAAGGGCGGATTTCCCGATGGTTCGACCTTCGATGCGGGAGATGGCGTCAGTTTCCCGCTGAACGGGGTCATACCGGGCTGGACGGAAGGGCTCCAGCTGATGAAACCGGGGGCCAGGTACCGCTTTTTCATTCCGCCGGAGCTCGGCTACGGCGAATACGGCGCCGGTAGGGTCATTCCGCCCAACGCCGCGCTGATCTTCGAGGTGGAACTGCTGAAAGTGGGCGGCTGACCGCGCCGGCTTTGAGTCTCCGCACTGTCATCCCGCCGCCATTTTTTTCGAAATGGGCGGCGGGAGGGCTGCGCTCTTACGGCAGTTTCGCCGGATGGGTGAAAACGTAATCGGCGGCTTTGGCGCCGCTGTGGCAGCCCATGCATTCCTGGGCGAAATCGGCATTCGCGCCGTAGGGCTTCTGTTCCGGTCCCAGCCAGCGGGCATAACCCCAGCCGCCAGTCGAGGCGTACTTCGCGGCGTCCTTCACCATGAAATCGGCTTGCGTGAAGTCGCCCGGCACCTCGGCCGAAGGAAACAGCTCGTGGGTGCTCTTCTTCCAGGACAGCTTGACGAGAATCGCGCCGTCCGGCCAGGGATGGGTCCTGCTTTCGCGCGCGGCTTTGACTGCGATATCGTTGCCGAGGATCGCGCGCAGGGAATTCTGCTCGATCCGCGAGGAAACGCCGATCATCTTCCACTCCTTGTAGCCGGCGGGCAGCGAAATCCCATTGGGCGCGACCGCGGGTTCGGCGAGGGCGGCGGCGGGAAGCAGCAGGGCGATGGCCAGTTTGCGCATGGGTCGTGTCCTTATGATGACGTTGCTGTGGGAATCGAAGTCGGGTCAGGACTTGGGTCCGACGTGTACATAATAGGCATGGTTCCGCTCGCAGCCATCCTTGCTGAACCCGCTGACCAGTACTCGTACCCGGGCGCCGCTTTGGCCTATCGGCGCCTCGGGGCGGACTTCGACGCTCAGGCGTCCGCTTCGCTCAAGCGTGATCGCGGGCGTGACCGGCTTGCCGTCGACCCAGATTTTCAGCGTGGCGCCGTCGGTATTGTCGGATGCGGTGAAGGAAAACCGGTCGAAGACTTCCACGGTCGAATCGTTGGCGGGCGATTCTTCGAAAAACAGCGGCGGGGTGCAGTCGAGGATCAGGCCGCCGTGATGGCTGAGCGCCGCGGCCGAGGCCGTCGCCGATATCAGCGGCAGCGTCGCGCAGGCGATGAGGGACTTGAATCTCATGGGATAGCTCCGGGGTGCGAGGTTTTTGCCGGCCGCCCTGGCCTTCAGGCGGCCTCCAGTTGCAGGGCTCTGGCAAGGTAGCCTATCAGAATCTGGGCAGTGGTTTCGACCGTCCGGCCGTAGGCGATGATGCCGTCGGCATGGCCTAGCATCGCGATCAGCGGCACGCCGGGTCCGGCGGCCAGGGTTTCCATCGCCAGCGCCATTTCCGGTGTGCCGTATTCGATTTCCGGGGGCGTGGCCGGGAGGCCGAGGCGTCCGGCGTGGCGCCAGATTTCGGGGGAATGGGCGTGCATGACGCAGCGCCAGCCCGGATCGGCGCGGTAGACGGCGGCATGGGTCAAGGCTTCGGAGGACGGCGGGACGGGGCCGCTTGCCTCCAGCTGGTTCGCCTCCAGATTGAAGCCGTGTACCTCGCAGTAGTCGCCGGAGGTCAGATGAATTCGTCCGCCGGTTTGCGTCCCGCTGATCAGGAAGCGGATGCCGCCGCCGGGCAGCCGTAGGCTGACGTTGCCGTAGGCAAGACCGCCGTAGCGCGCGGGATCGAGCCCGTTGAGACCCAGCATCCGGATGATGCTGCGCCAGGCGTTCAGCTCCCGGATCCGGTCCGTCGGCGGCGGGGGGGCCGGGGTGAAAATCAGCCTGTATTTGGTGACACCTTCGCCGCTTGCCATCATCGGCCGTTCGCTCTGGAGCGGGTGGCGAACAGGAACAGCAGCGTAGAGGCGCTGATCCAGCCCGCGGAGAGATAGCCGATGATGGAGTCGTAGGAACCCACCAGTACGCCGAACGGTCCGGCGTTGCCGTCGTAGGTGAAAGACTTGCAGGTCTTGATGACGAAGACCCAGCCGGCGTGGATGCCGATGCAATAGCCGAGGCCCTGTGCAACCCGCGCGCGCACGCAGCCCAGGAACACACCGGCGCAGAGAAGCGCCAGAAAGGAGCTGAGGTCGGCTTCCGCGATGCCGTTGCCCACCGCATCGGCCAGTACCCTGAAGCCGCTGTCCCAGTTCAATTCGCTCTCCGCCAATTTCAGCCGGCTGCGAAGGAAATGCGGCAGCGCGTAATAGAAGGACGTGATGGCGATGACGTAGGCAGGCCTTACGAACTTTGCCAGTATCGCGAAGGTCAAACCCCGAAACAGCAGTTCCTCGCTGGTCGCCAGCAGCAGCGCGACGCCGATGTGCTTGAGCAGCAGTATCGGGACCGAGGGGTGTCGGGCCGCCTGGATTTCGCTGAAGACGCGGATGTCGAGCGCCATGATCACGGCGACGTGCAGTCCCAGCATCAGGAGTCCCAGGCCCAGGCCCAGCCCGATCTGGCGGCCGAATCGGACATAACCGGCGGGAAAGCCCACCGAACGCCAGCCGATCCCCAGCCGCCGCGCGCCCAGGATGAGGCCGGCGAAGACCAGCAGCAGGGTGCCGCGGCTTAAGATCGTGGTGATGCCGAGCGCGCCGCCGCTGAGGCGGGCCAGCGGGTAGCTGAAGGCGGCGACGAGGATCAGGGCGAGGGCGAGACAGACGAATGGCGCAAGCGCGGCGGCGAGAACGGAACGGAGGCGCATCGGGGAGGATGTGAAAATTTGTTGAAATCCCTATAATACGGCGTGATTTTTTGCCGAAACCGGCCCAATCGTCTGCCATTTCCGCGCTTCCCTGGCGCCCGTCTTGCCAGACGCCGCGAGTATAATTGAACAATGAATTCATTGCGAATGTGGCGAAACTGGTAGACGCGCTGGATTTAGGTTCCAGTGGGGAAACCCTTGAGAGTTCGAGTCTCTCCATTCGCACCACCCTTGTCCTGCCTATCCGCCATCCGTGTTTGCGCGGTGAGGCGCATCCGGCACATCCCTGATTGAACGCACCCAGGCCCAAGTTGAATCCGAGGTATTTTGAGTATGCAAGTGTCCGTTGAAACCGTCTCCGAGCTGAACCGGAAAATGACCGTGAAAGTCCCCGAAGAGAAGATTCGGGAAAAGGTCGAATCGCGCCTGAACTCCTTGACCCGCGAGGTCAGGCTGGATGGCTTCCGGCCCGGCAAGGCGCCCGCCAGTCTCGTCCGCAAGCGCTATGGCGCCCAGGTGCGGGAAGAGGTGCTATCGGAGCTGATCCAGTCCAGTTTCCATCAGGCCGTGAACGACGAAAACCTGAAACCGGCCGGGATGCCGCGGATCACGGCGACGGCCATCGGGGAGGGCGAAGGCCTCTCCTACATCGCAGACTTCGAAGTCTTGCCGGAATTCGAACTGGCGCCCCTGGAGAGCCTGCAGTGCCTGCGTTACACCTGCGAAGTGACGGACGGTGACCTCGAAGCGATGATCCAGCGGTTGCGGGAGCAGCGCCGGACCTGGCGTGCCGTGGAGCGGCCGGCGGCCTTGAACGACCAGGTGGTGATCCATTTCGAAGGCAAGCTGGGTGATGAGAGCTTCACCGGCGGCCGGGTCGAAAATTTCCGCATCGTGCCGGGTTCCGGGGAGTTGATTCCGGGTTTCGAGGACAAGCTGGTCGGGGCCGAACGGGGAGCGAGGATGAGCTTCGATCTCGAATTTCCGGCGGAGTACGACAACGAGAAACTGGCCGGCAAGACGGCCACCTTCGATGTCGAAGTCGTCGAGATCAATGAGAGCGTGCTGCCGGAAGTCGATGCGGATTTTGTCCAGGCCTTTGGCGTGGACGGCGACGTCGAGGCGTTCAAAGCGGACGTCCGGGGCAACATGGAGCGCGAAATGCGGCGCACACTCAAGGTCCGCACCAAATCGGCCGTCCTCGACGCCTTGCTGGCGGCCAATTCCTTCCCCTTGCCCGAAGTCCTGGTGGAAGACGAACTGAACGACCTACTGCAGCCTTATCACAAGGTTGCTGAACAGGGAAATCCGGGCGTCGAGCTGGAGACGCTGAAGGAGCGCTACACCCCTCTGGCG
This sequence comes from Pseudomonadota bacterium, assembly GCA_040753975.1. GTDB lineage: Bacteria > Pseudomonadota > Gammaproteobacteria > Methylococcales > Methylococcaceae > Methylococcus. The sequence goes on from JBFMDC010000007.1 coordinate 15,053, forward strand.
AAGCGGCGCGTGGCGCTCGGTCTGCTCCTGAGCAAGCTGATCGATGCCAACAAGCTCAGCGTGGACCGCAAGCGGGTGCGCTCCACCATCGAAGAGCAGGCCCAGAGCTACGAAAATCCGGGTGAGGTCGTCAATTGGTACTATTCCGACAAGAACAACATGCGCGAAATCGAAAACCTGGTGCTGGAGGATCAGGTCGTCGACCTGATTCTGGCCAAGGCCGCGGTGACCGAGCAAGGCGTGGATTTCGCCAAGCTCATGGCGCCCGCCGCCGGCACCGCTGAGCAGCAACCCCAAGCGTGAGGCGGCCGATGATGTTTGGCGACATGGGCCTGAAACAGGCCGAAACCGCGGCGGGCGGACTGGTGCCCATCGTGATCGAGCAGTCGGCGCGCGGAGAGCGGGCCTTCGACATTTATTCCCGCCTGCTCAAGGAACGCGTGATTTTTCTGGTGGGGCCGGTCGAGGACTACATGGCCAATCTGGTCATGGCGCAATTGCTGTTCCTGGAGTCCGAGAATCCCGACAAGGACATCCATCTCTATATCAACTCTCCGGGCGGTGTGGTGACGGCGGGTCTGGCCATCTATGACACCATGCAGTTCATCAAGCCCGATGTCAGCACGCTCTGCGTCGGCCAAGCCGCCAGCATGGGCGCCCTGCTGCTGGCCGGCGGCGCGCCTGGCAAGCGCTACTGCCTGCCGCATTCGCGGATGATGATCCACCAGCCGCTGGGCGGATTCCAAGGGCAGGCGAGCGATATCGACATCCATGCCCGGGAGATCCTGGCGGTGCGCGAGCGCCTCAACAAGATTCTCGCCCACCACACCGGCCAGCCCATCGAGAAGATCCAGATCGATACCGATCGCGACAACTTCATGGGCGGAGACGATGCGGTCAGCTATGGTTTGATCGACAAGGTGTTGACCCACCGGGCCGTGACAGCGGCGTGAATGTCGGATAGATTTGGACCCTTAAGAGGGGCGCCAGCCGCAGCGGCGAATTCGTCCAGAGGGCGGATTCCGCTGCGGAAGACCAAGAGGTAAAGCGATGAGCGAGGATAAACACGGCAAAGACAGCGGCGGCAAGCTCCTGTATTGCTCATTCTGCGGGAAAAGCCAGCACGAGGTGCGCAAGCTGATTGCGGGGCCGGCGGTGTTTGTCTGCGACGAGTGCGTCGAGCTGTGCAACGACATCATCCGCGAGGAATTGCAGGAGAGCGCCTCCACCGGCGCCGATAAGCTGCCCAAGCCGAAAGAGATCAAGGCGGTATTGGACGAATACGTGATCGGCCAGGAAAAGGCCAAGCGCATTCTTTCGGTTGCCGTTTACAACCATTACAAGCGGCTGCGCGCCCAGACCCACGGCAGGAAGAACGAAGTCGAGCTGGCCAAGAGCAACATCCTGCTGATCGGCCCGACCGGTTCGGGCAAGACCTTGCTGGCGGAAACGCTGGCGCGCCTGCTCGACGTGCCCTTCACCATCGCCGACGCCACCACCCTCACCGAGGCGGGTTACGTCGGCGAGGACGTCGAGAACATCATCCAGAAGATCCTGCAGAAGTGCGACTACGACGTCGAAAAGGCGGAGCAGGGGATCGTCTACATCGACGAAATCGACAAGATTTCCCGCAAGGCCGACAATCCCTCGATCACCCGCGACGTCTCCGGCGAAGGCGTGCAGCAGGCATTGCTCAAGCTGATCGAAGGGACCGTGGCTTCCGTGCCGCCGCAAGGCGGGCGCAAGCATCCGCAGCAGGAATTCCTGCAGGTCAACACCGCCAACATCCTGTTCATCTGCGGCGGTGCTTTCGCAGGTTTGGAGAAGATCATCCGCTCGCGCTCCGAGCAGGGCGGCATCGGGTTCGCGGCGGACGTCAAGAGCAAGGACGACAGCCGCAACGTCGGCGAGGTGCTCGCCGACGTCGAGGCCGAAGACTTGATCCGTTATGGCCTGATTCCGGAATTCGTCGGGCGCCTGCCGGTGGTGGCGACGCTGGAAGAGCTGGACGAGCCGGCCCTGGTGCGCATCCTGACCGAACCCAAGAACGCCCTGATCAAGCAGTACCGGCGGTTGTTCGAGATGGAATCCTGCGACCTGGAAATCCGTGAGGAAGCGCTGGGCGCCATCGCCCGCAAGGCCATGGCGCGCAAGACCGGAGCGCGGGGCCTTAGGACCATACTCGAGCATACGCTGCTGGACACGATGTACGAACTGCCTTCCTCGGACCAGATTGCCAAGGTGGTGGTCGACGAAAAAGTCATCAACGGCGAAAGCGAGCCCCTGATGATTTACGACAATAGCCTGGAAAAGCAGGCGGCGGCAGCGGATTGAGCGGCTGCCGCGGGATACTGCCCTCGCTTTTCCTCTCCGGCGTGCGCGCATTTTGTCATGAACGACGCTTGTAATTGCGCGCCGCGCCCTCAACTCACTTACGTGGCTTAAGACAATCGAGAGGGTGCTCCGATGGAAAATTCAGGCGTCGAACATGATTTGATCGGCGAGCGGTGGGTGCCGGTACTGCCTTTGCGCGACGTGGTGGTTTATCCCCACATGGTCATCCCATTATTCGTCGGGCGCGAAAAATCGATTTTCGCGCTGGACAGCGCAATGCGGGACAGCAAACAGGTCTTGCTGCTGGCGCAGAAAGACGCGGAAGTCGACGATCCTGGATTCGAGGATCTCTACCGAGTGGGCACGCTCTCCAATATCCTGCAATTGCTGAAATTGCCGGACGGCACCGTCAAGGTACTGGTGGAGGGAGCCCAACGCTGCCGGGTGGAGGCCATCCGCCTGGCGGACAAGCACTACAGCGCCAGCGTGTCCGAGATCCGGGAGGTCCCCGGCATCGAGGAGCGGGAGCTGGACGTCCTGATGCGCACCGCAACCAATGCCTTCGACCAGTACGTCAAACTGAACAAGCGCATCCCCCCTGAGGTACTCAACTCGCTGTCGGGGATCGACGATCCGGCGCGGCTGGCGGATACCATCGCCGCCCACATGACGGTCAAGATCGAGGACAAACAGGCGATCCTGGAGGACAGCGCAATCTCGGCCCGGCTGGAAAAGCTGATCACTCTGATGGAAGGCGAGGTCGAGATGCTGGAGATGGAACGGCGTGTGCGCGGCCGCGTCAAGCAGCAGATGGAGAAGAACCAGCGCGAGTACTATCTGAATGAGCAGATGAAAGCCATTCAGAAGGAGTTGGGCGAGATGGAGGAAGTGCCCAACGAATTGGAGGAGCTGGGACGGAAGATCGAAAAGGCCGGCATGCCCCAGCCGGCCCGCACCAAGGCGGAAACCGAGCTCAACAAGCTGAAGCTGATGTCTCCGATGTCCGCCGAAGCCACGGTGGTCCGCAACTACGTCGACTGGATCGTGAACCTGCCGTGGAAGAAGCGCACCAAGGTGAGTCACGACTTGCAGCAGGCCGAGGAGATTCTCGAAGCCGAGCACTACGGACTCGAGAAGGTCAAGGAGCGCATCCTGGAATATCTGGCGGTGCAGCAGCGCGTCAAGAAAATCAAGGGACCGATCCTTTGCCTGGTGGGTCCGCCCGGCGTAGGCAAGACTTCCCTGGGGCAGTCCATCGCCCGCGCGACCAACCGCAAATATGTCCGCATGGCCTTGGGCGGCGTCCGCGACGAGGCGGAGATCCGCGGCCATCGGCGGACCTACATCGGCTCGATGCCGGGCAAGATCCTACAGAACCTGTCCAAGGTCAAAACGCGGAATCCGATGTTCATGCTGGACGAAATCGACAAGATGGCCATGGACTTCCGCGGCGATCCGGCATCCGCCCTGCTGGAGGTGCTGGATCCGGAACAGAACCATACCTTCGCAGACCATTATCTGGAAGTGGATTTCGATCTGTCCGAAGTCATGTTCGTGGCCACGGCGAACACGCTCAACATTCCGCCCGCGCTGCTCGACCGCATGGAAATCATCCGCCTTGCTGGCTACACCGAGGACGAGAAGGTCAATATCGCGATGCGCTATCTGGTGCCCAAGCAGATGAAGAACTGCGGGCTCAAGGACGCCGAGGTGCATATCAGCGAGGCGGCCGTCCGCGACATCATCCGGCATTACACCCGGGAGGCCGGGGTTCGCAGCCTGGAGCGGGAGATCGCCAAAATCTGCCGGAAGGTGGTCAAGAATCTGCTGCTCAAGCCCAGCCACAAGAAGGTATCGGTGACTCCACGCAATCTGGACGACTACCTCGGCGTGCAGCGTTTCCGCTTCGGCCGCGCCGAAGAGAGCGACCAGATCGGCCAGGTCACGGGGCTGGCCTGGACCGAAGTGGGCGGGGAGCTGCTGACGATCGAAGCGGTGGTCATGCCTGGCACCGGCAAGCAGACTTACACCGGCAAGCTCGGCGAGGTCATGCAGGAATCGATTCAGACGGCGGTGACCGTAGTCCGCAGCCGCGCCGAAGCGTTGGGTATCGATCCTGCGTTTTACCAGAAGCATGATGTCCACATTCATGTGCCCGAAGGGGCGACACCCAAGGATGGACCGAGCGCGGGTATCGGCATGTGCACCGCCCTCGTTTCTTCCCTCACGGGCATCCCGGTGCGATCGGAGGTGGCGATGACCGGCGAGATCACCTTGCGCGGCGAGGTGTTGCCCATCGGCGGACTGAAGGAAAAGCTGCTGGCGGCGCACCGCGGCGGCATCACCACGGTCATGATTCCCAAAGAGAATGAGAAGGATCTCGCCGAGATACCCCGGAACATCAAGCAGGACCTGGATATCCGGCCTGTCCGGTGGATCGATGAAGTTCTGGCCGTAGCCTTGCAGCGATTGCCGGAACCGGCCGAACGGATGGTGCCCCCCGCCGAGGAATGTGCTCCGAAAGCGGTGGGTGCGGCCGGTGGTCTGACGGCGCATTGAAAGCCCGGACGGCGAGGAATTCCGGGGCTTGCGCGCCTTGACACGGCTTTTTTGGCGCTGCTAAAGTGCGGCAGCTAGGGGGAAAACGCCGGTTCCACTGGAAGTACGGCCCGGCTTTTCAATGCAGCGGTACAGTCAACTCAAATAGGGGAAAGTAATGAATAAAGCGGAACTGATTGAAGCTATCGCCGATTCAGCCAATCTCACGAAGGCCGATGCGGGTCGTGCTCTGGATGCCGTGATCGACGCAATCACCGGCGCGTTGAAGAACGGCGATACGGTCTCGCTGGTCGGGTTCGGATCGTTTGCGGTCAAGGAACGCGCGGAGCGCCAGGGGCGCAATCCGCAGACCGGCGGCAGCATCACCATCAAGGCTGCAAGAATTCCGTCATTCAAATGTGGCAAAGCGCTCAAAGATGCTGTAAACTGATTTTTCTTTCACTTGGGGTGCTTAGCTCAGCTGGGAGAGCATCGCCCTTACAAGGCGAGGGTCGTAGGTTCGATCCCTACAGCACCCACCAAGAGAATCAGATCATTGGAGCGGTAGTTCAGTTGGTCAGAATACCGGCCTGTCACGCCGGGGGTCGCGGGTTCGAGCCCCGTCCGCTCCGCCATATCGAAACCCCAGGCATTCGCCGGGGTTTTTTTTTGGCTCTAGTTCGTCGTATCAATCAACGATAGTCATTCCGGTACCGTTATATGCTGCAGGCCATTCGTGATAAAGCGCAAGGTATTTTTGCCTGGGCGATGTTGATTCTGGTGGGTATTCCTTTCGCCTTTTGGGGAATCAACAACTATTTCGATTCGGGCAAGGAGGCGCCCGTAGCGGTCGTCGGCGACCGGGATTTCTTCGAACGTGATCTGGTCCAGGCCTACCAGCAGGATCTGGCCAACCTGGTCGGGCTGGGGGATGTCGACGAAAAGCAGCTGAAACGGCAGGCGCTGGAGCGGCTGGTGCGCGACGAGCTGATTGCGCAGGCCGCGGCAGGCGAAGGGCTGGCCGTCCCCGATTCCGCGGTGCGTACCTTCATCCAGACGCTGCCGTATTTCCAGACCGACGGCAAATTCGACAAGGACAAGTACAACGTCATGCTGTCGGCGCAAGGGATGAATTCGCCGGTTTTCGTCGAGCAGGTCAAGCGTGCCCTCTTGATGGAGCAGTTTCAGCGGGGTATTACCGACACCGCTTTTGCCACCCAACAGCAGGCGAGGGCCTTTTTTCGCCTGAAGAACCAGGAGCGTGAAATCGAGTTTGCGACGGTGCCGCTGGCGAAGGCCGAGGAAGATGTGAGCGAGTCATCGATCCAAGAGTATTACCGTTCGCACCAGGACGAATTCCAGTCCCCCGAAACCGTTACCGTAAGTTACCTCTCGCTGAGCCTCGACGATGTGGCGAAAGAGGTGAAGCCTGCCGAGGAGGACCTCAAGGATTTCTACGAGGAGCAAAAAGCCGGTTTCACCACGGAAGAGCGGCGGAAGGTGAGCCATGTCCTCGTCACCGTGGATTCGGCCAAGCCCTTAGAGGAACCCGCCGCGCTGGCGAAGATCAATCAGATCCGGGATCGTCTGCTCAAAGGGGAGGATTTCGCCAAGGTTGCCAAGGAAACTTCCGACGATCGGGTTTCGGCCGAGAAGGGCGGCGACCTCGGTGTAGTCACCAAGGGAGCCATGGAGCCGAACTTCGAGAAAGCGGCAATGGCGCTGTCCCAAGGAGCGGTTTCCGAACCGGTCAGGACGTCCTTCGGCTATCACTTGATCAAGGTGACGGAGCTGGTGCCCGCTACGACCAAGCCATACGACCAGGTGAAGGATGAAGTGGCCGCCGGCTTTCGCAGGAATGCGGCGGAGAACAGGTTCTATGATCTGGGGCAGAAACTCACCGAATCCGCTTTCGAGCACCCCGATACACTGGAGCCGGCGGCTCAAGCGCTGGGGCTGAAGGTCGAGGAGAGCGGGCCGTTCACCCGAGAGAACGGAGAGGGTGTTTTTGCGGAGGAGGGAGTGCGCAAGGCGGCTTTCAGCGAGGAGGTGCTGGGTGGCAAGAACAGCGATGTCGTCGAAGTCGGCGCGGACAAGGTCGTCGTGCTCAGACTGAAGGAGCATCGTCCGGCCGAAGTCAAGCCGCTCGCGGAAGTGCGCGACCGGATCGTCACCCGGCTGCGTGATCAAGCGGCCCGGCAAAAGACTCAGGGCATCGCGGAGGCGGCGCTCAAAGAGATCGGAGCGGGCAAGACCCTGGGGGAAGTGGCGAAGGCCCGTAACTGGAAAGTCACCGGACCGCTCACGGTCAAGCGCGACGCCTCCGAGGTGGCGGCTCCCGTCGTGACTGCCGCGTTCGGGACGCGGGAATTGAACCGTCCGAGCTTGGTGGCGCTGGAAAATGGCGACCAGGCCATCCTCCGTCTCGCGGCGATCAAGGATGGAGATGCCTCCCCGGAGGCCGACAAGGGAATGGAGACCGTGCGCCAGTCTTTGGCCCGGGGCGCCGGCCAGAAGGAATTCGCCGCGTTCGTGGCGGAAATGCGCAGAAGCGCGGATGTGTATATCAAGCCTACCCAAGATGGCTCCGTTCCGTAGACACCGGCGCGGGGCCGGATGGCGGGTAGTCGGCGGCGCGGTGATCCGCCTGTTCCCGCAAAGCCTTTACCGCGCCATCGGCGCTGAACGGTCTGTTGCGGAGTTGGAGCGATTCTGTGCAGATGGCCGCCTATCTGTGCCGGGTCTTCACCCAGTTAGGCCGTGAAGCGCCTCCTGCGCAGATGAGCCATCCCCTCATCGGGTGGCGACGAAGGCAAGAATGAGGCCGGCCACCACGTTGCCGACGATGCTCACGACCAGTTCGCGGGTGAAGAACGCCCCTGGCCTCATCTTGCCGATGCGGGGATTCTTGTGCTTGGCCGAGATTTCTATGCTTCCCGTCGAGAGGTTTTCCACGGTCGAGCGCACCAGTTCCACCACTTGGGCCTCGCTGTGAATAGCCGGATGATACTTGACCAGCAGAGTACCGGTCGTGATGTTGGGCTCGGCGTGGTAGATACCTTTGGCCGCCGAGTCCTTGAGGATCGACTGCTTGAGGATTTCGGCGTAGGTCTGCCGGTACCGGATGAGCGGCACCCGGAAGCGAATCCGGTTGGGAACCTTGTCGTGGACGATGGAAACGAGTTCTGCCGTCGGCTGCGTCATGGAGAGGGTCCGGTATTGAAATCTAAAGTGTAGCCAGGATGCCTGGCGGTCACCCGCCGCGTACCCGCTTGATTGCCAATGGTATCATTGTTGTTGTCCCTGATGACGGAACGTCCGCCCGTGCTGTCCCGAATCCGACCACCGCTTTCATTGCTGTTGCTCAGTCCGGCGTTGGCCGCGGCGGGGCTCACCGGGCCATCGAACTACTGGGAATGCATCCTCTACGGCATGGAGGATGTGAAAAACGACCAGGTGGCTCGTGAAATCATGAAAATCTGTCTCGCGGACTTTCCTGACAGCCTTTCCGTGGACGAGCCGCTGGAAGGGACGCCGACAGAATGCATCCTGAAATACGGCGAAGACGTATCCAGCGCCTTCGCCGCCCAGCAGGTCCAGACCGCCTGCAATGTCCTTTTCTCCCGGCAATGATTCTTTAGGCGCCGCTGAACTCCTCCGTCCCTGCCCGCTTCAGCAGTTTGAGGTAGCGTTCGTAGCGGGCCGGTGAAAGCATTCCCGCTTCGACGGCTTCGCGTACCGCGCACCCCTTGTCCGTCACGTGGCGGCAGTCGTTGAAGCGGCATTTCCCCAGATAGGGGCGGAAGTCGCGGTAGGCCTGTGCGAGTTCGGCTGGCGCTACCTCAGCCAGCCCGAAAACCGCCACGCCGGGGCTGTCTATCAGTTCGCCGCCGCCGGGCAGAGGGTAGAGCGTCGCCGAGGTGGTGGTATGGCGGCCCAGGCCGCTGTGGGCGGAGAGTTCGCCGACCCGCAGGTTCCGCTCCGGCAGCAGGGCGTTGGTCAGCGAGGATTTTCCCACGCCGGACTGGCCGCTCAGCATGCTGCAGTCGGAATGGAGGACGGATTTCAGCGCGTCCAGCCCCGCTCCGGTCCGGGTGCTGATGCGGAACACCTGGTAGCCGGCGGATTCGTAGTCGTGCAAGGCGCTAGCCAGGGCGGACGCGCCCGCCAGGTCGATCTTGTTGAGAATGAGGGCGGCCGCGATATGCCGGCATTCGCATACCGCCAGGATCTGGTCCGCGAGCAGCCAGTCCGGCTCGGGTTCCGGCGCCAGGACCACAAAGACCCGGTCCAGATTGGCCGCGACGACGCGAATTCGGCCGCCGTAGGCGGGCCTGAGCAGGCTGGAGCGGCGCGGCAGTATTTCCAGCACCCGGCCCTGATCGCCCTCGCAGGCCTCCCACCTCACATGGTCGCCGACGGCGGCATCGCCCAGCCGCCGCCGGGTGTGGCACAGCACGATACGCCCGGTTTCGTCCTCCACCGCCAGCCCTTTGCCGAGATGGCAGACCACCCTTCCTTTACGGACCTCCTCCATGACGGCAAGGGCCGCCGCTAGATTTTCGCGGCCAGATGGTCGATGCGTATCGCGGCGGGGGGATGGCTGTAGTGGAAGGCGGCATACAGCGGGTCCGGCGTGAGGGTGCTGGCATTCTCGCGGTAGAGCTTCACCAGGGCGTTGACCAGATAGCGGGTCCGGGTTTGCCCGGCGGCGAAATCATCTGCCTCGAATTCGTAGCGGCGCTGCACATAGGCCATGAGCGGCTGCAGGAAGACCGAGAGCACCGGCGACACCAGCATGAACAGCAGCAAAGCTATGGCATTGGATGGTTCGCTGACGCCGAGGCCCTGGTAGAACCAGGTTTCGCCGCTCAGCCAGCCGAGCAGGCCGAAGCCGGCCAGCGTCACCAGCGAAGTGCCCGCCAGCATCTTCAGCACGTGGCGGCGCTTGAAATGGCCAAGCTCGTGGGCCAGCACGGCCTCGATCTCGTCGTGGTTGAGCGAGTCGACCAGGGTATCGAAGAACACGATCCGCTTGTTGTTGCCCAGCCCCGTGAAATAGGCGTTGCCGTGGCCGGAGCGCTTGGAGCCGTCCATCACGAAGATGCCTTGTGCGTGGAAGCCGCAGCGTTCGAGCAGGGCCTCGATGCGCGCCTTGAGCGTCGCATCAGCGAGCGGGGTGAATTTGTTGAACAAGGGGGCGATGAAGGTCGGGAAGGCCCAGCTCATCAGGATCGAGAACGCCATCAGGATGGCCCAGGCGATGATCCACCACTGCGCGCCCAGCGCTTCCATTACCCACAGGATCAGCGCCAGCAAGGGTGCGCCGATGACGACGGAAAGCGCGGTCTGCAAGGCCAGATCGATAACGAACTGGCGCGGCGTGGTGCGGTTGAAGCCGAAGCGCTCCTCGATCCGGAAGGTCTGGTAGAGACTGAGCGGCAGCTCGAGCAACTGGGATGCCAGCAGCGTCGTCAGGACTACGCCGACGCCGGTGGCGATCGGCACGAGCCCGAAACCGTTCCAGAACGCGGCGATGGCGTCGATCCCGCCGCCCAGGGTGAATCCGAGCAGGATCACGATCCCGACGATGCGCCCGACATCGCCCAGATTCCCCTTGGCCAGGGTGTAGTCCGCCGCTTTCCGGTGGTCCTCCAGCGAGACGCTGTCCCGGAACGCTTCCGGTACTTGGTCGCGGTGCAGGCGCACATGGCGGGCCTGGCGCCGGGCCAGCCAGTATTCCATGCCGGAGGAGACGGCCAGCGCCGCCAGGAACAGGGTGGTGAAGGTATTCATGCGGATATTGGTATGGATTTTCAGATAACGGCGCTAGAGGGTAGCCTTTGATAAAATCCGTGACAAGTTTGGACCGCAGGCAGTTTGAAGAACCGGCATGGCTCAGGACGCACAAAACCTCATCTGGATCGATCTGGAAATGACCGGGCTGGACCCCCAGAACGACGCCATCATAGAAATCGCCACCATCATCACCGACAGCCAGCTCAACGTGCTCGCAGAAGGCCCCGTGCTCGCGATACACCAGCCGGAATCGGTGCTGGACCGCATGGACGACTGGAACCGCAAGCAGCACGGCGAATCCGGGCTGATCGAACGGGTGCGGCGCAGCCCGGTCGACGAGGCCGAGGCCGAGCGGCTGACGCTCGGTTTCGTCGGCGAATGGGTGCCGCCGAACGAATCTCCGATCTGCGGCAACAGCATCTGCCAGGACCGCCGCTTCCTCGCCCGCTGCATGCCCAGGCTGGAGGCCTATTTCCACTACCGCAACCTCGACGTGTCGACCCTGAAGATCCTGGCCGAGCGCTGGGCGCCGGCGCTGAAGGAGGGCTTGCAGAAACAGAGCACCCATCGGGCGCTGGACGACATCCGCGAGTCCATCGCGGAGCTGCGGTATTACCGCGACACCGTGCTCAAGATTTGAAGGCCTTGGCGCGAAGGGTCCTGATCGTCGGCTGCGGCGACATCGGCCAGAGGGTGGCCCGGCTGGAACTGGCCGAGGGGCACGGGGTCCACGGCCTGGCGCGTTCGGCGGAAACGGCGGCGCGGCTGGCGGGGCGAGGCATCGCCGCGGTCGGCGGCGATCTGGACAAACCCGATTCCCTGGCCGGTCTGAAGGGCGGTTGGACCAAGCTGTATTATCTCGCCCCTCCGCCTGCTTCGGGCGAGGACGATCCGCGGCTGGCGGCTTTGCTCGAAGCCTTGCCGGCAACGCACCCGCCCGAGAAGCTGGTCTACATCAGCACCAGCGGTGTGTACGGCGATTGCGGCGGGGACTGGGTGGGCGAGGACCGGCCCCCCAACCCTCAAACCGGGCGTTCCCGGCGGCGCTGGGCGGCGGAGCAGGCGCTTACGGCCTGGAGCCGCCGGCACGGCGTCACTGCGGTGATCCTGCGGGTGCCTGGCATCTACGGGCCGGGGCGTTTGCCGCTGGAGCGCATACGCTTAGGAATTCCCGTCGTACGCGAGGAGGAGAGCCCCTATTCCAACCGCATCCATGCCGACGATCTGGCGGAAGTGTGTTTCGCCGCCGGCAGGCGGCCTGCAGCCGAAGGCGTCTACAACGTCAGCGACGGGCATCCCACCACCATGACCGATTATTTCTATTCTCTCGCCGACCGCTTCGGTCTGCCGCGGCCGCCCGCGATTTCCCTGGAGGAGGCCAGGCGCGTCCTGAGCCCGGCCATGCTGTCGTTTCTCGATGAGTCCAAGCGGCTCGACAACGGCCGGATGCTGCGCGAACTCTGTCCTGAGCTGCGCTATCCCGATCTGGAACAGGGCCTTACGGCCTGTTCATGGTTCGATCCCTAAGGCTTCCAGGTATTTCTGCGCGCTGATGGTCTGCGTGTATTCGGCCACCGCCTGACGCAAGCTTTCTGCCGGCAGGGGGTGATCCAGCGCATGCGCCATGGCCGCGGCCAGCGCCTCGACATCGCCGACCGGCGCCAGCGGCCCGTATCTGCCACCGTCCAGCAATTCCGCCGGCCCGCTCGGGCAGTCGGTCGAGACCACCGGCCGGCCCAGGGCCATCGCTTCGGTCAGGGCGTTGGGCGAACCCTCCCACAGCGAGGACAGCACGAACAGGCCGCAGCGCGCAATCAGGGCGTGCGGGTTCGCCAGGAAGCCGGTGAAGCTCACGTCCCCGCGCACGCCGAGTTCCTCCGCCAGCCGCTCCAGTTTTTCCCGGTCTGCTCCCTCGCCGACGATGACGAGCCGGCAGACGCGATCCTGGCGGAGCCGGCTGAAGGCGGCGATGAGATCGGGGAATCCCTTCTGCCGGGTCAGCCGGCCCATGCCGACGATCGCGGGCACGGACCAGTCGTTCAGCCAGGGATGTTCGCAAGGCAGGGCGGCCTGCCGTTCCAGTTCCGGGGTGATGACGGGGTTGCGGATGACCCGGACTCGCTCAGAGGGCAGGCCGGTGATGCCGACGATGTCGTCCTTGACGCCTTGCGAGACCGCGACGATCGCGTCCATATGCGGATAAAACAGCCGCATGCCGGCATACCAGGTAAGTTCCCGCAACCGGCCCTTGCCTTTGAGCGCGGCCGAGACCGTGGTGCCCAGCCGCCCCACCAGCCGGGCCTTCGAGCCGGCCAGCCGGCGCGCGAGCAGGGCGACCCGGATGCCGCGGTCCTTGGCGGCGAGGATGGCGTCCGGCTTCTCCTCCCGGAGGTATCGGGCCAGGCCCGGCAGCGCGGTCAAAGTGTGGCGGACGTTCAGCTTGACGATGCGCACGCCTGCCGGGATCGAGTCGAGATGCTCCCCTTCCGCGCGCGCCAGCACCAGATCGACGGCGACGCCCCGATCGAGGAAGCCGGCGGCCAGGTTCGCGATCATCTTCTCCACGCCGCCCTGACCGGAGAAGGAGGCGAAGATGGCCAGGCGGCGAGGAACGGACGTTTCGGAAAGGCTCATGGGTTCAGCTCAGCAGGATGTCCAGGGGATCGGCCAGGGCCGCCGGACGCTCCCCTGTGCCCGAAATGAACAGCCGGTGCCAGATCGCGAACTGGATGACGGCCCAGAGCATGGCGCTGCCCTGGCGCTCGCCGCGGCAGCCGGCGATCAGCGCGCGGATGCCGTCGGGCTTGAACCAGGGAATAAGCGCCGGGTGCTCCGGCAGGATTCGGTGCAGCCGTTTGAGGAAAGGCTCGTCCAGCCATTCGCTCAAGGGGACGTGGAAGCCCCGCTTTCTGGCGTAGAGCCGCTCCCCAGGCACCAGCCGTTCGCCCCAGCGCTTGAGGAACAGCTTGCCCTGGCGTCCCTCGACCTTGAGCCGGTCGGGCAGGCCCAGGCCGAATTCGACGATGCGGTGGTCCAGGAACGGCACCCGTCCCTCCACGCCCCAGGCCATCAGCATGCGGTCGGCCTTGACCAGCAGGTTGTCGGGCAGCGCGTGGCGGAGGTCGACGTATTGCATCCGCTGCAGATCGCTCCATTGGCGCGGCGTCTCGCGCCAGGACTCCAGCACCGGGCGCCGGGCGTGTTGCGAGGCGGCCAGCAGGGCGGGGCGGAACAGCGTCTTGGGCCAGCGGCCGCGGAAGCTGCCGCGGGTGCGGAAACCGCCGGAGCCGGGCGCCAAGAGGCCCTTGAACAGCCGTTCGAACGTCGAGGCCCGGTAACGGCCGTAGCCGGCGAACACCTCGTCGCCGCCCTCGCCGGAAAACACCACCTTCAGTTCCTCGCCGGCGGCCCTGGCCAGCAGCGCGGTCGGCAGGTTGGCGTTGTCGCGCATCAGATCGTCCGCCGCCCATACCGTCAGCGGCAGGCTATGGAAGATGTCTTTCGGAGCGGGCCGGATCTCGCGGTGGCGGCTGCCGAAACGCTTGGCCAGGCCTTCGGCCAGCGGCAATTCGTCGGTCAGCGAGGTGCCGGGAAAACCGACCGAGAAGGTGCGTATGGGCTGGTCGGAGTACCGGCCAAGCAGGGCGAGCAGCAGGGAAGAATCGACGCCGCCGGACAAAAACAGCCCGAACGGCACGTCCGAGCGCATGTGCTCGACCATCACCCGTTCGATCAGCGCATCGAAGCGCGCAGCCGCTTCGTCGAAGGAAAGGTTTTCGCTGCGTACGCTCAAGGGCGACCAGTAGCGGAAGCGGCGGGTCACTCTGCCGGCTTCGACGATCACGGCCTCGCCAGGCAGCACCCGCTCCACGCCTTGCAGGACCGTGGTGGCGCCGGTGGAGAACTGGTTTTGGAAATACTGGGCCAGCCCTTGCGGGTCGATCTCCGGGGGGCGGTCGAGCAGGGGCAGCAGGGCCTTGATTTCAGAGGCGAAAGCGATGCCGGTGGGCTGCTGCGTCAGGAACAGCGGCTTTATCCCTAAACGGTCGCGGGCCAGGATCAGCCGGCCTTCGGCGGTGTCGTACAGCGCGAAGGCGAACATGCCCTGGATGCGATCGAGAAACCCTTCCCCGAAGGCGAGGTAGGCGTGGAGGATCACCTCCGAATCCGAATGGGTCTGGAAGCGGGCTCCTAGGGCTTCCAGCTCTTCGCGCAGCTCGACGAAATTGTAGATTTCGCCGTTGGCGATCAGCGCCAGTTTGCGGTCTTCCGAGAACAGCGGCTGGTGGCCGCCCGCCAGGTCGATGATCGAAAGGCGGGTATGTCCCATGCCGAAGCGGCCGTCGAGGAACACGCCCCGGTCGTCGGGGCCGCGATGGGCCAGCCTGGCTACCGCGTTTTCGAGTCGTGTTCCGTCGACGGGCGCGCGGGTGTTGAACAGGCCGGCGATGCCGCACATGGTGGCAGGTTCTTGAAGAGTCGGTGGGGAGAGAGCGTCGTGCGCCCGGTCGCGTCAGTGGGTATTTGCGTCAGCTCGCGCTTGCCGGCCGCGCCTTCAGTCGGAATTGCCGAACGGCAGTCCCAGCCATTCCGGACCGGTGTCGGATTTCACGCCCATGGCTTTTTCCAGAGCGCCCAGCCGGTTTTTCACGACGTTGGATTCATGCGTCTTGCGCAGCATGTCGAGAACATAGGCCAAGCGGGTGCCGTCGTTGCAGTCGATCCGGCCCGCGCGCATGTCGCGGTAGACCGCAGCCATTTCCTTGCGGATCGCCTCGAGCGAGGCATCCACCGCCGGTTCCCGGCCGAGCCGGTCGTAGAGCGCTTCGACGTCCTCGAAGTCGGCCTGTCCGGTCTTTTTCCTTTCCTCGGTCGTCCGCTTCTCTTTCCACCAGTCGGCCATGCTCTTTTTGCTCATGATTTTCCCCTGTTTTTTGGGTGGGCGGATGCCGTCATTAAGTTACAACGGCCGGGAGCGGAAGGATAGAGAGGGCGGCACGGGATGAAAGCCGCGAACCGGGGGCCAAGCCGGCGCAAGCTAAGGCCGAGGAGGCCGCGCGAGGCGGCCTCTGCCGTAAAAAGACGTACGGGCCGTTATTTCTTGGCCGCGCGCTCCTGGGCTTCCTTGATGACTTCGTCCGCTACGTTCTTCGGGCACGGCATGTAGTGCGAGAACTCCATGGAGAACTGGCCGCGGCCGGAGGTCATGGTGCGCAGGTCGCCGATGTAGCCGAACATTTCGGACAGCGGAACCTCGGCCTTGATGCGCACGCCGGTCACGCCGGCTTCCTGGGACTTGATCATGCCGCGGCGGCGGTTGAGGTCGCCGATCACGTCGCCGACATGGGCGTCCGGCGTGTACACGTCCACCTTCATGATCGGCTCCAGCAGCTGCGGCGCCGCTTTCGGCACGGACTGGCGGAAGGCCGCCTGGGCTGCGATTTCGAAGGCGATGGCCGAGGAGTCCACCGCGTGGAAGCCGCCGTCGGTCAGGTTGACCTTGAAGTCGACGCACGGGTAGCCCGCCAGGACGCCCTTGCCGAGCATGCCTTTGAAGCCTTTTTCGACCGCCGGCCAGAATTCGCGGGGGACGTTGCCGCCGGTCACCGTCGATTCGAACTGGAAGCCGGTGCCTGGTTCGCTGGGCTCGATGATGTAGTTGATCTTGGCGTACTGGCCCGAACCGCCGGTCTGCTTCTTGTGGACGTATTCGTCCTCGACGCGCTTGGTGATGGTTTCACGGTAGGCCACCTGGGGCTTGCCGACGTTCACTTCCACCCCGTGGGTGCGCTTCAAGATGTCCACCTTGATGTCGAGGTGGAGTTCGCCCATGCCCTTGAGGATGGTCTCGCCGGATTCCTGGTCGGTTTCTACATGGAAGGACGGGTCTTCCTGCACCATCTTGCCCAGGGCGACGCCCATTTTCTCGTTGCCCGCCTTGTCCTTGGGCGATACCGCGATGGAGATGACGGGGTCCGGGAACACCATCGGCTCCAGGGTGGCCGGCTTGTCCGGATCGCACAGGGTGTGGCCGGTCTGCACGTTCTTCATGCCCAGCACGGCCACGATGTCGCCGGCCTGGGCGGAGTCCAGCTCGTTGCGGGAGTTGGCGTGCATCTCCACGATGCGGCCGATGCGCTCGGTCTTGCCGGTAAAGGTATTGAGGACGGTTGTGCCTTTTTCCAGCCGGCCCGAATACAGGCGCAGGAAGGTCAGGGCGCCGTAACGGTCGTCCATGATCTTGAACGCCAGGGCCCGCAGCGGGCGGTCCGGATCGACGATGGCGTAGTTACCGGTTTCGTTGCCTTCCAGGTCCACTTCGGGCTGCGGTTTGACTTCGGTCGGGTCGGGCAGATAGTCGACCACGGCGTCCAGCACCAGCTGCACGCCCTTGTTCTTGAACGAGGAGCCGCAGTAGGTGGGGAAGAAGTCCAGGTTGATGGTGCCCTTGCGGATCAGGCGCTTGAGGGTATCGACGTCCGGTTCCTCGCCTTCCAGGTACTTTTCCATGACCTCGTCGTCCTGCTCGACGACCTTTTCCACCAGGTCCGCGCGCCACTGCTCGACCTCGTCGGCCATGTCGGCGGGCACGTCCTTGATCTCATAGTTCATCGGGTCGCCGGAGTTGTCCCAGATCCAGGCCTTGCGGGTCAGGAGGTCGACCACGCCGACGAAGCTTTCCTCGCGGCCGATCGGCAGGGTCATGACCAGCGGATAGGCCCCCAGGACATCCTTGATCTGCTTGACCACGCGGAAAAAGTCGGCGCCGATCCGGTCCAGCTTGTTGACGTAGATGACGCGCGAGACTTCGGAGTCGTTGGCGTAGCGCCAGTTGGTTTCCGACTGCGGTTCGACGCCGCCGGAACCGCAGAACACGCCGATGCCGCCGTCGAGGACCTTGAGCGAACGGTAGACTTCGATGGTGAAGTCGACGTGTCCGGGGGTGTCGATGATGTTGAAGCGGTGGTCCTTCCAGAAACAGGTGGTCGCCGCGGACTGAATCGTGATACCGCGTTCCTGCTCCTGCTCCATGAAGTCCGTCGTCGCGGCGCCATCGTGCACCTCGCCGATCTTGTGGATCTTGCCGGTGAGCTTCAAAATCCGCTCGGTGGTGGTGGTCTTGCCCGCGTCGACGTGAGCGAAGATGCCTATGTTTCGGTAACGCGATAAATCAGTCATGTCGATACTTCTGGGGTTGGAAAAAAATTCGCCAATTATATAGTGCCGGTGAGGTTTTTGTCTGCCCGTGTTCGGTGCCGCCTCCGCCTGCCTCGGGCGCGGCCGATTGTACAACGGCTTTGTTGAAGGCTTCTGTAAGGGACGGACTGCCGCTTTTTTAGGGGACGAACACGAAAAACAGGTAGGCGACGAACAGCATCAGGTGAACCATGCCTTGCAGGACGTTGGCCGACCCGCTGACGAAAGTCATCATCGATACCAGCAGGGTGGCGTAGAGCAGGGTTTCCTGAGTGCCGTCCAGGCCGAGGGTCAGCGAGTGCTGTCGAAGACTGGCGGCCACCAGGATGGTCGGTACGGTCAGGGCGATGGTGGCGAGCGCCGATCCCAGGCAGATGTTGACCGCCCGCTGCATCAGATTCAGCGCCGCGGCCCGTTGGGCGCCGACGCCTTCTGGCAGCAGCACCAGGGCCGCGACCACCAGCCCGCCGAGAGCGGCTGGCGTATGGGATTGTTCGATCGCGAAGTCGATAACCGATCCAAGGTGCTCGGTGAGAAGGACGATGGGCAGCAGTGTGGCCAACAGGCAAAGCGCCGCCTGGACGATGGCGCCGCGGCGCGGACGCGGCGCCGCGGCATCGCCGTTTTCCTCCGGCTCGTGGTCGAAGACGGCGCTCATATTGGCGAAATAGGAGCGGTGCCTGCCGGTCTGGATGAGCAGGAATAGCCCGTATAACAGGAGGCACAACAGCCCCAGGAACGCTTCCTGGACGGGGGCCAGGGTCGGTCCGTCGGTGCTGCGGGTATAGTTCGGAAGCACCAGGAGCAGCAGCGAGAGCGGGGTGATGAGATGCAGGAAGGACAGCGCGCCGCGCAGGTTGAACGACTGTTCGACGTTGATCCAGCCGCCGCTGACCAGGGACACGCCGACCATGCCGTTGAGTACCACCATCAGGGTGGCGAAGATGGTGTCGCGCAGCATCGCGGGATTTTGACCGCCGCCGGCCATGGCCATCAGCATCAGGCTGACTTCGATGGCGGTGGCCGACAGGGTCAGGACCAGCGTGCCATAGGGTTCGTCGAGCAATTCGGCCAGCTCGTCGGCATGCCGGACCACCGAGAAAACGCAGCCGAGCATGATGCCGAAGGTCAGCGCAGACCCGCTGGCCAGCGCGGCTAGGCTGTCGCCGTGCCCGAACTGGTGGCCGCTGAGTTGAAGGATGAGCCAGACGATCCAGCCCAGGATGGCGAAAAGGTGGTCGCGGAGCAGTTTCCGGAGTTTTGAACACTTGTACATGATTGTGGCGCACTTTCATTTTGTTCTTGTGTCTTAAGGATACCATTCGCGAAGGGAGCCCCTTTTCCCCGCGCCATAGCCGCCTGCGGGCAGCATCTGGGCGGGCACCCGGCGGACCCTGGCACGAAGGTGGCGGAAACGAGGATCGAACGATGCCGGTTTTTCGGAAATCCAATTTGCTCAAGCAGTTGCCGATGCTGGTGCTGGCAGTCCTGCCGGCGTTCGCCGCCGAAGCGGCCGCCTCCAGGGTGCCCCCGCCGGCAACGGCGATGCTGGGCATCGCCGACGATTCCGGCCTCGGCCAGGGCGAAATCATCGCTTACGACGTCCGCGAACCGACGGACAAGACCCTTGCCGCCGGTTTGGCCATGTACGTCGACGCCCCTCCTGAGCGGCTGCTCACGGCGATCCAGAACGGCGCTCTGCTGGTGGGGGATCCTGAAGTCATGGCCACCGGCACGATCCTCCCGGGCCAGGGGCCGGAGGCGCTGGAGAGATTCGAATTCGGGCCGTCCGACATCGAGGAGGCGGAAGCCTTGAGCGAAGCCGAACCCGGCCCGGAATTCAATCTCTCGGAGGCGGAAATCGAGGGGTTCAGGGCGCTGAGCCGGACATTGGCGCAGGCGTCCGAGGCGGAGAAGCTGCGCGCGGTGTCGCGCCGCTATCGCGAACTTCTGTGGCGGCGGCTGGAGAGCTACCGCAAAGACGGTCCGGACGCCATCGCACCATACGCCCGTGCCGACGGAAACCCCTTGGACGTCGCCGCGGAGTTGAGGATACTCACGGAGCAAAGCGAGGCCTTGAGGCAGTACTCGCCCGAGTTGCAGACGGCTTTGCTGAAATTTCCGTCGGCATCGCCTTCAGGCGCGGTCAGCACGCTGCAATGGGTCGAGCGCAAGGTGGAGGGGCGCCCCACTGCCATCCTGGTTCACCAGATGATCCAGCGCACGGACGGCGGCGCCGTCGTTGTCGTGCGCGATTTCTATGTCGGCCATTCCTTCAATTCCAGCCAGATGGTGCTCGGCATCCTGCCTTACCGCCAGGGAAGCCTGGTGTTTTACAGCCACTGCACATCGACGGACCAGGTCGCCGGCATGGGCGCGAGCCTCAAGCATACGATAGGGCGGGAACGCCTGAGGGCGGTCATGTTCGGGCGGATGGAGCGGTTCAGGGCGTCGGTGCGTTGATGCCGGCATTTTCCAGGTAGACGGGATTTGATGGGCATGGGCCTGCCATACGGACAGCCGGACCTGATCTATTTCCTCTACGGCCTGTCATTCATCCTGCTGGCGTCCGTCTGCGGGGCGATTCATGACCGAGCCCGCCAGCGCCTGCCGTGGCTGTGGCTGGGGATGTTCGGTATTGCTCACGGCGCCAATGAGTGGCTGGATTTGTTCGCTTTCTCCCTGGGCGACCATCTGGTATTCGCCTGGGCGCGGCTGGCGGTTTTGACGATATCCTTTCTCTGCCTGCTTAATTTCGGCATCCAGGGCTTGGCCAGCCAGGGTGTCCGGCTGTCCGCGTGGTGGATTCATCCAATCCTTGCGGCCCTGTTTGTCGCCGGCGGAGGCTGGCGTGCTGACGGGCTTGCCCTGAGCGTAGCGGTGCGTTACGCCTTCGGGGTGACCGGCGCGCTGGCAGCGGCCGGGGCGCTTGGTCTTGCGGCGCGAACGACGCCGAGGCAATACGACCTCGCCCTCGGTGCCGCGGCTCTTGCGATGGGCCTTTATGCCGCAAGCCTGGGGATCGCCGCGCCTGTAGCGTTTTTCTTCCCGCCGGATGGCGCAGACCTGGCGCAGCCGTCCGCGGCCGTGCCGTCAACTCCGCTGCTGCGAGGCATCTGCATGCTGGCGATGACCTCGGGCATTTGGCTCCATTACCGCCGCAGTGGCGAGCTTCCGGTTACAGTGGAAGAACTCAGTTCCGAAACGGGGTTTGGCCTCAGGCTCGTCCTGATTGCGTCGGTCGTGTTTGGAGCCGCATTCGTATTGACGGAGTTTTTCGGCCACGCCGCCGACCGGGGGGTCAGGCGCGAGCTGTCGATCCAGGCCGAAACCGTGGCGGCGTCGATCAACCCGGAGCGGATTCGCCATGTCCGCACGGGGACCGCGGAGGTAAGGGAAAGGGAGGAGCGCTGGCTTGCCAGCCAATTGCGGCGTATCGATGCCGCGGACCCAAAACTCAAAGGCTTGTATCTGCTTGTTCCGGACGAGGGCAGGGCGGTCCGCCCCATCGGTTCCAACACGGCTGACGCAGGGCTCTTCCTGAGCGGAGCCGAAGGGGCCGAGGACCGGTGGCCGTATGCCGAACACGCGCAGGTCCTGGCCGGCTTGTTTGCCAGCGGCCGGTCGCTGGTGGTCGGTCTTTCCGGTGAGGGCGGCAAGGACACCGTTTCCGCGTTCGCGGCGGTGCGGGATACGGACACCGCGGAAGTCCTTGCCGCCTTGGGCCTGGATATCGACGGCGCGGTGCGGCGGGAGCGGGTAGCGGCCTACCGCATGGCCGCCATCGCCATCACGCTGCTGATCACCATGGGCGCGCTCGGCTTCGAGGTGAGCCGCCAGCGCCTGTGGCTGTCTTCGCGGATCGCCAAGGCTGAACGGCGCCGGTTGGCGGAGGCTCAGCGCCTCGCCCGGGTCGGAAGCTGGGTCTACAACCCGGCGGCGGATCATATGACGTGGTCGGAAGAAGTCTGCCGGATTTTCGGACTCACCCCCGACCGGGAGGCTCCTCGCCGTTTTCATGCGTTCGCCGCCATGTTCGCGCCGGAAGACCGCGGGGTGATCGATGCCGCGCTGCGGCAGGGACGGGAAGACGCGCTTGGGGTCGAACATCCGCTGCGGGTGAAGCGGGTGGACGGCGCGGTCCGGCACGTGAACTTCAAGGCCGAACTCACGGGGCGGCGGGGAGATTCGGGACCGGTGCTGCAAGGTACGCTGCAGGACGTCACCGAGCGGTGGGAGTCCGGGCAGGCGCTGCGGCAATCCGAGGAAAGGCTGCGCCTTCACGTCGAGCACCTCCCGCTGGCGGTGATCGAGTGGGACCTGGATTTCATCGTCAGGCGCTGGAATCCCGCGGCGGAAAGGATGTTCGGCTACGGCGCAGACCGGATGTTAGGCCGGTCCGCCGGCATACTATTTCCTCAGGACGTGACGGAGCGGGTGCATGAGACGTGGCGGGAGGTGTTGGGAGGGTCCGGAAACCGCAGCGTCACCGGCAACCTGACGGCGGATGGCCGCACGATACGCTGCGAATGGTATAACACCCCGCTGACGACGCCGGACGGTACGGTGATCGGCGTGGCCTCGCTGGTGGACGACGTCACCCAGCGCGAGGCGGTCGAGGCCGAGCTGCGGCTGGCGGCGACGACCTTCGAGACCGACGAAGCCATCATGATCACCGCCGCCGACGGCAGGATCCTGAGGGTCAACGCGGCGTTCAGCCGGATCACGGGCTACCGGCAGGAGGACGTCGTCGGCAAGAACCCCCGGCTGTTCAAGTCCGGCCTGCACGGCGCCGAATTCTACCGGGAGGTCTGGCGGAGCCTGGAGCGGACGGGGCGCTGGCAGGGCGAGATCTGGAACCGGCGGCGAAACGGCGAAGTCTATCCCGAGCGCAAAACGATCACCGCGGTCCGGTCGGCCGGCGGAGAAGTCACGCATTATGTCGCGATTTCCTCGGACATCTCCGAACTCAAGCGCGCGGAAGAAAAAATCCGCCAGCTCGCCTACTACGATTCCCTCACCGGCTTGCCGAACCGGAGCCTGGTCTTCGAGCGCCTCGTCCGGCAGATGAAGGCGGCGCGCAGGAGCGGAACCTTCGGCGCGCTGCTGTTCATGGACCTGGATTACTTCAAAACCCTGAACGATTCCCTGGGTCACCACATGGGCGACCGGCTGCTGGTCCAGGTGGCCGAGCGCCTGAAAAACTGCCTGGAGGACGAAGAGGCGGCGGCGCGTCTGGGCGGGGACGAATTCGTCGTCCTGCTTGCGCCGGTCAGTCCGAGCGCCTCCGTCGCGGCCGGCCGGGCTATCGTCCAGGCGCGGCGGGTGCGCGAGCTGCTGTCGGCGCCTTTCCCGCTCGACGACTACGTCCACCACGTTTCCGTAAGCATCGGCATCGCGCCGTTTCCGGACGGCGCGGACACCGCGGACGACGTGCTCAAGCACGCCGACACGGCCATGTACGTGGCCAAGAACGAGGGGCGCGACGGTATCCGCTTCTACGAGAGCGCCATGGAGGCCGTCGTCCGTGGCCGGCTGGAGCTGGAAAAGGCGCTGTGGAAGGCGCTGGTCAACGACGAGTTCGAGGTCTACTACCAGCCGCAGATGCTCGGCGACGGCCGGGTGGTGGGCGCCGAAGCCCTGATCCGCTGGTTCCACCCCGAACGCGGCGCGATCTCCCCCGATCAGTTCATACCGGTCTGCGAGCAGAACGGCATGATATTGCGGGTGGGGGCCATCGTTCTCAGGCGGGCCTGCGCCTGCCTTGCCGAGATGCACGGCAAGGGGCTGACCCTGCCGAAGCTTTCCGTAAACGTCAGTCCGCGCCAGTTCATGCGCAGCGACTTGATGAGCCAGTTGGAACAGTTTTGTCTGGAGAACGGCGTTTCGCCGGCGGGCCTTTGCCTCGAACTGACCGAAGGCGTGCTGCTCAACCACACCGACCTCGCCGTGGCGCAGATCGGGCGCCTGAAGAACCTCGGCGTGAGTTTTTCCATCGACGATTTCGGAACGGGGTATTCATCCCTGGCCTATCTGAAACACCTGCCGCTGGACGACCTCAAGATCGCCTCGGCGTTCGTCCGCGACCTGGAGCAGGACAGCAACGACGCCGCCATCGTCGAGACCATCGTCAGCATGGCGCGCCATCTGGGGCTCGACGTCATCGCCGAGGGCGTCGAAACCCAGGGTCAGGCCGAGATCCTGGAGCGCTACGGCTGCCGCCGGTTTCAGGGCAACTACTTCGCCCGGCCGATGCCCAAGGACGACTTCATCCGCTTCGTCGCCGAACGCCAGCGCCCCGGCTGAGGCCGTTTTCGACAAGGGGCGGCAGCTCCCGCCATTCCCCCGGCGCCAGGCCTTCCAGCGTCCAGGCGCCGACGGCCCAGCGGATCAGACGCAGCGTCGGCAAGCCCGCCGCCGCCGTCATGCGCCGCACCTGGCGGTTGCGGCCCTCGCGGATGACCAGTTCCAGCCAGGCGGTGGGGATGGCGGCGCGGAAGCGGACCGGCGGATCGCGCGGCCACAGCCAGGCCGGTTCGGGGATAATGCGCGCCGCGGCGGGCCGGGTGAGGCCGTCGTTCAGCCGCACCCCCTGCCGCAGCCGGTTCAGCGCCGCTTCGTCGGGCCGCCCCTCGACCTGGACCAGATAGGTCTTGGCCATCTTGTGGCGGGGATCGGCGATGCGGGCCTGGAGTCGGCCGTCGTCGGTGAGGACGACGAGTCCTTCGCTGTCACGGTCGAGCCGGCCGGCGGGATAGACGCCGGGCATCGGGAGGTATCCGGCCAGCGTCGCCCGGCCCTGTCCGCGGTCGGTGAACTGGGTGAGGACATCGTAGGGCTTGTTGAAGAGAATGATGCGGGACATGTACAGATGATACGGAAAACCAGGTCGCCCCGCGCCGGCGGCATTCCCGGAAAGCGCGGATCCGAGGCCGCAGCGCGGTCGGGAGGGGCCGGCGCGGCGGAGGAGAAGCTTACCAAAATCGCCGGCCTGTCCGCCGTGGCGGCGGTATTCCGGCGGGAGCCCGAGCGGGTGGCGCGGCTCTACTACGACGATTCGATGAAGACGGCGGCAGGCCCCTTCTGCGCCGAGCTGGCGCGGCTGCGCCGGCCGTACCGCCTGCTGCCCCCGGATGAAATGGCGCGGGTCGCCGGCACCGTACTGCACGGCGGTATCGTCGCCGCGGTCAGGCCGCGCGAGGTGCCGGACCTCGCCCTCGAAACCGCGAAGCAATGGGCGAAATCCGGCGCCGCGGCGGTACTGCTGGACGGCGTGGGCAATCCCCACAACCTCGGCGCCATCGCCCGAACTTTGGCCTTCTTCGGGCTGGAGCACCTGCTCCTGTCGGACCATCCGGCCCAGGCCGGCCTGTCCGACGCGGCCTATCGGGTGGCCGAAGGCGGGCTGGAGTTCCTGGACGTCCGCCGCCTCACCGGCGTCGCCCGGACCTTGAAAAGCCTGCGCCCCCATTACCACGTCGTCGGCGCCGCCCTGCATGAGAGAGGCGTTCCCCCGGAAGCCGCGCCGCTGGACCGCCGCCCGCTCCTGCTGGTGCTGGGCAACGAGGAAAACGGCCTGCCGCCGCCGACCCTCGCCGCCTGCGAAACCCTCGTCACCATCCC
The DNA here is from genome assembly GCA_040753975.1 of Pseudomonadota bacterium. Taxonomy (GTDB): domain Bacteria; phylum Pseudomonadota; class Gammaproteobacteria; order Methylococcales; family Methylococcaceae; genus Methylococcus. Next base: position 40,544 of record JBFMDC010000007.1, read on the forward strand.
CGGTTCGGGGCAGATCCAGTCCCTGAACGTCTCGGCCACGGCGGCGATCCTGGCCTATTCGCTCTTAGTGCGGAAAGCGGCGCGATAGGGCCGCGTTCGTTGCCCGGCGATTTACCACTTGCGGCGAAAAAAGTGCGTTATTGGTAGATGCCGAAGGCGTCCATATTCAGGTCGATGATCGAGGTGCAGGTGCTCACGCCACGTGTTTGGGCAAACCGGTAACGTTTGAATTCGGATAGAGAAAGCTTGACCGGGACGAAACCCGGAGCCTCGACCATCCCGGTGAACTCTTGTTTCCTGGGGAGGATCTTCAGCTTGTTCGGCGCGGAAGTCTTGACTTTATCGACGATGGTGCCGCCGCCCGGATAGTTCGCCAGAGTGCCGAGCCGAAGTAATTCCTTGTTTGGTGTCAGCGCCAACGCATCGCCTTCCTGCTTGTAGGCGCCGGCGCTGATGACCGTTTGATTGCCGTCCAGTAGGATCTCGTAGGTAAAGTCCGTCCCAAAACGAATATGTGCTTTCCGGAAACTACCGCCGCTGCGGATTTCCTTTTGGCTGTAAGAGTTAGGCGACCTGCAGATTCGGGTCAGCGATTCATCGATGTTCATTCTTAGTTCCCACTCGGTTCCTCCGACAGGAAATGCTGAGGCGGCGCTGGAACATGCCAGCCAGCCCATCAGCAGCGCGGTCGCTTTTTGTATGCTTGTCATTTTTTGGTTCCTGAAGGCCGTTCATCAGGCGCCCGATTATATTCCAAAGATATAAGGCGTTCGTCAGCGGAACGTCCCCTTGCGGATGTTGAAGAACGCCAGCTCCGGCAGGCTGACCAACATGCCGCGCAGACCGCTGTAAAACGTTCGGCCTAAGTCCCATGGGCTGGCGGCGATGCCGGCCAGAGTTTCCAATCCTCCGGTGGCGAGGTTGACCACGCCGAACAACGGGCGGACCAATGCCGGCGTATCGGTGAAGAACAGGAACAGCGAGTCTTCGTCGTTCGTACGGTAAATCGCGGAGCTCAGGGGGCTGAGCTCGGCCAGGTAAGCTTCGCTGTCGAGGGTTTCGAGGAAAAGCTTGCGGCGCGATGCGATGTCGAAGGACTCCGCTACGCGGTACTTCCTTTCCACGTTTTGCGCCGAGACGAATGGGATGGCGGCGGCTTCCGGGTCGATGCGTCCACCCAGTCTGGCCTGGCCTTCGCCCAGTGTCCGGAATATCTCGGTGACGCAGTTCCGGTTGACCAGATGGTAGCGGTAGAGCCGTTTAAGCCGTTCACCGTAGGCTTCGGCGGCGGCATGGAGCGCTTTCGACGCCCGTTCCATGTCTTCCGCGCTCAGGGCCGGGCGGAGGATTTCCGTGGGGCTTCCGGGACGTGAGGGCATCAGGCCGGGGGGGATGCGCAGATGGAACGGCGTCTTGCCCGCCAGCGCCTTGCGGGCCTCGAGCCGGCGGTTCGCCGCGTTTTCCAGCAGGCTGTAGCCGACTTCATCGAGGTCCCGGCCGCTCGCCAGCTCCCGCCGGGCCAGGCGGAAGTCGGCGTCCGCGGCGGTGAAGACCGGCGGGGCGCTGCCCCAAGGGAGCTCGGCCGTTTCCCGCTCGTTCAGCGTGTCCAGGAACACCAGCCGGCCGTAGCGCAGGGCCTTGCCCAGCGCCTCCATGCGTGCCAAGGCGGCGAGGAGGCCGGGGCCCTGGTCGGGGCGTGGCTGGTCCAGCGCCGCCAGCGCCGATTCCTCCAGTTTGCGGGCGAAGGTTTGCAGCGTCTGGATTTCGTCCGGTTTGAGCGCGAACTCGCGGCCGGCCGGCACATGGTAGGCATCGGGCCGGAGGGGAGCGGCGCGTTCCAGCAGCCGATAGGCTTCCAACAGGGCGTGGAAGTCGTGGTAGCGGTCGGCGAAGTGGTAACGCCAGGGCGGCGAACTGTCGGCATCCATCGGCAGCGGATCGTCCGGCGGGGCCGGGTGCAGCGCCGAGATCGCCTGGCGGATCGAAGCCATGCGCGTTCGCAGTCCCTCGGCCCCGTAACGGGCGAGGGCGCGCGTGCGCAGGCTGGCGAGCGCCGGGTCTTCGGGAAGGTCCGTCCGCGCCGGCTCGAACAGGCCTACGCCTTTCACGAGGAGCCGCGGTGACATGTCGGTGCGCGCCAGCATCGCCAGGATTTCGCCGTCACGGCGCAGAGCTTCCGGCACTTCGAACTGGGCGTGCTGCCGCTGGAACTGGGATTCGAAGCGTTCGTGCAGCGCGGCGTAGGTGTCCGGGGTCACCGCGATCCGGCTGACGTGCAGCGTGCGGTTCTCGGTTTCGGTGTAGAGTCGGCGGAACGGTTCGAACGCCTGGCGGGCGGCCCGGATGAGGCCGCCCTCCACGTACTCGAAATGGTAGACCTCGTCGCCGAAGCGCAGCGCCGCATGGCCTCCCGCCGCCTGGCCCTCGTTGGCGTCGAGATAGAGGTAGTCGATCCGGGCGGAATAGGCTTCCTCGGCGCTGAGCGTGGCGGGCAGCGCCAGCAACGCGAGAACGGCGAGCCGGATCAGCGGTAGCCCTCGTCGATGTACTGCATGCGGGTCGGTTCGGAATTCGCCAGCAGCTTGCGCAAAGCCTCGTACTGCGGCTGGCCCAGCTTGGCTCCGGCCAGGCCTTTTCCGATGGCGACATAGGTGCCCTTGTCGCTGTCCCAGCCGGTGATGCCGTATTCCTGCGCCAACTGACTGATGCGGGCGTAAAACGCCACGCTGTCGCTGCTGCCGGATTTTGCGAATTCGGTGGCGTATTCGGCGACGCTTTTCTCGTAGCGCGCCTTCTTGTTCTGCGAGGACTTGGAACTCGATGAACTGGATTCCGAAACCGAAGCCGACGAGGTGAATGGGCTGGCGGAAGACTTGACCGAGCTTTCCGAGCTGTAGGAGAAGGAGCAGCCTTGGAGCGTTAGACTGGCAATTGGGGCAACGAATATCAATTGCTTAAACGGGGTCATGGAGTTTGCCTGAAGCTGGGAACGAGCGGGATGCGGACCGGAGAACGATGGACGCCATTATATGTCAGGTTCGCTGCGCACTAAGCTGGCGTTACGAGTCCTGCGTTAAGCCGGTTCTGAGCCGGATTTTCGGCCGCAATCCTCGGAACGGGGGGCCGCTCGACGAATCTGCTGAAGGCGCGCCGTCCTTGGCGCTTGAGTGGCATCGCTCTCTATTCGGATCAGAGGGGCCTCCAAAATTTAACAACGCTCTAGCTTCCCCGGGTTACCAAGGAGCCGCTACCTGTACCCAAGGGGACTCGACGCCGTAACGCGTACCGGTCGGTCCCTGTAACGCCGTTCCGCCGCAGCGCACCAGGAAATCTTCGTTGGGGGAGGCGACCAAGGCCCCTAGCTCTTGTCGCTTCCGGGAAGGCGATTGGGCGCCGGGGGCGTCCGTGCCAAGCCTCGCAAACTTGTCGCCCGCCAGGTTTTGGACCTCCCAATAGTACCCGTCGATTGCCGACCAGCCGGCGGTGGTTTCCGCGATATGGCAGACTTCAAGCTGGCCCTCTGGTTGATGGGTCACCGTCACCTCTTTGACCGCGCTGGGCAATTCGACCCGTGGCGTCACCGAATCCGGTCGCGGCATCAGGGTGTTGATGAACCGGTCGAGATCGTCGCCGCAGCGGGTGGGGGCGCCCACAACGTTGGTGGCGGGCCGAGTGTTGTCGCCGGTCATCGATCTGGTGCAGGTCAGCCCCGCGATGTCCAGCGCCGGCCAACGAGGTAATGGCGTCGGGCGCCCCATCGGGAAAAATGCGGGAAACATCTGCGGTTGAAAACGGCATCCCTGAAAGGGTATCTTTTGCCAGATAAACATCATGGGTCCCAGGTCGCGCTGATATCGTTTTGCATAGCCACTCGCGGGATCATCGACTAAAAAGTAAACTCCCGCATCGCCGGTTATAGGATCCCAGCCAGTCTTTTCAAAGTGCCAGGTGGTAAATTGCGCCATCTCCGCTTGGCTGCATACTTTACCCCCGAGTTCTGTTCCCGAAGCTTGATCCCTTCCCACGTTGCTGGCGACGAAGCATGTCAAGGGCAGTGGCTCTACTGGCTGACAATCTCTTTGGAAATCATCGGAATTAATAAAGTCTTTGAGATAGGGAGAAAAAGTTGTATCTCCCATCCAAAACACCCTGTCGATGATGCTCCTGAAGCCGGCCATATCGCGCATGAGCGTTGGCAAATCCTTGGTTGGGTAATCCTGTTCTCTGCCGCGCATCTGCTCGGTGAGCTCGCTGGCGACGGTTTGCCAAGCCTGGCCATCGGGTTTCCAGGGGTAATATAAAAAGTCCTTGGTCTTGTCCTGGTTGGTAGAGGCTGGAATGGGGGCATTTGGGTTCCAATCACTCGTATTGCCATAAGCGGCCACATCGCGGACCCACAACCAGGACCGGTTTGCCCACTCTGGGCCTTTACCTAGGATCTTGGAGCCCAGCGAGAGCACCATGTCCTCGTTGCTATAGGGTGCGCCGGCGCGCTCGATCTGCGCCACCATGTGGGTGTAGGTTCGATTCGTCAAATCCGTCGCTTCGTCGCAATAGCTTAAGGCCTGTTGCCAGTAGGCCGACTTCGTATCGCCCGAGTTCGCTTTCTCACGGACGATGGCGCAGTAGCCCACCATATCGCCGGGCGAATAGTCGACCTTGCCGTCGTTCAGCATTTGCTGGGCATGCCAGAGGTCGATGTTCTGCAGCATGGTAAGCGCCATGTTCTGGTAGACCAGGGCGTAACCCAGGATTTCGTAGATGCTCTGGTAATAATGGCGGTCGTCGAAGGGCGTTTTGGCCGCCGACTTCCATTGTTCAAAACTTTTCACCATGCAGTCTTCGAGCGGGCTGGTTTTGCTCGATATTGCGGGGACTAGCGCCTCTTGGATGGCGTTGAGGGCTTGTCTCAAATCTTTTTCGTAATCGCCAATAAACGTTTGAATTTTCGGGTTGATGTCGGGGACCTCTTTGTTGGGATCCTGCGCGCGGTCTGCATAAGCCTTCAGGACGGCCTGGCTGCTATCGAGGAGCCGAGAGTAGACGTCCTGAGCAGTCTGGACCTTGGTCCCGTAATCCTCCAGCGGCTGCAGGCTCACATTGCAGGCCAGAACGGTAAGCTTGCCATCAACCTGTTTGATCGCGGACTCGATGCGCGAGACCGCCGCTTTGAGTTCCTGGAGATCGGCTTCGATGCGTTTGAGGGCCTCGACGACAGGGTCGGGCGGCTGGGGCAAGAAAAATTGCAGCGCCGACATGATGAGCGAGACGGCCATGAAACCATACTGGAACTTGATGGCGCGCGACTCCGCCTTGCTCCACTTCTGATCGACCCCTTTACCGTAATTGACCAGGCCGGTGCCCAGAAAGCCGGTGACCTGGGTCAAAAATTGAAAGGGGAAGCTTTGCAAACCCGCGGAGAGCAGGGGGCGGACGCCGCTCATCCCATTCCGAAGGCTGCCCCAGCAATTCAGGGTTTGGTCTTGCCGCAGACCGCAGGCGTGTGCGCCGCCAGCCGCCAGAGCCTGGAAGATTTCGCCGGCCGGGACGCCGAGTACGCCGCTGTCGTTACGTCCCCAGCAGACCGTGCTGCCGTCGAAGCGCAGCCCGCAGGTGTGGAAGTTGCCGGCGGCGATGTGTTTGAAAGCCCCCTCGGGCGCCTGGGTTTGGCCGTAGGCGTCGTTGCCCCAGCATGCGATCCCGTCATCGTCGCGGAGCGCGCAGGCGTGGGTTTCGCCGGTGGCGACGGCCTTGAACCGGCCCTTCGGTCGTTCGTAAGCCATGAACGACTGCTCGCCCCAACAGGTCGCCCGACCGTCGATGCGGACGGCGCAGGTGTGCTGGCCGCCGGCGTTGAGCGACTCGAACCGCCCCCGTGGCGCCTTGAGTTGCCTGAAGTTTGAGGCGCCCCAGCACTTGATCGCGCCGTTGCTGCGGAGGGCGCAGGTGTGCGCGTCGCCCGCACTGACGTCCTTGAACCTGCCCTTAGGCGTTTTGGTCGGCCGGGCGCCGTCTGCGCCCCAGCACAGCAGCTTGCCGTCGAGGCGGATGGCGCAGCTGTGCACCAATCCGGCGGTAACCTTGACGAACTGGCCTTGCGGCGGGCTGGTCTGGCCGAAACCGTTATCGCCCCAACACGCCAGCGTGCCGTCCGCCTTGATGCCGCAAGCGTGCATGCCGCCCGAGGCCATGGCCAGCCAGGTCGTAGCAGGATCGCTCGTCGGAGCGGGATCATAGGAGGCGACGGCTGCTGGAGCAGGCCCTCCCTTTACCTCGGTCACCGCCGCCAGTGCCTCGGCGACAATGGGATCCGGCGCTTGAGCCAGCGGCGAGATCACCGCCGGAGGCAAGGCTTCGGCCTGGCCGGCCGAAATGCCAAGAAACGTCACAAAACAAACCAGACAGGCACTGAGTGCTGCCGATGCGGATGCTTTCAATTGTCTCTCCCCAATTCAAGAATGAGGCGGCGATGACCGGATCGATCTGAGCGTTATGCTTGCGCGCTGTTGTTACAGTTAATGAGGTGTTCGCTATCCGCTATGACCCGATACCTTGGTCAAATCGCGGAGCATGGTAGAGCCGATGGTTCCCTGTCGAAACGGAGCCGGCGGTTCCGGCGAGATAAAATGCCTCGCCGGGACCGCTTGTGTGCCAAAGCCAGGGCGGCGAAGTCCGGGGTGAAGTTGGTTACGGAGATTCTATGTTCGATTTTTGGCGGCTCGCGCTGCAAAGAGTTCTGATACTCGTAAGCGGTTTCGCCGGGTCCGCTTGGGCCGTCTCGGAAAATCCGCAAGTCCTCGACGATTTCGAAACCCTGTCCGGCTGGGTGGCGGAAGGCTCGCCCGGCACCCGTTTCGAACTGAAGCAGGACCGGGGTTTCGAGGGCAAGGGGCTGCGGCTGGATTTCGAATTCGCCGGCGGCGCCGGCTACGTCATCCTGCGCAAGGGCTTGGAGTTATCTCTACCGGAGAACTATGCCTTCAGTTTCCAGGTCAAGGGCACGGGGCCGGCCAATACCCTGGAGTTCAAGCTGCTGGACCCAGGGGCGCAGAACGTCTGGTGGCACCGGCGCGAGGCCAAGGGTTTGCCTGCCGGCTGGCAGCGCCAATCGATCCGCAAGTCGGCCATCGATTTCGCCTGGGGGCCGTCGGGCGGCGCGCCGCTGCTGGCGCTGGGCGGCATCGAGTTCGCGCTGACCGCGGCGGCCGGCGGCAAGGGGACGCTGTGGCTGGACGACCTCCGCTTCGAGCGGCGGGACGCGGTGGTGGACTACCGCGGCCAACCCAAGGTTTCCGCGTCTTCCGCCATTGGCGGGGACCACGCGGAGAAGGCGCTGGACGGGCAGGCGCAGACCGTCTGGCGCAGCGCATCCAGGCCGGCTCGCCAGTGGCTCCAGCTCGATTTCGGCCAGCGCCGCGAATACGGCGGGCTGGTCCTCGATTGGGACGGGGATTGCCACGCGCGGGACTACGCCGTGGAGGTTTCGGACGACGGCCGGCGTTGGCGCGGCGTCTACCGGGTGGCCGAGGGCAACGGCCGGCGCGACTACCTCCCGCTGCCGGAAACCGAATCGCGCTACCTTCGGCTGGACCTGCGCCGGAGCGCCTGCGGCAAGGGTTACGCGCTGCGCGAACTCACGGTGAAACCGCCCGATTTCGCCGCCTCCCCCAACCGCCTGTTCGAGCACATCGCCCGCAACGAGCCGCGCGGCGCTTACCCGCGTCATTTTCAGGGCGAGCAGATGTACTGGACCCTGGTCGGCGCGAACGGCGGGCACCGCAAGGGCCTTTTGGGGATGGACGGGGCGCTGGAGACGGAGCGGGGCGGCTTCACGGTGGAGCCGTTCCTGCATGCCGACGGCCGGCTGCTGGGCTGGAACGAGGCCGGGATATCGCAAGCGCTGGAGCAGGGCGATCTGCCCCTGCCGACGGTGGAGCGCGACTACGGCGATCTGAGCCTCAGGGTGACGGGCTTTGCCGGGACCGTGGGCAATGCCCCGGTGCTTATCGCCCGCTACCGGGTGGAAAACCGTTCCGCGGCGGCGCGCCGGCTCAGGCTTTTCCTGGCCGTGCGTCCGTTCCAGGTCAACCCGCCCTGGCAGTCGCTCAACATGAAGGGCGGGGTGAGCCCGATCCACCGGATCGAGGCTGCCGGCCGCGTGCTCAAAGTGGACGGCGCCGATGCCATGGTGGCGATGAGTCCGCCCGACGGCTTCGGCGCCACCGGTTTCGGCCAGGGGGACATCACCGATTTCCTGGGCGGAGGCCGCCTGCCGCCGCGCACCGCGGTTTCCGATGCTACAGGCTATGCCTCGGCGGCCTGGGCGTTCGACCTGGCGCTGGCGCCGGGTGCGGCCAGGGAGGTTTTCATCGCCGTTCCCGAGCACAAGGCCAGCCCTGAGCGGAGTCGAAGGGCGGATTCGTCTCGCGCCGTCGAGACGGCGCTGAAGGCCGAAGGTGATACCCTGGGCGCCCGCCTGTGGCAGGAAGCGGTCGGCTACTGGCGGAAGGCTCTGGCCGGCCCCGACTTCCTCCTGCCGGAATCCGAACAGGGCTTGGCGGAGAGCCTGCGGGCCAATCTGGCCTATATCCTGGTGAACCGCGACGGTCCGGCCTTGCAGCCGGGTTCCCGGACCTATGCCCGCACCTGGATCCGCGATGGCGCCCTGATGTCCTCGGCCCTGCTCATGCTGGGACGCGGGGAGGAGGTGCGGCGATTCATCGAGTGGTATGCCCGGTTCCAGACCCCGGACGGCGCCATCCCCTGCTGCGTCGACAGCCGCGGCCCGGACAGCGTGCCGGAGAACGACAGCCACGGGGAGTTCATCTACACCCTGGCCGAGTACTACCGCTACCGCCGCGACCTCCCCGCCGTGCGGGCGATGTGGCCGCATGTAGTCGGCGCCATGCGGTACATCGACGCACTCAGGCACCAGCGGATGACGGAGAGCTACCTCAGCGGCGAGGGCAAGGCGTTCTACGGCCTGATGCCGGCTTCGATCAGCCACGAGGGCTATGCCTCGCAGCCGGTGCACGCGTTCTGGGATGACTTCTGGACTCTGCGCGGCATCCGCGATGCGGTGATGCTGGCGAAGGCATTGGGCGACGAAGCCCACGCGGAGAGTTGGAGCAACATGCTGGCGGAGTTCCGGGATAACCTCCATGCCGCGCTGCAAGCCACCATGGTCCGCAAGGGCATCGACTACATCCCGGCCTCGGCCGACCTGGGCGACATCGACCCCAACGCCGTCGCCATCATGGTGTCGATCGCGGGCGAGGCCGGAAGGCTGCCGCAGGCCGCACTGGCCAAGACCTTCGACGACTATCTCGCGCATTTCCGTAAGCGCCGCGACAGCAACGGCGACGACGGCTACACCCCCTACGAGATGCGCATCGTCGAGGCCCTGGTGCGGCTCGGGCGGCGCGACGACGCCTGGGAGGTGCTGCGTTCCCTGCTGCGCGACCAGCGTCCGCAAGCCTGGCGCCAGTGGGCCGAAGTGGTCTGGCGCCATCCCGAGGCGCCCCGCTTCATCGGCGACATGCCGCATTCCTGGATCGGCGCCGAGTACATCCGCTCGTTGCGCAGTTGCTTCGCCTACGAGGACGATGCCGACGATTCCCTGGTGCTGGCCGCCGGAATCCCGGCCGAATGGCTATACAATGCGGCCAACGCCGAAATCGGCGTCCGCCGCCTGCCCACCGCCCATGGCCCGCTCGATTACGGCTTGCGGGCTGAAGGCGCCGATACCCTGAAGTTGCGGATTGGCGGCGGCTTGGCCCTGCCGCCCGGCGGCATCCGGATACGGCCGCCGGCGAACAAGCCGATCAAAGCGGCGAAGGTAAACGGCGCCGCGGTTTCCGGATTCACCGGCGCCGAGCTGAGGATAGCGACCGTGCCGGCGGAGGTCGAGATTCGGTATTGAGCTTGCGCCATCCAGCCACTGATTATTGACATCGGATAGTTCCGCGTGAATAAAGCTGTTATTGCGCTGGCCGCGGTATTGCTGGTCGCCGGCGCCGTCGGTCTCGGCGTCTGGCGCGATCGCCATGCCCGCGAGCTGCCGCCCGGCATCGCTCGCGGCAACGGCCGCCTGGAGGCCACCGAAATCAACGTCGGCGCCAAGTATGGCGGTCGCATCACCGAGGTGCTGGTGTACGAGGGCGACGACGTCGCGCCGGGCCAGCCGCTGGTCCGCATCGATACCAGCGAGGAACAGGCGCAATTGCAGAACATCGACGCGGAGCTCAAGCGGGCGCGGGAATCCCTCGATTACGCCGGCCAGATGCTGAAGGTGGCGCGGCACGATCTGGAATTGGCCCGGAACATTTTCAGGCGCTCCTCCCGCCTGGTCGATCAGGCGGCGGTTTCGGCCGAGAAACTGGATCACGACCGCACCGAGCTGAGCAACGCCGCCGCGAGGCTCGATGCGGCCCAGTCGCGGATCGGCGAGGCGGAAGCCGGGATCGACGCGGTCGCCGCCGAAAAGCGCCGGATCGAGTCGGTGGTGCGGGAGAGCGTGCTCCTGGCCCCCAAGGAGGCGAGGGTGCTGTACAAGCTGTCGCAGCCGGGCGAGGTGCTGCCCAAGGGCGGCAAGGCGCTGACCCTGATCGATCTGAACGACGTCTACATGATCCTTTATCTCGGCGAGGCCGAAGCCGGCCAGGCGGCGATCGGCGGCGAGGCGCGCATCGTGCTGGACGCCCTGCCCGAGCTGCCGCTGCCGGCGCGACTGGTGTTCGTCTCGCCCAAGGCCCAGTTCACCCCCAAGCAAGTGGAGACCGAAAGCGAGCGGCAAAAGCTGATGTTCCGCCTGAAGGCCCAGGTCGATCCGGAATTCCTCCGCGCCCATCGCGGCCTGGTCAAGCCCGGCATGCCAGGCGTGGCTTATGTCAAGCTTTCCCCCGACGCATCCTGGCCCCCCTTGCAGCGATGAGCGCCATCGTCCGGGTCGAGGAGTGCCGCCACCGCTACGGCAAGGCCGAAGCGCTCGCGGGCATCTCGCTGGAATTGCCCGCCGGGGAGCTGACCGGCTTCGTCGGCCCCGACGGGGTGGGGAAATCGACCCTGCTGGGCTTGATCGCCGGGGTCCGTGAGCGCCAGGCGGGGCGTATCGAAGTGTTCGGCGAGGACATCGCCGAGCCGAAGGCGCACCGGCGGCTGTGTTACCGCATCGCCTATATGCCGCAGGGCCTGGGGCATAACCTGTACGCGACGCTTTCGGTATGGGAGAACGCCGAGTTCTTCGGCCGCTTGTTCGGATTCGGAAGAGAGGAGCGGTCCCGGCGGATCGAGCGCCTTTTGGCGGCGGTGGGGCTCGCGCCCTTCCGCGACCGTCCGGCCGGCAAGCTTTCCGGCGGGATGAAGCAGAAGCTCGGCCTCTGCTGCGCCTTGCTGCATGAGCCGGACTTGTTGATTCTCGACGAGCCGACCACCGGGGTCGATCCGCTGTCGCGGCGGCAGTTCTGGGAGCTGATCGACACGCTCAGGCGGGAGCGGCCGGGCATGAGCGTCCTGGTCGCCACCGCCTACATGGAGGAGGCCGCGCGTTTCGACCGGCTGGTCGCCATGGACGGCGGTCGCGTCCTGGCGATCGGGACCGCGGCGGAACTCCTGGCCCGCACCGGCGCGGCCGACATGGAGTCGGCCTACGTCGCCCTGCTGCCGCCGGAAAAAAGGCGGGGGCACGAGGCGCTGTCGATCCCGCCGCCTCGGCGCGGCCGGGGCGAGGCGGCGATCGAGGCCAGCGGGCTCACCCGCCGCTTCGGCGATTTCCTGGCCGTGGACGGGGTCAGCTTCCGGATCGAGCGCGGCGAAATCTTCGGCTTCCTCGGCTCGAACGGCTGCGGCAAGACCACGACCATGAAGATGCTCACCGGCCTCTTGCCGGCCAGCGCCGGTTCGGCTTCGCTGTTCGGCCAGCCGGTGGCCTCGGGCGATGCGGCCATGCGCCGCCGCATCGGCTTCATGTCGCAGGGGTTTTCGCTCTACACCGAGCTGACGGTCAGGCAGAACCTGGAACTGCACGCCCACATCTTCGGTTTGGCGCCTTCCGCGCTCGAAGCCAGGATCGCGGAACTGGTGTCCCGCATGGACCTGGCCGCGCACCTGGACGCCCTGGCCGAATCGCTGCCGCTGGGTATCCGCCAGCGCCTGTCGCTGGCGGTGGCGCTGGTGCACGAACCCGAGCTGCTGATCCTGGACGAGCCGACCTCGGGCGTCGATCCGGTCGCCCGCGACCGTTTCTGGGAAATCCTGGCCGAGCTCTCGCGCGAGAAAGGCGTGACCATCTTCATCTCGACCCATTTCATGAACGAAGCGGCGCGCTGCGACCGCATCTCGCTGATGCACGCGGGAAGGGTGCTGGCCCAGGGCGCGCCCGCCGAACTGGTGCGGGAAGCGGGGGCGGCCTCGCTGGAAGACGCCTTCATCGCTTGCCTGGAGCGGGAGGGCGCTCCCCCGACCGGCGCAGCCGCGGCAGCTCCCTCGTTCGCTGCGGGCGCCGGCGCATCGGCGGCCGAGGCCAGCCCCTGGTTCAGTCCCCGCCGCTTTAAGGCCTATGTCTGGCGCGAGACCATGGAGCTGGCGCGGGACCCGATCCGCCTCGCCTTCGCGCTGATCGGGCCGATGCTGCTGATGGTGGTCATGGGTTACGGGATTTCGCTGGACGTCGAGCATCTGCCTTACGCGGCCCTCGACTACGACCGGACGCCGGAAAGCCGCCGCTATCTGGAGCACTTCGCGCATTCGCGCTATTTCGAGGAGCGGGAGCCGCTCATCGACGACGAGGACCTTTTGCGGCGGATGGCGCGGGGCCAGCTCAATTTCGCCGTGGAGATTCCGCCGGGGTTCGGGCGCGACCTCACGGCGGGGCGCCGGGCCGAAGTGGGCATCCGCATCGACGGCAGCATCCCGTTCCGCGCCAACACGGCGCAAGGCTATGTGGAGGGCGTGCACGCCCGTTTCTTGAGCGACATGATCGATGAAAGCGGAAGGCGCGGCCTGGTCTCGCCGCTGCGGGTGGAAACCCGCTTCCGCTACAACCCGGATCTGAAGAGCGTCTACGCCCTGGTGCCGGGCGTGATCGCGGTGATGCTGGCGGTGATCCCGCCGATTCTGACGGCGGTCAGCGTGGTGCGGGAGAAGGAGATGGGTTCGATCACCAATCTGTATGCCACGCCCTCGACCCGTCTGGAGTTCCTGCTGGGTAAGCAGCTTCCCTACGTCCTGGTGGGCCTGGTCAACGCCTTGTCCTTGATTGCGCTGGCGCTGTGGCTGTTCGGCGTGCCGGTGAAGGGGGATCTGTCGGCGCTGCTCACGGGCGCCGTGCTGGCGGTTGCGGGGACCACCGGCTGGGGCTTGCTGATTTCGGCGTTCACGCGCTCGCAGATCGCCGCCCTGTTCGCGGCGTTCCTGCTGTCCATCGTGCCCGCCATCAACTTTTCCGGCTTCCTGGCGCCCGTGGCGTCGCAGACCGGCGCGGCGGCCGTGATGGGCTACGGGTTTCCGACGTCGTGGTTTTTGACCATCAGCGTCGGGGTGTTCACCAAGGCCTTGGGCTTTCCAGAACTCTACCTCAACCATGCGGCGCTGCTGGTCTTCGTGCTGGGGTATCTGGCCTTAAGCCTCATGCTGCTGCCCACCCGGGGGAGTTGAGCCGGTCGGGCGGACACCGGTTCCGCCCGACGGCATGATGACCGGTCAGCCTGCGGCGGCCTCCGCGGTTGCTTCCGGTTCCAGCGCCATCACGGTCTCCTCAGCCTCGGTGGTTGCCGGCTCCGGTTCCTCGGCGGCGGTTTCCGCCGGCGCTGCCGCGGTTTGGGCCAGGATCGGAGGTTCGTCCTGCCCGGCGGTTTCCGCCGCGTTTGACGGTGCCGAGGCCGCCGCTTTCCCGGCGGCGGGCGACGAATAGACTGCGTAGAGCACATAAGCCAGCAGGCACACTGCGATTGCGATAACTGAAAGGTCCATCGGTCCTCCTGATATAGTTGTATATCGACGTGTGAACGATGCGCCGCATTGTGTCAAGCAGGGGAAACACGGCGTCAATCGTGCGGCAATTATGGACCAGACGGAAAAACCACACCATATTCATGTGAATGAGGCTTCCTGCCGGCCGGCCGGGGTTCCGATCGGAATGCCGCGGTGAAGAAAGGGGGCCGGCTGCGCACGATTTTCCGGCTGGGGCTGAAGGAGCTGGCCAGCCTCCGCCGCGATCTGGCCATGCTGGTCCTGATCGTCTACGGGTTCACCGTGATGATCTACATCCCGGCCAGCCGCGGCATGCTGGAGCTCCGGAACGGCGCGGTGGCGGTGGTGGACGAGGACCGCTCCGAGCTGTCCCGGCAGATCGTCGCCGCCCTGCCGCAGCCTTATTTTCTGCTGCCCGATCCTCTGCCGCTGGACCAGGTGGACAGAATGCTCGATGCCGGACGCTACGCCTTCGTGATCGACATCCCGCCCCGCTTCCAGGCCGATTTTCTGGCCGGAAGACAAACGGAAATCCAGGTCAACGTCGATGCCACGGCGATGAGCCAGGCCGGCATCGGCGCCGGCTACATCGAACGGATCATCCGCGAAGAGGCCGCCGGATTCGGCCGCGACGGGGTGGCTCCGGCGGACGCCGGCGTCAATCTGGCGATACGCACCCTGTACAATCCCAATGCCCAGGAAAGCTGGTTCGTTTCAGTGATGGTTCTCATCAACGTGGTCAACCTGCTCTCCATCATCACCTCCGGCGCCGCGCTGATGCGGGAGCGGGAGCGCGGCACGGTCGAGCACCTGCTGACCCTGCCGCTCGGCCCCTTCGAAATCGTCTGCGCGAAGATCTGGGCCAACGGCCTGGTGGTGGTTGCGGCGGTCGGCCTGTCATTGACCCTCGTCGTGGAGGGCGTGCTCGGCGTGCCGCTGGCGGGTTCGCTGCCTTTGTTCCTGGCCGCCACGGCGCTGTATCTGTTCACGTCCACGGCGATCGGCATTTTCCTCGCCACGGTGGCCCGTTCGATGCCCCAGCTCGGCTTGTTGTGCATCCTGGTGGTGTTCCCGATCACCACCCTGTCCGGCAATACCGTCCCGCTGGACAGCATGCCGGAACCGATCCAGCGGGTGATGGCGTTTTTCGCCTCGACTCATTACGTCAAGATCGCCCAGGCCGTGCTTTACCGCGGCGCGGGTTTCGCCGCCGTCTGGCCGCAGTTCCTGATCATGGCAGCCATCGGCGCGCTGTTTTTCCTGGCTGCCTTGGCCCGCTTCAGGCATACCGTCGCGCGGCAGGTAAGCTGAGCGCCGTTTTTTGTATCCCTGTCTTGAGGAGTCCCGATGAAATTCCTGGCTTTCGCACTGGCCGCGCCGCTGTTCCTGTCCGCATGCAGCCTGTTTCACAGCGATGAAACCAATCCCCATTTCGCCAAAGTCACCGGCACGGTGAGCTGGCGCGACCGCGTGGAACTGAATCCGAATGCGGAACTGATCGTCAGGCTGGAAGACGTGACGCGCCATGACGTCCGGCCGGTTCTGGTCGGCATGGCCGAGGACACCTGGCCCGGCTCGTCGCCGGTGTCCTTCGAAGTATCGTTCGACCGGCGGGTGGTGGCGGAAGACCGGCATTACCGGGTGAGCGCCGTGATCAAGCAAGACGGCGAGACGGTGCTCGCGTCCCGGCACGGCGTGCCGGTGCTGACTTTCGGCCATCCCGACCGCGCCGATCTGGAACTCCACCGCGTTGCCGGGCAATAGGGGCGCCGAAACGCCCCGTTTCATCACCGTGAATACAAGCTGTCACATTTGCCGGCTATGCTTGTTTCTAAGTTGGAGTGAACTTTGCTTGGAAAACGATACGCGCGCGAGCGGTTCCAGTTCGGTGGAGGCAAGAGATGGCGGCATTGGCGAGAGTCATCGCACAGGGCGATGCGGATCTGGTGGCGGCGATAGCCGAGGATGCGGATGAATTGTTCCGCGAGAACAAGCCGGGGGTGGACCTGCGGGTCTGTCACCGCGAGCCCGATGGGGCCATGGGCGGTTTCGTCGATACCGTGCTGCGGCGGATGGTGCGGCTCGACGTGACGCGCAGCATCGATTTCGAAAACTTCGATTTCCGCTCCCTGCTTCCCTGGGCCCAGGACATTCCGGGCTACCGGGCCTGGGCGTGGGACGTCACCCAGCTGACCTGCCGCTGGTGCGACTGGCATCGGACCGAATATGCGGTGTTGCGGCTCCGCATCATGGACGCCGGTGCCGTCGAAGAGGAAACCGGCGGGCTGCAACTGGCTTGCCTTTACGGAGGCGCCCCTAAATCCCGGCGCTTCGATATGGTGCGGGGAGATGGGGACACTGAGACCTCCGACGGCATGTATCGCGTCGCGGCGTCCCCTGATCTAGTGCCGCCCTACGCCCTCGCCATCACCACCCCGAAAGCGAGGCAGGTGCTGGATTTCCCCCGCGGACTGGGTCAAATGCCCCGGCGCTTGCTGCTGACCGTCGATTCGCGGCGCGACGCCTGACACCGCTTCCGGCCGCCCTGTGGTAGATTACTTCGGGTGTAGGGCGGCTGTGGCGCATTCATGTGGTTTCAGAAGACGATCGTTCTCAAGCCCCGCTCGCGGGGATTCCATCTGATCACCGCGGAACTGACGGCGAATCTGCCCGAGCTCGGGCAGTTTCGCCAGGGCCTCGCCCATTTCTTCATCCAGCACACTTCCGCTTCCCTGACCATCAACGAGAACGCCGACGCCGACGTGCGCCGCGATCTCGAATCCTATCTGCTGGCCCAGGTGCCGGATGGGGCCCCTTATTACCGCCACATCCTGGAAGGGGATGACGACATGCCGGCCCACATCAAGGCCACCCTGGTCGGCAACAGCGTGACCGTTCCCGTGCGGCAGGGCCGGCTGGCCTTGGGAACCTGGCAGGGAATCTATCTGGGCGAGCACCGGACGCACGGCGGCGCCCGCTCCCTCGTCGCCACCCTGCACGGCGACTGATCCAAAAACCAAGCATCGAGGTCGATATGCGCAGAACGATACTTTGTGGGCTGGCACTGTGCGCCGCCCTTCCTTTGTCCGCCATGGAAAAGCCGGCGCCGGTCGAGGCGACGGTATACCGCAGCCCGAGCTGCGGCTGCTGCAAGAAGTGGGTCGAACACATCCAGGCGAACGGCTTTGTGGTCAAAGACATCGTCAAGGATGACATGGCCGCAATAAAGCGCGAGCTGGGTGTGCCGGAGAACCTGGCCTCCTGCCATACGGCGGTGATCGGCGGCTACCGTATCGAGGGCCATGTGCCGGCGGCGGACATCCGCAAGCTGCTGGACGCCAAGGCGCCGCTCCTGGGGCTGAGCGTGCCCGGCATGCCGGCCGGCACGCCGGGGATGGAAGCGGGCGGACGCAAGGACGCCTACAGCGTCGTCGGTTTCGGGCCGGGCGAGGGCGTCCATTCCGTGCACGACTACGCGGGGGAGTGATCCGTTGGCTGGGGCGAAGAGCATGCTGCTGGCGGGCGACATCGGCGCCACCAAGACGGTCCTCGGGCTGTTCGACTGCTGGGGCGACCGGCTGGTCAGCCTGAGCGAGGCGATATTCGCCAGCGCGGATTACGCCTCGCTGGAGGCGGTCGTGGCGGAGTTCCTGCGGGGACAGGGCGGAAGGATGCCCGAAGTCGCCTGTTTCGGCGTGCCGGGACCGGTGAGCGAAGGCCGTTGCGAAATCACCAATCTGCCGTGGGTCTTATCCGAGCGGGAGCTGGCAGAGGCGACGGGTGTGAGCGCGGTGCGCCTGCTGAACGACGTCCAGGCCATGGCCCTGGGCATGGCCTACCGCCTGGGCGAAGACGACTGGGTGGAGCTGAATGCCCACGCCGCCCGGCCGCGGCCCGGAAACATTGCGGTGATTGCCGCCGGGACGGGGCTGGGGGAGGCGATTCTGTACTGGGACGGCGAGCGTCATCACGCCTTGCCGACCGAAGGAGGACATAGCGACTTCGCCCCCAACGGGCCGCTGGAAGAAGGGCTGCTCACCTTCCTGCGGGACCGTTTCTTGGGGCACGTCAGCTATGAGCGGATACTGTCCGGCTCAGGGCTGGCCAATCTCTACGACTATCTGCGCCATGCCGGCGTGGCTCCGGAAAGCGAGGCGCTGCATGCGGCGCTGGCCGGCGCCCCCGACCGTGCGCCGATCATCGCCGAGTGGGCCCTACAGCGGGGTGACGCCCTTTGCACCGCGGTGCTCGATTTGTTCGCCGCGATCTACGGGGCGGAGGCCGGGAATCTGGCCCTCAAGTCGCTCGCCCTCGGCGGCGTGATCGTCGGCGGGGGCATCGCGCCGAAGCTCCTGCCCGTCCTGCAAGCCGGGAAATTCATGGCCGGCTTCACGGCGAAGGGAAGACTTTCCTCCCTGCTAGGGGAACTGCCGGTCCGGGTGGTCGTTCATCCCCAGCCGGCCCTCCTGGGGGCGGCGCATGCGGCCTCGGCCATGCTTTAACGCGTCGCAAGACGCTCCAAGCCGGATCAATTGTGGCAGAATGAAGTCAAGCGGATCCGGCTGAGGCTGGAAACAATCCGTTTGCGATTGCACCCTTTATTCATCATTGGACCATGGAGGAAACTATGTTCAAGACATGGGTGGTTGCCGCAGAGAGCAGCCGTGCGCGAATCTTCGCCATCGACAATCGACTAAATCCGCTCAAGGAAATCGACGATCTGGTGCATGCGGAGGGCCGAGCCAGGGAGCAGGACCTGACCTCGGACCGGCCCGGTCGGATGCTGAACAGTTCGACCGAAGGGCGCCACGACTACGAAAAGCCGCAGGACGCCAAACAGCATGAAGCGCAGGTGTTCGCCAAGCAGGTGGCCGAGCGCCTCGAACAGGCGCGGGTCAGCGGCGATTGCCTGTCGCTCATCCTGATCGCGGGGCCCGAGTTCCTCGGTCTGCTGCGCCAGGCTTTGAGCGGCCCCACCGCCAAGCTGGTCAGCAAGACCCTGGACAAGAACCTGGTGCAGAAAACCGAACAGGAAATCCGCAGTTACATTTTCTCATGAGAATCGGCGTACCCAAGGAAATCAAGGACCTGGAAAACCGCGTGGCCGTCACCCCGCAAGGGGTCGCGGCCCTGGTGCGAGCCGGGCACGAAGTGCTCGTGGAAGCCTCGGCCGGCGTCGGTTCGGGGTTTGTCGACGAGGAGTATCTGGCGGCGGGAGCGCGGCTGGGCGATGCGGCCGGCGCCTGGGCCGCCGAACTCGTGGTCAAGGTGAAGGAGCCGGTGCCGTCGGAATACCCTTATCTCAGGCGGCAGACGGTATTCACCTTCTTCCACCTGGCCGGCGTCGATCCCGGCCTGACCCGGGCGTTGCTGGACGGCGGCACCACGGCGGTAGCCTACGAGACTCTGGAAGACGAGCAAGGACGTCTGCCGCTGCTCGCGCCGATGAGTGCCGTGGCGGGCAACATGGCCGCCCAGGTCGGCGCTTATTATCTGGCCCGCTTCAACGGCGGCCGAGGTGTCCAGCTCGGCGAGGTCATGGGCGTGCGCCACGGCAAGGTCGTGGTGATCGGCGACGGCGTGGTCGGCTCGCATGCCGCCCTGACCGCCTGGGGCATGGGCGCCAACGTCCAGGTCATGGGGCTGGCGCCGGAGAAGGGCGAGGCCCTGTGCGGGCGCGCTCCGGGGCTGGAGTTCTTCCTCTCGGACAGCGCGCGCCTGGCCCAGACCGTGCGCGACGCCGATCTGGTAGTGGGGGCGGTGCTGCAGCCGGGTGCCCGTGCCGATTACCTCGTGACCGACGCCATGGTGAGGTCGATGCCGATGGGATCGGTGATCGTCGACGTCAGCATCGACCAGGGCGGCTGCGTGGAGACTTCCAGGCCGACTTCGCATTCCCATCCGGTCTACGTGGAGCACGGCGTGATCCACTACTGCGTGACCAACATGCCGGGTGCCTACCCGCGCACTTCGACGCTGGCGCTGACCGACGCGACCCTGCCTTATCTGCTGCGTCTGGCGAATGAAGGCGAAGCCTGCCTGCGGGCCGATCCGGGACTGGCCAAGGCCGTGAACACCTTCGACGGCTGCATCACCTGCCGGGCGGCGGCGGAAGACCTCGGACTGCTGGATCGCTATCGCCCGTTTCCCGCGTAATTAAGCCTCAGTAAGGTTCTTTGTCCTCGTCCTCCAGCACGTCGTCCAGCGTCAGATCGTCCGTGTCGGGGAGGTGCAGATCGGGGTCGCTGTAGCCCAGATCGTCGATTTCGACGTCGTCGAAAGGCGCGCTCCAGTCTTCCGGGGCTTCGATCTCCACGATCGGAAGCTGGTCCCACGAGTTCCGGTCCAGTTCGCTCAATTCTCCCTCGAGGTACTGGATCTCGATGGTGTCGCTCGCATCGTCCAGGGCCACGACCCGAAACTGCCTTCCGGTTTCCCGCTCTTCGTACCAGTTGTCTACCAGCGGTATTGCGATTGCCATGCGGATTCTCCTGGTTGTCGTGCCGGCAGCGTGCTGCCGCGGTCAGTGGTCGCCCACGAATTCTATCAGCGCCTGCCGCAATGCCGACCGGTCCGCTTCCCCGGTCAGCGGCCGGTCTTCCCGGTCGGTGATGAAGAAAATGTCTTCGGCGCGGCTGCCGATGGTTGAAATTTTAGCATTGTGCAGACGTATGCCCGTCTGCATGAAAGCCTGGCCGACCTTGGACAGCAGGCCGGGGCGGTCGGTGGCGATCAGTTCGAGGATGCTGAACCGGTTCTGCGGGTCGTCGTGGAAGAACACCTTGGTCGGCACGGTGAAATGCCGGATCTGGCGGGCGGCCAGGCGGCTGACCGCGGGCGGCGGGGCGCTGCCGCCGCTCAGCACCTCCTTCAGCCGGTCACAGATCTGGACCAGGCGGAACAGCCCCTCCGGCGCGGTTCCGGACTGTTCCAGCACATTGAAGCTGAGCAGCGCGAAACCCTGGCGCGAGGCGATGATCTTGGCGTCCAGCACGGTGAGCCCGAGCTGGTCGAGCACGGCGGTGCTCTGGGCGAACAGGAAGTCGCGGTTGCGATCGTAGATGAACACCTCGGCGCTGCCGCGCAGGCTCTCCGGACGCAGCAGGACCAGGGGCAGGCGTTCGGGTTTGCAGGCGGCGATGGCGGCGGTGTGCCAAGCGATTTCCTCCGGCAAGAAGCGCAGGAAATAATCGTCGCCGTTGTTTTCCCATACCGCGGTGATGGCGTCATCGGCCAGACCGAAGCGATGCAGCAGCGCCCGCGCCTCGTCCTTGGCGGCGGCGATCTGTTCGGCGTAGTCCGGGGGCGTATCGAGTCCGCGCCGCAGGGTCCAGCTGGTGCTGGTGTAGAGCTCTTGCAGCAGGGCGCCTTTCCACGAGTTCCACAAGGACGGATTGGTGGCGCGTATGTCGGCGACGGTGAGCAGATAGAGATGGTTCAGCGTGTTCTGATTGCGCACGATCCTGGCGAATTCGTGGATGACTTCCGGATCGCTCAGGTCTTTGCGCTGCGCCGTCATCGACATCACCAAGTGGTGCCGCACCAGCCATTTCACCAGCTGGGTTTCGCGGGTGCCGAGCTGGTGGCGCCGGCAGAATTCCTCGGCGATCGTCTCGCCCACCTCCGAATGGTCGCCGCCCGAGCCCTTGCCGATGTCGTGCATCAGCGCCGCGATATAGAGCAGTTCGGGTTTTTCGATGAGCGGGAACAGTTCGTAGCACAGCGGACTCTCGTGCTGAAACGCCTCCAGGGCGAAGCGCCGCAGGTTACGGACCACGAACAGCGTGTGTTCATCCACCGTGTAGACATGGAACAAGTCGTACTGCATGCGGCCGACGACCCGGCCGAATTCGGGCAGGTAGGCGGCGAGCACGCCGTAGCGGTTCATCCGCCGCAACTGGTGGGTGACGCCGCCAGGCTGGCGCAGAATGGCCATGAACAGGCGGCAGGCTTCGGGATCGTTGCGGAAAGCGTCGTCGATCAGATAGATGTGCTGGCGGATGAGGCGGATGGTGGCGGCGCGGACGCCTTCCAGCGTGCTGTTTTTCTGCAGGATCAGGAATACTTCCAGCAGGGCGAGGGGGCGCTCGCGGAAAACCTCGGGATGCGCGGCTTCGAGGTAATCGTTGACCGCCTGGAAATGGGCGTTGACGGGGGTGGGCGAAAACTCTTCCTCGCGGTGCAGGACGGCCTCGTTGAACAACTGGAGCAGCAGTTCATTCAGGCGCTCCACGCCGGTGACGGTGCGGAAATAGTCCTGCATGAAGCCTTCGACCACCTCATTGCTGGTGTCGCCCCGGTAGCCGAACAGCCCGGCGAGTTCGCTCTGGTAATCGAACAGCAGCCGGTCTTCGCAGCGGCCGGTGAGGGTGTGCAGGGCGAAGCGGATTCGCCAGAGGAATTCCCGCGCCTCCTTCAGCTCCCGGTATTCGGCGCCGGTCAGCCAGCCGTAGGCGACCAGGTCATGCAGCTCTTGCGCGTTACTGTGGCGGCGGATGATCCAGCCGATGAGCTGGATGTCGCGCAGGCCGCCCGGGCCTTCCTTGACGTTGGGTTCGAGATTGTAGGCCGTGTTGTGGTATTTGGCGTAGCGAATCCGCTGCTCGGCCATCTTGGCCTCGAAGAACGCGGCGGAACACCACATGCGTTCCGGGGTGATTTCGCTTCTCACCGTCTCCCACAGCGCTTCCGAGCCCGCCAGCACGCGGGCTTCCAGGAGATTGGTGATGACGGTCTGGTCGGCGCGGGCCTCTTCCGCGCATTCGGCCGGAGACCTTACGCTGTGGCTCGGCTTCAGGCCGACGTCCCAAAGAAAGCGCAGGAAATCGGACAGGTCCTGCTGGCGCGACGGCTGCGCGGCATCGTCGAGAAGCACGAGCAGGTCGACGTCGGAATGCGGCAGCTGCTCGCCGCGTCCATAGCCGCCGACGGCCACCAGCGCGACGTCGGTGGAGTGCCGCCCGAGGCGCCGGTTCCATGCCTCCGCGAGCAGGCGGTCGATGAAATCGGTGCGTTCGCGTATCAGTTCGGCGACGGGCGCGCCGGACCGGAACCGCTCGGCCAGCTCGGCGGCATTGTGCTGGATCTGCGCCCTGCAGGCCGCGATCCGGTCGGGCGCATCAAGCTCGTGCGGCTTATCCGAGTTCGGTTCGCCCAAAATCTTCCTCTTGCCGCAGCGTCAGCACTTCGTAGCCTGTCGGCGTCACCAGCACGGTGTGTTCCCATTGCGCCGAGAGTTTGTGATCTTTGGTGACGGCGGTCCACCCATCGGAGAGCATCTGCACGTGCCGCTTGCCCTGGTTGATCATCGGCTCGATGGTGAAGATCATCCCCGCTTCCAGCCGGATGTCCAGTTTCGGTTCGAAATAGTGGAGCACTTGCGGCTCCTCGTGGAATTCCCGGCCGATGCCGTGGCCGCAGAACTCCCGTACCACGGAATAATTGTGTTTGCTGGCATGCCGTTCGATGGCGGCGCCGATCCGGTTCAAGGCGGCGCCGGGCCGCACTTCGCGGATACCCAGGTACATGGCCTGCTGAGTGACGCCGACCAGCTGCCGGGCATAGGGCTTGACCGGGCCGACCAGGAACATCTTGCTGGTGTCGCCGTGGAAGCCATCCTTGATGACCGTGATGTCGATGTTGACGATGTCGCCGTTCTTCAGCTTCTTGGGGCCCGGAATGCCGTGGCAGATCACATGGTTGACCGAGGTGCAGATCGACTTCGGGAATCCCTTGTAATTCAGCGGGGCGGGGATGGCGCGCTGTTCGTTGACGATGAAATCGTGGCAGATCCGGTCGATTTCTTCGGTGGTAATGCCGGCCTTGACGTGGGGCGCGATCATATCCAGGACTTCTGCGGCGAGACGGCAGGCCAAGCGCATGCCTTCGACTTCCTCGGCGCTTTTGATGCTGATGCTCATGAAATTACGGCGGAGACGGGAGGGCTCCCGGTCCGTGGAAGGAGGGAGAGCGGATTGTCCAAACGGTGCCGCTATGGTATAAAGCACAGCTTTATTTGGCAACATACCACACACGCATCGTCACGGCCGGTGGGGTGCCGTCCCATAAAGGGCGGTCGCCGGCCGGGATGCGTGGAGGCGCAACCCAACCGCCGGGCTCTGCCAGCTCGGCACAACATTATACGGAGAAATCGATGACCTCAGTTACCATGCGCCAGATGCTCGAAGCGGGCGTTCACTTCGGGCACCAGACGCGTTACTGGAACCCGAAGATGGCCACTTTCATCTTCGGCGCGCGCAGCAACATCCATATCATCAATCTGGAAAAAACGCTGCCCCTGTTCAACGACGCCATGAAATACCTGGAGCAGGTCGCCGCCAACCGCGGTAAGATTCTGTTCGTGGGTACCAAGAAGACCATGCGCAAGGTCATCGAGGAAGAAGCGCGGCGCTGCGGCATGCCTTATGTCAATCACCGCTGGCTGGGCGGCATGCTGACCAATTTCAAGACCATCAAGGCATCTATTGCCCGGATGAAGGATCTGCAGGCCATGCGCGACGATGGCCGTCTCAACCGCTTCAGCAAGAAGGAAGCGCTCGGCATGATGCGCGAACTGGAGAAGCTGGATTGCAACGTCGGCGGCATCGGCGACATGGACCGCCTTCCCGACGTGATGTTCATCATCGACACGGGTTACGAGAAGAACGCCGTCAGCGAAGCGCGCAAGCTGGGTATCCCCGTCGTAGGCGTGGTGGATACCAACAACAGCCCGTTCGGCATCGACTATGTGATCCCCGGCAACGACGACTCCATCCGTGCGGTCCAGTTGTATGCCCAGAGTGCCGCCACGGCGATTCTGCGAGGCAAGGCGTCCGGCGTGGATTTCGGCGCCGCGGCGGCGGATGAATTCGTGGAAATGGAGCCGGAAACGGAGCACGGGGCCATGAGCGAGAGCCAGGGAGGCTAAAAAGCCCGCGCCCGGCAGTGTCGCGAAAAACGCCTCCGCCCGGAGGCGTTTTTTTGAGATTGATCAACGGTTTTTATTCGAGAGGTTGGCTGTAATGAGCATTACTGCGGGAATGGTGAAGGAGCTGCGCGAACGTACCGGCTCCGGCATGATGGAGTGCAAGAAGGCACTGACGGAAACCGGCGGCGATCTGGAGGCCGCGGTCGAGCTGATGAGAAAGCAAGGGCTGGCCAAGGCCGACAAGAAATCCGGCCGCACCGCCGCCGAAGGCCGCGTCTGCGTCAAGGTGAGCGCGGATGGCAAGGCCGCGGCCATCGTCGAGGTCAACTGCGAAACCGACTTCGTCGCGAAGGGCGATGATTTCGTCCAGTTCGCCGACGACGTCGCCGCAGCGGCGCTGGCGTCCTCCGCGGCGAACGTCGAAGATTTCCTGGCCGGCGAGATGGCGGCAGGCGCGACGGTGGATCAGGTGCGCCGGGAGATGATCGCCAAGATCGGCGAGAACATCAACGTGCGCCGCTTCGAACGCCTGAGCAGCCAGGAAGGCTGGGTGGCAAGTTATTTGCATGGAACCCGGATCGGCGTGCTGGTCGAACTGGTCGGCGGCGACGCCGAACTGGGCAAGGACATCGCCATGCACATCGCGGCCAGCAAGCCCCTGTGCTGCGATGAGAAGGGCGTGCCTGCAGAAGTGATCGCCAAAGAAAAGGAAATCTTCGGTGCCCAGGCGCAGGCCAGCGGCAAGCCGGCGAACATCATCGAAAAGATGGTCGAGGGCCGGATCGGCAAGTTCCTCGGCGAGATCACCCTGGTGGGACAGCCGTTCGTCAAGGATCCCGACCAGACGGTGGGCAAACTCCTGCAGTCCAAAGGCGCCTCGGTGGTGCGTTTCGTCCGCTTCGAAGTCGGCGAAGGCATCGAAAAGGAAGAAAGCAATTTCGCCGAGGAAGTGATGGCGCAGGTGCGCGCTTCCTGATGCACCGCTGCCCGGCGCCTTGGCGCGCCGGGCAAGCTTCCGGGCCAGGTAGGGCCCGGATCAGAGTGGATTAACCAGCTTCCGACGAGTTTATGACAGAACCGGTATACAAACGTATCTTGCTCAAGCTCAGCGGCGAAGCCTTGATGGGAGACCAGGGTGCGGGCATAGATGCCGACATCCTGAAGCGGCTCGCGACGGAAATCGACGAGCTGTGCCGGGCCGGCGTCGAAGTCGGACTGGTCATCGGCGGCGGGAATATCGTCCGTGGCGCCGAAAAGGCCTCCGAGGGACTGGATCGCGTGACCGGCGATCACATGGGCATGCTCGCCACGGTCATCAATGCCCTGGCCATGCAGGATGCCGTCGAGAACCTGGGGCGGCCGGTGCGGGTCATGTCCGCCCTCAAGATCAACCAAGTCTGCGAAGACTATATCCGCCGGCGCGCAGTCCGGCACCTGGAAAAAGGGCGGGTCGTGGTCTTCGCCGCCGGCACCGGCAATCCATTCTTCACTACCGATTCCGCCGCCAGCCTCCGAGCCATCGAGATCGGCGCCGATTTGCTGATCAAGGCGACCAAGGTCGACGGCGTCTATTCGGCCGATCCCCTGAAAGATCCCGAAGCGAAATTCTATTCGCGCCTGACCTATGACGAGGCGCTGGATCAGCGCCTCAACGTCATGGATACGACGGCGCTGGTGCTGTGCCGCGATTACAGGATGCCGCTGCGGGTCATGAACGTTTTTCGCCCGGGCGCGGTGATGCGCCTGATCCGAGGCGAGGATATCGGTTCTTTGCTGGTAAGGGGGTAATGAACATATGATGAACGACATACAGAAACGTACCGCGGAGCGGATGCAGAAGAGCATCGAGGCCCTGAAGCACGAATTCGCGAAGATTCGCACCGGGCGTGCCCACCCGAGCCTGCTGGAGCATATCCGGGTGTCTTATTACGGCAATGAGGTGCCGCTGACCCAGGTCGCCAACGTTGCCGTGGAAGACGCCCGCAGTCTGGCGGTCACGCCCTGGGAGCGGAACATGGTGCAAGCGATCGAAAAGGCGATCATGACCTCGGACCTGGGGCTCAATCCCTCCACCGCCGGTACCGTCATCCGGGTGCCGCTGCCGCCGCTGACCGAGGAGCGCCGCCGCGATCTGATCAAGGTCGTGCGCCACGAGGCCGAGAACGGCCGGGTGGCGATCCGGAATATCCGCCGTGACGCCAACAACGAACTCAAGGCGGCGCTGAAGGAAAAGCTGATTTCCGAGGACGAGGACCGCCGCAGCCAGGAGCAGATTCAGAAAACCACGGACCAGTTCATCAAGGAAGTGGACAAGCTTCTGGAGCAAAAGGAAGCCGACCTGCTTGCTGTTTAGCACCCTGCGATCGATGGTTTTCTCGCCGGACAATGCCAAGGCGGTGGCGCTCGCCCCGGACCACGGCGCCAGGGGGCGCAGCCTGCCCCGCCATGTCGCCATCGTCATGGACGGCAATGGCCGGTGGGCGCAAGAGCGCTATTTGCCCCGAACCGCCGGCCATCGCGCCGGCGTGGGCGCGGTCCGCAAGGTGGTGGAGCACTGCGCGAAGCGGGGTGTGGAAGCGCTGACGCTGTTCGCGTTCAGCAGCGAGAACTGGCGCCGTCCCGAGCAGGAGGTCTCCGTGCTGATGGAGCTTTTCCTGTCGACGCTGGAACGGGAAACGGAAAAGCTGCACCAGAACGGCGTACGCCTGCGCATCATCGGCGACCGCACGGCTTTCGCGGAGGCTCTGCGCGAGCGGATGGACGCCGCCGAAACACTGACGCGCGACAATACCGGTTTGCAACTGGCGATCGCGGCCAATTACGGCGGACGTTGGGATATCGTCCAGGCCGCCCAGACCCTGGCGGCCAGGGTCCAGCAGGGCGAACTGCCGCCGGAGCAGATCACGGCGGATATGCTGCAACAGCAGCTCGCCTTGGCCGACCTCCCGGAGCCGGACCTTTTCATCCGCACCGGCGGCGAGCGCCGGATCAGCAACTTCCTTCTCTGGCAGCTTGCCTATACGGAGCTGTATTTCACGCCGGTCCTATGGCCGGAGTTCGACGAGGATGCGCTGGATCTCGCGCTCGAGGACTATGCCGGCAGGCAGCGCCGGTTCGGCTATACCGGGGAACAGGTCACGGGCCGGATGCCTTAGACCTCAAACCGTCAAGATTTTCCAACTTACCCCATCCGATTCCGCCATGTTCAAAAATCGCTTGATTACGGCACTGGTCCTGGCGCCACTGGTCATCGCGGCCGTTCTGCTGCTTCAGCCCACCGCATTTTCGGCGGTGTGGGGCGGTGTGATTCTGCTCGCCGGCTGGGAATGGGCGGGCGTCTCCGGTGTGGACAACCGCATGGGGAGGATCGCATTCCTCGCCGCCCTCGCGCTGCCCATGGCCTTCGCCAGTTCGTGGGCGCCCTATACGGTCGACTGGCTGATGTGGCCGGTGGTGGCTTGGTGGTTCGCCGTCGGCATGCTGCTCCGGGCGAGGCCGGACAAGGCGCTGGCGATCCGTTTGCCGGTGGGGCTGAAGCTGGGGATGGGCTGGTTCATCCTGCTCACCTCCTGGATCCTGTTCATCTGGCTGCGCTTCAATTTCGGCGCCGCGCAGGCGCTGTATCTGCTGGTGCTGATTTCGTTCGCGGACATCGCCGCCTATTTCGTCGGGCGCAACTGGGGCTTTACGAAGCTGATGCCGGAGATCAGCCCCGGCAAGACGGTCGAGGGGCTGTACGGGGCCCTGGCGGTGTCGGCCGTCCTGGCAGTCGCCGTGGGTCTGTGGTTCAAGCTGGAGCCTTTGACGATCGCCGATTTCGTCATCCTTTCTCTCGTCACTGTCGTGATTTCCGTGGGCGGCGATTTGTTCGAAAGCCTGCTCAAGCGGCAGCGGGGGGTCAAGGATAGCGGTTCACTCCTGCCCGGCCATGGCGGAGTGCTCGACCGCATCGACGCCTTGCTGGCCTCGGTCGCCGTGTTCTATGCCGGTTCCATGCTGCTCGGGCTGTTCCTGCAGACCGCGGAACCCGTGACGATCGAAGTGCCCGCCGAAACGGAGGGGGCGCCGGTTCAGGTCGAGCCGATCCCGCCGGAAAGCGACGACAGCGCTCCGGAACCGATGGAGCCGGAAGAGGCCGAACCGGAGGCCACCGATGCCGGGACCGATGAATCGGCGCCGGAAGAGTAAACCAGCGGCGCTGGAAGAAATCCTGGAGAATTCCGTGAAAGGCATATGCATACTCGGCTCCACCGGCTCGATCGGCGTCAGCACGCTCGATGTGGCGGCTCGCCATCCCGACCGCTACCGCGTAGTGGCGCTGACCGCCAACGGCAACATCGACCGCCTGTTCGAGCAGTGCCGCGATCACCGGCCGCGCTACGCGGTGGCGAGCCGGGCCGAGGCCGCGGCGGAGCTGCGGGAGCGGCTGGCGGCGGCGGGTCTGGGCGGCATCGAAGTGCTGTCCGGTCCAAAAGCGCTGGAGCAGGTCGCCTCCCTCCCGGAGGTGGACAGCGTGATGGCGGCGATCGTCGGCGCCGCGGGGCTGCTGCCCACCCTGGCGGCGGCGCGGGCCGGCAAGGATGTGCTGCTGGCCAACAAGGAAGCGCTGGTGATGTCCGGCCCGTTGTTCATGGCCGAGGTGGTCCGAGCCGGGGCCCGGTTGCTGCCGATCGACAGCGAGCACAACGCGGTGTTCCAGTGCATGCCGGCGGACTATCGTGCCGGCACTGCCGCCCTCGGGGTGCGCCGCATCCTGCTCACCGCTTCCGGAGGGCCGTTCTTGCACACCCCCATCGCCGAGCTGGCGTCGGTGACGCCGGAGCAGGCCGTAGCGCATCCCAACTGGGTGATGGGCCGGAAGATCTCGGTCGATTCGGCCACCATGATGAACAAGGGTCTGGAAGTGATCGAGGCCTGCCTGCTGTTCGACACGAAGCCCGACGACGTGCAGGTCGTCGTGCACCGCCAGAGCGTGATCCATTCCATGGTGGACTACGTCGACGGCACCGTGCTGGCCCAGATGGGGACGCCCGATATGCGTATCCCGATCGCACACGCCCTGGCTTGGCCCGAGCGTTTCGAATCCGGCGCGGAACCTCTCGATCTGTTCGCTGTCCATCAATTGAACTTCGAGCGTCCGGACCTCGCCCGTTTCCCCTGCCTGCGGCTGGCCTATGAGGCGGTGCGGGAGGGCGGCACGGCGCCGGCGATCCTGAATGCGGCCAACGAGGCCGCGGTCGCGGCGTTCCTGGACCGCCGGCTGGCTTTCACCGGCATACCGCGAGTGATCGAGCACTGCATGGCGAGGGTTGCGGCCGGCGCGGCGAATGCCATCGACGCGGTCTTGCAAGCGGACGCGGAAACCCGCAAGGTAGCGGAGACGTACATCAGCAACTGTAGGGTTTAATGTCGCTCATCCACACGGTTTTCTATTTTCTCATCGCGCTGGCGCTGCTCATCGCGGTACACGAGTTCGGCCATTTCTGGGTGGCGCGGAAGCTCGGGGTGAAGGTGCTCCGGTTCTCCTTGGGTTTCGGCACGCCCCTCTTTAGCTGGCGAAGGAAGCCGGACGGCACCGAGTTCACCGTGGCCGCCATCCCCATCGGCGGTTATGTCCGCATGGTCGACGAGCGGGAAGGCCCGGTCGCTGCGGCCGATCTTCCTTACGCCTTCAACCGGCAGCGGCTCCCGGTGCGATTCGCCATCGTCGCCGCGGGACCGGTCTTCAATTTCCTTTTTGCCATTCTGCTTTACTGGGGCGTGTTCATGGCCGGCGAGACCGGCATGCGGCCGGTGCTCGGGCCGGTGGAAGCCGGCACCTTCGCCGCCGAGGCGGGGTTCGAGCCGGAGGACGAGATCCTCGCCGTCGACGGCGCCCAGACGCCGACCTGGGGTCTCGCCGTCGGGCGGATCTTCGAGGGGGTCATGGACAAGGGGACCGTCGAGGTCGAGGTGAAGACCGGCGATGAGGGACGCGCGGTCCGCATCCTCAGCATCCCGGCCCATGTGCTCAACACCCCGGAAATCCTCGGGGACCGGCTCGGTCTCCAACCCTGGGAGCCGGAGCTGCCGCCGGTGGTCGAGCGGACGGAGCCCGGCAGTCCGGCGGAGCGAGCCGGCATGAAAACCGGCGATCTGCTGCTGTCGGCGGACGGCGAGGCGTTGCGCACCTGGCGCCAGTGGGTCGACATCGTGCGCGCCCGTCCGGGCCAGAACATCGCCCTGGTGGTCGAGCGCGACGGCGTGCATGTCTCCCTGGAGGTCCGGCCCGAAGCCGTCAGCGGTCCGAAGGGTCCGATCGGAAGGATAGGCGCGGCAGCCCGGATACCGGATTCGGTGCGGGCCGCGATGGAAGTCGAGTATCGGCTGGGCGTGCTGCCGGCCCTGGGCGCGGCGGTTGAACGCACCGGCGATTACGCCTGGCTCTCGCTCAAAATGATCGGGCGCATGCTCATCGGCAAGGCGACCGTGGAAAACTTGAGCGGCCCCATCGGCATCGCCCAGTACGCCGGGCAGTCCGCCCAGCTGGGCCTGTTGCATTTCGTCAAGTTCCTGGCCTTGATCAGCGTCAGCCTCGGCGTGCTCAATCTATTGCCGGTCCCGGTGCTGGACGGCGGCCATCTGATGTTCTATCTGATCGAAGCGGTCAAAGGCGGCCCGCTTTCCGAAAGGACCCAGATGGTGGCGCAGCAGGTCGGGCTTTTCATCCTGATTGCGTTGATGGTGCTCGCCTTCATGCTCGACATCGAACGGCTGTTCTCCTAAGCTCCCGATTCCTACCCATACCCGAGGCATTCTCTGATGAAACCCGCTTTCCGTTCCCTGTTTTCTTTGTTCGCACTCCTGGCTGTGCCCGTCCCGTCCGTCCTGGCGGACGCCAAAGCGGTGGAGGAGGCGATCGAGCAGGCATTGCCCGGGGTAAAGCCCGATTCCATCAAGCCCTCGCCGCTGGCCGGCATTTCCGAGGTCATCGTCGGTCCCAAGCTGTTCTATGTCTCCGATGACGGCAAGTACCTGATCCAGGGCTCGCTGGTCGACCTCAGGAACCGGGAAGACCTCACCGAACCCAAGCTGGCCACCGCGCGGATCGGGGCCCTGGAAAAGCTGGGGGAGAAGAACATGATCGTGTTCAAACCCAAGATCGGCAAATACGTGGCCTACGTGTTCACCGACATCGATTGCGGATACTGCCGCAAGCTCCATTCGGAGATGGACAACTATCTCAAGGAAGGCATCGAGATCCGTTACCTGTTCTTCCCGCGCGCCGGCGAAGGCTCGGATTCCTGGGACAAGGCGGTCAGTGTATGGTGCGCCAAGGACCGCAACGCCGCTCTGACCAAGGCCAAGAAGGGCGAGAAGGTGGAAGAAAAATCCTGCGACAACCCCGTGAAGGAGCAGATGGCGCTGGGAACCGCCATCGGCGCCCAAGGCACGCCGATGATCGTCACCGGCGGCGGCAACGTGCTGCCGGGTTATGTTCCGGCCGAGCAGCTCGCCCGCATGCTGAAGCATGAAAAGGACGAAGGCGGCAAGCAGGCCAAGACGCCGTAACCTCCGTTTCCGAGCCCGGCGGCAACCCCGCGCCGCCGGGCCGTCTTCACACCGACCGTTTCAGCTCGAACAACAGATTCAAGGCCTCGCGCGGACTCAGGCCATCGACGTCCAACGTCTCCAGCCGCCGCACCACGGGGTGCGGTTCCGGCGCCAGGAACAAGTCGAGCTGGCTCACCGGCGCGGATTGCTGCTGGGCCGAACGCGCCTGCCGTTCGAGCTGTTCCAGTTTCCGCCTCGCGTTGTCGATCACCGTCCGCGGAACCCCTGCCAGCGCGGCCACCTGTAGACCATAGCTCTGGCTCGCGGGTCCCTCCTGGACCGCGTGCAGGAATACCACCTTGTCGCCGTGCTCCACGGCGTCCAGGTGGACATTGCCGACCCCATCGCATTCCTCGGCCAATGCCGTCAGCTCGAAATAGTGGGTGGCGAACAGCGTATAAGCGCGGGTCTCCCGCGCGAGGTGCTCGGCGCAGGCCCAGGCTAGCGAGAGCCCGTCGAAAGTGCTGGTGCCGCGGCCGATTTCGTCCATCAGTACCAGGCTTTCCGCCGTGGCGTTGTGCAGGATGTTGGCGGTCTCCGTCATTTCCACCATGAACGTGGAGCGGCCGCTGGCGAGGTCGTCGGAGGCGCCGATGCGGGTGTAGATGCGGTCGATCGGGCCGATCTCGGCTTCCGCCGCCGGGACGTGGCTGCCGATGTGGGCCATCAGCGCGATGATCGCGGCCTGCCGCATATAGGTCGACTTGCCGCCCATGTTCGGGCCGGTGATGACCAGCATACGCCGGTCCGGGCCGAACTCCAGGTCATTGGGCACGAACGGCGTGCCGCTGACCTGTTCGACCACCGGATGGCGCCCTCCGACGATGCGGATGCCCGGCGCATCCACCAGTCGCGGGGCAACCCAGTTCAGCCGCTCGGCGCGCTCTGCCAGGGTCGCCAGCACGTCCAGTTCGGCCAGTCCCGCCGCGCAGTCTTGCAGGGCGGCCAGCCAATCCCTGAGTGTTTCCAATAATTCGTCGTAGAGCGCCTTCTCGCAGGATAGTGCCCTTTCGCGGGCGCTCAGCACTTTGTCCTCGAAGGCTGTCAGCTCCGGCGTGATGTAGCGCTCGGCGTTCTTCAGCGTCTGGCGCCGGGTGTAGTGCGCAGGTGCCTTGTCGGCCTGGGTCCGGGGCAGTTCGATGTAGAACCCCTGCACCCGGTTGTAGCCGACCTTGAGGTTGGCGAGGCCGGTGCGCTCGCGCTCCTTCTCCTCCAGATCGACCAGGAATTGGTCGGCGTTCTCGCTCAACTGGCGCAGCTCGTCGAGTTCGGCGTGGTAGCCGGCGGCGATCACGCCACCGTCGCGGATCAGCATCGGCGGATTATCGACGATGGCCTGCTGCAGCAGGCCGCTCAGTTCGGGCTGGTCGACGATGCGCCGCGCCAAATCGCCCAGCAGCGCGCCTTCGATGCCGGCAAAGCTGTCCCGGATCGCGGGCAGGGTCTTAAGGGTCTGGCGCAGTGTGGAAAGGTCGCGCGGCCGGGCCGACTTCAGGGCGATGCGGGCGGCGATCCGCTCGATGTCGCCCACGCCGCGCAGCAGCTCGTGCAAGGCTTCGAAGCGGCGGGCCGCCAGCAGCTCGCCGATCGCTTCCTGGCGCAGCAGGATAGGCGTCCGGTCGCGCAAAGGCTGATGCAGCCAGCGCCGCAGCAGCCTGCCGCCCATCGCCGATCCGGTCCGGTCCAGGATGCCCAGCAGGGTGAATTCGGCGCGGCCGGAAGGATGCCAGTCCAGCTCCAGATTGCGCCGGCTGGCGGCGTCCAGGCCGAGGTATTCCGCGCCGGTCTCGGCACGGACGCTGCGGATGTGGGGCAGGGCGCTGCGCTGGGTGTCGCGCAGGTATTGCAGCAGGCAGCCGGCGGCGCCCAGCGCCAAGCCCAGATGCTCGCAGCCGAAGCCCGACAGGTCACGGGTGCCGAACTGGCTCAGCAACTGGCGGCGGCCGCTCTCCGGATCGAAATGCCAGGACGGACGCCGGGTCAGGCCCCGCCGCTCGGACAGCCCCTCCGCCAGCGTTTCGTCCTCGCTGAGCAGGAGCTCGGCCGGGTTCAGCCGCTCCAGCTCGTTCATGAGCTGCGCGGCCGACTCCGGCTGCTGCACGGTGAAACGGCCGCCGGACAGGTCCAGCACCGCCAGCCCGAACACCGAGCCGTCACGGGCGATCGCCGCCAGCAGGTTGTCGCGGCGCTCCTCCAGCAGCGCCTCGTCGGTCACCGTGCCCGGCGTCACGATCCGCACCACCTTGCGCTCCACCGGCCCCTTCGAAGTGGCCGGGTCGCCGATCTGCTCGCAGATCGCGACCGACTCGCCCAGCCGGATCAGCCGCGCCAGGTAGCCATCGACCGCATGGTAGGGAATGCCCGCCATCGCGATGCGTTCGCCGCCCGACTCGCCCCGGCTGGTCAGAGTCAGGTCCAGCAGCTTCGCGACTCGCCGTGCGTCCTCGAAGAACAGCTCGTAGAAATCGCCCATCCGGTAAAACAGCAGCCGGTCCGGATGCTCCGCCTTGATGCGGAGAAACTGCTGCATCATCGGAGTGTGTCTGGACAGGTCGGGCTGATTGGTCATCGGAGGGAACTTCGGGTGAGGCGGCGGTTCCCTCACCCCAGCCCTCTCCCGCTCGCGGGAGAGGGGGGACAAGGAAACGCTTCGCGTTGTTTCACGTTAAGGTTGCGGATTTTAACCAAAATCGTGAGGGCATGGCCGGGGCGCACCGCCCAACCGCGCTATACTGCGGTCAGCCCCAAGGCCACGCAGGCAGCCATCTTAGAATCCGAAGACCACTCGTCATGAGACTTAAGGCAGACATCTATCGCGGCTCGGCGGTGGAGTACTATTTCGACGAACGCTGCTACATCACCGAATGGTGGAATTCTCCCGCCGATGCGGATGTTTCTATCGCGCGGGCCAGAGTCGAGCCAGGAGTGACCACCCGGCTTCACCGTCTCAAGAACACGACGGAGCGCTACCTGATTCTGGAGGGCAAAGGCCGGGTTGAAATCGACGGGCTGGCGTCTTCGGTCGTGGGGCCGGGGGATGTCGTTGTCATACCGTCGGGCGTTTCCCAGCGTATCTCCAATGCCGGCAAGAGCGACCTGATTTTTCTCGCCATATGCACGCCGAGATTCACACCCGAGATTTACGAAGACATCGAGGTCGATGGCATCGACCAAGCGCGGTTATGACGACGGCCGATGGCGAATCTAAGATGCTGAGGAAAGCTCCCCGAGTTGTGTCAGCCAAGTCGTCTGCCTATAATGCGCATTCGACAAAAGAAAGCCGGTGTAGCTCAGTCGGTAGAGCAGCACATTCGTAATGTGCGGGTCGTAGGTTCAAATCCTATCACCGGCTCCATAAAATCAACAACTTACTGTTGATTCTCGAAGAGGTCAGAAATTCAGTGCTACACAGGCGTTGCGCTGGATTTCAAACCCGCCTTCCAATCCACGGATCGAATGCTACGCCGTGGCCAGTGCTTCCAGTCCCGGACTATTTGTCGTACTGGCAGGTGTTGGGTCCGCTGTAATAGCTTCCGTTGATGAAGCCCTAAGAATTGCATATCAATCGCCCCCCGCTGTTCCAGCAATTGGTGTTCATCGGGCTGGTAGTCTGGGTGTAGGCGATCAAGAAGGATGGAACGACTATCGGAGCCCAGATAGCCATAGCCAGATAGGTCATGCTCTTTTCAAAAGAGCTTCATAAGGCCTTGAGGGATTCAATATGCCACTCCCGATCCGCCGCGAAGCTCAGGTAGGCCAGCAGGTCATCCCGCTCCAGCTCCGGGAAGTCGTCAAGGATTTCCTCTTGCGTCATGCCGGATGCCAAACGCCAAACGCTCCAGCACACCGTAGACGGTGATACGTAGCCCCCGGATGCAGGGCTTGCCGCCCCCCTTTCCGGGTTCGATGGTAATACGGCCCCGATAATTCATGCTCAGTCACTCCGGCCAGTAATCCGGACTCATGGTCTGGTCCACGCTGAAAGGCGGATCGGCCGGAAAGGCGCATTCGTCAATGCCGGTTTCATTGGCTGCCAGTAGTTTGGCCTTGGCGTAGGCTTTGCCGAATATCGCGCCCAGCTCTGGACGCAAGCCGGGATTGTCGTCCAAAACGTCCGCCACGTCGCTCCGTTGAATCTGGATCGTCCGCCGCCAGCTATTTCCGCGCCGGTCAGGCTGGTGGGTCCATTTCAGCAGGTGTGCCAGCAGCACGGTTAGCCGGTTTACCAGTTCGCGCCGCTCGCGTGCTCCCATCGCTTCAAGCTCCTCAATCAAGTGCAGCGTGTCCAGCTCAGCAAGCCGTCCTTCCCGCAGTAAACCGGCTTGGGTGTGGGTCCAGGTGTAAAAATCCTCGTCGTGCAGTCGTGCGTTCATGGCATGGTCTCTACGCTACACGGCGGAATCGCCGCACATCCACCTCTACCCCTTCGGAAACGGCCTGCTCTGCCTGTTCCAGCAGTTCACGGGTCATTTCCTCATCGTGGTAGGGCTGCCCGCAATTATCCCCGTGCTTGCAGATAGGGCATCTCATGGTTTCAACCTCTTGCAGAATTCACGGTCCCATTGGCTCGGGTCCGGTTCGTAAACAGTAATGATGATGCGTTCACCGGCCCCAAGGTTATCAGCGAACACGGCGTGCGATGGCTTCCCTTTCGCGTAACCTATATAGCATTCTGGTAAATCCAGGTGCAACAATTGTATACCCAAGTGATTGATATATAAAGAGACGTAAAAGGTGGTGAAGGTTGGAAAATAGCGGAGGCACAAATCGTAATGTGCGGGTCGTAGGTTTAAATACTATCACCGGCTCCATAAATCAGTTGGTTATGAGCATTGTCCTTGAGCTTTCCAGAAGCTAGGGCAGCTATTTCGTAGCTCCTCTCTCTTGCGCTCGTTCAGAATGTTTCCGGCGTGCTCTGCCGGATGCCCACCGCTAAGGTGGGCATAGCGGCGAACCATTTCCGCCTATTCCCACGCCCCATTTCCTGGATCGCCTGTAATGGCGTTCCGCGCTGTTCACGCCAGGATGCCACGGCGGCAAAGATGGTGCTGCCGAAAGTCCCGGATTCCGCCCTGCTCAAGCGTCGTTCGCAATGCTTTCCTGTTCACTTGATTGACGCTCCAAGCCGCCGGCATCATGGTGGTCTGGCGGTGCAGGCAATCCCGAGCGAGATGACGATCAGGCGGATGCTTCCCTTGAGTCTGTGGAGGCATTGATTCAAGAAAGAAAACTCTCTATTGCTCGATTGCGAGCCGGCTTCCGGCGGGCATGGACTATGTTTATATCGGTGTCCACCAATAAGGCGAGTCCGACAAATGGCGGAATCTCAAAGGCTTATAAGGAGGATAAGGCGTTATGTCAGGCGGAACCAGCGGGGTTTGTTTTTTCCATTTCTGATCGGCTTGACTCTCGTTGCCGTGTTGATTGTTGGTATTGCATCCTTCTATCGAACTCCGTAACGTAGCCCTTCACCGGAAGAGAGCCGGCCCGCGCGCCCGAACGACAACAGGTTCTCCAGGCTGCGGGTATCGCGGTGATCCGCTGGCATCGGGGTATTGTCGGTAAGGCTGATCGTGCCTGATCTTCTACGATTCTTACCTCGGCAGCGCCGGATAGATCCAAGGGCCAAACTGGCGGGCGATTTGTTGACATGTCACGTCTTCAGGTTCGCCATAGAGACACAGCGATGAAGATTGCCGAGCAATTTACCAGTGATAAGGACGATCCGGGGAAGGTGATTCGGCTAAATATCACGCTGACCGGTATCGCGATTCCGAAATCTGCGAGTGATCCGGTTTTGCCGCCCCCCCGGCCTGTCGGTCGGAGGGAGCTTTCATGAGCTTGAAGCTCAAAGTTTGGCTAGGAGCTATTCTGGTGCTGGTGAGCGGGTGCACGACAGAGCAGAACCCTTGGTCGTCGGGACGCTGGGTGGACCTGACCCATTCTTTCTCGCCAGCAACTATCTATTGGCCAACAGCGGAGCCTTTTCATCTGGACGAGGAGTTTTCCGGCGTCACCCCAAAAGGTTTCCATTACGCGGCGAATCGCTTTCGGGCGTCCGAACACGGCGGGACGCACATGGACGCGCCCATCCATTTCGCAGCCGATGGACTTTCGGTTGACCAGATTCCGGTTGATCAGCTCATTGGTCCCGCGGCAGTGATCGATGTGTCCTCTCGGGCGCTGATGGATCGAGATTACCAAGTGACAATTGCTGATTTGTCGGCATGGGAGTCCGCGCACGGTGTGATTCCTGAGCATTCGATCGTATTGATCCGTACGGGTTACGATCGATTCTGGCCCGATCCCCTCAAGTATCTGGGAACCGCTGACCGTGGCGAGGCGGCGGTGGCGAAGCTTCACTTCCCGGGCTTGGCTCCCGCCGCGGCGGAATGGCTGGCCGAGCAGCGCCGGATCAGAGCGGTTGGCCTGGACACTGCGAGCATCGATTACGGTCAATCGGTGCTCTTTGAAAGTCACCGAATTCTTGCCAGGAGAACGATTCCGATCTTCGAGAATGTGACCCGGCTTGACGAGCTTCCGCCGATTGGAGCTCTCGCCGTGGCTCTGCCGATGAAGATTCAAGGAGGCAGTGGGGCGCCGCTGCGCCTGGTTGCGTGGGCGCCTCAAGAATAAACGAGGGGCACGTCCTGGAATCTTACTCTTTCATTTTATGAAATCTTGACTACGCTTTTGGGCTAAGGGCATCGATGGATGTCCGGGCTTGTAATGATTGCGCGAGGAAAGACATGAGCGGAGAAGAGTTTGCCCGCGCCTTGAAAGTTGAGAAGCTAGCAGGTGGTGTGCGAGTCGAGTTCCCTAACGGCAGTTGGTATGAGGCGCCGCGTGACGACTGGGCGATGGATCTCACCGAAGCGGGGCACAGGTTGAGCTTGGAGGCTGAGGACTTCTGGGCGTTTTCTCTGGCACGCATCAAGATATTGCAATGCACGAGGTAAGCGAGTGCGAATCCGTCTTGGAAGGCTTCGAGAGGGACGAACGCGAGGCTTGCTCCGTGTGGTGCGACCGCTTCCGCCCATTTCATCGGACAACGCCTAACCGCAGACCTTCGACTTCAAACGCGCCGGCCGAGATGATGCGATGCTGGGCAAACGAAGCCGGATCTCGCGTCTCACGGTCCTCATTTTCTACAATCGGCAGCCCGTAGAGCGATCTCTCGAAAGCCGTGGTCAGAGTAAGAGCAAATGCTCCCCCGGTGGTGGGGTTTCGAGTCAACATTCCGGCACGTCCATATTCCCCTTCTTGATTCGACCCGGATTGTCCCTTAGGCCAGAACCGGAGAGTTCTGGTGCCCGGTCTAGTGGATGCCATCAGAAAAATTTATTGATTGTCGTGGCTTCAGCTTTTAACGGACAACCTGAGCTAAATCAACATGTAGAGATGCTTCACCGGCTCTGCGTTCGCCGGCGTCGCCGCACGGGTTCGGCAGGCGTTGCCGTTTCGGTGCCAGGCGTCACCGAGGCAAGCAGGCTGAGCGCTTCCGTGAGATCAGACAGGGAATCCTCGATGACGCGCGACAGGTTGACACCACTGCACGCGGTGCTTCCGGGAAGGGTTGCAGGGGCATTTGCCGCATTGCGGTCGGGAGAGGTACTCCCGCCTTTCGCCCGATTGATGATGTAAGTTACTGTTCTGACTGTGTCCATATCGCACCTCTGGTCGACGATCCGGATGTCCGGCATGAATGCGAAAATGCAGGATACGTGCCATGCTTTCCGAATCCGATAGTTGCCCCTCCGGATTGGAATAGCCGACAATCGAGTACGAAAGCGGGCGGTCTGTTCGCTTTTCAAGCAGTTTCACTACTTCGACTCAGCGAGGAGCAAACATGTCCATCGGTCAGTTCTGCATTCGAGATACCGTCATCGTCAAAAAGGACGACACGATCGTGGAGGCCGCCAAGGTGATGCGTGAGCATCATGTCGGCAGCGTCGTAGTGGTGGAAGCGTCCGAGGATGGCTGCAAACCCGTCGGCATCCTGACCGACCGGGATCTGGTGGTCGAGATTCTGGCGGAGGAAGTCGCCGCCGACGCCGTAACGGTCGGTGACATCATGAGTTTCGAACTCGTGACCGCACGCGAACAGGACGGATTGTGGGAAACGCTGCAACGCATGCGCGCGAACGGCGTGCGGCGCATTCCCGTGGTCGATGACCGGGGACTCCTGGTGGGCATCATCAGCGCCGATGACTATCTGGAAATCCTTTCCGCCGAACTGGGGGAGCTGGCCAAGCTGCTCGGGCGGGAAAAGGGGCGGGAGGAGCGGACGCGCGGCGGTTGAGCATGGGCTGGATTCGGGCTCGACAGCTTAAGGGAACTTCGAAAAATCGCCTTGCCTTACGATTTGTCATGCGGCATATCCCTATGCCGCACCCTTTCGGGCGCCCTTCGGGCGGGCAAATCGGCTTTCCTGCCGATTTGTCTCCTCGCCCACCCCAAGTGCGATTTGGGGTGGGCTAACATTTTCAAGCGCTTAGGCGCTTGAAAATGGCGGGACATCCCTGTCCCGCAAGGGAACCTCGTGTTTTAGAGGTTCCCTTAAATAAGGGATACGCCGACAGCGATCCCGGCTGTTGCCCGAGCGTCAACGGTGTTGCCAGGCTGGTGCTGAAGGGGAAACCGGCTGAAGGAAACGAAATAGCATGCGCAACCTCAGGTTAAGAGACGCGGAGCCCACGGCCTATTGCCTGTTCGATACCGATTTCGGCGTCTGCGGGATCGCTTGGCGACAGGTCAAGGGAAAAGACGAGGGGCCTGTCGTCACCCTGTTTCAGCTTCCGGAAGCGACGGCGGCGGAGACGGAATCGGCCATTGCTCGGCGGACAGGGGCGGCGCCGGCGGCAATGCCGCCGCCGGCGATCGCGGAGCTGATCGAGATGATCCGGCGGCATTTCCGGGGCGATCTCCAGGATTTCAGCGCGGTTCGGGTGGAACCGGATGGCGCGGGACCGTTCGCCAGGGCCGTCTACTCAGCCGCCCGGGACATCCCCGCCGGGCAGGTCCGCACCTACGGCGAACTGGCCCTTGCCTTGAACCGGCCCACCGCGGCCCGTGCCGTGGGCCAGGCGCTTGGACGGAACCCCGTTCCCCTCATCATTCCCTGCCACCGGATTCTGGGGGCGAGCGGGAAGCTCGGCGGATTCTCCGCTCACGGCGGCATCGCGACCAAGGCCAGGATGCTGCGGATCGAAGGCCTCGTCTTGGGACCATTGGGAACCCGGTCGGGCGAATAAGACCGATGTGAGCGCCGGGCGCGCGGGTCCGGCCAATTGTCCGGTTCGAGACAAGTTCTCGCCGCGATTTCCGCACGAAATCAACAAGTAAGGTTCCGCCTTCTTTGGCATGCAAATCGCTTCGCACAGGGAAATCCTGTCCACCATTTCCGGAAGCGAGTAGACGATGAGCGTGGCAGTAATCGCCTGGGGCGCCCACCCCGACTTTCCTCTGGCGCTGCTCGCCAGCCGCGACGAGCGGCATGACCGCCTGACCTCGGCGGCCGGCTGCCGCTGGACTACCTCGAATCCGGCGAAGATCCCACGGCGCATGCCGGGGGAATGGGACATGGACCCCGCGGTATTTTCCGCCGGCGCGGAGGATTGAACGCATGTCCGCCAGGATGCCAAGAGCATTTCCGCAGCCGCTTAACCTGGCCGATCCGCCGCTTTCTCCCGCCTATGCGCGGCTCGGAGCGCCTTTCCACCAGCCGGTGACGGCCACGCCCCTGCCGGAGCCGAGGATGGTGCACTTCAACGTCGCGCTGGCAGGTGAACTGGGATTCGATCCGGAGGTGGGGACGCAATTCCTCGAAATCCTGGCCGGCAATCGGCCTTGGCCGGGGTACGTGTCTTCGGCTTCCGTTTATGCCGGCCATCAGTTCGGCGTCTGGGTGTCGCAGTTGGGCGACGGCCGCGCCTTGCTGATCGCGGAAGTGCGCACACCGGCAAAGGAGCGGGTGGAGCTGCAGCTCAAGGGCGCGGGGCCGACGCCGTATTCGCGCGGGCTGGACGGCCGTGCCGTGCTGCGCTCGTCGATCCGTGAATACCTGGCGTCTGAGGCCATGCACGCGTTAGGGGTGCCGACCACCCGCTGTCTCAGCCTGGTGGCGTCGCCGCAACCGGTGGTGCGTGAAACCGTGGAGAACGCCGCCGTGGTGTGCCGGACCGCCGCCAGCTTCGTGCGTTTCGGCCAGTTCGAATATTTTGCCGCCCGCGGCCAACTGGGGCCGATGGCGCGGCTGGCGGATCATGTGATCGCCGAGCACTTCCCGCATCTGCAAGGCCGCCCGGACCGCCATGCCGCCTGGCTGGGCGAGGTGGTCGAGCGCACCGCCCGCCTCATCGCGCAATGGCAGTTGCTGGGCTTCTGCCACGGGGTGATGAACACCGACAATTTCTCGGTGCTCGGCCTGACCCTGGACTACGGGCCGTTCGGCTTCATGGACCGGTTCCGCCAATACCACGTCTGCAACCACTCCGATTACGAAGGACGCTATGCCTACAGTGCCCAGCCCGAGATCGGCCGCTGGAACTGCGAGCGCCTGCTGCAGGCGGCGTCGCCCCTCTTGTCGGACGGCCCGGCGCAGGCGGCGGAGATCGGCCAGGACATGCTTCGGCGCTACGCGCACGTCTACCACCGGTCGGTGATGCGCGGCTGGGCTGACAAGCTGGGGCTCAGGGACACCAGCGAAACCGATGCCAAACTCGTCGACGAATTTCTGGGGCTACTGCAAAGAGGCCGGAGTGACTTCACCCGCAGCTTCCGGCTGCTGTCCCGCATCCGCGCCGGCAGCGACGCGCCCGCCAAGGGGGTGCGGGAGGAGTTCGCCGACATCAAGGCCTTCGATGCCTGGGTCGCCGACTACAGGGCCCGGCTGCGCAGCGAGCAGAATACCGACGACGAAGCGCGGGCCGGGCGCATGAACCGGGTGAATCCGAAATACGTGCTGCGCAACCACTTGGCGCAGATCGCCATCGACA
Source organism: Pseudomonadota bacterium (assembly GCA_040753975.1). Lineage (GTDB taxonomy): Bacteria > Pseudomonadota > Gammaproteobacteria > Methylococcales > Methylococcaceae > Methylococcus. The sequence continues at coordinate 84,029 of JBFMDC010000007.1, forward strand.
AGGCCACGCTGGGCGACTACTCGGAGGTCGCCAAGCTGGCCGAGCTGCTGCGCCGGCCTTACGACGAGCAGCCGGATAGGGAAGCCTATGCCGCCGAGCCGCCGGACTACATGCGCAACATCGAGGTGAGCTGCTCGTCGTGAGAATCGAGTCCGCGCATGCAGGCACCGCTGCCGCCTGCGGACGTCGGCTCATCCTGAATTTCTGAACAACCCGTGGAAAGGGGGAACGCTCGTGGCTTTCGAAGACGTCTGCAAACAAAGCCTGCTCGGCGAGGGCGAGCTGGTGCCCTTGACCGTGGGCAAGAAGGAAATCGTCATTCTGTGGCCCGACGGCGGGAAGCCGAAGGCTTACGATGCCCGCTGCCCCCACGAGGGAGTGTTGCTGGGGCGCGGGGACTTCAACGGCCGGATTCTTTACTGTATCGCCCACGGCTGGGTTTTCGACGGCCGCAGCGGCCAGTGTCTGCAGCCCGCCGGCTGGTGCATGAAGGAATATCCCATGCGGATCGACGACGGCATGGTGCAGGTGGACGTGTCAGGCGCCTGAGCCGCACCGGCACACCCCCTCCTGCGCCTGCACCGGCGGGCATTTCATCGATCCGTAGGAACAGAAGACGCAGCAATCGCCCGCCTTCGGGCGCAGCAGGGTTCCGCAGCCGCTGCATTCGTAGAAATACAGACAGGCGTCGGCCGGCATGATTTCCCATCTGGCAAAGCCGCAGACCGGGCAGGTCAGGAGGGATTCTAGGCGCGGTGTGCTCATGCCGGTTTCGCTCCATCTTTGTGACTCAAAACGATACGATGGCTTCCAGAAAACCGTAGTTGCCCTGCTTGCCGTCGTACTGGTTGTTGATGATGCTCTGGCCGAAAGCATGGCCGTAAAACAGGTTGAATGCCAGGTGGTCGACCGGTTTTAGGTTGATCATCACATGGGTGACATAGGCCAGGTTGCTGGCCCCGCCGGTCGGGGCGCCGGCATAGCCGAACACGGTGTCGTTGGTCGCGCCCGCGCCTGAATACACGAGATCCTGGGCAGCGTTGACCCGCAGGGCGTGGAAATCCAGCCGCAGGCTGAGCCTGGGGTCCGGGGTCAGCATGCCCTGCACGAAGACGTCCTGGTTGTTCATCATGTTATAGAACGGGAACTGGGCATACAGCCAGGCCGTAGGCAGCATCTGGAAGAAGGTGCCGTGGGTGTCGTCGTTCGGATTGTCGTCGCCCGAGCCGCTGTTGATGCCGGCGCGCAGCCAAGGGGCGGCCCAGACCTCCTTGAACTGGTAGCCGGCCTCGACGCCGAAGGCCCAGGCCGCCTGGTTCTGGTTCTGCCACTTGCCGGTCTGGCCGAAGGCGTACAACATCCCATCCGCCACGCCGGGGCCGACTTCCACGACATGCGCGAGGTGCCCGCCGATGGTGTGGATCGCCGAGCCTTGGCCCACCGCCTTTTCGCGCTCCGCCAGCGGGCGGTTGTCGACGAACAGGATGTCCCGGTCGTCCGAGTAGTAGTACCAGGACAGGCGCCCCAGGGTGTTGCCGACGGTTTCCGAATCCCGGAGGCTGAGGCTCGCGCCCGCCACGTTGATCTTGCTGATGGTCGGCATGCCGTTGGACTCGAAACCGCCGAAGGTGGGCATGAAGCCGAAGCCGACGGCTTCCAGGTCTTCCGTCAGGTAGCCGATGCTGCCGCCGTCGAAGCTGCGGCCGACGTGGGTGTACTCGAACGGGCCGATCAGACGCTGGGCGATGCGGTAGTCCTGGATCCAGCGGAGGTTCTTGTGGCGGGCGAGGCCCTGCTGGCCGTCGGAAAACAGTTGGCGGCCCCCGTTGAGATACAGGCCGTTGACGCCGAACATATCCTTCAGCCGCAGCCAGCCCTGCCGCAGGAAGGCGCCGTTTTGGGTGCTCAACGGCGTGCTGGCGTAGTACGCGGCGCCTATGCCGACGCCATTGGTCGGCAGGCCACCGATGTAGGTGTCCTGGAACTGGGCGAAAGCCTCGAAGGGTTGGCCGGTTAACCTGAGGCCCAACTGGAACTTGTTGCCTACGAAGCTGTAGTTGTAATCCTTAGGGAGGGGCTTGCCCTTGACCAGGGGGTTGCCGAACCAGTCGGCGAATTCGCCGCGGGCGCGGTCGAATACTTCCAGTTTGATCTTGGTGTCCGCCGGCCCGGCCCATTCGGTCGGAAAGATGTCCGCGGGCTTGGCCGGTTTGTCCGCATCCGCCGCCCTGGCGGCATCGGATAAAACCAGCACAGCGGTGAAAAGGGCCGTGCCGGCGGCCTTCGACCGGCGGGTGATGGCGCCGGAAGATACTGGCGCTGCCTTGGTCTGGTTCGAGTTCATTTGAGCCATTTTCGTATCCCCGGATTAGTTTGCCTTACGTTAGCGAATAAAAAAAAGCGTCCGCGATTTCCGGAATATTCCGAAAACCGCGAGACGCCTTTGTCTCAAAGGTCCGCGCCGCCGTTGGCGCGGGATACCGCTTTATCCAGTCATTAACCTAGCACTATCTGTACCAATCGGGTCGAATATGTCTAAGCTATTGTTTGTTATGGGGTGAGTGTGGCGGGGCGGAATCGCTGTGCGCGGCCGGAGCACGATATCGGGGCGTCGCGCCGCGATTTGCGGCGGTCACCGTCCGCGGGGCAGTGGATGGTCTATTGCTGGTGGCGGTTCGGCGAAGGTGGAAGCGCAAAGGGAGACATCCGCGCTATGCACCGTCTCCACCATATTCTTTACTTTCCGAGCGGTGGCGATGGGGAGAGGCAAGAGGCAAGAGGATCAGCGAAGAGTCGCTACCGCGACAGTGATTTGAATCGGGTTCCCGCACCCGAAGGTGGGTTACGCTGCAAAACCCAATCCATGGGTTTTGCCCTTCGGGCCAGCTTTCAGTTGTCCAAATTCGCTCCCGGCGTAGTGTCTTTGCTCGGCCAAAGACCAGTTTGCCGGGAGCAAACTGGGTCGCACGGAGTGCGCCCGAAGGGTTTGCGGCAGGAAAGCCGCAAAACAGTGTCACCAAAGAAAAAGCTGCCCGACTGCCGCGAGCGCCCCCGAGCGCCAAACCTTTTGCCGGCGGGCGATCGAAGGGGCTTTCTTCTCCTCGGTCGCGAAAGCCGCATCCCTGCGGCTCCCCTTCGAGCTATTCCCGGCAAAAGCCTTGGCACTCGGGCGCGGCATAAGGGACTCTCCGGCACCCGAACGCCGATTACTAGCGCGCTGTCGGGGACGTTACACTAAGAATTTGGCAGATGGGCGAGAAACCATTCCAGCAGCCGGATCAGTCCCACCACCGCGCCGACGGAACCGACCACCCAGAGCGTCTGGCGATGGATGGCTTGTGTCAATCGTACTTCCGCCTCGCGGATTTCCAGCCGGGTCTTTTCGATCTCCAGTCGGAGCGCCGCCTCCACCTCCTTGATCTCCTTTTGCAGCCTGGCGTCTATCTCCTTCATATCAAGCCGGATCGACTCGATTTCGGTCCGCAATCTGACTTCGACCTCTCTGATCTCCTTCTGCAGCTTCGCCTCGACTTGCTTGATCTCCGTCTGCAATTTCGCTTCGACTTGCCTGATCTCCGTCTGCAATCTCGCCTCGACCTCCTTGATCTCCTTCTGCAGCCGCAATTCGGTCTCGCGCACCTGGCCGGAGGTCGCCACGTCCTTCAGCTGGGGATAGCGGTCCTCCAGATGCTCGAAGGCTTCCGCGATCAGTTTCGCGCGCGTCTTATCCTCGCCCGCCTCGGTCAGTTGTTCGTAAAGTCTTAGCGCTACGCTCATGGTCGTGCCAGGGAATTCTTCAAGCCGCAGTTTAGCATGCGGCAGGTTCGCCGCTGAACGGCCGGTGCGCCCGGACAGCGCCGGCTTGCCGTTTCCGGAGAAAGGGGGATTTGGAGGGTCGTAGAAATGGCGGAACCATGGACGGGTTCCGCCATTTCGAATCGGGGCGGGGCGGCGGATCGCCTGCCGGCATCCGCCCTTGTATCTTGTTTTGCGTGGTGGTTAGCTCCCATCACTTGAGGCGAAGTGATCTTGAATCCGCCCTTAAGGATCAACCTTGTTTCGTAGATCAAGCCCTTCGCCTCGCTTCTCACGCCAGTCCAGACACTGAACGGTAGCCAAGGGGTCAACCCTGAATGAACAAGGCCAGTGGGCGGAGTTGGTTCCTATTTTTCTCAAACGATTCAGTCCTATGTTTTTCATCGGTATCGACGTTTCTAAATCCAAACTCGATTGCAGCCTCCTCTTGGATGCGGCCAGCAGCAGTAAGCGCAAAACCAAGTCGGTCGCCAATTCGAAAGCCGGTGTGGCAGACCTGCTCGTGTGGGTCGCCAAGCAAGGCGTTACCCTCAGCGACCTGCGTGCCATCTTGGAGGGTACCGGCGTCTATCACGAAACCGCCGCCTTCTCCTTACACCATGCAGGTGTCACGGTCTCCATCGTCAATCCAGCTCAAGTCAGAGACTTTGCACGCGGCTTAGCAGTGCGCACCAAAACCGACAGCGTCGATAGCTGGGTGCTGGCCCGATACGGGGCCTTGGTCCGTCCCAAACCCTGGACACCCCCCACTCCCGAAGCGCGCACTTTACAAGCCCTGCTGTCCCGGCGCGAAGCCATCGCTCAAGACTTGCAGCGCGAGCGTAACCGCCTCGAAAAGGCTGATGCCACCGATACCCCCGCCTTGATTCGGCAATCTCTTCTGGAATCGATCCACTTCCTCAGCCAGCAACTCGACAAGCTGCAACACGACATCAACAACCACATTGACCGTCATCCCGGCCTGAAACGGGATTGGGATCTGCTCCAAAGCATTCCGGCCGTCGGGCCGCAAGTCGGAACTCAACTCCTGGCGATCCTGCACCGCCAGACCTTTCAGTCGGCAGAACAGCTCGCGGCCTATCTCGGCCTCGTCCCCGTGGAACGCCAGTCCGGCTCCTCCATCCTCGGCCGGCCTCGTTTATCCAAGGCCGGCCCACCGCGGGTCCGGGCCGTCCTCTATATGGCCGCCATCGTCGCCTCTCGACACAACCCCCACGTCAAAGCCCTCTACGAGCGGCTACTGGCCCGCGGCAAAAGCAAAATGGCCGCCCTTGGCGCCGCCATGCGCAAACTCGTCCACCTGTGCTTTGGTGTCCTCAAAACCAGAACACCCTATCAACCCAATTATGTCGTTCCAGCTTGACCGGAAAGACGGTATCTATGGTTCTGCGGTCTAGCATGGGGCGGTTTTGGGGCCGATGGCCGGGCACGCGGGTGGTCGTACTCGTCAGAGAAAATCTTCCAGCGCCAGCAGAGTGCGGGCGACGTCGGCGATGCGCTGGTTCCTGGCCATCGCGGTCTTGCGCAGCGACTGGTAGGCCTCGTCTTCGCTGAGGCCGCGGTGCTTCATGAGCAGGCCCTTGGCCTTCTCCACCAGCTTGCGGTCGGCGAGCTGGGCGCGGGTGTCTTCGAGTTCGCGCCGGAGCACCTGGAATTCGCTGAAGCGGGCCATGGCGACCTCGACGATGGGAAGTATCCGTTCCCGGCTCAGTCCGTCGACGACATAGGCGCTGACGCCCGCCTGCACCGCCTGGCGGATGTATTCGCTGTCGCGGTTGTTGGAAAACAGCACGATCGGCTTGGGATTGTCCCGGCTGACCTCGCGCATCTGTTCCAGGGTGTCGCGGCCGGGGGCTTCCATGTCGATAATCACCATGTCCGGCTTGTGTTCGCCGACCGCGAGCGCAAGGTTCTGTTCGTTTCGCAGGCGCGCCACGACCCGGTACCCGGCCTCGGCCAGCGCCTGCTCCAGGACCTGGCTGCGGTCGTCGTCCTCGTCGACCAGCATGATGCGCAGACTCACGGCGAGTTCCCCGCTCGTGCGAAAGCATCCAGCTTCACTTGCATGCGGTGGAGGTCGAAGCCGGAAAGATAGGCGATGGGATCGGCCGGGTCGAAGGTGGTTCCATCGAAGAACAGGTCCGGCCCCATGGCCACGGGTATGCATCCGGCGTCTAGCGTCCAGGGCCCGGCATGAATGCCCTCGCGCTTGTAGTCGCCGGCCGGGCAGGGCAGCCCGAGGGCGTCCGCGGCTTCCCGCCATAGATCGGGACGGTAGACCTGTTCCGCGACCGCATGAAGGTCGAGGGGTTCGGCGATCTGCCCCCAGCGCAGCATCTGGGTCAGGAACCACAGGGCGTGGGAGCGCCAGGGGAAGGTCGCGGCATAGCGGTGGAATACGTTGAAGTCGGGCAGGGACACGGCCGCTTCGTCCGCCGCGTATTGAAACGAACCCGTCATGGACATCTGGAGGATGTCCGCCGGAACGCCGACGTAGTCGGGACTCGCGAGGAGGGCGGCGGCCTCCAGCCGGTTTTCGGGCTGGTCGAGCCATTGCGCGGCCTCCAGCAGGGCCATCAGGAGGGCCCGCAGGGTGTTGGGATGGCGTTCGGCCCAGTCCTGGTTGACGCCCAGCACCTTCTCGGGGCTGTTGTTCCAGATTTCATAATCGGTGATCAGCACCCGGCCTATTCCGTGGGCGACCGCGTAGGCGTTCCACGGTTCTCCCGCGCAGTAGCCGGAAATTTCGCCCGCCGCCAGGCAGCGGGGCATCTGCGGCGGCGGAATGACCGTCATGCCGATGTGGCGGTCCGGGTCCACGCCGGCGGCCGCCAGCCAGTAGCGCAGCAGGTAGTTGTGGGAGGAGAAGGGGAATACCGTGGCGAACCGCACAGCTTCGCCGCCGGAGTCCAGTTCCAGCAGCCGCATGAGGCTGCGGGCCGAAACCGGCCGCCGCGACAGGTCCTTTCCGGCCACGGCGGCAAGCCGCCGGTACAGGGCGTCGGAAACGGTCACGGCGTTCCCGTTCAGATCCAGCGACATCGGCGCGATGGTGGCCTTGCGCACCCCGCCCAGGCCGAGCGTGGTGGCGATCGGCATCGGCGCGAGCATGTGGGCGCCGTCCAGCATGCCGGCCGCGACCTTGTCGCGGATGGCCGCCCAGGACGGCTGGAGCGACAGCGCGACGTCCAAACCGTGCCGGCGGAAGTGGCCTTTTTCCAGGGCGACGACGAGCGGGGCGCAGTCCGTGAGCGGAATGAAACCCAGTGTCAGCCGGGGTTTCTCGATGCCGTCGCCGGCGGCGGTTTCTTGAGAGTTGTCCATACGATTCGATCGAAGCGGTGTCCGCGGATATCCTGCCCCTCAGCGCCGGGCTTCCGCAAGGAGGGAACGGATTTCCGGCACGCAGGAGCCACAGTTGGTCCCGGCTTTGAGGTGCGTTCCGACTTGCTCCGGGGTCGTCAGGCCTTCGGAGGCGATGGCGCGGCGCAGCGTCTTGTCGCCGACGCTGAAGCAGGCGCAGACGATCCGGCCCCGATCGTCTTCGGCCGAAAGCGGCCGTCCCGCCAGCAGGCTGGCACGCGCCGCATCGGACAGAAGGTCTTGCTCGAACAGGCCGGCCAGCCAGTCGCGGGGCGGCAGCTCATGGCTGGGGCTCACGAACAGGGCGAATTCGATCCGGCCCTGGACGATCCGGGCGCAGCGGTAGCGGCCGGCGCGCGGGTCGGCGAATTCCAGCCAGTCATCCTGGGTATCGCCTTCCAGCCCTGCCTGCCCTCTTGCCCATTCGCGCCAGTCCTCGGGGGCGGATTCGCCGGCCAGCTCGTGGCGCCAGCAGCCCTGGCCGGGAATCACGACCCGGTAGGCGGCGTCGGGAAATTCGAGCCGATGGCGGGCGATGGCGAATCCGTGCCATGTTGGGCGGTAGGGCGCGACCCGCACCGGTGTGTGCTTGAATTCCGGTTCGCCGGAAACGGGATCGACTGCGGGATTGACCAGGGCGTTGGCCAGGCCCTGGCGGCTGTTGCCCTCGCTCCAGTGCATGGGCACGAACACCGTTCCGGGCCGCTGACCGGCGCTCAGCCGGACCCGGGCCAGCATGCTGCCGTAGCGGTTTTCCAGCCGGGCCAGGGCGCCATCGGCGAGTTCCAGGCGTTCGCCGTCGGCGGGGTGGAGCTCGGCGTAGGGTTCGGGCACGTGCCCGGTGAGACGCGGCGTCTTGCGGGTCCGGGTCATGGTGTGCCATTGGTCGCGAACGCGCCCGGTGTTGAGGATCAGCGGATATTCGGCGTTGGGCGCGTGGGCCGGGAGGCGGGGCCTGACGGCGATGAATTTCAGCTTGCCGTTCCCGCCGTCGCAGGCGAGCCGTGGTGCGCCTTCCGGATGTTCGGCGTTGACCGGCCACTGGATCGGCGCCAGGTCGTCGTAGGCGGTCCGAAGTCCGGACAGGTCGAAGCGGCGTTTTTCGGCGCCGGCGATGATCGAGAGTTCTGCGTGTTCGGCGAAGATTTCCGCCGGGTTCCGGTAGCCGAACCCTGCCCCGAAGCCCATGCGTCTGGCCACCTCGGCGATGATCCACCAGTCCGGCCGGGCCTCGCCGGGCGCACCGAGAAAGGCGCGCTGACGCGAGATGCGCCGTTCCGAATTGGTCACGGTGCCGTCCTTCTCGCCCCAGGCCAGCGCCGGAAGCTGGACATGGGCGTAGCGGGCCAGATCGGTGTCGCGCTCGCAGTCGGACACCACGACGAAGGGGCAGGCGCTCAAGGCGCGGCGCATGGCGTTGGCTTCGGGCAGGCTCACGGCGGGGTTGGTGGCCATGATCCAGACCGCGCGTATCTTGCCTTCGCCGATGGCCCGGAACAGGTCGACGGCCAGATAGCCGGGCCGGTCGGCGATGCGGGGGGATTGCCAGAATTCCTGCACCTGCCGGCGGTGGCGGGGGTCGTCGAGCTCGAGATGGGCGGCGAGCTGATTGGCCAGTCCGCCGACCTCGCGCCCGCCCATGGCGTTGGGCTGGCCGGTCAGCGAGAACGGGCCGGCCCCCGGCTTGCCAATGCGACCGGTGGCGAGATGCGCGTTGACGATGGCGTTGACTTTGTCGGTGCCGCTGGTCGATTGGTTGACGCCCTGCGACCACAGGGTGACGGTTTTAGCGGTCGCCGCGAACAGCCGGTAGAACTGCGCCACCTCGCTTTCCGGAATCCCGCAGCCGCTTGCTACCGCCGGAACGGCGGGAGCGGTTTCCTGTGCCATGCCCAAAGCCGCCGCGTAGCCTTCGGTATGCCGTTCGATGAAGTCGAAGTCGAGGCGGTCGTTGTGCCGCAAATAGTGCAGCAATCCGTTGAACAGCAGCACGTCGCTGCCAGGCCGGATCGCTAAGTGCAGGTCGGCGGATTCGGCGGTCGCCGTCCGGCGCGGGTCGATGCAGACGATGCGGCGCTTCGGGTCGGCGCGGCGCGCCGCCAGGATGCGCTGGAACAGTACGGGATGGCACCAGGCCGTGTTCGAGCCGACCAGCACCACCAGATCCGCCAGTTCGAGGTCCTCGTAGCAGCCCGGCACCAGGTCCTCGCCGAAGGCGCGCTTGTGGCCCGCGACGGTGGAGGACATGCAAAGCCGGGAGTTGGTGTCGATGTTGGCCGAGCCGATGAAGCCCTTCATCAGCTTGTTGGCGACGTAGTAGTCCTCGGTCAGCAACTGGCCGGATACGTAGAAGGCGACGGAGTCGGGGCCATACCGCTCGATGGTTTCGCGGAACCGGCCGGCGACCGTATCCAGGGCCTGGTCCCAGCTCGCCCGGATTCCGGCGATTTCGGGATAGAGCAATCGGGTATCGAGCGAAAGAGTTTCCCCCAGGGCCGAACCCTTGGAGCACAGGCGGCCGAGGTTGGCCGGATGGTCCGGATCGCCCTGGATTTCCACGCCAGTATCCGTGACCGTGGCCAGCACACCGCAGCCCACGCCGCAGTAAGGGCAGGTGGTGCGGACTGTCCGCGACAGCTGGCTCATGTCAGTTTCCCGCAAGGCTGCCTGGGAGGGCGATGGCCACCATGCCATCCTCAAGGCGGGTTTCGAAACGGCGGGCGCAGCCTTCGTCCGGCGCGACCGCCTGGCCCGAGTCCAGCTCGATCACCCAGTTGTGCAGGGGGCAGGTGACCCGCGCGCCGTGCACGATGCCCTCGGACAGCGGTCCGCCCTTGTGCGGACAGCGGTCGAGCAGGGCGAAGACCCGGTCGTCGACGGTGCGGAAGACGGCGATATTGCCCTGCGGCGTAGGGACGACTCGGGCGCCCTGGCGCGGAATGTCTTCCAGGCGGGCGATGGATGTCCAGTGGCTCATGGTGTTTTCCTCAGGCGATGCAGGCATGCGTTTTCCGTTCCGCGGACGTCAATGGCTCGAACTCGTGTTTTTCCGCACCCTGCGCGCGCTCGGCCCAGGGATCGATCTGCGCCTTGCGCTGCGACTCCAGGAAGCGCGCGCAGAGCGCCTTGCGGCCCTCGGCGTCGTCGACGATGCGGCTTTGCACGTACGGTAGTCCCACCCGCTCGATCCAGTGCGCGGTGCGTTCCAGGTAGCGGGCCTCCTCGCGGTAGAGCTGCATGTAGGCCGCGGCGTATTCCATGACTTCCTCATCCGTCTGCACCTTGCAAAGAAAGTCGGTCGCTCGCACCTTCACGCCGCCGTTGCCGCCGACGTGCAATTCCCAGCCGGAGTCGACCGCCACCACCCCGAAATCCTTGATCGTGGCTTCGGCGCAATTGCGCGGGCAGCCGGACACCGCCATCTTGACCTTGGCCGGGGTCCACGAACCCCAGGTCATCTTCTCCAGTTCGATGCCCAGGGTGGTCGAATCCTGCGTGCCGAAGCGGCACCATTCCTTGCCGACGCAGGTCTTCACCGTCCGCAGCGACTTGCCGTAGGCATGGCCGGACATCAGGCCGTGCCTGCCCAGCTCCGCCCACATGGCCGGCAGTTGCGATTTGGGCACGCCCAGGAGGTCGATGCGCTGGCCGCCGGTGATCTTGACGCAGGGCACCTGGAATTTTTCCGCCACGTCGGCGATGGCCCGCAGTTCGCGCGGATTGGTCACGCCGCCCCAGATGCGGGGAACCACGGAATAGGTGCCGTCCTTCTGGATGTTGGCGTGCACCCGCTCGTTGATGAAGCGCGATTGCGGGTCGTCCCGGTACTCCTCCGGCCACTGGCACAGCAGGTAGTAATTGAGCGCCGGGCGGCAGGTATGGCAGCCGTCCGGTGTTTTCCAGCCCAGGGCGCCCACGAGTTCCGGAATGGATCTCAAGCCTTGGGTGCGGACGGCCTCCCGCACTTCCTCATGGGTGAGGTCCGTGCATTTGCACAACGGCTTTTTGGCGGGATTGACCGAGTAATCGCTGCCCAGGGTGCTCTGCAATATCTGCTCGACCAGGCCGGTGCAGGAACCACAGGAGGCCGAGGCCTTGGTGTGGGCGCGCACTTCGTCCAGCGTGAACAGTTTCTTCTGGACGATGGCATCGACGATGGTTTTCTTGCAGACGCCGTTGCAGCCGCAGACTTCGGCGTCTTCCGGCAGCCGCGCGGCGTGGCTTTCGGCGCCGTGGCCGGAATCGCCCATGTGGGCCTGGCCGAACAGGATGTTCTCGCGGAAGGCGGAGATGTCGGTGCCGTCCCGCATCATCTGGAAATACCAGGTCCCGTCCACGGTGTCGCCGTAGAGCACGGCGCCCGCGACCTTGTTGCCGCGGACCACCAGCTTCTTGTAGACGCCGCGCGAGGGGTCCTGGAACAGCAGTTCCTCACAGCCGGCCCCGCCCTGGTATTCCCCGGCGGAGAAGAGGTCGATGCCCGTGACCTTGAGCTTGGTGGATGTCACCGATCCTTCGTAGCGGGCGATGCCGAACTCGGCCAGGTGATTGGCGCAGACTTTGGCCTGCTCGAACAGCGGCGCGACCAGCCCGAACAGCGCGCCGCGGTGCTGCACGCACTCGCCGACCGCGTAAACGTAGGGGTCGAAGGTCTGCATCGTGTCGCTGACCAGGACGCCGCGCTCGCAATGGATGCCGGCGGCCTTGGCCAGCTCGATGTTGGGGCGGATGCCCACAGCCATGACCACCAGATCGGCGGGGATTTCCGAGCCGTCCTTGAAGCGGACCGCGCGGACCCGCGCCCTCACCCCCGGCCCCTCTGACGGCGGGCTATCCTGCCCGCCGCCCTCCGGGTGAGCTTCGCTCTCCCAAATTCGCTCCCGGCGAATTTGTCCCACAGGGAGAGGGGTGGGAAGGAGGGCCTCGGTCTGGGCTTCCAGCTTGAAGTTGAGGCCGCTGTCCTCCAGGGCGCGTCGCAGCAGCGCCGCCGCCGGCTTGTCGAGCTGGCGTTCCATCAGGGTGTCGAGCAGGTGCACCACGGTGACCTCCATGCCGCGTTTCTTGAGGCCGTTGGCGGCTTCCAGTCCGAGGAGTCCGCCGCCGATGACCACGGCATGACGGTGGCTGGCCGAGGCTTCCAGCATCAGCTCGACGTCGCGGATGTCGCGGAAGCCGATCACGCCTTCCAGGTCCTTGCCCGGCACCGGCAGCATGAAAGGTAGGGAGCCGGTGGCCAGCAGCAGGCGGTCGTAGCGGGCCTCGGTCCCGTCTTCGGTGTGGACCCTGCGGCGGACGCGGTCGATGGCGACGACTCTTTTGCCCTTGTGCAGGGTGATGCCGTGTTCGGCATACCAGGAATCGTCGTTGAGGATGATGTCGTTCAGCTTCTTCTCGCCGGCCAGGACCGGCGAAAGCAGGATGCGGTTGTAGTTGGGATGGGGCTCGGCGCCGAACACGGTGATGTCGTATTTGCCGGGCGAGAGCTTCAGCAGCTCCTCCAGCGTGCGGACACCGGCCATGCCGTTGCCGATGAGGACGAGTTTGGGTTTGCTCATCGTGAGTCTCCGTTATCGTGAATTAAAGGGGTGTGGTGGGATGCCGCTCCGGCAGGCGGGCAGCGACAGGCGCAGGCCGGCCGCTGCCAGCAGGACCAGCAGCAGCGCCGCGACGGCCTTCCAGAACAACAATGGATTGCGTTCGTACAGCGGCAGGGGACGTTGGGGATTGCGCTTGCCGCCGCCTTTTTCCAGGCCGGCTTCCAGTTCGTAGGCCAGTTCCACGGCATCCGCCGGCCGCTGCGCCGGATCGGCCGCGATGGCGCGGGCCAGCACGGCGTCCAGCCAGGCCGGCAGGTCCGGGCGGTGGGCGGTCAGCGGCTTCGGGCTGCCGAAGCGCGGCGTGCTGAACGGCTCGATCTCGCCATAGGGGTAGGCGCCGCCGGCGAACATGCGGTACAGCGTGACGCCGAGAGCGAACACGTCGGTGGCGATGCTGCCGCGCTCGCCTAGGAACATTTCCGGCGCCATGTAGCTCGGGGTGCCGGGGATGGGCTCGGCCTGATCCTCGTCCCAGGCCGGCAGCCTGGCGATGCCGAGGTCCAGCAGCTTGAGGCCGCCTTCGGGCTCCAGCAGGACGTTGTCGGGCTTGATGTCGCGGTGGACGATCTGCTGGCGGTGCAGCGCATGCACCGCCTTGCACAGCTTGAGGGCGAGATCGATCCCGGTTTCCAGGCCGATGCGCGGGTGGCGCGCCAGAGCGTGCTCCAGCGTTGTGCCGGCATAGAACGGCATCACCGAATAGAGCCGGCTCTGGCGGCCGGGAGCCTGCTCCACGATTTCGCCGACCCACGGGCTCTTCACCCGGGCGCCGATCCAGGCCTCGCGCACGAAGGCGTCATAGTATTCCCGTTCGCTGGCGACCCGCGGATGCGGGAACTTCACCACCACCGGCTTGCCCTGGCCCAGGGTATCGGCGGCGAGAAACAGTGCGCTGTAGCGCCCCGAGGACAGCAGCTTGTCCAGCCGGTAGCCGTCCACCAAATCGCCCGCTCTGGGCAGTTCCAGCAGCGGCAGAGACTCGATGGCGAGGCGCAGCGCCTGCTTCTCGGCCGGCGGCAGGTTAATGACATCCACCACCAGGGCGGTGATGTTGTCCTGGCTGCCCTGTTCATAGGCCCGGAGGGCCAGGGTCTCTGCGGTGGTTTCCGGGGTGGCCCGCTCCTGCAGGATGCGGCAGATCTGGTCCGGCTCGAGGGCGCCGTGCAGCCCGTCGCTGCACAGCAGGAAACGGTCGTGCGGCTCCAGCGGTTGCACGCTGTAATCGATCCGAAGGCCCGGGTCCAGCCCGACCGCGCGGTACAGCACATGATCCAGCCCCGGCCCGCTCAGGGTGTGGTCCGAAGTCAGCAGCTCGGTTTCCTCGCCGCGCAGGCGGTAGATGCGGGAGTCGCCCACGTGCACCAGATAGGCGCGGCGGCCGCGGAATATCACGCAGCTGAAAGTGGTGCCCATGTGCGCCAGCTCGGGATCGCGGCGGCCGATCGCGTGCAGCCAGCGGTTGACCGATCCCAGGCAGCGGTCCAGCAGTTGTTCCATGCCCAGCGTCTCGGACAGGCCGTAATAGGCCTCCATGAAGCCGCGCACCGATAATTCCGCCGCAACCCGGCCGCCCTTCGCCCCCCCGATGCCGTCGGCCACGGCCGCGACGAAGCCGCGCGCCGCGGCATCGCGCGGCGGCGGCTCGGCGATGGCGGCGTAGTCCTGGTTGTCCTCGCGCCGCCCCTGCAGGGAAGCGAAGGCGGCGCGGAGGACGAGCAGGGCGGGAACGGTCATGGCGCTGTCCAGTGCCGGGTCGTCGCGGTCAGACCTGCGCTCCGGAAACCGCGCCCCAGGTGGTGCGCCAGCGCTTCCTCACCATGACCAGCCCGCCCAGGCCAAGCAGGGGGAGCACCGCGAACACGCTGAAGCCGAGCGCGAAGCCGTGCTGGATCTCCCAGGAAAGACCCAGGGTTTTCGCCAGGAAGAAGCCGCCCACGCCGCCGGCGCAGCCCACCAGGCCGGTGACCACCCCGATTTCCTTGCGGAACCGCAGCGGCACCAGCTGGAACACCGAGCCGTTGCCCATGCCTAAGGCCAGGGTGCCGGCGAAGAAGATGGCGACCGCCCCCCAGCCTTCCGCCGGCAGTTCCCACAGGCTCCAGCCGGCCACTTTGGCGTTGCCCACGGCTTGCGGCGCGGGGCCTTCGGGCATGAACGAGATCGCCAGGTAAGCCAGGGACACCACTACGAACAGCACCTGGAGGGCACGGATGCCGCCGACGCGGTCGGCCAGGTAGCCGCCGACCGGGCGGAACATCGAGCCGGCGAAAACCACGATGGCGACCATCATGCCGGCCGCGATGCCGGAGACGTGGTACCAGTTGGTGAAGTACAGCGGCAGGGCGTTGCCGAGACCGACGAAGCCGCCGAAGGTGATGGAATAGAAGAACATGAACCACCAGGCATCCGGGTCCTTCATTACCGCGGCATAGTTGGCCAGGGTGACGGGGGTGCGCTTGTCCGGTGCATCCTTCACCAGCGCCCCATAGACGACCAGGACGATCACCAGGGGAATGAGCAGAAAGCCGAACACGGCCTGCCAGCCGAACTTCTCCGCCAGCCAGGGCACGATCATGGAATCGAGCACCACGCCCATGTTGCCGGCCCCGGCGATGCCCATCACCACGCCCTGGAACTTGGGCGGATACCAGCGGCTGGCCTGCGGCAGGGCCACGGCGAAGCTGGCGCCGGCCACGCCCAGCAGGAGGCCGAGCAGTTCCACTTCCAGCTTGGAATGCAGGCCGAACACGAACACATAGGCGAGGCCCAGGATCACCAGCAGCTGGGCCAGGATGCCGGTCAGCTTGGGGCCGATGTGGTCGGCCATCGATCCCAGGATGATGCGGAACACCGCGCCGGAGAGGATGGGAATGGCGACGATGGTGAACTTCTCTTCGAGGGGCAGCGCCAGATCCTTGGTGATATAGAGGGAGAGCGGTCCGAGCATCACCCAGACCATGAAGGACACGTCGAAATAGAGAAAGGCGGAAAGCAGGGTCGGCCAGTGTCCGGCTTGCTTGAATTCTTTGAAGTTCATGACTATTGCTCCGGGTTTTGGGCCTTGCGGCGCCGCATCGGGGTTAGTTTTGAGGCAAAAAAAAGCGTCTTAGGCTTCGCGGAAGGTATTTCGCAAAAGCCCAAGACGCCTTTGTCCTGGTGCCGCGCCGCCGTTGGCGCAGGTTTCAAGAGGGCTCATGCATTACCTATGCCAAGTGTGTCTGGCATGCATAGGCTATTGATTTCAAATTGGCGGTGAGTCGAAGGGGGCGCGGAGCAGAAACGCTTCCGACAGGATGAGGTGCAATTGTGGAACACTGCGCATCGAAATGAGGCAGAAGAGCCGGTTCGCTGGCATGAAGTGGTAGTCCGTTGTCCGGTCATGCCGGGCTATCCGGCCCGGCCCCTTGTTGCGCCGCCTCCCACGAGGTAATACCATCGTTCTCGATAGTATTACCTTGAGGCGAAGCACATGAGTACCACGCTGACCAGCAAAGGACAGGTCACCATTCCCAAAGCCGTTCGTGCCCTGCTCGGATTGCGGGCGGGAAGCGTGGTGGATTTCAAGGTCACGGAGGATGGACAAGTGCTGCTCTTGCCTGCCGAAACCAGGCGGCCCGCAAGCCGGTTTGCCTCCCTGCGCGGCGCCGCCACGGTCAAGATGAGCACGGATGAGATCATGGCTCTGACGCGGGGCGAGAGCTGACGTGGTCTTGGTGGATACCAACGTCATTCTCGATGTCATCGAGGACGACCCCACCTGGGCCGACTGGTCGCAAGAGCAATTGGATCGAGCCGCCCTGAACGATGTCCTGATCATCAACCCCGTCGTTTATGCCGAGTTGTCGATCGCGTTCCATCGCATCGAGGAACTGGAAGCCATGCTGGCCGAAGCCGGTTTGATCGTCGAGTCGATCCCGCGGGAAGCCCTGTTCCTGGCGGGAAAGGCCTTTCTCCAATATCGCCGGCAAAAAGGCACCAAGCAGGGCGTCCTGCCGGATTTCTTTATCGGGGCACACGCGGCTATTCTCGGAATCCCTTTGTTGACGCGTGATGCCGGCAGGTATGCGCATTATTTCCCCCGCCTGACTTTGGTGACGCCGGGTTGACCGGCTCATGCGATCCGCTGCGATCCCGCCGGATGTTTTCCGGAGGACGGTCGCTGCCCCAAACAGGCCGCTCGTATCCCAGGAGGCGGCCATGAAGTAAGATCGGGGCTTCCGGCTCGTGAGGGGGTTCAAATGAAAAGAATTGCGGGTTTGTTGGCGCTCGGCCTGGTCCCGGCGGTTTCACACGCTGCGGCCAGCCACTGTACCGCCGAGGAGAAAACGGTGTTCTCCTGCAGTGTGGGCGAGAAGATCGTGTCGGTCTGCGCGTCGAAGGAGCTGTCGCCGACGGCGGGTTCCATCCAGTACCGGTTCGGCCCGGCAGGCCATCCGGAAATCAGACTGCCCGATCCGGCCGCCCATCCGGCGACTGCCGCCAAAGCCGGAACCCTGATGTATTCCGGTGGCGGCGGCGCCTTCCTGCGCTTCAGCAAGGGCGAGTACGACTACGTGGTCTATACCGGCAGCGGCAAGGGCTGGAAAAAGGACGGCGTCGTCGTCGACAAAGGCGGCAAACTCATCGCGAATTTCCGCTGCAAGGGCGCCCCGGTTTCCGGACTCGGGCCGGACTTCTTTCAAGGCTCCGGAACGCCGGCGGATGAGCGCGAGTTCGAAATTCCCTGAGGGCTCGCCGTTCGGGCGGTGCCTCGGGTTTGCCCATTGGGCGGGGGCGAAGGCATGAATGGTCGATCTCGGCGGTCTTTCCTTCAGCGGCTGGAGCGCCGGCTGGTCGGCTTGGTCATGGCCATCATGGCTTACGGGCTGGAGAAATCCATCCTGCGTTCGATCCGCCGCGGCGGCGCTTCAAGGTTTTGAACTGAGCAGGCTACGGAGGCCGGCTTGGCTCTACCTTGGGTTTCAGCGCCGGCGCATCGCGTCGGCGATCAGACCCAGGGTCAGCACCGCCCCGCCGACGCCGAAGCCCGCGGGTATCCATTCCGCGACCGCCGCCGAGCCGGCCGTGAGTCCGGCGGCAAGCACGCTGGCGGCGGCCGTCAGCCCCAAAGCCACGCGGTGCCCGGTTCGGCGCACGGCGTCTTCGAGCGTGTTGGCGCGGAATTTCACCTCGAGCTTGGGTCCCGGCCGGGCGCCGACCAGGCGTTCCAGCGCGTCGATCACCCGTGTGGCCCGCACCTGCAGTTTCTGGGAATGATAGAGCAGAGCCTTCGGATCGAGCCGGGACCGCATGCCCTTGAACATCGACCGCATCAGGAAATGGCCGGCGATGTCGAAAGGATCGAGCGTGGGGTCCAGCCGCGCCGTGGCCATCTGGACCTGGGCCAGCGCCTTGCCGATCAGCGTCAGTGAAGCCGGCATGGGGACCTCGTGACGCAGCGCGATCTCGCACATTTCCTGGAGGATCACGCCGATCTGCATGTCCGCCAGCGCCGCGTTCCGGTATTTCGCCATCAGCTCGCCGATTTCGGCCTGGAAGCGGGCGATGTCCAAGTCGCTGCGATCGGTGGCGCCGGCCAGCATCAGCGTGACTTCGCTGAGGAACACGGCATCGCCCTGCCAGAACGCCATCAGCAGCAGCATGAGGTTTTCCCGGACCTCGGGGCCGACGTCTCCGACCATCCCGAAATCGAGAAAATAGATCCGCTCGTTCCACCATTTCAGGTTGCCGGGGTGCGGGTCGGCGTGGAAGAAGCCGTCGACGAGAATCTGCTTGTAATAGCTTTCCAGCAGTTGCCGTGCGGCCTTCGACCGCTCAGGGCCTTCCGGCGCTTCCACCACCGGCACGCCCTGGACTTCTTCCATCACCAGGATGCGCGAGGTCGACAAATCGTCATGGATCGCGGGGACGCTGAGGCGGTCGTAGCCCATGAGCACCTCCCGCATCCGCGCGATGTTCTCGGCCTCCTGCCGGAAGTCGAGTTCGCGGTGCAGCGATGAGGAGAGGTGCTTGAATACCGCCTCCATGTCGATGACTTTCTTCAGGGCCGGGCGCTCTCCGACCTTTTCGGCGAATACCTCCAGCAGGGCGAGGTCCTGTTCGATCTCCTCCCGGGCGTTGGGCCGCTGCGCCTTGACCACGATCCGGCTTCCCCCCACCAGCGTGGCGCGGTGAACCTGGGCGATGGTGCCGGCGGCCAGCGGTTTCGGCTCGATCGACTCGAACACGTCCTCCCAGGGCACGCCGAGTTCCCGCTCGAACACTCCGACGACTTCCCGCTCGGTCAGCGGCGGCACATGGTCCTGCAGTTTCTCCAGTTCCTCGATGTACTCGGCGGGCAGGAGGTCCGGGCGCGTGGACAGAATCTGGCCGAGCTTGGAAAAGGTGGGGCCGAGCTCTTCCAGCGCCGAACGCAGCCGTTTGGCCTGCCGCCGCCGGCCGGTCGCACCTTCCTCGTCCGGACGTCCGAACAGCTCCTTCAATCCGTGCCTTGCCATCACCGCCGCGATCTGGCTGCCCCGCGCCATCAGCCGGGGCTCGGTCGGCGCCGGCTCGCCGCCGCGAACGAATGTCTGCGAGGGCTTCGAGGGCCGGTCGCCCGCCGGCATGGTATTCACGATCACCACGGTGCAGCGGGCATTGTGGCTGATGCGGTTCGGGACGTTGCCCAGCAGGAATTCCTTCCGCCCCGCCATGCCCAGATTGCCGACGACCAGCACGTCGATATTCTCCTGCTCGGCCGCGCGGACGATCGCCGCGGCGGGGTCGGGGTCGATGAGGACCAGTCCGCGGCCGCGCGCACCGGCGAACTGACGAGCGTAGGCGGCGAGCTCCTCGCCCGCCAGCGCGGCCTGGGTGCGTTCGGCGGCGCCGTATTCCGTGGACGCCGGATTCCTGGGCGAAATCACCTGTACGACGACGAGTTCGGCGCCGTACCGTTCGGCGAACGATGCGGCCCACCGGACCGCCTGATCCGCCGTTTCGGACCTGTCGGTCCCGACCATGACGCGCTGGGTTTCGGTCTGTTCCGCTGGGCTTTTCATCTGCTCTTCTCGGCTGCTCTGGGGAAATTGTCATCGGTGCTATTGCAAGGGCGCGGGGTGCCGCTCAACTTGAAAGGAGGAGATAAGCCTTCATCGGGCCTTTGCCCCGGACGTCGATGGTGCCGCGTTCTTCGAACTCGAAACGGCCGCGGAGCAGTCCGTAGGTGCTGGCGGCCACCTGCGTGCGGCCGGGCAGGCCGTGGGACTCCATGCGGCTCGCCGTGTTGACGGTGTCGCCCCAGAGGTCGTAGATGAACTTCTTCTGGCCGATCGTGCCGGCGATGACGGGGCCGGTGCAGATTCCGATCCGCATCTTCAGCTCGGCCGGGCACTGGGCGCCGATCCGGTCGATGGTCCGGTGCATGTCCTGCGCCATGCGGGCGGCGGCGGCCGCGTGGTCCTGGTGCGGGAACGGCAAGCCGGCCGCGGCCATGTAGGCATCGCCGATGGTCTTGATCTTCTCCAGCCCGTGCCGGTCCGCCAGTTCGTCGAATTCCGAAAATATCCGGTCGAGCAGGCGCACCAGTTGGGTGGGCGGCATCGCCGCGGACAAGGCGGTGAAACCCGCCAGGTCCGCGAACATGACCGTGACCTCGTCGAAGGTGTTCACGATATGGCCTTCGCCCTTTTTCAGCCGGTCGGCGATGGGCTGAGGGAGGATGTTCAGCAGCAGCCGGTCGGAACGCGCCCGTTCCCCGTCGATCTGCTTCAGGTAGACCTGTTCGAGGTCGCGCAGCCGCTTTTTCTCCAGCACGGCGCCGATGCGCGCGCGCAGCACGATCGGATTGAAGGGCTTGGCGAGGTAGTCTTCCGCGCCGAGCTCGATGCAATGGGCGATGCCCTCCACCTGGTCCAGCGCCGAGATCATGATGACCGGCACGTGGCTCAGGGTCTCGTCCGATTTGATTCGGACCAGGACTTCGTCGCCGTCGAGTCCGGGCATCAGCATGTCCAATAGCACCAGGTCCGGCAGGGTGTCGCGGACCAGCGCCAGCGCTTCCAGGCCGTCCCCGCAGGTCGTGATGCGGTAGCCCAGCTTCTCCAGCCTTCGGCGCAACAGGTCGCGGTTGGGCTCGTCGTCGTCCGCCAGCAGCAGGTGACCGGTGCACGGGCTGCGGGAGGGGGCTTCGGCGGGAGGGATGCTGACCCAGTGTTCCCGCAGGCTCGGGGAGTTCGCGGCCGGAGGCGGTGGGTTCGAGGGCGGTTCGGGAGGGAGATCCGAGCGCTTGCCGAAATGTTCCTCCATCATTTCCAGCCAGGTGTGGGCGGCGGAAACGATCCTGGCGAGGTCTGGCTTGAGCTCCGGCTGGCCCAGTTCGTCGCATTGTTCGGCCAGCAGTTCGCCATAGCCGATGATGTGATTCACCGGGGTGCGAAGCTCGTGGCTGAGGGCGTGGAGATCGGGTTCCGCGTTGGGCGTGCAATCCTCGCCCAGGTGCCGGTTGATCAGCGCCAGCAGGATGTAGCCGCTGCTGTGGATCTTCTCCAGGTCCGTGACGAAAGCGGCGGGCAGGCTGTCGGCGGCTTCCTCCCGGAGGATTTCGGCATAGCCGATGATATGGTTGATGGGCGTCCGCAGGCCATGGCGGATTTTGGCCAGACCCAGTTTCCCCCGGTTGTCGGGAGGCGGCGCCGTCGTGCCGGTCATGGCGCTGGCGGCCGATGAATCGGCGTCGGGTCCGTGGGGTCCATGGTGCCTCGCAAAGACTCTCGCAAAGACTTAAGCGTCGGTTTCGAAAATCCATGCCGGGGGCTTCGAAGGGGTTTCGAGCGACCTCGTCGCCGTCCGGCGCGGGCCGGATATCCCTGCCGACCCTGCCAGGCTGGTCTCTGGAAGGCGCCTTGACATTCCACCGATTTCCGTAAACGCTGTCAACGGGGGCGGGCCGCCGGGCCCTCTGCGCCGTGCTCCCAGACGCCGGTCAACGCCCATCGGAGAGCCGATCATGTCAAGTCGAGAGAGTTTCCCGGCAAGTCCGCCCAATCCGGAGAGCATCGAGCAGGTCTCGCAGCTGCGCTGGTTCTCCTACGGGCTCGTGCTCGTGGCGATAGCCGCGATGGTCTTGTTTTCCTGGCCGAAACTGGCGGCGAACCTGTTCGCTACCGGCGTCAGCGGCCAGTCCTTCATGCCGCACGGCATGTGCTACCTCTGGGTGCCGCAACTGTGGTGGCTGCATCTGAGCACCGATCTCCTGATCGGGCTTTCCTACGTCTGCATCTCCGCGACCCTGGTCTATCTTATCCACCGGGCCCGCCGCGACATACCGTTTTCCTGGATCTTCCTGGCCTTCGGACTGTTCATCATCGCCTGCGCGGTGACCCATTTCATGGGGGCGTGGACGATCTGGAACGCGAGCTACTGGCTGTCCGGATATACCAAGCTCCTGACCGCCGTGGTATCGGTCGCCACCGCGCTGGTGCTGCCGCTGCAGGTTCCCAAGGTCCTGGGTCTGGTCGAGGCCGTGAAGCTGTCGGAACAGCGGAAAGCGCAACTGGAAGCCGCCCACATCGAGCTGGCGGAAGCGCGCGACGCCGCCCTCGAAGCCACGCGGCTCAAGTCGGAGTTCCTCGCCAACATGTCGCACGAGCTGCGCACGCCGCTCAACGCCATCATCGGCTACAGCGAAATCCTGGCGGAGGACGCCGAGGACGCGGGGCGCGAAGAGGAACTGGCCGACCTGAACAAGATCCGCGCTTCCGGCAAACATCTGCTGGCCCTGATCAACGACGTGCTGGACCTTTCGAAGATCGAGGCGGGGAAAATGGAGGTCTACCTGGAGACCTTCGAGGTGGTTCCCATGCTCGACGACGTGGTGGCCACCATTGCGCCGGTGGTCGCCAAGAACGACAACCGCCTCGAGGTCCGATACGCCGAAGGCACGGGCTCGATCCGGGCCGACCTGACCAAGGTACGGCAGGCCCTGTTCAACCTCCTGAGCAATGCCTCCAAGTTCACCCGCGACGGCGTCATCACCCTGGCCGTCGACAGGGAAAGCGTCGATGGAAAGGACTGGCTGCATTTCGCGGTCCGCGACACCGGGATCGGCATCACCCCGGAACAGATGAGCCGTCTCTTCCAGGCGTTTTCGCAGGCCGATGCGTCGACCACGCGGAATTTCGGCGGCACCGGCCTGGGGCTGGTCTTAAGCCGCCGTTTCTGCCAGATGATGGGCGGGGACATCACCGTGGAGAGCGAGGCGGGGGTCGGCTCGACCTTCACGATTCATCTGCCGGTCGACGGCGGCGTGCCGGAAAAGGCTCAGGCCGCCGAGCCCGGATCGGCTTTGGCCAAGGGGATTCCCACCGTGCTGGTGATCGACGACGACCCGGCGGCGCGCGACCTGATGCGGCGCTTCCTGGATCAGCAGGGCCTGCGCACGGCGGAGGCGGACAGCGGCCAGGAAGGGCTGAAACTCGCCAGGGAACTGAGGCCGGGCGCGATCATTCTCGACGTCATGATGCCGGGAATGGACGGCTGGGCGGTATTGACCGCGCTGAAGGCCGATCCGGAACTGGCGCCGATCCCGGTCATCATGGCCACCATTCTGGACGAGAGGAATCTGGGATTCGCCCTCGGCGCCACCGATTTTCTGACCAAGCCGATCGACCGGGACTATCTGGCCAAGGTGCTGCGGAAGTACCGCTGCGCCCATCCGCCTTGTCCCGTGCTGCTGGTGGAAGACCACGCCGACCTCAGGGAGCTGATGCGGCGCATGCTGGAGCAGGAGGGCTGGGTGGTCGAGGAAGCCGAAAACGGGCGGGTGGCGCTCGAACGGGTGGCGGAGAACCGCCCCGAACTGATCGTCCTGGACCTGATGATGCCGGAAATGGACGGCTTCAGCTTTCTGGAGGAATTGCGCCAGCAGGAAGTCTGGCGTTCGATACCCGTGATCGTCGTCACCGCCAAGGATCTCACCGCCGAAGATCGCCAGCGCCTGAACGGCTACGTAGAATACGTGGTCAACAAGGGGACGCGGGGAAGGGAGGAACTGCTGCAGGAACTCGGCGACCGGATCAGCGCATGCCTCGGGGTGACAGTGTAGGAGAATCGGCCATGGCGAAGATATTGCTGGTGGAAGACAACGAAATGAACCGCGACATGCTCAGCCGGCGTCTGCTGCGGCGCGGCTACGAGTTGCTCATCGCGGTTGACGGCGCGGAAGGGGTGGCGATGGCCCAGGCCGAAATGCCGGACGTCGTCCTGATGGACATGAGCCTGCCGGTCATGGACGGCTGGGAGGCGACCCGGAAACTTAAGGGCGAGGAAGCGACCCGCGGCATTCCAGTCATCGCACTGACGGCCCACGCCATGTCCGGAGACCGTGACAAGGCCATCGAAGCCGGTTGCGACGATTACGACACCAAACCGGTCGAATTCGACCGCCTCCTGGCCAAGATCGAAGCCCTGCTTGCCCCGCGGGGCTGACCGTCACTCGGTTTTTTGGATTTCAGAATTCGAAAACCTGCCCCTGCCGGACGAAGCCTCGGAAACCCGCCCCGGCTGCATCGGGCAGGGGCCCGTCCTGGTAGTGGTACAGCCACATTTTGTTCCGGAACGACGCCGGCAGTCCGCAAAGCTCCTCGTAGTGCGCATGGATGCCGGATCGCCGCTGGGCCGTCTCGCAGTCCTGGAAGATGACGTCCGCGCCGCCGTAGAGTCCGGCGAGGCGGTCGGGGCAGAACTGGGTATCGGTCGTCAGCACGATTCTGCAACGAGGCTCGGCCATTTCCGGCGCAGCGCCTTCCGGATGAACGTCGATCACCAGACCGTAGCTCGGAGCGAGCTTACGGCAGTCGAAATAATGCAGCGTCGAGAAAAGACGTAAGCCGAGGCTCCCGAACCGGAATGCCCCGCGGGGGGAAAGGCGGTGGACCGTAGAGAAGAAGTCGTCCAGCCGCATCGACCGTCCCTGGATGGAGGCCATGCCTCCTCGCAGTGATCGTTCCCAGAGATGCTCCGCCAGCCGCTTCTCGATGAAGAGTTCCGGCCGCGTCCCGCCGGAAAAATAACGCGAAAAGCCCAGCCATTCGATGCCGCCGACATGATCGGCATGCAGATGGCTGACGTAGAGGGCGTCGATGTCTTCCGCCCCAAGTCCCAGCCGGTGCAGGGCAAGGCGCGCGTCGCTGCCGCAATCGATGAGGAGTTTCCTGCCCTGGCTCTCGATCAGGACATTCGACTGGTAGTTTTGGAGGGCAAAAGCAGAACCGACACCGATGAACGTCAGCTTCATGAGATAACCCGCGAGCGGCCTGGTCCGTTGGGGGGTAGTGTATGACGGTGACGGCGCCGGATGTCAAAAAATGCCGATCCCTGCGCTGTGGGGCATGGGGGATTTATTCGGGCGTTCACCACTCTAATTCGGGTAAAAAGCCCTTCGGGGCTCTGCGGCCCCGTCATTCGTTGAATTGGAGCGTCGCCATGAGCAAGACGAACCGGCCTAACCCTTTCGGAAACCTGCAAACGTTCGAAACGGGCGGCGGCCCGGTGTCTTACTGCAGCCTGGAAAGGCTCGAACGGGAGACCGGACCCGGCTCGATCGCCCGCCTTCCGTTTTCGATCAAGGTCCTGCTCGAAGCGGTGCTGCGCCAGTGCGACGGCGATCTGGTGCATGAAGACCAGGTGTTGGCACTCGCCCACTGGGACGCCGGGACGCCGGGTTTGGGCGAAATCCCGTTCATGCCGGCGCGGGTGGTGCTGCAGGATTTCACCGGGGTGCCGGTCTTGGTGGACCTGGCGGCGATGCGCTCGGCCATGCGGCGGCTGGGGGGCGATCCCGCGCGCATCGAACCGCGCATTCCCTGCGAACTGGTGGTGGACCACTCCATCCAGGTCGATTTCTACGGCTCCGAAGACGCCTTGAACCGCAACATGGCACTGGAATTCCGGCGCAACCGCGAGCGCTACGAGTTCCTCAAATGGGGCCAGAACGCCTTCAAAAAATTCAAGGTGATCCCGCCCGGTGTGGGCATCGTCCACCAGGTCAACCTCGAATACTTCGCCCGCGGGGTGTTTCTGGAGAACGGCATCGCCTATCCCGACAGCCTGGTGGGCACCGACTCCCACACCACCATGATCAACGGTTTGGGCATTCTGGGCTGGGGGGTGGGCGGCATCGAGGCGGAGGCGGCCATGCTGGGGCAGCCGCTCTACATGCAACCGCCCGAGGTGATCGGTTTCAAATTGCACGGCGAACTGCCGCCGGGCGCCACCGCGACCGACCTGGTGTTGCGGGTGACGGAAATCCTGAGAAAGAAGGGCGTGGTCGACAAGTTCGTAGAATTTTACGGGCCGGGCTTGAGCCGCATCACGGTGACCGACCGCGCCACCGTCGCCAACATGGCGCCTGAATACGGCGCGACCGTGGGTTTCTTCCCCATCGACGAACGCTCGCTCGAATATCTGCGCATGACCGGACGCAGCCCCGGGCAGATCGAGCTGATCGAACGCTACTGCAAACTGCAAGGCCTGTTCCGCACCGACGAGACGCCCGCCCCGGAATTCACCGACACGGTCGAACTCGACCTCGCCTCGGTCGAACCCTGTTTGGCCGGACCCAAACGGCCCCAGGACCGCATCCCCGTCTCCCGGCTGAAGGAAACCTTCCGCGCCGCCCTCACCGCCCCGGCCAGCCGGCAGGGCTTCGAGCTCAAGCCCGAGGCTTTGGAGAGTTCGACGCCCGTGCTCGCGGCCGGGACCGAGACGACCATGGAAGCCGACGGGCATCCGAGCTATCCGCAGCAGGCGGGCCCCAAGACGGCCTGCGGCACGGAATCGCTCACCCACGGCTCGGTCGTGATCGCCGCCATCACCAGTTGCACCAACACCAGCAATCCCGCCGTCATGCTGGGGGCCGGCATCCTGGCCAGGAAGGCGGTCGAACGCGGGCTGACCGTGCCGTGCTACGTCAAGACCAGTCTGGCGCCCGGCTCGCGCGTGGTGACCGACTACCTGAAGCGCTCCGGGCTGGCGCCCTATCTGGAGACGCTGGGTTTTCATACCGTCGGTTACGGCTGCACCACCTGCATCGGCAACAGCGGACCGCTGCCGGCCCAAATCGCGGCGGCCATCCAGCGCGCCGATCCGGTCGTCGCGGCGGTGTTGAGCGGCAACCGCAACTTCGAGGGCCGCATCAACCCGCTGACCCGCGCCAATTTCCTCACCTCGCCCCCGCTCGTCGTGGCCTACGCCCTGGCCGGGACCGTCAACATCGATCTGGACCGCGAGCCTTTGGCGACCGACGCGGACGGCGAGCCCCTCTATCTGAAGGACCTCTGGCCGAGCGAGGAGGAGATCGAGGACTACATGACCATCGCCGGCGACCCGGAGGGCTTCAGGCGTATGTACCGCGATGTCGACGCCTTCAACCCCCACTGGAACGCGGTCGCGGCCGCGGGTGGGGCGCTGTACACGTGGCGCGAGGATTCGACCTACATCCAGGAACCGCCGTTCTTCCAGGACCTCGGGCCCGAGCCCGAACCGATCCGGCCGATCGAAAACGCCCGCGTCCTGGTGTTTCTGGGCGATTCGGTCACCACCGATCACATCTCGCCCGCGGGTGCCATTCCCGAGGGTCCGGCGGCCGACTACCTCGTGGCGCACGGTGTGGAACCGCGCGACTTCAACTCCTTCGGGTCGCGCCGCGGCAACGACCGGGTGATGGTGCGCGGCACTTTCGCCAACATCCGGCTCAAGAATCGCCTGGTGCCGGGCAAGGAGGGCGGGGTGACCCTCCATCTGCCGGAGGCTGCGGAAATGTGGATTTACGATGCCGCCATGGCCTACCAGCGGGAGGGCGTGCCCGCGATCATCCTGGCCGGCAGGGATTACGGCATGGGCAGCTCGCGCGACTGGGCGGCCAAGGGCACCCTGCTTCTGGGCGTCAAGGCCGTGATCGCCCAAAGCTACGAGCGCATCCACCGCAGCAATCTGGTGGGCATGGGTGTGCTGCCCTTGCAGTTCGAAGCGGGGCAGTCCGCCGACACCCTGGGTTTGACCGGCCGCGAGCACTACACCGTACGGCTCGACGATGATCTTAAGCCCAACGCCACGGTGGAGGTGGTCGCGAGTGGCGAGAGGGGCGAGAAGCGCTTCACCACCCGGGCGCTGCTGACCAGTCCGGTCGAGGTCCGCTATTTCCGCAATGGCGGCATACTGCAGACCGTGCTGCGCGAAATGCTGGCTCATTGACTTCGGGTCGACCTGTCGCGGCAGTCGAGGAGGTGATCAGGCGTAGCGAAACGGCTTCAAAGCGAAAACAAGCATGGGTCGCGGTTTTTTGAGGAGCGTGATTTCGGAAGGTGGCTCCGCTGCTCGTAGTTACAACTAGCCGGTTTATTTCATGAAGAGACGCTGAAACGCCGGCAGAGCCCCGTAGGAGCGGCCTCGGCCGCGATTGCGCGGGTCGGTCGAGCCGCCGCTGCCGATCGCCCGCAAGCGGGCTCCTACGAGGAATGGACCCAATGCGTGAAATATCCTGGCCAAAAACAAGCTTGAATCACAACGCTTAAGGAGGATTTATGCCATTCACCCGCCGTCAATTTCTCACCGACACCGGCCTGGTGCTCACCGCGAGCGCACTCGCCGCCTCTCCACCCGCCCTGGCCGCCAAACCCAAATCTCGTAAGTCGGCAGCCCTTAAACCCGACGATTGGTCATCGGTGCGCGAGCAATTCGACCTGTCGAAGGACTACATCCACTTGGCGCCGTTCTACATCTCATCCCACCCTAAACCCGTACGCGAAGCGATCGAGAAGTACCGCCGGGCGATCGACGAAAACCCGGTGCTCACGGTCGACCCCGCCGTCTTCGGGCCCGACGCCGTGGTCGGGGTGAAAAGCACCAAGATCGGCTATCTGACGCAAACCGTCCGCGAGGCGGCGGCCGAGTATGTCGGCGGGAAACCCGAAGAGATCGCCCTGACCGGCAGCACCACCATGGGGCTCGCACTGGTGTACAACGGCCTGTCGTTCAAACCCGGCCAGGAGATGTTGACCACGGTGCACGACTTCTACCCCCAACACGAGGCGATCCGCTTCACCTCGGAGAGGACGGGCGCTCCGGTGCGCAAGATCGCCCTGTTCGACAGCTTCGATGCGATCTCGGAGGACGAAATCGTCGATCGGGTCCGCAAGGCGATACGCCCGAACACCCGCACCTTCGGCATCACCTGGGTGCATTCGGCCAGCGGCGTAAAGTTGCCGATCCGGCGCATCGCCGACGTGGTTCGGGAAGTCAACCAAGGTCGGGCCGATGCCGATCGCGTCCTGTTGATCGTCGACGGGGTGCACGGTTTCGGCTTGGAGGACGAAAACGTCGCCGACATGGGCTGCGATTTCTTCGTCGCCGGTACGCACAAGTGGCTGTTCGGTCCGCGGGGCACCGGCATCGTGTGGGCGCATCCCAAGGCATGGGCGGTATTGCGGCCTACCATACCCAGTTTCATCGCTACCGAATTGTGGCATGCTTGGACAGAAGGCCACCCGCCCGCGGGTCCGACCCTGGCCTCGTGGGTAACGCCCGGCGGCTTTCACGCCTTCGAGCACCAATTTGCCATGGCCGAGGCCTTCCGTTTTCACCGGCAGATCGGCCGCAAGCGCATTGCCGACCGGACCCACGAGCTGAACGAACAGTGCAAGGAGGGCTTGGCCGCGATGAAACACGTCAAGCTCTATACCCCACGAGGTAGCGGGCTATCGGCGGGCATCATCTGTTTCGACGTGGAGGGCATGCGCCCCGAGGAAGTCGCGGCTCGCATGCTCGAACGCAAGATCATCATGACCAAGACGCCGTATGGCAAAAGTTACGCGCGGCTCGCGCCGAGCATCCTGTCGACCCCGGAGGAAATCGACCGGACCCTGCGCGAGATTCGGGCGCTGGCTTCCGGATGAGCGTAACGCTCGCGCATGAGCGGCTCGTGCCTCGCGGGAGCCCGCCCGCGGGCGATGTTGCCGTGCCGCAGAGCACAGGGGGAGTCCATATATGGGCTGAGGACCGATCCGGACGCGAGAGTGGGAAGCGGGGCCATCCTGGCGCTGTCCGATTCGGTGATTCGATTTTTCACTGACCATCGCAGCTCCTGTTGATGTCCTCCCCCCTCAACATCGTCTTCTCCAACCGCTTCGAGTCGCTGGTCGATCGATTGTTCGACGACCTGGCTCAAGGTCCGGCCGATCCGTTCGCGGCGGAGCAGATCATCGTGCCCAGCGTCGCCGTCCGGCGGCGGCTGGAGCTGGACTGCGCGGACCGCTTCGGGGTGTGCGCGAACGTCGAGTTCAGCTACCTGGCGCAGTGGCTGTGGGCGCGGATCGGGCAGGTGATCGAGGTGGGGGCGTCCTCGCCGTTCGAGCCGGCCACCTTAACCTGGCGGGTGTTCCGGGCGCTGGGCGAGCCGGCGCTGGTCTCGGCGCATCCGCGGCTGGCGTCTTACCTGCAACGGGCCGATCCGGCGATGCGCTTCGATCTGGCGCAGCGGCTGGCGCGGCTCATGGAGCAGTACATCACCTACCGCCCGGACTGGCTGGCGGCCTGGCTGGCAGGCAAGCCGGCCGAGGGGCTGGCGGAGGCGAGCCGGGCAGACGAGGCTTGGCAGGCGGCGCTGTGGCGGGCGCTGATGCGTGAGCTGGGGGCGGGGCGGGAACATCCGTCCGCGGCGTTCTTCCGCGCCGTGGAGGCGCTGGGGCCGGACGCGATACGCCGGGCCGGGCTGCCGGAGCGGGCCCATCTGTTCTGCCTGCCGGCCATCCCGCCGCTGTATCTGGACATCCTCGGCAAGCTGGCGCGCTGGACCGAACCGCATCTGTACGTGCTGAACCCTTGCCGGGAATACTGGTTCGAGATCGTCGATCCCAAGCGGCTGAGCTACCTGGAGGCTCGGGGCAATGCGCTGTACCGCGAGACCGGCAACCGCCTGCTGGCGGCCTGGGGACAGCAGACCCAGGCGCACATCGATCTGCTGTTCGACAAGGCGGAAGGGGCGGTGATCGACGACGCCCGGTTCGAGCCGCCGGATCGGCCCGGCCTGTTGGCGGCGGTGCAGGAAGCCGTCCTCGATCTGCGCGATCCCGAGCCGGGTTCCTGCGCGCATCTGGTCGGGGATCGCAGCATCGAGGTCCATGTCTGCCATTCGCTGGCGCGGGAGCTGGAGGTGCTGCACGACCAGTTGCTGGCGATGCTTGCCCAGCCTGACCCCCCAAAAGTCTCGGACATCCTGGTCGTGACACCCAGGCTGGAGGAGGCCGCGCCTCTGATCGACGCGGTGTTCGGCACGGCGCCGCCGGCGCGGCGGATTCCCTACGCCATCACCGGCTTGCGCAGGGCGGTGGAGAACCCGGCCGCCGCCGCGCTGCTGGCCCTGCTCGATCTGTTCGCCTCCCGCTGCAAGGCCAGCCAAGTATACGAATTCTTGCAGCGCCCGCTGGTGCACGCCCGCTTCGGTCTGGCGCCGGACGACCTGGAACGCATCCATGACTGGTTCCAGGCGGCGGGGATCCGCTGGGGGCTGGATGGAGCGCACCGCAAGGCGGCGGGGGTGCCGGAGGTGGAGCGGCACAGCTTCCGCGACGGCCTGGACCGGCTGTTCCTGGGCTATGCGCTGGGGGAGGTTCCCACGCCGTTCGACGGGCGCCTGCCGGCGGCGGATGCGGAAGGGTCGGAGGCGCTGGCGCTGGGCGGGTTCGCCCATTTCGTCGACACGCTGGACCACTGGCACCGTGCCTGGGGCACGCCGGCGGCGCCCGCGGCCTGGGGCGAGCGGCTGAATGCGCTGGTCGGCGATTTCCTGGCCGAGACGCCTGAAACCGTCTCCGGTCTCCAGGAGGTCCGCGAGGCCATCGCCGCTCTGGGCCGGCATTGGGCCGAGGCCGGCGTGACGGGGGCGATCGCGCCTGAAGTGGTGCGGGACGCGCTGGAATCGCTGCTGGATGATCCGGCCCGGGGCGGCATGCCGTCCGGGCGGGTGACCTTCACCGCCATGGCCAGTCTGCGCAGCCTGCCGTACCGGGTGGTCTGCGTCATCGGCCTGAACGATGGCGTGTTCCCCAGTCCGGACCGGCCGGCGGAATTCGATCTGATCGCCCAGGCCCCGCGCCGCGGCGACCGCCAGCGCCGGCACGACGAACGCAACGTGTTCCTCGATCTGCTGCTGGCGGCGCGGGAGCGGCTGTACCTAAGCTATACCGGCCGCAGCGTGCGCGACAACGCCCATCTGCCGCCCTCGACCCTGCTGGCCGAACTGCTGGACCATGTGTTGCCGCTGGTCGCCGCCGAGGGCGAGAGCCCTGGATCGAGTCCAGGGCGGAGCCTGGACGAGGCGCGGCGCCGGCTGGTGGTCGAACATCCGCTGCAGGCGTTCTCGCCGGTGTATTTCGACGCCGGCCTCCCTAAGGACCCGCGATTGGTCAGCTTCAACGCGGAATATTGCGAGGCTTTGCGGGCTGCTCGCTCCCGAATCCATGAACCTGTGGCCAGAGGCCGCTCCTTGTCTCCTTCTCCCTCTGGGACAAAAACGCCGGGAGCGGTTTTGGTCGAGCGAAGCTCGCCCGAAGGGTTTCGGGCAGGACTGCCCGAAAACAAAAGGTGGCGCGAAGCGCCGGATGAGGGGGCGGGGATGAGGGTCGCCGTGCATCCTGGTCCGGCAGTCGACGAGGAACCGAACGATATGGACCATGAAACCGCGCCCTTCTTCCCCGCCCCGCTGCCCGAACCTGGGCCCGAATGGCGCGAGCTGAGCCTGGACGGCCTGAAGCGCTTCCTGCGCAATCCTTGCCGCTATCTGCTGGAGCAGCGGCTTGGACTCACCCTGGCCGAGGGCGAGGAGGAGCTGGCCGACGACGAGCCGTTTCTCCCCGGCTACTTCGACCGCGGCGAGGTCGCCGAGCGGCTGCTCCCGCTCATGCTGTCCGGCGCCGCGGTCGAGGCGGTCGAGGCGGCGGCGCGGGCGGGCAGCGAATACCCGCAGGGGCATCTGGGCGAGCTGCTGCTCCAAGGGGAGCTGGCGCGGATGCGGGACTATGCGGGGCGGATCGCCGAACACACGCGGGAGGAGCCGCTGGAGCCGCTGCCGGGCGCGTTGGTTTTCGAGATCGAGGGCGGAACCTGGACCCTGATCGGCGCGCTCGGCCAGGTGCGGCCCCGCGGGCTGTTACGCTGGCGCTATGACGACACCCGGCCGGCGGATTATCTTTCCGGCTGGCTCGATCATCTATTTCTGAATGCCTTGGCGGCTCAGGGCGTGGCGCCGGCCACAGTCTGGATTTCGCGGGACGGCGAATACCGGCTCCAGCCGGTGGCCGAGGCGCATGAGCGATTGCGCGAGCTGGTCGCGCTATATCGGGAGGGACTCCGCCTGCCGTTGCATTTCTTCCCCAAGAGCGCCTGGGCTTGCGCCTTGAAGCTGCGGCAGGGCGAATCCGAGGCCGCCGAGCGGGAGGCGCGCAAGCGCTGGGAGTCATCCGATTACAGCCGCGGCGAATCCGAAGACCCCGCCTACCGGCAGGCCCTGAGGGGCCAGGCGGATCCGCTGGACGGCGAATTCTTCCGCGCCGCCGAAACGGTGTTCGGCCCGCTGCTGAATCATCTGGAAGACGAGCGCATCGCATGATCGCGGCACAAGCCCTCGACGTGTTCCGCTGCCCGCTGGCGGGCATCAACCTGATCGAAGCCTCCGCCGGCACCGGCAAGACCTGGAACATCTGCGGCCTGTACCTGCGGCTGCTGCTGGAGCAGGAGCGGGCGGTGCAGGACATCCTGGTCGTGACCTTCACCAACGCGGCGACGGCCGAGCTGCGCGAGCGCATCCGCGGCCGGATCGCCGAGACCTTGGGGTTCCTGAACGGGGCGGGCGGGGCGGCGGGCGATCCCTTCGTTCCCGGCCTGGTGTCTACGCTCGAAGGAAAGCTGGACCGGGAGACGATGCGGCAGCGGCTGGACCGGGCGCTGCTGGCCTTCGACGAGGCTTCGGTCTTCACCATCCACGGCTTCTGCCAGCGCGCCCTGGCCGGCACGCCGTTCGCCGCGGGTCTGCCGTTCGTGCTGGAACTGGTGCAGGACGAGGCGATGCTGGCGCAGGAAGCCGCCAACGATTTCTGGCGTCGGCGCGTTGCGGCCGGGGACCTCAGCCGGCTCATGATCGCCCATTTGCTGGAATCCGGCGACGATCCGGAAAAATACGCGAGTCTCCTCAGGCGCGCGCTGGCCAAGCCGCTGTCCGCCAGGTTCTGGCCCGATCCGGCGGAGGCGCCGGACGAGCGGGACGAAGAGGCTTTGCTGGCCGCGTTCGGCGAGGCGCGGCGGCTGTGGCGGGCGGAGCGTTTTGGCATCGTCCGTCTGCTGGAAGGGGCGCTCGACGGGCTCAACGGAAATTCCTACAAGCCGGCGTCCATCGAGCAGGCGCGCATGGGATGGGATGCCTGGTTCGGCGCGGGCGATCCGCTGGTGCCGGCGGAGGACAAGATCCGGCTGTTCCGGGCATCGGTGCTGGAGAAGGGGACGAAGAAAGGCAAGACCACGCCGTCCCATCCGTTCTTCGATGCGGCCGAAATCCTGCTGGCGCTCAAGGAGAGTGTCCAGGAACGCTTGACGTTGGCGCGCCTGGGCCTGATCCGGGAGCTTATCGAGCAGGGCGCGGATGCGCTGCGGGCGGAGAAACGCCGGCGGCGGGTCATCGGCTTCGACGACATGCTGTGGAACGTCCACGAGGCCCTGACTTCGGGCCGCTATCCCTGGCTGGCCGGGACCCTGCGCAACCGCTATCCGGTGGCGCTGATCGACGAGTTCCAGGACACCGACCCCCAGCAGTTCGCCATTTTCCATGCCCTCTACATGGCCGAAGGCGCGGCGGCCGGGCCGGTATTCCTGGTCGGCGATCCCAAGCAGGCGATCTACAGCTTCCGCAACGCCGATCTGCACACCTATCTCGGCGCCCGCCGCGAAACCAACTGCGAATACACGCTGGCGGAAAACCAGCGCTCGGTGGCGGGCGTGATCGATGCCTGCAACGCCCTGTTCGGCGCCAACCCCCGGGCCTTCCTGCTCGACGGCCTCGACTACCGTCCGGTCAAGCCGGGCGCCAAGCCGCGACCGTCTTTCACCGACGCCACCAAGCCGCGGGCACCGTTCCAGGTATGGTTGCTGCCGAAGGACGAGGCGGGCGGCTGGGCGCCGCAGGCGGAGGCGATGCGGCGCTGCACGGAGACTACCGCCGCCGAGATCGCCCGCCTGATCCGCGAGGGCGGAAGGGGGCGCATCCATGTCGGCGAGCGCGGCTTGCGCGCATCGGACATCGCGGTGCTGGTGCGCAGCCACGCCCAGGGCCGGCGCATCCGGCGGGCGCTGGCGAGGTGGGGGGTGGGCAGCGTCGAGCTGTCGCAGGCCAGCGTGTTCCACGCGCCGGAAGCCGAGGAAATCGAGCGTATTCTGCTGGCGGTGCTGGAGCCCAACCGCGACCGTTTGCTGCGGGCCGCGCTGGCGACCGAGATCATGGGCTGCGATGCGGTGAGAATCGCCGCGATTTCGGCGGACGAAAACCGGCTGCTGGAATGCGTGCTGCGCTTCGGCGAATACCGCGAGCTGTGGCACCGGCGCGGCTTCGGGCCGATGTACCGGCGGTTGCTGCACGACGAGGGCGTGGCCCAGCGGGTGCTGGCCCAGCCCGACGGCGAACGCCGGTTGACCAACCTGCTGCACCTGGGGGAGCTGCTGCATCAGGCCCAGGCCGGCCTGACCTCGCCCGACGCCCTGCTGCACTGGCTGCGGAGCCGGCGGCGCGACACCGCGGCCCAGGAAGACGCCCAGTTGCGGCTGGAATCCGACCAGAACCTGGTCCGGATCGTCACCATCCACAAGTCCAAGGGCCTGGAGTATCCGGTGGTGTTCTGCCCCTACCTGTGGGACGGCCACCGCAACCCGCGGGGCGGGCCGGAGGGCGTCGAATACCATGACGAAGCCGGCCGCCCGGTGCGCGATTTCCGGCCGGAGGCGAAAGACGACGCTAAGATCAAGGGCCAGCGCCGGCTGGAAGACGACGCCGAGACGCTGCGCCTGATCTATGTGGCCCTGACCCGCGCGGTCCACCGCTGTTACCTCTTCGCCGGTGTCTACGGCAAGTCGGGCGGTTCGGTGTCCTACGGCGAAAGCGCCCGCGGCATGCTCAACTGGCTGGCCTGCGGGAAAGATCAGAGTCCCGGGCAATGGCAGGATGCCAAGACGCCGCTCGATCCGGATCGGATCGAAGCGGCCTGGCGCGGTTTGGCGGAATCGGCCGGCGCCGGTCTCGGTGTCGCGCCGATGCCGGCCATCGCGGTGCCCGCGGCGGCCGAACCGCCGCCCAGCCCCGGCCGGCTGGCGGCGCTGATGCCGCCGCCGTGGATCCCGCCGGGCTGGTCCATGGGCAGCTTCACCTCCTTAAGCCGGGCCATGGAGGCCGGCGCCGAGGGGCGCGACCACGATACCCTCAGCATGATGCCGGGACTGGGCGAGCCGCCGCCGGCGCTGCCCGAAACCGACGTCCTGCGCTTTCCGCGCGGCGCAGCGGCCGGCATCTGCATCCATCATGTGTTCGAGCAGGCCGATTTCACCGATCCCGCCGGGTGGGACAGCGCCATCGAACGCGCGCTGGCCTTGCAGCCCCAGGGCTACGAGCCCGCCGCCTCCGCCATGCTGAAGAACCTGCTGGGCGATGTGCTCGCCACCGATCTGGGCGGAGGCTTGAAGCTGAACGGCATAGGCCGCGACCGGCGGCTGAGCGAACTGGCCTTCCACCTGCCGGCGGAAGGGCTGGACCCGGCGCGGCTGGGCGCGTTGCTGCGCGATCAGGGGTATCCGGTAGGCAAGCTGGATTTCCGGATGCTGAGCGGCTATCTGCAAGGCGCCATCGACCTGGTGTTCCGCCATGAAGGCCGCTATTACCTGCTGGACTGGAAATCCAACCATCTCGGCTATGCGCGCGAGGACTATGCGCCGGAGGCGCTGGCGGAGGCCATGGCCGAGGAGGGCTATCATCTGCAACACCTGCTCTACACGGTCGCGCTGAACCGCTACCTCGCCCGGCGCCTGCCGGATTACGGCTATGCGAGCCACTTCGGCGGAACGTACTATCTGTTCGTGCGCGGCGTCCGGCCGGACTGGAATGGCGCGGGCGTCTATTTCCACCGGCCCGCGGAGGGCTGTGTCGCGGCGCTGGACGCCTTGATCGGCGGGAGGCCGGGGGCGTGAACGCCGTCGAATCCAAGCGCTCTTCCGAGCATCTGCTCGCCGCCGGCTTCGCCCGCCGCTGTCTGCGCTGGGCCAGGAACCCGGCAGCGCCCGAGGTGCTGGAGCGGGCGGCTTACCTGGCCAGCTTCGCCACCACCGAGGGCCATGTCTGCACCGATCTCGATACCCTGGCCCAGGCGTTTCCGCGGCGGAGCAAGGACGAACTGCGGGAATGCCTGATGGGCTCCGGCCTGGTCGGCACCCCCAAGGGGCAGCCCTGCCCGTTGATTCTGGATGACGAGGGGCGGCTCTATCTCTACCGCTATTTCGACTACGAGCGCCGGCTGGCGCGGGCCTTGCTGCGCTTGGCGCAGGGCGGCGGTCTGGCGCCGCCGTCGGAGGCGGTGCGAAATCAATTGAACGCCCTGTTCCCCGCCCGAGCCGGCGGCCCCGACTGGCAGAAACTGGCGGCGGCCCTGGCCTTGGCTGGCCGGCTCACCATCATCAGCGGCGGGCCGGGCACCGGCAAGACCACGACGGTGGTGAACCTCTTGGCCTGTCTGATCGCCCAGAATCCGGATTGCCGCATCGCCCTGGCCGCGCCCACCGGCAAGGCCGCCGCCCGCATGCTGGACGCCCTGCGCGAGCGGGCGGCGCATCTGCCCGAGCCCATCCGGGCCAGGCTGCCGAATGATGCCGGCACTATCCACCGCCTGTTGGGCGTCATCCCCGGCAGCGGCCGTTTCCGCCACCACGCGGAAAATCCGCTGGCGGTCGATGTGCTGGTGGTCGATGAGGCCTCGATGCTCGACCTGGGGCTGGCCACCAAGCTGGTCGAGGCGGTGCCCGCCAGCGCACGGCTCATCCTGCTGGGCGACAAGGACCAGCTCGCCGCGGTGGAGGCGGGCTCGGTGTTCGCCGAACTCAGCGCCGATCCGGGGCTGTCGCCGCCGATGGTCGAACGGCTAGCCGCCCTGGCGCAGACCGATCCCGCATCCATCGTCACCGGTGCGCCCGTCCAGCCCACCCCGCTCAAGGATTGCGTGGCCTGGTTCACGCGGAACTACCGTTTCCGCGGAGATTCCGGCATTGGCCGGCTGGCGGCGCGCGTCAACGCGGGCGAAGCCGAGGCCGTGATCGCGGACTTGCGGGCCGGCGGGGAGGACGGCCTGACTTGGCGGGAGGACGGGCTCGACTCCGCTCGCCCCGAGTGGGCCGCCGTTCCGGGTGCGGGCCTGCTCGATGCCCTGCTGGCGGGCTACGCCGATTATCTGGCCGTCATGCGCTCCGGCGAAGTCGCGCCGGAAGCCGCGTTCGCCGCCTACAACCGTTTCCGCATCCTGTGCGCGGTGCGCGAATCCCCGCGTGGGGTGGAGGCGGTCAACCGGCTGATCGCCCGCGAATTCCGCCGCCGCCTCGGGCTGGCGGCGGACGAGCGGGCGGAATGGTATCCGGGCCGGCCGGTGATGGTGCTGCGCAACGACTACGTGCTCAAGCTGTTCAACGGCGACATCGGCATCGTCCTGCCCGAACCCTCCGGCGAACTGCGGGTGCGCTTTCCCGATGCCGACGGGAGCTTCCGCGCCATCCCGCCGGCCCGGCTGCCCGAGCACGAGACCGCCTTCGCCATGACCGTGCACAAGTCCCAAGGGTCGGAGTTCGACGAGGTGGCGCTGCTGTTGCCGGACCGCGTCTCGCCGGTGCTCACCCGCGAACTGGTCTACACCGGCATCACCCGGGCCAGGCGCGCGGTGTCCCTCATCGGCGGCGCCTCGGTGCTGGCGGAGGCCATCCGCCGCCGCACCCGCCGCCACTCCGGCCTGATCGCCCGGCTGGGGGAGATTCAATCGGAATTGCAAGGAGAACCGCCATGAGTCGGATCGACCGTTGCTTCAGGCCGTTTTTCATCGCCGCGGTCCTCGCGGCTTTGCCGGCGTTCGCTCTGGCCGAGCCGGCGAAGGCCCCGTTCTGGCCGGACACCGGCGCCGGCCGCCTGGCCGCGCTGGCGCTGATCCAGACCCTCAACGCGGAGCTCTTGGCGAGCCGCAGCGCGACGCTGGTGCTGGAAAAATGGTGCCGCGATTACCGCCTGGCGGCCGAGCCGCAAATCGTGGCCGAGCGGGTGAGGGGACAAGACAAGACGCCCGACGCCGAGCAGCTCCAGCGCCTGGCTGTGGCATCCGCCGCCGAGCTGAAGTACCGCCGGGTCCGGCTCAAATGCGGCGGGCGGGTGCTGTCCGAGGCGGACAACTGGTACGTCCCCGCCCGCCTGACGGCTGAAATGAACCGGCTGCTGGACGCCACCGACACCTCTTTCGGCAAGGCGGTGGCGCCGCTGGAACCGTACCGCCAGACCCACGCCGCCCGGCTGCTGTGGTCGCCGCTGCCGGACGGCTGGGCGGTGGCGGGGCGGGTCGACTCTACTGTGCAACCGGGCCGCCGCCTGGCGATTCCGGCGGAACTGCTGGAGCACCGGGCCGTGCTGCGCACGCGCGATCATCTTCCGTTTTCGGAAGTCCACGAGGTGTATCAGCGGGATCTGCTGGGATTTGCGCCGCGCCTGCCTTGAGCGGCGGCGGGAGGCGGAAGGGAAGACAAGGCATTAAAGTATTATTGACAGTTCGTAATGATAATTACTATCATTTACCCATGGACGGTCAACGAACATCTCCTCCCCCCGCGTTGGGGGCAAACGCGCTCAAAGAGAAGGGCGCCGCCGTGCGGAGTGTCTGGTGTAGCGAAGAACTGTTCAGCGCAACGAATGAAGTCGTCATTCTCCATGGCGGCGAGGAATACCGGCTGCGGATCACCCGCAACAACAAGCTGATTTTGACCAAATAAGAAGCGGCGTCGCCTTCGATGGCGCCGTGATCTTAGGGGACGGCGGCCGGACACCCTCTGAACCAGGGCATCCTTAAGGAATAAGCGTCCGCCGCCCGTTTCCTAAAAAAACTCGAACCAAACCGTAATCGCCAGCCACCGAGTGCCAGGTCACGAGGCAGCCAGCCCAAACCCAAACTCAGAGGGCTGTTCATGCTAGCGAAAATTTCGTCGGGCCGCCGGGCGGTGCCCGTTTCCTCCGTAACCGCGCCAAGTCGTTTCGCCTTTCCGCCCAAACTGGCTGCCGACCGCAAGTGGCGGTTACTCGTCCTCTTACCCCTGGGATTCGCGCTCGATGGAACGGCGCTCGCCGCCGATCCGGTCCCGGCCGCGAAGAAAAAGGCGGCGCCGCCGCCCGCGAAGGAAGAGGCAGTGACGCCGGCCGCGAAGGAAAAGGCGGCCGAATTGCCGCCGCTACGAGTGGTTGGCAAAGCCACCGCGGACGCCGGCTGGGGCTACCGGGCCGCCAAGGCTTACTCGGGCACCAAAACCGACACCCCGTTGATCGAGACGCCCCAGTCCATCTCCGTGGTGACCGAGGCGCAGATGGATGCGCAGAACACCCGGAGCCTCGCCGAGGCCCTGCGTTATACGCCAGGCATGCAAAGCGAATCCTTCGGCTTCGAACCGCGCGTGACCTGGCTGAAGATGCGCGGTTTCGACGCCACCACCAGCGGCCTTTTCCGTGACGGCCTGAGACTCGCCAATCTCAATTTCGTTATCGGCTACAACCTCGAACCCTATGGCGCGGAACGCGTGGAAGTGCCGCGCGGTCCCGTGTCCGTGCTGTTCGGGCAAGTCAGCCCCGGCGGCCTGGTCAACTATGTGTCCAAGCGCCCAAGCTTCGATCCCTTCAGGGAAATATCCTTTCAGGCAGGCTCATTCGGTCGCCTGCAAGGGATGGCCGATTTCGGCGGGTCCCTCGATGACGGAAAAACCCTGGCCTACCGCCTGACCGCCCTCGGCCGCGACGCTGATACTCAGGTCAATTTCGTCCCCGACGACCGCGTCTACGTCGCCCCCGCGCTGACCTGGAAACCCAGCGACGCCACGACCTTTACGCTTTTGACCCATTATCAAAAGGACGATACGAAATCCTCCCAACGCTTGCCTGCCCAAGGCACTTTGCGCACCAACCCCAACGGCAAGATCCCCACCAATCTTTTCACCGGTGAACCGAACGTCGACCAGTACTATCGGGAGGAGTACGCCGTGGGCTACGTTTTCGAGCACCACTTCAATGAGATATTCACGGTAAGGCAGAATCTCCGCTACTACGACAACCAAACCAACGACAGCACGATCTTCCCGACCAGCCTGCTGCCCAACCTGAGCACGGTAACCCGGGCCTTGTACCAAAGCTTCGGCAAACTGCAGGGTTTCAACCTGGATAACCATCTCCAGGCCAATTTCGCCACCGGGATACTGGACCATACCTTGCTGGCCGGATTGGATTATCAGCATGTGGATGCCACTACCCTGCAAACCTACGGCGCTGCACCCGATCTGGATCTTTTCGATCCGGTGTACGGAAAGCAGGTCCCTAAGGCCCCCGTGTTCAAGAACGAGGCCTTGACCCAAAATCAAACCGGGCTTTATCTCCAGGACCAAATGAAGCTCACCGAGCGGTGGCGGATTTTGGGGGGAGTGCGCCACGACCTGGTGGATGACGAAACCCAAAACCGACTTACCAGCACACATACTGCCCAGACCGTCAGCAAGACGACCGGCCGCGCCGGGCTGGTGTACCTCTCGGAGTATGGCCTGGCCCCCTATTTCAGCTACGCCACGTCCTTTCTCCCCGTGATCGGCTCCGACGCCGCCGGACAAGCCTTCAAGCCAGAGACCGGCGAGCAATACGAGTTCGGCGTCAAGTTTCAGCCAGCCGGTTCTAACAGCTCCCTGACCCTGGCTTATTTCGATCTCACCCGGCAAAACTTCATAACGCCCAATCCCCTTACGTTCCAAAATGTGCAAGGGGGTGAAGCCCGTTCCCAAGGCGTCGAGCTGGAAGGAGTCGCCAGCTTCGAAAACGGCCTGAACCTGACCGCCAGCTATACCTATTTGAATGCCAGGGTCACCCAGAGTTCTGTCCCCGAGGAGGTCGGGGAGCACCTGGAATATGTTCCCGAGAATAAAGCCGTCTTGTGGGCGGACTACACCATACCGACCGGCATGGCCAAGGGTTTCGGGATCGGCGGCGGCACGCGGTTCATCGGCCGTTCCTGGGGCAACAGCTTTGGCGCCAGAAACGACATCGAAATCCCGAGTTATGTATTGTTCGATGCCGCCATGCATTACACCTGGGGGCCCGTCCGATTGGCCTTGAACATCCAGAACCTCTTGGACAAGGAATATGTCACCACCGCGTTCCTCAGCGGTGGAGAGTGGACGACTTACGGGCCCATCCGGATGGTGGCCGGGACCATCAGTTATCGTTTCTGAGAAACATCGACAGGGGGTAGCCGCAGACTATCCCCGCCAAGAGCCAACGCTAGCAAAAATCGACCCATGGTTATTCCATGACCTAAGGAGCTACTCATGCTGAGAGCAGTCAAAACTATGGCCGAAAAACACCCTGAGGCTGCGGGAGACCACCCGTTCATCTTCAGCGGGCAGAACCTGGAAGAGTATGAAGCCAGTCTGCTCCAGGGTATCGGTCTGATACGGAAAAGCATGGCCGCCGCGAGAAAACCCTTCAGCGGCGTCCTGCCGCTGGAATTGGCGGAGCGATTCCAAACCATCGACCTAAACCGTCCCTGCGGCCAGCTTAACGATGCCCTGGCGGAAATAGAGGAGATCTATCTCAGCCACGCCGTTTATTTTCATCATCCTCACTATGTCGCGCATCTCAACTGCCCCATCGTGATACCGGCCATCCTGGCGGAGCTCTTGCTGAGTTCGATAAATTCCTCGGTAGATACCTGGGACCAAAGCGCCGGAGGCACACTCATCGAACAGAAGCTGATCGACTGGACGGCGGAAAGAATCGGCTTTGGCACGCAAGCGGACGGGATTTTCACCAGCGGCGGCACCCAGTCGAATCTCATGGCGATGCTCATGGCGCGGGAGACCTTCTATGCGGGCACTCGGGATATCAAGACGCGGGGTTTGCCGGAAGATTTTCACCGCCTGCGCATCCTTGCCTCGGAACTGAGCCATTTCAGCGTGCAAAAGGCCGCGGCGATACTCGGGCTGGGTTATGACTCGGTGGTGCCCATCCCCTGCGACCGCTATTTCCGGATGGATGTCGGAGCCTTGGTGCAGGCCCTGGACCAGTGTTCGGCGAATGGACTGCACCCCATGGCGGTGGTTGCCACCGCCGGCACCACCGACTTCGGCAGCATCGATCCCCTGGGGGAAATCGCCAAGGTATGCCGATCCCGCGGCCTTTGGCTGCACGTGGATGCCGCCTACGGCTGCGGATTGCTGGTCTCCCGGAAATTCCGCCATCTGTTGACGGGGATCGAGCAGGCGGATTCCGTCACCGTGGACTATCACAAATCCTTCCTCCAGCCGGTGAGCTGCAGCGCCTTCCTGGTAAGGGAAAAGCGGCACCTGGCCGTAGCGACCCACCACGCGGAATATTTGAATCCCCTCAGCGCGGCCAATGACGGGACCCCCAATCTGGTCAACAAGAGCCTCCAAACCACCAAGCGCTTCGATGCGCTGAAACTCTGGCTGAGCCTCAGAACCCTGGGCGCCGACGCATTGGGCGCGGCCTTCGACTGGAATATTCATCTGGCGAAGCAAACCTATTTGCTGCTGCTGTCGGAACCCGGCATCGAAGTGATTCATCAGCCGCAACTCAGCACGCTGGTATTCCGGTATGTCCCATCCCCGCGCCTCCCGGAAAAGGAGATCGACGACGCCAACGCTCATATCCGGAAGGCGCTGTTCCGATCCGGCGAAGCGGTCATCGCGAGCACCAAAGTCGGGCGAAAGAGGTATCTCAAAT
The DNA here is from genome assembly GCA_040753975.1 of Pseudomonadota bacterium. Lineage (GTDB taxonomy): Bacteria > Pseudomonadota > Gammaproteobacteria > Methylococcales > Methylococcaceae > Methylococcus. The sequence continues at coordinate 127,877 of JBFMDC010000007.1, forward strand.
TCACCCTGCTCAATCCCACCGCCACCATTCAGGATATGCAGGCCATTCTGAAACTCATCAAATACCACGGCCACGCCTATTTCATGGCAGGCGGAGACCAGGCCGGCGACATGGAATTACCAGTTGAATTACCAAAGGAGATTTGCCATGGGTGAAACGACTTACGACCTGATAGGGATCGGGGTGGGCCCTTTCAATTTGAGCCTTGCCTGCCTGACCCGTCCCATCGATTCCCTGAAAACCCTGTTCCTGGACAAGGCCGAAGGTTTCAACTGGCATCCTGGGCTCTTGCTGGAAGACACCCACTTGCAAACCCCTTTCCTGTCGGATTTGGTCACCCTGGCCGACCCGACCAGTCCCTTCAGCTTTTTGAACTACATCAAGGAACAGGAGAGAATCTATTCCTTTTACATCCGGGAAAACTTTTTCCTGCTGCGTAGCGAATACAACCAGTATTGCCAATGGGCGGTGAGCAAGCTGGATAATGTCGAGTTCAATACCGAGGTCTCGCATATCGATTACCGGGAAGGGTGTTACTTTCTCCAGTCGCGCTGCGCGAAAACCGGGAAAATCAAGCACTACCGGGCGAAGAAGCTGGTCCTGGGCACGGGCACCGTCCCGTACATTCCTCCCTGCTGCAGGAATATAGCCGTGAGCGCGGTGCATTCCTCGCAGTACCTGCCGCACAAGGAGGACCTTCAAAGGAAAGCCTCGATCACCGTACTCGGCAGCGGGCAGAGCGGGGCGGAAATCTATTATGACCTGCTGCATGACATCGACCGGTATGGCTACGAACTGAGCTGGATCAGCCGCTCGCCCAGGTTCTTCCCGCTGGAATACAACAAGCTCACCCTGGAAATGACTTCGCCGGAGTACGTCGATTATTTTCATGGCCTACCGGCGCTTACCAGGGAGAGGCTGATCGCAAAGCAAAAGAATCTTTACAAGGGAATCAACGGCAACCTGATCGACGAAATCTACGACCGGATGTATGTCAAGCGCCTGAACCACGATATCAGGGTAAACCTGTTCACTAACTCGAAATTGGAATCCGCCGTTTTCGATTCAGTAAACGGGCATTTCGACCTGGGTCTGTTTCAGGAAGAACAGAAGCTGTGTTACCGGCACCGCACCGAGGGACTGGTGCTGGCAACCGGGTATGAATACCGGCTGCCGAGATTCGTGGAAGGAATCGCCTCGCGGATTCGCTGGGACGAAGCCGGCCGCTTCGCCGTGAACAGAAATTACACCATCGACCATAACGCCAGCGATATCTTCGTGCAGAACCTCGGTTTGCACACCCACGGCTTCGTCACGCCGGATCTGGGGATGGCGTGCTATCGCAATTCCTGCATCATCAAATCCGTGACCGGTATCGAATATTATCCGATCGAGCGGAAAATCGCCTTTCAGCAATTCGCGGTGCCGGAAGACCGTATACTTGAGTACGGACCGGCGGAGAAGGCGGTGTGAATGGGGTTCTGAAATTTGTCCTGGTGGCGATGGTCGCGGTATCGGTGGTCGGCGATTCCATGCTGCTTCCGTTTTATCCGCAGTTTTTCGATGCCGCTTTTTCGGTGCCAGATCCCCACCATGTGGGGTTTTATCTGGCCGCCGTCTGTCTGGCGGTCATGCTGGCGTTTCCGGTTTGGGCAGCGGCCGGCAAACGGGTGCCGGTCCTGCGCTTGCTGATTTATACGCAGTTCGCCGCGGGCGTTCTGAGCATCGCGTGCTATCGGGCAGAATCGCTATGGGAGTTCTGGCTGGTTTCACTGCTGATGATGACCTTCAAGGCCAGCTATCTGCTCATTTACCCTTTTGTCCTGAGCCTGGAAGACAAGCCGAAGCATGCCGGCACGATCGGCCTGCTCTCGGTGATCGTACACTTGGGCGCGATACTCGGCGCCAGCGCCGGCGGTTTGGTGCTTCAGTTCTTCGAACCCCGCCAAACCTTTCTGCTGATGTCCGTCGGCGACTTCCTGCAAATGGCCGTCTGCTTCTTCCTGAGGGCAAAAACCGCCGTGCCGGAAGGGCATGGCGTGCGGCGCGCTGGACGGCAACATCCTTTGGAAGGTTCGGGCAAAGGGGTGGTTCATAAGCTGTGCCTGGTCATGCTCCTTTATTATTTCGGAGCTTACCTGATCCGGCCGTTCTTCTCGCGCTATTGGGAATCCGTTTCCGTCTGGAACGGAGAGATCGTCTCCGGCCTGGTGTTCGCGATACCCGGAATCATGGCCTTACTGGCGCTCTGTCTCGGCAAGTTCCTGCGCGGCAATCACGACGCTGCCTATGACAGCATCGTCCCGGCGATGTTCCTGGGCGTGGCAGGGCTCCTGCTCCAGGCTTATCCCCACGAGGCCATGGTTCTGCTGGGACGCTGCCTGTTCGGATGGTCGCTGTTCAAGGCGACGGTACGGCTGGATGCGCTGTTGTTCGAAATGAGTACCCCCGAGACCTACGCGGCCGATTTCAGCAAGATTTACTTTTTTCAAAGCCTGGGGGTGCTGGTCGCATCGTTCGCCGCCGGTTCGATCGTGGCCCTCCACGGCCTGCAGTTTCCATTTATCGCCGGTGCGATCGGGTTGGCCTTGACCGCATTCCTGTATGTCCTGCTGTTCAAAGGGAGGGTGAAATCCGCCGTCGCCAGCATGGAAACGCCCTGAGCCAGGCCGCCTTCCCCTTCTTCAGAAACTAGTGAGAATCCTATGGAAAAAGATACTTTCGTTTTCATTAAACAGGTTCCGGCCCTGGGCAGGTTTTCCTTGCGCGCATTGAGAATTCCCGAGGATATTCAATGTATCCACGGCTGGGTCAACCGGGACTACGCCCAATACTGGGGGCTCCTGGGAACTACGCTGGAAGAGGTCGAGGCCGAATATCTGAGAATATCCCAAGGGGCGGAGGTTTTCCTTGGCTTTGTCAATGGTCAGCCTGCATTTCTCATTGAGCATTATGACCCCAGGGACCATGAGGTGGTAGAATACTATTCATGGGAAGCCGGCGATCTGGGTATGCATGTTTTGGTGGCGCCGGCCGAGCGGCCGATAAACAACTTCACCTGGGCGGTATTCACCACCGTAATGGACTTTCTCTTCAGTGATCCCGCGACGCGGCGGATCGTGGTGGAGCCGGATATTCGCAACGACAAAATCCATGCCCTGAACCAGCGGGCTGGATTCAAATATGAAAAGCTAATTACCCTTTCGAATAAAACCGCCCGTCTCGAATTCTGCACCCGCGAACAATACCGGTTCGCGCTGAACAGGGACCACGCCCTCCGGCACACGGCCATCACCGCGGCGCCCGAACTGGCGGTAGCGCATTTGGGGCAGGATATATGGGCCAAGGCCAATGCCCTGCATCTTTGCAAGGCCATCGGCGAATTCGCGCACGAGTTGCTCATAAGTCCCGAGCTTCAGTTCCGGGAAGGGGAGTGGGGATATTATGTCTTGAAGACGGACGAACCGGAGATCGAGTATCGCTTCCGCGCCCAGGTATTAAGTCTGGAGCACTGGTATATCGACAAGGGGTCGCTGGAGAAATTCATAGCTGGCGAAAAGGCATCCTTGGACTCTTTGAGTTTCATCCTGGAAATCAGGGGGCGCCTGGGTATCGCTCCGGCCCTGCTTCCCACTTATATGGAAGAAATCAGCAGCACCCTTTACGGCAGCGCCTATAAGCACTGCAAACCTGGAGTCGACGTCGCGCAACTTCTGGAGGCAGATTTTCAGACGATCGAAACCGCCATGATGGAAGGGCATCCCGCCTTTCTCGCCAATAATGGGCGTATTGGCTTCGATGCGGTGGATTACCGGGGCTATGCCCCCGAGGCGGCGGCGCCGGTCAGGCTGGTTTGGCTGGCGGCTGATAAATCCAGGGCGGAGTTTGCCTGCGCCGAGGATTTGTCCTATCCTGATTTAATGATGCAGGAACTGGGCGAGGCGACCTTGGAAAGGTTTCGGCAACAACTGTCGGACCAGGGATTGGGGGCCGATGATTACTGGTTCATGCCGGTGCATCCCTGGCAATGGTACAACAAGCTGGCGGTCATCTTGTCCGCGGATATCGCTTCGCGGCATCTGGTTTGCCTGGGGTATGGGGACGATGCTTATTATGCCCAGCAATCGATACGCACGTTTTTCAATATCAGCCATCCCCGGAAACGCTATGTGAAAACGGCGCTTTCGATACTGAACATGGGTTTCATGCGGGGGCTTTCCCCTTATTACATGAGAACCACCCCGGCCATCAACGATTGCATCGATGGGCTGATAAAGCATGATCCCTATCTGGCGAAAAAAGGATTTAGTATTCTCCGTGAAGTGGCTTCGGTGGGATACCGTAATCCTTATTATGAGACCGCTGCGGACAAAAACAGCCCTTACCTGAAAATGCTGGCTGCGTTGTGGCGGGAAAGTCCGGTATCCGACCTTAAGCCCGGCCAGCGGCTGATGACCATGGCGGCGCTGCTGCATGTCGATGCCCGGGGAACCGCCTTTTTACCCGAGTTGATCAAGTCCTCTGGGGTCGATACCTCGGCCTGGCTGAAACGTTATCTGGACTGTTATCTCAGCCCCCTGCTGCATTGTTTCTACGCCTACGACCTGGTCTTCATGCCCCACGGCGAGAATCTGATCCTGGTCCTGGAACACAATGTCCCGGTTCGGGCGATCCTGAAGGACGTCGCCGAGGAAGCGGCGATCATGAACAAAGACCTCGTGCTGTCGGAGAAGGTCCAGCGTTTGGCGGTTTACGTTCCAGAGGACTTGAAGATATTGTCGATCTTCACCGATTTCTTCGATTTGATCTTCCGTTATCTCTCCCACATACTGCTGGAGCACGGGGGGTATCCGGAGCGGGAATTCTGGCGGCGGGTGGCCGAGTGCGTCACGGAATATCAGGAGGCTCATCCGGAGCTCTCGGACAAATTTGCACGCCATGACCTCTTCGCGCCCGAGTTCATCCGCTCCTGTGTCAACCGCCTGCAGTTGGCCAACAACCAGCAAATGATCGATCTCGCCGATCCCGCCAAGAATCTGAAATTCGTCGGCACGCTGAAAAACCCCATCGCCGAATTCCGGACCATGGCGGAACTGGCGGAGGAGCATTCGTGAGCGGCTATCCCCAACCGCGGAAATCCGGAGGCGGGGCTTCATCCCCGTCCGTAACGTAACGCCCATGGGCGTTCGCAAATCGCTCAAATCCTGGTATCTGGTCCATAAATGGACCAGCCTGGTGTGTACCGTGTTCGCCTTGCTGCTGTGCCTGACCGGCTTGCCGCTCATCTTCCATCACGAGATCGATCACGCGCTAGGCTACAGCGTCGACCCGCCGGCCCTGGCCCCGCCGGCGGAACGCGCCAGCGTGGATACGATGGTGGCGGATGCCAGGGCGCGCAGTCCAAGGTATGCGGTGCAATTCCTGGTGGGCGATCCCGACGAACCGGATCTGTGGTTCGTGCGGATGGGAAACACCGTCGACGCGGCCGAGCCCTCGGCCTTCTATACCTACGATGCCCGCACCGGCGAATTCCTAGGCGAGTATCCCTTGGGGAAAGGCGTCATGAACGTGGTGCTGCGACTCCATGTGGACTTGTTCGCCGGCTTGCCGGGGCAGCTGTTCCTCGGCTTCATGGGCTTGCTGCTGGCGGTTTCCCTGGTTTCCGGGATGGTGGTGTACGGGCATTACATGCGCAAGCTCCGCTTCGGCACGGTCCGGCGCAACGGGCCCGCGCGGATCAAGTGGCTGGACCTGCACAATCTGCTGGGCATCGCCACCCTGGTCTGGTTCCTGGTCGTGAGCCTCACCGGCGTCGTCAACACCCTGGCGGGTCCGATCTTCGGACGCTGGCAAGCCACCGAACTCGCGCAAATGACCGCGCCCCGTCGCGGCAAGTCGCCTGTGACCGGGGACGTTTCGGCGCAACGATCGCTGCAGGCCGCACTCGCCGCCGCGCCGGAGAGCCGGCTCAGCTTCATGGCCTTTCCCGGCAACGGCTTCGCGGGGCCGCGGGAGTTCGTCGCCTTCATGCATGGCGCCACACCGCTGACTTCCAAACTGCTCAAGCCGGTGTTGATCGACGCGCAAACGGCAGAGGTCATCGCCGTCCGCGAACTGCCGTGGTATGTGACGGCGCTGCTCATCTCCCAGCCGCTGCACTTCGGCGATTACGGCGGCTTGCCGCTCAAATTCATCTGGGCCGCCTTGGATGTTCTTTGCATCGGAGTACTGGGCAGCGGCTTGTATCTGTGGGCGAAGAAACGGGAGCCTGCGTTCGAGGCTTCGGAGGGTATGGCTCAAGAGCACGGCGGGGAGTTGGCGGAGGCCGGCGGAGTGCAGCAGGCCGATTGGGAATGAAAACGCCTCTGAGCCGGCGGCAAATCTGGGGAATGCCGGTCGCGCTAGGTCTTGCCAGCGCCATTGGCCTGGTCGCGGCCCTGTTGTCCGACGGCGTCGGCGATCTTATCTCCTGGGGCGCTCTGGCTTTACCAATCGTGGTGGCGGTTCGGCATGGCCGAGGATGATAGGAGGCGATCAGGCCGTCCTGACCGCCGAGGATTTGGCCGCCATCATTACCAAACGCCATCGTCTGCGCTCGCAGGTCAAGAAACCCCACGCCTGACGGTCTACAGCAGGAATACAGCGGGGTCTGGTCCTGCAATCTTGCATGGCGTTGGTGGATCGCAAGACTCAACCCCGGTCGCCGGGCAAGAACTCATCTTCGCCCTCGACCGCCGGGAGCTGCCGCCCCGGCCGGACAGGAAAACAAGAACAATTCTCGACAGCCAGCCGGCCCCACCAGCCAGCAGATGTCCGATTTCCACCGGAGGCTGCATCCGGCACCGCCGCTGCAGGGCGTGGCGTCGTCAGGCGGCAGGGGTGATCAGCCCGATGGATTTGCGCCCATGGCGCCGGTAGATGTGGAAGTCGCGGTCCAGCGTCAACACGCGGGAAGGTTCGTGGAGTTCGGCCAGCCGGATCAGGCAGGCGTCGGCCAGCGAGGCCGGCACGTTGTCGTAGCGCTCGAACAGGGCGCGCACCGCGGCGATCTCGTCGTGCAGGGACATGGCGATCCGCACCACGCCGCGCTCGATCAAGGCCAGAGCCTTGCCCGGATCGAAGCCCGCGCGGGCCAGCAGGAAGCAGGTTTCGGCGACCACGGCCTCGCACGTCAGGAACGGGCCGGGGTGGTTGGCGAACTGGGTCCTGGCCCATGCGTGGTGGTGATCGTCCCGGCAATGCAGGGCGACCCACGGTCCGGTGTCCAGCAGCAGGTGCATAGCTCAGAAACCGTCTGAAGGGCGTAGCGAGCGGGCGTCAGCCGGGTGCGGCCGGAGCGCAGAAACCGGAGTGTACGAGTGGTACATGACCATTTCTCTTAGGAGAGAAATGGGACGCCCGATAGGGCGCCCGCAAGGGTGAAAAACAAGGATGTTTTTCATCAGCATTTCGAGCACCGCCCGCACCCGGATCACGCCCGCGCAGTAGCTTTTCAGACGGTTTCTCAGATGCGCCCGAAGCCGGACATATGCTCGGCGTTGGAGGACAGGTCGGTAGGGCCGCCCGCAAAACAGCCGACCAGATCGCCCGCCTGCTCGAGCGCCGACACGAAGGGCGTTCGCGACTCGCGTTGCCGCAGATAGGCTTCCAGCGCCCGGCGCACCAGTTCCGATTTGCTCACGTGCTCCTGGGCGCTGGCCTCGGCAACGGCCGCTTCCAGGTGGGGTGGGATCTTGATGCTCAAGGTATGCATGTAAGCGACAATACCCGCTGACAGCCGGTAATACAAACATCGAATGACCGTCGACCGGAGGTGAAATCATGAGTTGGTTCGAGGAACAGATTTTTTGGGAAGCGGACGGCAAGCGGATCGGCATCGGCCTGACCCGCTTCGGGGCCGGAGCCAGCCTGCTGCTGTTGCCCGCGCTCAGCTCCATCTCGACCCGGGGAGAGATGCGCCCGCTGCAGGAGCGTTTGGGCGCGTCCTTCGCCACCGTGGCGGTGGACTGGCCGGGTTTTGGCGACGCCCCGCGCCCGAGGATAGCCTGGCGGCCCGATCTCTATCGCGCGTTCCTGCGCTTCCTGCTGACGGATATGGTCCGCCCTGATGCGACCATCGCAGCGGGCCATGCGGCCGGTTACGCGCTGGCGCAGGCGGCCGATGCTCCGGCCAGCACCGGCCGGCTTTGCCTGCTGTCGCCGACCTGGCGCGGGCCGCTGCCGACCATGACCGGCCGGCGCACGGCCTTGTTTCGCGGGCTGGCGAAGGCGGTCGACCTGCCACTCATCGGGGCTGCGTTATACCGCCTCAACGTCAACGGCCCCGTCATCGCCATGATGGCGCGCGGCCATGTCTATGCCGACCCCGCCTGGCTGACGCCCGAGCGGATGGCGGCCAAGCGCGCCGTGACCGAAGCGCCCGGCGCGCGCCACGCCGCATTCCGTTTCGTCGCCGGCGAACTCGATCCTTTCGCCGACCGCGCCGGCTTCCTCCGGACGGCGGGGTGCGCTGGCACGAACATTCTCCTCCTGTATGGCAACCAGGCCCCGCGCAAGTCGAAGGCGGAAATGGTAGCGCTCGGGTCGCTTGCGCATGTCGACGGCGTGGAACTGCCCCGCGGCAAGCTCTCCTTCTACGAGGAATTTCCCGACGAGGCGGCCGCCGCGATCGTCGACTTCCTCGGCCTTCGGTGAAACCGGACAGATTACGTGCTACAACTTCCGGACAGTTTATTTGCTCCTAACACTCCTAACACCGTCCATTGACATCACACGCGCACGATATCATAATGCCCCTTCCACAGCGCGCCTGTAGCTCAGTTGGATAGAGTACCTGGCTACGAACTAGGTGGTCGGGAGTTCGAATCTCTCCAGGCGCGCCATTTCGAAGTAGTGTGGATTTTTAGGTTTTCGTGTTAGTCATTCCCCTGTAGCTCAGTCGGTAGAGCAGCTGGCTGTTAACCAGCGGGTCGGCGGTTCGAGCCCGTCCGGGGGAGCCAAATTCCAAGAAGGCTTGCAGCGATGTAAGCCTTTTATTTTTCGCGGGAAAACCCCCCGGTTTTGCCGGGGGCTCTCAAAGTTTGGCATTTCCGGGGGTAGGGTCTTGTCCCAATTTTGCCGGGCCGTCATTCCGGCAGGGATTGCCGGACCAATCCGCCGGGAGCGGATTGGCACCGGCCCGCAGGGTGCCGGGCAGGACAGCCCGGCATGAATCCAGTTTACAGGGATGTGAGAGGCCGAAGCCATCCGTGGCCACTGGGCCCCGGCAATCCCTGCCGGGGCGACGACACGGCTTTTGCCTGACGGCGTCAGGCCTCTTTAGAGGGGTCAGCCGTCGAAAGCCACCGGCTTTGCCGGTGGATCGTTACTTTTTTGCGCTTGACATGTCGGCTGCCAGTAATTACCCTGAGCGGCTTTAGTCTTTCCCTTATTCGGCGTGCATGTCTGTGTCCGATGCGGGTTGGAATAGTTTCGGAAGCTTAAGTAATGACCACAATCAACCAACTGGTTAGAAAGCCGCGAGTCAGCAAGAAGGAAAAGAGCAACGTCCCGGCGCTGGAGGGGTGTCCTCAGCGGCGCGGGGTGTGTACCCGCGTCTACACCACGACGCCCAAGAAGCCGAACTCGGCGCTGCGTAAGGTGGCGCGCGTTCGCTTGACGAATGGTGCCGAGGTGACCTCCTACATCGGGGGTGAGGGCCATAACCTGCAGGAGCATTCGGTGATCCTGATTCGCGGCGGCCGTGTGAAGGACTTGCCGGGTGTGCGCTACCATGTCGTGCGCGGCAGCCTGGATACGGCGGGCGTGCAGAAGCGTCGCCAAGCCCGTTCCAAGTACGGCGCCAAGCGGCCGAAGAGCTAATTTTAGAGGCTAGGTGATATGTCCAGAAGAAGAAGGTGTGAGCGGCGCGGAGTCATCGCCGATCCGCGTTTTGGCAGCGAGACGCTCGCCCGGTTCGTGAATATGCTCATGGTGAGCGGCAAGAAATCGATCGCGGAAAAGATCGTGTACGGCGCGCTCGACCATATCGAGGCGAAGACGTCGCAGGATTCTCTGGAGGTCCTGACCAAGGCGTTGGAAAACGTGCAACCCGTCGTCGAAGTGAAGTCCCGGCGCGTGGGCGGCGCGACCTACCAGGTGCCGATCGAGGTGCGTCCCGCCCGGCGCATGGCGCTGGGGATGCGCTGGCTGATCGATGCTGCCCGCAAGCGCGGCGAGAAGGGCATGGTGATGAAGCTGGCCGCGGAGGTTCTGGAAGCGAAGGAAAATCGCGGCTCGGCGGTGAAGAAGCGCGAAGATACTCATCGAATGGCAGAGGCGAACAAGGCGTTCTCGCATTACCGCTGGTAATCCCGGCTAACCCGCTCTTTAAGATAATCAGGTTATTTGGCTGTGGCACGCACGACTCCTATCGAGCGCTATCGGAATATTGGGATCATGGCGCATATCGACGCCGGGAAGACCACTACGACCGAGCGCATCCTGTTCTATACGGGAGTCTCCCACAAGATAGGGGAGGTCCATGACGGTGCTGCCACCATGGACTGGATGGAGCAGGAGCAGGAACGAGGCATCACCATCACGTCCGCAGCCACGACCTGTTTTTGGCGGGGCATGGACGGCTCCTTTCCCGAGTATCGCATCAACATCATCGACACCCCTGGGCACGTCGACTTTACGATCGAAGTCGAGCGCTCGCTGCGGGTCCTGGATGGCGCCTGCGCCGTATTTTGCGCCGTCGGCGGCGTCGAGCCTCAGTCGGAAACCGTGTGGCGCCAAGCCAATAAATACGGTGTTCCCCGCCTTGCATTCGTAAACAAAATGGATCGCGCCGGCGCCGACTTTTTGCGCGTCGTTGAGCAGATCCGTGGCCGTCTGGGCGCCAATCCGGTGCCGGTCCAATTGCCTATCGGCGCCGAGGACGAATTCAAAGGGGTCGTCGATCTGCTGCGCATGAAGGCGATCTGGTGGGATGACTCTACCCAGGGGACTCGCTTCGAGCTGGGTGAGATTCCGTCCGATATGGTTTCCGTCTGCGCCTCGTGGCGAGAGAAGATGGTGGAGGCTGCCGCGGAGTCGTCCGAAGAGCTCATGGAAAAGTACCTCGAGGGAGGCGAACTGTCCGTCGACGAAATCAAGGAGGGGCTGCGCGCGCGTACGCTGGCCAACGAGATCGTTCCGGTGCTGTGCGGGTCGGCGTTCAAGAACAAGGGTGTCCAGGCCATGCTGGATGCGGTAGTGGAATTTCTGCCTTCGCCGGTCGATACGCCGCCGGTTGTGGGAATTATCGAAGAAGGACTCGAAAGTAGTCGCGAATCGTGCGATAATGCTCCCTTTTCGGCGCTTGCCTTTAAGATCGCGACCGACCCCTACGTAGGGGTGCTGACTTTTATCCGCGTTTACTCCGGTGTGCTGTCTTCGGGAGATACGGTCTACAACCCCGTAAAAGGCCGGCGGGAGCGGATCGGCCGGCTGGTTCAGATGCACGCGAACAACCGCGAAGAAATCAAGGAAGTTCGGGCCGGCGATATCGCGGCGGCGATCGGTCTTAAAGATGTTACGACCGGCGATACGCTGTGTGATCCCAAGGAAATCATTACCCTGGAGCGGATGGAGTTTCCGGAGCCGGTGATTTCGGTTGCCGTGGAGCCCAAAACCAAGGCGGACCAGGAAAAAATGGGCGTCGCGCTGAACAAGCTGGCGCAGGAGGACCCTTCCTTCCGGGTCAGGACTGATGAGGAATCCGGGCAGACGATCATTTCCGGCATGGGCGAGCTGCATCTGGAGATCATTGTCGACCGGATGAAGCGGGAGTTCGGTGTCGACGCCAATGTCGGCGCGCCGCAGGTGGCATACCGTGAAACCATCCGGAAGGCCGTGGAGCAGGAAGGAAAATATGTCCGGCAGACCGGCGGGCGCGGGCAGTACGGCCACGTTTGGTTGAAGCTCGAGCCGATGGAGCCGGGGACGGGATATGAATTTGTGAATGCCATCGTCGGCGGCGTCGTTCCCAAGGAATACATTCCGGCGGTGGATAAAGGTATCCAGGAACAGTTACAGAATGGCGTCCTGGCAGGGTTTCCGGTCGTCGATGTCAGAGTTACCCTGTTCGATGGCTCTTACCACGATGTGGATTCGAGCGAAATGGCTTTCAAGATCGCCGGCTCGATGGGGTTCAAGGAAGGGGCCCGAAAGGCCTCGCCGGTGCTCTTGGAGCCGATCATGAAGGTCGAGGTCGTCACGCCGGAGGAATACATGGGGGATGTGGTGGGCGACATCAACCGTCGCAGAGGAATCATCCAGGGTATGGATGATACGCCGGCGGGCAAGGTTGTTCGTTGCGAAGTGCCGCTCTCAGAGATGTTCGGGTACGCCACCGATCTGCGGTCGGCGACCCAGGGACGGGCAACCTACAGCATGCATTTTGAGAAATATGTCGAAGCGCCGACGCATGTGGCGGATGCCGTCATCAAGAAATCGGTGTCGTAGTCGTTACACGGGACATAAGCTGAGTTTTGAGAGGAAAAGACAGTGTCCAAAGAGAAGTTTACGCGCACGAAGCCGCATGTGAATGTGGGAACGATAGGTCACGTGGATCATGGGAAGACGACGCTGACGGCGGCCCTGACCAAGTGCATGGCGGCGAAGTTCGGAGGCGA
>JBFMDC010000008.1:0-10366 GCA_040753975.1 Pseudomonadota bacterium
ATCGCACAGGTCTCTTTCCACGGCATTGGCGTGTCCTCCTCGCCAATACCTTACAGAATGTAAACCCTGTGCCCGGTTTAATTTGTAAAGGATCATACCGGTTTGTACCCACCCCGGCCCTCTCCCAAGGGGAGAGGGGGACAAGGTGTTCGCTTCTCGACTTTCACGCTAACGGGGCAGATCCAGGGATTCGTGGGACTTGGGGAAATCCGAACCCACACTCACTATGAAACTGGTGACGTCCTCGAAATCCAGTGCCGAATGCACTACCTTGGATTCGTGGACGATCACCGTGAAGCCGTTGGTGGGGTTGGGCGAGGTGGGGATATAGAGCACATAGCGGTCGCCCTGCCGGTTGGTCACGTAGGCGGGCACCCACACGCCGTCCTTGGGGTATTCCACATAGACCACCTCCCGGGCGCGGCCTTCGCCCTGGCCGCGGAACATCTCGATCACCTTCTTGCTGACCCGGTAGACGCCCCTCAGGAACGGCACCCGTTCGATGAGCAGATCGAACAGGGAGATGATGAGGGACTGCCGGTGCTTGCTCAGCTCATAGCCGATGTAGGCCAACAGCGCATAGATGGCGACGAACACCGCGGCGGTGGTCCAGTAATGGCCCACCCATCCCTTGATGTCGAAGACGGTCTGGAGGACGAAATCCACCAGCCAGATGAAGATCTGCACGACGATGTACACCGGCAGGATCGCCAGCACGCCGACCAGGAAGTGATTGAGCGAGTTTTTCACGGAATGCAGGAACATGGGCATGGATGGGCTCCGGTGGTTTTTTGGGGTTTCTAAGATTTTGGACCTCAAGCGGCGCGCCGGCGTGCGCAGCCATTTTCAGTTCACTGGCCATACCACTCGAAAAACTCGAGGGCCGCCAGCGTAACGCTCAACAGCGCGGCGAACACCGCAAGACCCAGCGCCCATCGAGAATTCGAGAGGGCTCGGCGCGACAGGGCCAGGCTCTCCGGTTGCACGGGAAGTCCGCGCTCCTCGTCTCTGGGAACCCTGGCCTTGCTGGGCGCAGGACGCCGGGGAGCGAGTCGGCCGCGGATGAATTTCTCCATCCCGATCACCACATAAACCACCGCCCCGCCGGCCAGCGTCAGCAGCCACTCGTCCTGGCCCAGGGGGCCGGTATGGAACAGCCAGTTCATGGTCGGGCTGTACATGAAAGCGGCCTGGGCCAGCGCCATGGCGGCGATCCCGGCCCATACCCACGGATTGGAGAACAGCCCCAGCTTGAACATGGAATGGGTCAGGGAACGGCAGTTGAGCAGATAGAACGCCTGGCCGATGGCGAAGACATTGACCGCCGCGGTGCGGGCCTTCTCGATGGGTTCACCGTGGGAGAGTTCCCACTCGAACAAGGCAAACGCGCACGCCGCCAGCATGAGGCCGACCAGCACCGTGCGGAACACCAGCAACCCGGTCAGGATCGGCTGTTCCGGGTGGCGCGGCGGCCGACGCATGAGGTCGGGTTCCTTGGCCTCGAAGGCCAGCGGCAGGCCGAGCAGGACGGCGGTGGTCATGTTGAGCCAGAGCACCTGCCCCGGCAGGATGGGCAGCACGATGCCGGCGAACACCGCGATGAGGATGACCAGGCCCTGGCCGATGTTGGTGGGCAGGGTCCAGGTGATGAACTTCACCAGGTTGTCGTACACGCCCCGGCCTTCCTCCACGGCGGCGGCGATGGAGGCGAAGTTGTCGTCGGTCAGCACCATGGCGGCGGCCTCCTTGGACACCTCGGTGCCGGTGATCCCCATGGCCACGCCGATGTTGGCCTGGCGCAGCGCGGGGGCGTCGTTCACCCCGTCGCCGGTCATGGCGACGATGTGCCCGCGTCCTTGCAGGGCGGTCACCAGCCTGAGCTTCTGTTCCGGCGCGACGCGGGCGAACACGGTGGTCTTTTCCGCGGCTTCGGGGAAGTCGCGATCGGGGATTTCGGCCAAGGCCCGGCCATCGAGGGCTTCCAGGGGCTCGTTCGCGCCGCTCGCGGCATGAGCGGTCAGGCCAATCTGGCCGGCGATGGCGATCGCGGTGCCGATGTGGTCGCCGGTGATCATCTTCACCCGGATGCCGGCCGCATGGCAGCGCGCCACCGCCTCGATCGCCTCGGGCCGGGGCGGGTCGATCATGGCTTGCAGCCCGAGAAAGGTCAGGCCGGCGGCCACGTGTTCGTGGTCGACCGCGGGAACTTCCCCGCGCGGCCGTTCGCCGCGGGCGAAGGCCAGCACCCGAAGCCCCCGCCCCGCCAGTTCGGCGACCTCCCGCTGGATGGCGTCCGTATCCACCGGCATGGGGTTCAGACGCGCGTCGAAGGCGGTATCGCAGCGCTTCAGGATACTTTCCACCGAGCCCTTGAGATAAATGTGGTGGGCGTCTTCAGCCCGGTTGTGGTGCAGAGTGGCCATGAACTGGTGGGCCGACTCGAAGGGGATGGCGTCCAGCCGCGGATGGGCCTGTTCCACGGGTTCACGGTGCAGCCCGGCCTTGTGCGCGGAGACCAGCAGCGCCCCTTCCGTGGGATCGCCCTCGATGCGCCAGCCCTCCGCGTCCGCCGCCAGCCGGGCGTCGTTGCACAAGAGGCCCGCCTTCAGGGTTTCCAGCAGCGCCTTGTAGGGTTTGGGATCGACCGGCTGGCCGTCCCGCCGAATCTCGCCCTCGGGCGTGTAACCGGAACCGCCGATGTCGAAGCGCTCGCCCCCCGCGTAGACGGCCTGGACGGTCATCTGGTTCTGGGTCAGGGTGCCGGTCTTGTCCGAGCAGATGATGGTCGTGCCGCCCAGGGTCTCCACCGCCGGGAGCTTGCGGATGATGGCGTGGCGCCTGGCCATGCGCCGGACGCCGATGGCCAGGGTGATGGTCACCGCCACCGGCAGGCCCTCCGGGATGGCGGCGACCGCCAGCGCGACGGAAGCGACGAAGGTCTCGATCAGGTCTTCGCCGCGCAACCACCCGGCCAGGAAGGTCAGCGCCGCCAGGCCGATGATGAACCACATCAGCAGTTTGCTGAAATAACCGATCTTGCGGGTCAGCGGGGTTTCCAGCTCGGTCGCCTCGCCGATCAGGCGGTTGATGCGGCCGATCTCGGTGCGGTCGCCGGTTTCCACCACGACGCCCACGCCCGTGCCGTAGGTCACCAGAGTCGAGGAATAGGCCAGGTTGCCGCGGTCGGCCAGCAGGGTGTCGGCGGGCAGCGGATCGGTCTGCTTTTCCACCGGCACCGATTCGCCGGTCAGGGCCGATTCGTCGATCTGCAATTCCTTGCTGCGCAACAGCCGCAACTCCGCCGGCACCTTGTCGCCGGATTGCAGGAACACGATGTCGCCGGGAACCAGGTCGACCGCCGGGATGACGATCCGCATGCCGTCCCGCAGCACCGCGGCGCTGACGCTGAGCGAGCGCGCCAGGGCCGCGATGGCCCGTAGGGCGTTCATCTCCTGGATGAAACCGATGATGGCGTTGACCAGCACCACGCCGAAGATCACGCTGGCGTCCACCCAGCTCTTGAGGAATCCGGTCACGAAACCCGACACCAGCAGGATGTAGATCAGCGGGTGGTGGAACTGCGACAGGAACAGCACGAGGGCGCTTTTGCCCTTCTTCGGCGTCAGGCGGTTTTGGCCGTAGCGCTCGCGCCGGACCGCCGCTTCGTGCTCGGAAAGGCCGCAGGTCGCGTCAACCTCCAGGTGTTGCGGCAGCGTCTCGGTGGGCAAGTGATGCCAAAGCGGCGTTGTCGTATCTTTCATGAGGTCATCCATCTTGGGTTGCTGCAATTTTTCAAGCCAGGTTGTATTGCTTTTTCATCACGGCGCACAAGATCACTCCCAGGCCGGCCAGCACGCCCGCGGCGATGAAGGCCGGCGCATAGCTGCCGGTGAGGCCGAACATCCACGAACCCAGAAACGGCGCAAAGGCGCCGAGTCCGAAAGCGGTGAAGATGAGGCCGTAATTGCCCCCCAGATGCTTGACGCCGAAGCAGGTCGCGGTCAGCACCGGAAACAGGCACAGAGTAACCGCGAAGCCCCAGCCCAACAGCGCCGAGGCCAGATACAGCGCCGGCAAGGTCACGGCGAACACCGGAAAGACCAGCAAGACCGCCGTCTGTAGACAATAGGTCGCGATCATCACGCGCATGAGGCCGAAGCGGTCGGCCAGGAGCCCCGCCACCGGCCGGCCGAAGCCATTGAACGCGGCGAAAATGGAGATCGCCACCGCGGCTTCCGCGGAGCTCAGTCCGACCGAGAGCCCAAAGGCCGGGATCAGGCCGATGGACATCAGGCCGCCTGCGACCACCGAGCCCAGGGTGAACCAAGTCATCCAGAACTTGGCCGTGCCCCAGAGTTCTCCGGACGTGTACTCGCGCTTGGCCTGAGCGGCTCCACCCGTGGTGACGGGCGGTTGCCAGCCGTATGGCCTCCATCCTTCGGGCGGATTCTCCAGGATGCGGGCCGCCCCCAGACAGACCACCAGGGTCAGCGTGCCGATGACGAGGAAAGTTCCCTCGATGCCGTGTACGGGGAGCAGATATTCCGATTTGACCGGCGCGAGCACCAGCGCGGCCAGCCCGAAGCCCATCACGGCGGTCGAGACGGCGAACCCGGGCTGGTCGGGAAACCATTTGCGGGTCGGCGGCACGATGCAGGCATAGGTCAGGCCGCACGCCGTTCCGCCGATCAAGCCGTAGCTGAAGACCAGCCAGCCGGCATGGGGAAAATAGCCGACCAGCGCGGCCAGAGCATAGGCCACGAAAAACAGCACCGCGCCGGCCGCGGCGACGATCCTGGGTCCGAAGCGGTCCTGCAGCCGGCCCGCGGGAACCATGACCAGAGCGAGAACCACCATGTACACCGTGAATGGCAGGGTGGCTTCGGCCTTGGTCCAGCCGAACCGTTCCATCTTGGGCACCACCAGCACGCCCCAGGCATAGGAAAATCCGCCCATCAGTCCCAGCAGGAAGCCGGCGAAAGGAATACGCCAGCGCACCCACGCGGCGGGCGGCCTCGCATGCTCCGGAGCATGCGGGCCGGGTCGGGGAGGGTTGCGCTTATCCATTTTTCACCTTTCGTCATTGTTGAGTTGTCGGCTGCGGGCCGCTGATGCGTCCCGGATCAAGCCGCGCAGGCGGAACGCGGCAGCGATCCCGCCATTTCCCGCCGCGGGATGGTGGATCGCTCTACGTGGGCCGGCCATGAAGACGGAGCCCGGAGCATCCGCCGCGCCCGCTTGGACGCGAACTAGCGAGGATCCGTCCGTCCGGACGTGCCGTTTTCTCCGTGATCGATCTGGCTTGGAGAACCATGAACAACTTGCCGGGACATGGATGACTGCCCCGGCTGGTCACTCTCCCTCGATGCCTGGTTCTCCAGCCAGCCCTGCCAAACGGCCAACAATACGGCCAGGGTTACGGGCCCGAGAAACAGGCCGATCACTCCGAAGGCGACCAGTCCCCCCAGCACGCCGAACATGACCAGCAGAAAGGGAATACGGGCGGCGCTGCTGATGACCAGAGGGCGGACGAGATTATCCACCCAACTGACGACAAAGGCGCCCCAGAGCACCAACCCAGCCCCTGCCACGATCCGGTCGGTCAGCATCAGCCACAGGCCGATTCCCGACCACACGATGAAGGTGGCCGGAATCGGCAGCAGGGCAATGACGGTAGTGAACGTTGCGAGCAACAGTGGTGACTCCAGTCCGGCCGCCCAATAGCCAATACCCGCCATCCCGCCTTGCGCCAGGCCGGCGGCAACGAGGCCGTACACGACAGCCTTGGTAGTGGCGCCGATGGCGCTGAAATATACGTTCACGCGTGCCCCCAAGAACGTGTGCAGCGCTCGTTGAGCCTGGTCCTGAAACCGTTCACCGTCCCGGTAAAGAAAAAACACGGTCACCAGAATCAACACCAGGTGCATGGTGAAACGGCCCAGCCCTAAGGCGACCCCGGCCAGTTCCCGGTGGAAGTATTCCAGCCATGCTGCCGCTTCGGCTTCCAGAGCCATCACGTCACCGGACAGCCTGTCCAGCAGAGCCTGCAGCCATTTCCCCAGCCAGGGGATACGCGCCAGAAACTCGGGTAGCGGTTGGGGTCCTTGTTGAATGTATGCCGTCAGCCCACGGTAAACGGCGGCGAGTTCGGCCTGAAGCTGGGCCGCCAGCCAGACCAGCGGCAGCAGGATGGCAGCCGTCAGGAACAGGGTCATCGCGAGCGCGCTCCAGGTGGCGCGTCCCCCCAGAATCCGCTTGAGCCGGACGTACAGCGGCCAGGTGAGATAGGTCAGGATCACGGCCCAGGCGATCGGCGCCAGGAAAGGCTGCAACACCCGATAGCCCAGGAACAAGAGAGCCGCTAAGGCCAGCCCGATGACGGCGCGTTGTGCGAGGGGCATGTTGTCCTTTTCGTTCATGGCTGGCGGAAGCTCAGGGCGTCGGATGGCGTGGGTGGTACTAGTTGTTAAGAAAGCAATGTCATTGTTTGATCGCCCTCACCCTACCCTCTCCCAGAGGGGGAGAGGGAATGTTGTGTGACATTGCTTTCTTAACCGTTAGTAAGTCTGCCGACTGGCGCGCGCCGTTGTCATGCAGTGCGCTTGATCAGGTAGTGCGTGACTGCGAGCGCGATAATGATGACGCCGATGCCGATCAAGGTCACGCCGTCGTGGGCGCCCGTGTCGAGGATCACGATCTTGCGGGCCAAGGCGATGATGGCGACGCTGAGAATCACCTCGGCATGAATAACGCCGGTGGTCAGATAGGCCTTCATGGTGTCGATCAGCTCCAGCCCGATCAAAATCAACAGGAAAAATCCGAAAATTTCCAGCAGCTCGTGGATTTCCAGAACAAACAAAGGGCGGGAAAAAATATCTTTCGCGATAATCCAGTACAGCTCCGCGACGGACAGCACGACAACCAGCACCATCAGGAGTATGAGCGAGCCAGATATAAACAGGTTAAATTTTTTTAGATATTCCAGCATGTTAGTGTTCGCTGATGAGGCTGGAAATTGGATTGGACGTTATCACGGAATCTACTCGTTCCAAGTTTCCTCAAGCTGCTCGATGATCTCCGCTGTTTGCCGCGCCTGCCTCAGGGACTACTAAACATTTGCCATAGTCTGGCCAGTTCCACCGCGAGAACCAGGATCCAAATCAGGATCGCGATGCCGGTGGCAGCCGCGGAGATGTCCTTGATCACACGGATCTTGTCGTTGCGGCGGGATTCCATGAAGTCGCACAGCGCTTCCACGGCGGTATTGAACATTTCCGCGATCAGCATCAGTCCAGTGGCGGCCAACACCGCAAGAAAATCGATCCACTCCCGGAAATAGAGGCAAATGGCCAGCACCGGGATGGACAGCACCACCTTGTAGGCGACGCTGAAGTCGTAAATGATGGCGTAGCGCAGGCCGGAAAGACAGACCATGAGCTTCCGCAGAGGGTGATAACCGGGTTGCCCGGTGTCGAGGAATTTATTGCGCATGGCCTACTGTGTCCCCACTTCGAGATCCTGCACAATGTACCCCGGACCGGGCGCAACGTACCCGAAGAGGGCAGTTAATTCAGCCTTGGAGGGGCTGTGCCATGAACTTTTCGGGCAAAAAACGGCCGTGGACCAACAGACCCTCGGCATCGTTCCGGTACAAACTGGTCGGCATCCTGCGCAGCGACTGACCGAGCACGTCCAGTTGTTCGGACAAGACCGCGTGAGCGGTTTTGTCTCGCGCCGACAGTTTCCGAGCGCGCCAGATTCCGCGGCAAGGCGAGATACTTTAATCCAACGGATCGAGGAGGTAACCGCGTTTTTCCAGATCACGTTCGATGTTGCGTGGTTCAGAAGAACGAAATATTGCATGTTTCATCATACTGCCAGCACCCATCGTGGCCGCCGGCCGCGCTCTTCTTCGGTTCCCACGGCTCGATCATGGCACAAAGACGCTGCCACGGCACGACCTGATCCATCTCGGCCAGGAGCGCCGCGCGCCGCATCTTCTTGCCCTTGTCGAAGTCGCCCGTCATCGAAAGCGCTTGTTGCCGCATTCCCTTCCCGCCGGGTCGTTCCATCGACCGTTAACGCGCGCGCTCGCCAATGACGATGGCGCGAAGACAGGTATTTCAGACTTTCCTTAAGCCCTTGCGGATAAGTGGCCGTCTCGTCTCGTCATGATCATTTAATCAGTCTTCATTAGATTAGCGTTGCCGCAACGAATCCAATGATTCGTTGCGGGAGAGGCTGCGTTCTCGCGGCTTCCTACACAAAAATCACCATCGAGGTTCCTGCCATGACGTACAAGCATGCGACGATTTCCGCGGGCCATGATGAAGACGCGGACACCGATTTCTCCATCAGGAGGAACACGCCCAGGCAACGTCAATTCATCCGCTGGTTGCTCGCGGGCGTGCTCGCCGCAGCCGTTCCGGCTTGGGCTGAATCGCGCCAATACCCCGATAACCCCGGCGAGGACGGTGCGTTTCAAACAACGATCGCGGCCGAGGGCGTCGAGCGGCGCCCCGCGGGGATCGACCGCACGCTGCGGGTGAAGTTGCTCGCGATCAATGACTTCCACGGCCAGATTTCGGCCGGGCGCCGCGTCGCAAGCCCTCCGGTGGGCAGCGCCGGCGTGCTCGCCGCCTATCTCAAGGCCGCGCAAACCGGCCTGGAGGACCGCACCTTCATCGTGCACGCCGGCGACCACGTAGGCGCCAGCCCGCCGGCATCGGGGCTGCTGCAAGACGAGCCGGCGATCATGTTCCTCAATCAGCTCGCGAACGAGCACTGCCGTTATTTGGAAATGCCGATACCGACGGGCGCACGAATGATGCCGATGAGCACACGAAGGTGGTGGGACCCCCGGTGCAACGTCGTCGGCACGCTCGGCAACCACGAGTTCGACGAAGGCGTGGTAGAACTAGAACGTCTGCTCGCTGGCGGCAATCACGCCAATGGACCGTTCCTCGAGGATCCTTGGCGCGGCGCGCGCTTTCCACACGTCGCAGCCAACGTGGTAGACACCAAGACCGGCAAGCCAATCCTGCCGCCTTACGTCATCAAGCGGGTCGACGGCGTGCCGATCGCCTTCATCGGTGTGGTCCTCGAAACCACTCCGACCGTCGTGACGCCTGGCGGCGTTGCGGGTTTGCGGTTCCTCGACGAGGCCGAGGCGATCAACCATTACATCCCCGAGCTGCGCCGCCGGAACGTTCGCGCCATCGTGGCGCTGATTCACCAAGGCGGAGTCCAGACGAGCTACGACGGCCCCACGCGGGCGGACGCGCCGGCGGTGACCGGGGATATCGTCGACACCATCGCGCGCCTGCATGACGAAGTGGACGTGGTGGTGTCGGCTGACCGACACAGGTTCACCAACGCCTTCCTCAGGAATCGGAACGGCAAGCCGATTCTCGTGACCCAGGCGTTTTCCGCGGGCACCGCCTACGCCGACATCGACCTCGAGATCAGCCGCGCCTCACGCGACGTGATCGCGAAATCGGCGGTCATCGTGACGACCTGGGCCGACGCCGGTGCGGGCTTGACACCCGATGCGGCGGCGGCACAGCTGACCGCGGACGCCGAGGCGAAGGTGGCGCCGCTCGTGAACCAGGTGATCGGCACCGCGGCCGCCGACATCACCCGCGCCGCGAACCCCGCCGGCGAGTCGGCGCTCGGCAACCTGATCGCCGACGCCCAGCGCGCGGCCATGGGCACCGATTTGGCCTTCATGAACCCGGGCGGCATCCGCGACGACATCGCCGCGGGCGAGGTCACCTGGGGAGAGCTCTATACCGTGCAGCCGTTCGGTAACAACCTGGTGAAGATGGACCTGACCGGTCGGCAGATCCACGAGCTGCTCGAGCAGCAGTGGGCCGGCCAGCCATTCCCGCGTGTTTTGCAGATCTCGGGTCTGAGCTATACCTGGGACGCAGCCGCGCCGGTCGGCAGCCGTGTTGTCGCCGTGCAACGGGGCGGGGCGCCGCTCGACCTGAACGCGACCTACACGGTCACGGTGAACAGCTTCCTGGCCGACGGGGGCGACAACTTCACGGTGCTGCGCGCCGGCGTGAATCGGGTCGGCGGCCCGGTCGATCTCGACGCGCTGATTGCGTACATCAAGGCGATGCCGCAGCCGTTCAACGCCGCGATTGAAGAGCGTATTCAGCGCATCAATTAGGCCTTGAAGGAGCACAAGGAAGTCGAGCGAAGCGAGCGAGTGCTTTCGTCCCCCGCGAAGCCGTAGGCCTTAGATGTTTTGTCTTAAGGGCGGGGCTTGATCCGGGGTCATTGTGGGGAGCTTAAGGCGGACGTATCGCGGCGGAGCCGCTCCCACAGCAATGTGTAGGAAAGATGTGGGAGCGGCTCC
>JBFMDC010000009.1:0-8182 GCA_040753975.1 Pseudomonadota bacterium
CCGATTTGTCTCCTCGCCCACCCCAAATGCGATTTGGGGTGGGCTAACATTTTCAAGCGCTTAGGCGCTTGAAAATGGCGGGACATCCCTGTCCCGCAAGGGAACCTCGTGTTTTAGAGGTTCCCTTGAGCGAACGTATTTGGACAACGCGGATGCCATACCCACGAGGATATCCATGACCGATCAACGATTCGTCCACGTACAATGGTCGTCGCGGCTGGCCTTCATCCTGGCAGCGAGCGGCTCGGCCATCGGCCTGGGCAACATCTGGAAATTTCCCTACCTCACCGGCGAAAACGGCGGCGGCGCCTTCGTGCTGGTGTACCTGTTGTGCGTCGCCGCCATCGGGGTCCCCATCATGATCGCCGAAACCCTGCTCGGGCGGCGCGGGCGGCAAAGCCCGATCAACGCCATGCTGAGCCTGGCCGAAGCAGCCCAGGCCAATCCGGCCTGGCGGTACGCGGGCTGGCTGGGCGTGGTTTCGGGCTTCCTCATCCTGTCCTACTACAGCGTCATCGCCGGCTGGGCCATGGCGTACATCTTCAAGATGAACAGCGCACTGTTCATCCATGTCAGCCCGGAAACGGCGGCGCGCTACTTCGACGAATTCCGCACCGATCCCCAAATCCAGGTGATCTGGCACACCCTGTTCATGGTGGCCACCATGGCCATCGTGAGCCGCGGCGTAAGCGGCGGCCTGGAAAAAGGCACGCGCTGCCTGATGCCGGCGCTCGTGGTCATGCTGGTCGTTCTGGTCCTCTATGCCATGGGTACCGAAGGCTTCGGCCGGGCCGTCGCATTCCTGTTCCGGCCCGATTTTTCCCGGCTTAGCGGCGAAAGCGTGCTGACCGCCATGGGACAGGCCTTCTTCTCGCTGGGACTGGGCATGGGCTCGATCATGGTCTACGGCTCCTACCTGCCCGGCCACGTTTCCATCGCCCGGTCGACGATCTTCGTGGCGTCCGCCGATACCGCGGTCGCTTTGTTTGCGGGCTTGGCGATCTTCCCCATCGTGTTCAGCAACCACTTGGAACCGGGGATGGGACCGGGCCTGATTTTCCAGACCCTGCCGATCGCTTTCGGCGCCATGCCGGGGGGTTCGTTCTTCGGCGCCATCTTCTTCGTCCTGGTCTTTTTCGCCGCCCTGACTTCCTCGATCGCCATGATCGAACCGGCGGTCGCCTGGCTGACCGAGAACCGCGACCTGAGCCGGGAAGCCGCCAGCGCCTGGAGCGGCTTGGCCTGCTGGGGGCTGGGCCTGGGCACCCTGCTGTCTTTCAGCTCCTGGTCGGACATAAGAATTTTCGACCGAAACCTGTTCGAACTGCTCGATTTCCTGACCGCCGACGTCATGCTCCCAGCCGGCGGCCTCTTGGTCGCCGTCTTCGCCGGCTGGGTCCTGAGCCGCCAGGATACCGAGGCGGAACTGGAAATGGCCGACCCCCGCGGTTATGAAGCCTGGCGCTTCCTGGTACGCTACGTCGCCCCTGCCGGCATGGGCATCATCTTCCTGAAGGCGATGGAGCTGATCTGATGGCCGGTGCCTCCGAACCGATCCGCGTGGAAATCGCCTACGCCCGGCCCGACCTCCAGGTCATCGTGCCGCTGAGCGTTGCGGAAGGGACCTCGGCGGCAGCGGCCATCGAGGCATCCGGGCTGCTGCAAAAGTTCCCGGAAATCGACTTGGCGGTCAACAAGATCGGCATCTTCGGCAAGGCCTGCGGGGCCGACCAGCCCTTGCGGCAGGGCGACCGGGTGGAGATCTACCGTCCCCTGATCGCCGACCCCAAGGAATCGCGCCGCCAGCGGGCGGCCAAGAAGGGCGAGGAGAAATCCTAGCCGTTGCCGAACCAGCTCTTGATGCGCCCCCACAGGCTCTGGTCGCGCTCGATCTTGGGGATACCGATGTCTACGTCCTTGCTGGCATCCAGGGAAGGCAGCTCGCCCGGCTTGAAGTCGCCTTGCAGGCCCACCAGCTCGTCGTGATCGAACACCAGCGAAATCCGGCGCTGGACGCGGTCCTCGCCACCCGGCTGGTTGGAATAGATATAGTCCCAGTGATCGTCGTGGAACGGGCTCACCGTGAGCGGCGTTCCCATGATGAACGTGACCTGGCGCCGGTTCATGCCCGGCTTGAGCTGGTCCACCATTTCCTGCGAGACGATATTCCCCTGATGAATGTCCAGGTGATAAAGAAAGGGAATCCGGTCTACATAGGCGCAGGCGGCCAGCGGGAGAGTGGCGATCAGGGAGATTATGGTACGATGTGGGTGCATGACGGGATGAAACGCAGCTAAGGTTTTGAGCGGCACCATGCCGCATAATACCCGAACGAGGATTTTGAAGACATAGCGCGCTCGAGCTCCATGGAAACGCAAGACATACGCAACGCCGGCCTCAAGGTTACCCTCCCCCGGATCAAGATCCTGGAAATGCTCGAGGAGCAGTCCGGCCAGGAGCGGCATTTGACCGCGGAAGACGTGTACAAGCGGCTGATCCAGCAGGGCGAGGAAATCGGGCTGGCGACCGTGTACCGGGTGCTGACCCAGTTCGAGGCGGCCGGCCTCGTCAAGCGCCATCATTTCGAAGGCGGCAATTCGATCTTCGAGTTCAACCGCGGCGAGCACCACGACCACATCGTCTGCGTCAAGTGCGGGCGGGTCGAGGAATTCAACGACGAGATGATCGAAAACCGGCAAAAGGAAATCGCGAAAAACCTTGAATTCTCTCTGACCGACCACTCGCTCTGCCTCTACGGCATCTGCGCGAATTGCCGCGCCTCCACGTCCAACCCCTGACCTTTCCCCAAGGTTTTTTTAGTCCCTCCATGTTCAAGCCGCTCGTCCTGTTCATCGGCCTGCGCTACACGCGCGCCAAACGGCGTACCCGCTTCATTTCCTTCATCACGCTGACATCGGTACTGGGCATCGCGCTGGGAGTCACCGCGCTGATCACCGTGCTTTCGGTCATGAACGGCTTCGAAGCGGAGCTGCGCGAACGCATCCTCGGCATGACCTCCCACGCGTCCATTTCCGGCCCGGGCGGCGCTCTGGGCGAGTGGCGGGTACTCGAGCCGGCGCTGGGGGAAGACGCCCGCGTGCTGGGATGGGCGCCCTACATCGAGGGCCAGGCGATGCTCAGTTCGGAACGGCGCGCCAGCGGCGCGATGCTGCGGGGCATCCTGCCGGACTACGAGCCTCGGGTCTCGGATGTGGCGAACCACATGCAGCTCGGCAAGCTCGCCGACTTGGCCCCCGGCCAGTTCGGCATCATCCTGGGGGCGGAGCTGGCGGGCTATCTAGGGGTTTCCACCGGCGACAAGGTCACGGTCATCACGCCCCAGCTTACCTCGACACCGGCCGGCATCCTGCCGCGGCTCAAACGCTTCACCGTGATCGGCACCTTCCAGGTCGGCATGTTCGAATACGACCGCAACCTCGCCCTGATCCAGCTCGACGACGCAGCCCGCCTGCTGCACATGGAGGGCGAGATCAGCGGACTGCGGCTCAAGCTCGACGACCTTTTCAACGCCCACCGCATTGCCCGGGACCTCGGGCCGAAGCTGCCCGGCGACTACTACGTCACCGATTGGACCCAGGCGCACACCAACTTCTTCCGCGCCATCAAGACCGAAAAGCGGGTGATGTTCATGATCCTGCTGCTGATCGTCGCCGTGGCCGCTTTCAACATCGTTTCGACCCTGGTCATGGTGGTGACGGACAAGCGCGCCGACATCGCCATCCTCCGCACCCAGGGCATGACCCCGGTGAGCGTGATGGGCATCTTCATGGTGCTCGGCACCGTGATCGGCGCGGTGGGCACCCTGATCGGCGGCATCGGCGGGGTACTCCTGGCTTTGAACGTCTCCGAGATCGTGAACTGGATCGAAACCCGGCTCAGCATGAAATTCCTGTCAGCCGACGTGTACTACATCAGCGAACTGCCGTCCAAGCTGAACTGGATGGACGTCTACCAGATCACGAGCATGGCCTTCCTGCTGTCCCTGCTGGCCACGATCTACCCGGCTTGGCAGGCCTCGCGGGTGCGGCCGGCGGAGGAGCTGCGCTATGAATGAACCCGTGCTCGAATGCCGCGCGCTGCACAAGCGCTTCGTCCAGGGCATCCTCGACGTCGAGGTGCTGCACGGCGTGGATCTGAGCATCCGGCCAGGCCAGCGCCTCGCCATCATGGGCGCCTCCGGCTCCGGCAAGAGCACTCTTCTGCATCTTCTGGGCGGGCTGGACAGCCCTACCAGCGGGAAGGTCCTGATGGACGGCATCGACCTGGCCTCGCTGAACGAGCGCCGGCTGGCAGGCCTGCGTAACAAGACCTTAGGTTTCGTCTACCAGTTCCATCATCTACTGGGCGAGTTCACGGTGCTGGAGAACGTCGCCATGCCGCTTCTGATCGGCGGCGCGTCCGTCTCAGAAGCACGGGACAGCACCTCGGCGCTATTGCAGCGGGTGGGATTGGGGAAGCGCATGGAACACAAGCCGGGGGAGCTTTCCGGCGGCGAGCGGCAGCGGGCGGCGATCGCGCGGGCACTGGTGACGCGCCCGAAATGCGTCCTGGCGGACGAGCCCACCGGCAATCTGGACAGCAAGACCGCGGAGCAGGTCTACCATCTCATGCTGGAACTGAACCAGGAATTCGGGGTCAGCTTCCTGATCGTGACCCACGACGCGGCGCTGGCGCACAAAATGGACGAAGTCCTCCACATGGAGGACGGGCGGCTGACCCTGCCCTGACCGACCGGCCTTACAGCTTATCGGCGTGATGGAGGTGCAGCAGCTTCCAGTACGCCCGGCAGCTCAGGTTCACCAGATAATGGCTGTTAAGCGGCTTGGACCGCAGCTTGCGGAACTCCCAATGCTGCCGCACCGAGCGCCGCCATAGCCAGCGGATGGAGAAATAACCCAGCACCGCACCCAGGTTCATCAGGGTAAAGCAGCCGACCAGGAGCGGCGCCCCCAGGCTCCATGCGGTTTCGATGCTGAAGAACGAGGAAAACTCGGTGAAGGTGTAGGAGTCCTGCCCCAGCACCCAGGTTCCGACCAGGTAGGCGAAGTAATACATCGGCACCCAGGTCAGCGGGTTGGTGATCCACACCAGCGCCACCGCGATGGGCACGTTGGCGTCGAAATAGATCGAGAGGATGGCGGCGATGACCATTTGCCAGGGCAGCGGCGGGGTGTACATCGCCCAAAGGCCGACGGCGAATGCCCGCGATACCGAACGCCGGTTCAGATGCCAAAGATTCGGAGCATGCAGTTTTTCCCCGAGGAACTCGAGGCTCTTGATCTCCCTGATCCGTTGCCGGTCCGGCATGTAACGCTTGAGAAGCTTCTTGGGCATGTGGCGTCTTGTACTGAAGAGGTTGTCGGCCGGGGCGGTTATTGTACGTGCTCCGTATGGAAAGTTGAACGCGGATGCCGGGCGGCGCCACGGCGGCCTCCCGGCCCTGTTGGCGTTCGTTCTAGGCGGTATCGTCGTGCAGACGCTGCCGGAACTGCCATCGCCGACACTGCTGGCCGGCCTCGCCGTCGCCGCGCTGGCGCTGCTGCTCAGGCGCCGAATTCTCCCCGGCGCCCTGCTGCTGGGCTTCGCCTGGGCCTCGACCTTCGCCCTCTTCCGCCTGCACGATGAGCTGCCCCGCGATCTCGAAGGCCGGGACGTCACGCTCGAAGGCACCATCGCCAGCCTGCCGGAGCCGAATGCACGGAGTGTGCGCTTCGAATTCGACGTCGGCCGGGTCATCAGCCCGGAGGATGCCCGCATCCCCGTACATCTCCGCCTGACCTGGTACGACACCGCCCGCCCCCTCCGCGCGGGAGAGCGCTGGCGCCTGACCGTCCGGCTCAAACGCCCGCACGGCATGCTCAATCCCGGCGGGATGGACTACGAACTCTGGCTGTTCAGCCGGAACATCCGCGCCCTCGGCTATGTGCGGGAAAATCCCGGCAACGCCCTGCTGGAGCCGGCGAATCCCTGGCTGCCTGGCGCCTGGCGCCAGGCGCTGTCGGACCGCATCCACGCATCCCTGGCCGAAAGCCCTTTCGACGGCGTGATCCGGGCGCTGGTCATGGGCGACGACGCGGCCATCACCCCCGCCCAGTGGGAGGTGCTGCGGCGCACCGGCACCGCCCATTTGATCGCCATTTCCGGCTCCCACATCAGCCTCGTCGCCCTCATCGCCTACGGCGTCGCGGCGCGGTTCGCCGCGCTGCTGCAAGTGATGCGCTGGCCGCCTCCGGCCCTGGCCGCCGTGACGGCGGTCTTCGCGGCAGCCGGATATTCCGCCCTCACCGGCTTCGCCATACCGACACGGCGGGCGCTGATCATGATAGCGATCGCCATGGGCGGCATCATCGCCCAGCGCCATCTCCGCCCCGCCCATACGCTGGCATTGGCGCTGGCTTCCGTCGTCCTGCTCGACCCGCTGGCCGTGACCTCGCCGGGATTCTGGCTGTCCTTCCTGGCGGTCGGATGCATTCTCTACCTGCTGACCGGTCGGCTGCGCCGCGGCGGCCTCCTGAGTGGCTTGGCCTGGACCAACTGGGCCACCAGTCTGGGGCTCGCGCCGGTGCTGCTGTTCTTCTTTGGCCAGATCTCGCTGGTATCGCCCCTGGCGAATCTGTTCGCCGTCCCGGTGCTGGGCCTGGCGATCACGCCGCTGGCGCTGTTCAGCGCCCTGGCGCTCTTGGTCTGGCCCGAGGCCGGGAAGGTCTTGATGGGATTGACCGAAACCCTCGTCGCCTGGGCCTGGCAGGCGCTCGAATGGCTCTCCGCCCTGTCCTGGGCGCAATGGCAGCATGCCGCCCCGCCGTTTCCGACGGCGCTGCTCGCCGCTCTCGGGACGGTCGTGCTGATGATTCCGCGTGGCATTCCGGGACGCTGGCTGGGTCTGTTCCTGTTGCTGCCGGCCGCGACCCATGCGCCCGAACCGCCGCCTAAAGGCGGCTACCGGCTCACCGTGCTGGATGTCGGGCAGGCGCTGGCCAGCGTGGTGGAAACCCATGCCCATACCCTGGTGTTCGACACCGGCGCACGCCTCAGCGACAGCTTCGACATGGGCACGGCAGTGCTGGAGCCTTATCTGCGCAGCCGCGGCATCTCGGCCATAGACACCCTCGTGGTCAGCCATGGCGACAACGACCACATCGGGGGGGCCGCCGGCCTGCTGCAGCGTTTCCCGGTCGCGGCGGCGCTGAGCAGTGTGCCGGACAGGCTTTCGCATCCCGGCGCGAAAAGCTGCCAAGCCGGGCAGAGTTGGGAATGGGACGGGGTGCGGTTCGAAATGCTGTGGCCGCCCGCCCTGGGCGGAGCCGAGGGGAAAGGCGCGGCCGGCAAGGACAACGACGCATCCTGCGTGCTGCGCATCAGCACTCCCCAGGGCAGCGCCCTGCTGCCCGGCGACATCGAACGCGGCGCCGAAGCCGGCTTGGTCGCTCGCTACGGGACAGCGCTCGCCAGCACGGTACTGGTCGCGCCGCATCATGGCAGCAAGACCTCATCCAGCCCGGAATTCTTGAGCGAAGTACGGCCGTCCGCCGTTCTGGTTTCCGCCGGCTATCGCAACCGCTGGGGATTCCCCAGTCCCCAGGTGATGGAACGCTACCGGCGCTCCGGCATCGAAGTGTTCGACACCGCCAGCGGCGGCGCGCTGACCGTCCAGCCTGGTGACAATGGCGCCGAACCCGAGATTCGCCCCTACCGCCTGAGTCATCGCCGTTACTGGCACGATGCCGCGGCTACGACAGGATCCCCTGCTGGCGCAATGCCCCGATGAGTTCGGCCACGTCCCGGCCTTCCACCGACAGCACCACCCGCCCCTCGCCCGAACCCAGTTCGCCATGCTCCAGCGGGCACAGACAGATCAACCCGGCATGGTTGACGAGCTGCGCCGCCCGGATCAGCTCGGCGCCGAAGCCTTCGTCTTCGAGCACCGTCGCCGGATGTCCGATATCGAACAGCGCCCTCTCCAACGCATAGGCCATCTCCTGTCTGCCCGCGCCGGTCAACCAAACGGTAACGGCCTTCTGGCCGAAGCGGGCAGCGCGTTCCTCGGCGGTGACCTTGCGGAAGCTCGCCTCGCTCTGGACGGGCCCTAAGATCATGCCCGCCCCGACGGTGACGTTGCTGAGCCGGTCGATGACGATGAAGGCGCCGGTGCCCTTGCAGC
>JBFMDC010000010.1:0-32071 GCA_040753975.1 Pseudomonadota bacterium
CCGGCGGATTGGTCCGGCAATCCATGCCGGAATGACGACCAACCCAATTTCGACAAAGCCCCACTCCAGGGTTTGTCAAACTTTGTGAGTCCCCCGGCTAAGCCGGGGGTTTTCCCGCGATAAATAAACCCGACACCGAGATTGAACTCGGACGGCAACTGCCCAGCCCCGGAGCCGATGCCGCGATAGTCGGCCTTGATGACGATGTTGGCGATGGGTTTATACACGAGACCCGCCCGGCATATGCGCTGGTCTAATTGGCCTCGCTGAGCATGGCCGCATCGCCGATCCCATCCTCCGCCGGATTCGAACTCGCAATGCCGCACAGGAAGTCGACGATCTGGTCGCGTTCCTCAACCCTGACCGACGGCTACCGACCGGAGTGAACGGCTCAGGAGGACGGCGGAGCGGGAATGTAGAAAAACCCGATGGCGAGTATGCAGTAAACACCGATCAGCAGGAGACCCTCGAACCAGCTCGAGTGGCCGTCGCGCACCAGATCGCGCGTGACCACGACGGCGAGCATCACGGCGACGATCTCGAACTGGGAAAACAGGAGGTCCATGTCCTGGCCGATGAGTATGCTGAAAAACACCAGAACCGGGGCCACCAGCAACGCCACCTGGGTGCTGGCGCCGACGGTGACGCCCAGAGCCAGCTCTACCTGGTTGGAGCGGGCGAACCGGATGGAGTTGAAGGTTTCGGCGGCGTTGCCCACGATCGCCAGCAGGAAAACGCCGGCGAACAAGGGCGTCAATCCCATCGCATCGGCTGCCGGCTGGATCGCGTCCGTCATGATTTCGCTCATGACGCCCAGAGCGATGGTCACTACGGCGAGCACGGCAAGCGCACGGTTCCTGCTCCACCCGAGCGCCCCGCCCAGCGGCTCCGGCTCGGCCTTGCCTTTCTCTTCGAGTTCCGCGGCCGCCGCCGCGACGCCGAAAACCGCCTTCTGGCTCCGCAGGGTCAGAACGATGCTCGCGCAGTACACGAAAAAAAGCACGGCGGCAATATGGACGCTGATCTCCTCATCCGAACTCGCGCTGAAATGAAACACGGCGGGGATAATCAGTGCTATCGCCGCCAGCGTCAGCGACCCTGCATTGCGCCGCGCCGTCTTGGAATCGAATTGCTGCTCGCCCCATTTCGCACCGCCGGCAAACAGCGACAAGCCCAGGCCCAGCAGCAGGTTTCCGATGATGGAACCAGTCAGCGAGGCTTTGACGACGTCGACCAGCCCTTGGTGAAGCGCGAACAGCCCCACGATGATTTCGGGGGCATTGCCGAGGGTCGCGCTGAGCAAGCCGCCATAAGTTGGCCCCAGGTAACTCGCGAGCGATTCGGTGGCATCGCCCATCAGCGCCGCAAGCGGCACGATCGCCAGGGCCGACGCCAGGAACACCAGAGTGGGGTGGACGTCTTTCCAGTCCAGACCCAACGCTATAGGGATGAATACCAGCAACCAGTTCAATCTCACACTCGGCTCCAAAGGGTCGTTATGAATTTCCGCCGAAGAATCGATTCATCAAAAAAAGCTTTTCCGGATCAGTATAATCGCACGGTTTGAAAAATAGTCGTTGATATTCGTGACGTAAGACCATCATGGCGTTCCTTGCCGCCAAGAGTGGCGTTACCTTATAAACCCTGTCCTGATGAGGCCGCCGATGACCCTGAACTGGCTCCTCGCGCTGATACCCGTATCCGTCGCGCTCAACTGGTATCACGCCGATCCCATCCTGGTATTCCTCTGCTCAGCCCTTTCCATCGTTCCCCTGGCCGGACTCATGGAAAAAGCCACGGACGCGATCTCGGACTATTTGGGTCCGACTTACGGCGGCCTGCTCAACGCGACCATGGGCAACGCGCCCGAACTCATCATCGGCATTTCGGCCTTGCGCAACGGACTGATCGACATCCTGAAAGCCTCTATCGCAGGCTCGATCATGGGCACCCTGCTGTTCGGCATGGGGCTGTCGCTCATCGCAGGCGGGCTGCGTAAACCTCGGCAGAGCTTCGACAGCGAGATGGTCTCGGTCAATGGCGCGCTGCTGATGCTCGGCACCTTCGGGCTCGTGATTCCCGCCGTGTTCAAGTTCGGGGCCAAGCCCGACCAGGAAATCAGCCTGGAAATCTCCATCGTCCTGTTCATGGTCTACCTCGCCAGCATGGTCTTTACCCTAATCACGCGCCGGCCGGCGGTCGGCGCCGGCGCGGTAAGAGCGGAACTGGCGGAAAAAGGGGAATCCGCCAACAAGGACGAGAAGCCGGCCTGGAGCTCCAAGACCGCCTTCTGGATACTCGGCGGGGTGGCGGTGGTCTTGGCGGTCGTGAGCGATGCGCTGACCGACTCCATCGACGAAGCAGCGGATGCCATAGGCCTCACCCCCGTGTTTGCCGGTGTGTTTCTGCTTTCCATCGTAGGCAATGTGGCTCAGTTCATGAACTCGACCGCATTCGCCTACCGGAACCAGATGACCCTCGCCCTGTCGGTCAACCTCGGTGCAACGACCCAGCTGGTGCTGCTGGTCGCTCCCGTCCTCGTCATCGCCGGCAACCTCATGGGCATGAGCATGGACCTGCTGTTCACCCAGTTCGAGCTCGTCGGCATCATTCTGTCCGTGATGGTCGCGCGGAACCTCCTGGCCGACCACACTTCGACCTGGCTCGAGGGCGTGATGCTGATCGGGGTCTACATGATGCTCGGCATCGGTTTCTTTTATGCCCCGTCGCCGTGATCGACGGACAAAAAACTTACATGAAACTCCAATAAAATTTTTACGGGCCCGCCGGATACTTATACGGTTCGACTTTGCGGGCGGCACCACAATATTACAGTAAGGTTAAATCGGCTCGTTGACGGCATCTTCGTCTTGGCTTCCGCCAGACATGCGT
The DNA here is from genome assembly GCA_040753975.1 of Pseudomonadota bacterium. GTDB lineage: Bacteria > Pseudomonadota > Gammaproteobacteria > Methylococcales > Methylococcaceae > Methylococcus. The sequence goes on from JBFMDC010000010.1 coordinate 2,893, forward strand.
GTTAGCCTGGGCCGGAGTGTTGCAGGCGGTTTCGAATGGCCGGCCTGTCAGGCTCAACGCACATGTCAAACTTCAAGGGAGTATCCAATACCATGGCAGATCCAACCGCGAACAGTACCAGCACCGATGCCGACGAGGCCGAAGCCCTGAAATCGATCTCGGACGCAATGCGTGACGCCGTACAGAACGCGACGGAAGACGCGGCGAAGGTGAGAGAGAAGCTGGCCGGCATGGACGTGGGACGCTCGCTGTCGCGCTTCGCCTATACCAGTTCCTACATGGTTTCCTACGGCATCGTTTACGGCACCGTCTTCATCGCCCGCGCCATCCCCCAGGACAATCCCATCGTCGAAGGGTTCGTCGACGGCGGCCGCGCCGCTCTCGATGCGTTGAACGAAGCCAAGGAAATACCCGCGCCCGCTTCCAGCAGCTGAGCCGCACCGCGGGGCGCGATGACGCCCCTTCGTCTTCAAGGAATCATCGTAAATTCTCATTCATCAATCAGGACAACTGATAATGCCCCAACTCGCTTCCAGCCCCAGCGCCCCGAAACTTTCCGGATCTTCCAGCATCACCGTCTCGTTTCCTGCGCCCGGAACCATTGCAATCCATGGACGGGCAATGTTCGGCGATCCGGATACCCCGGTCTGCCGGGCCTTCTTGCGGCGGGTATTCCTGGCGCCGGAAATCCGGGGAGCGACGATCAAGGCGGCCCCGGCCTACTGCGCTGAACTGCATTTCGATACGAAGCGGCATGCCGCGAAAGAATTGCTGCGGCGGGTGGCCGATTGCCTGGCGGATGAGGATGCCGTTCCGGCCAAGGGCGAGGCCGCTCCGGTTTTCGCGCCGATGATTACCGCGCGCGACCGCCACGGTGTCGTGCATTACCACCGTTTCGGCAAGCGGGTGACGGGTTGGCAGGTGGTGAGCGACAAAACCGGCTCGATCAGGCTGAAAAATCCCGTCCTGTATCGCAAAAACAACCTCTGCCAAGCCATCGAGCGGGAACTGATGAGCGTGCTAGGGGTCGACCGCTACAAGACGCACTCCCTGCGCTGCACGGTGCAGATCGACTACGATCCGCGCCATCTGAGCCAGGCGAATCTGATCGAGATCCTCGACAGCGCCTTGGAAGCCGCTGAGCACCAGGAAGAGCTGGATAAACTCGATCTCGACCTGGCCATCTGCACCCTCTCGATCCCCCTGGCCGCCACCGCACAGTTCGCAATCCCGGCACTGCTCCCGGTTTCCGCGGCGGTGTTCGCTTATACCTCCATCCCTTGTTTCCAAGGTGCGTACGAGCGCCTCTCGAAGGAAAAACGGATCGGGTGCGATTTTCTGGATTCCGTCGTCGTGCTCGGCTGTCTGGGCACCTTGCAGCTCCTGCCCGGCGCGGTGTTGGCCTGGTGCCTGTCATTCGGCCGGCTGCTGGTCAAGAAGACCGAGGACAACTCCAAGAAGATACTGCTCAATGCGTTCGGCAAACAACCTCGCTATGTCTGGCTGGTCAAGGACGGGGTCGAGATCGAAGTGCCCATGGACAAGGTCCAGAAGGGCGACATCGTCGCCGTCCATACCGGGGATACCGTGCCGGTGGACGGTCACATCGTCGAAGGCATGGCGATGATCGACCAGCACGCCTTAACCGGTGAATCCGCGCCTGCGGAAAAAGGGGTGGGCGATCGGGTTTTCGCCTCCACTCTCATGGTCGCCGGCAAGATCTTCGTCTCGGTCGAACAGTCCGGCAGCGAAACTGCCTCCTCCAAGATCAGCCAGATATTGAACGATACCGCGGGCTACAAGCTCGCCTCCCAGCACAAGGGAGAAAAGCTGGCGGATCAGGCAGCCGTTCCGACCCTCGTCGTGGGGGGCATCGCCATGGCAGCCATCGGCCCGGGCGGGGCCGTCGCCGCCCTGAACAGCGACCTAGGCACCGGCATCCGGATGGCGGCGCCGCTGGCCCTCTTGTCTTCCCTGGCGCTGTGCGCGCAAAAGGGCATCCTGGTCAAGGACGGCCGGGCGCTGGAACTCATGAGCAAGATCGACACCGTTCTGTTCGACAAGACCGGCACCCTGACTCGCGAGTGTCCGGAGGTGGGCCGCATCATCACTGCGGACGGGTTCGCGGAAAAAGAAGTGCTGATGTATGCCGCCGCCGCGGAGCAGAAGTTCCATCACCCCATCGCCCTGGCCATCCTGACCAAGGCGAAGGAATGGGGGATCGGGCTGCCGGCGACCGACGAAACCCAGTACAAGGTGGGCTACGGCATCGACGTCGGCGTGAACGGCCAGCGAATCCGGGTCGGCAGCTCCCGCTTCATGGAAATGGAAGGAATCGCGCTCACCCCGGCAATCAAAGAAGCGCTCGATGCCGCGCATCTCGAGGGCTACACGATGGTGATGGTTTCGATCGGCAACCGGATCGGCGGGGCGCTGGAGCTCCAGGCCGCAGTCCGGCCCGAAGTGAAGGACATCGTCACCGGCCTGCGGGCACGCGGCGTCAAGCATCTGGCCATCATTTCCGGTGACCATGAAGCGCCCACCCGCAAACTGGCCGAAGAACTCGGCATGGACCGTTATTTCGCCCAGGTCTTGCCGGCGGACAAGGCCGACTATGTGGAAAAGCTGCAGCAGGAAGGCCGCACGGTGTGCTTCGTCGGCGACGGAATCAACGACTCGATCGCGCTGAAGAAAGCCAACGTGTCGATCTCTTTGCGGGGCGCCACCTCCATCGCCACGGATACCGCCCACATCGTGTTCCTGGAGCAGGGCTTGGGCAAGCTTTGCGAACTGCGGGACATCTCCCGCCAGTTGGATCGCAACATCGCGCGCAGTTGGGCAATGATCATCGTCCCCAACGTTGCCTGCGTCCTCGGCGTATTCACCCTTGGCTTTGGCGTGGCACACTCCGTTTTCACCAACAACGTCGCGGCGCTCGGGGCGCTCGCCAACGGCCTGCTGCCGATGCGGAAGGTCGCCCTCCTGGAAGCCGAACGGCGCCATCAGCTCGAACTCGAATTGAAGCGTGCCGGATGTGCTAAGGTAGACCAAACCGGAAGCCATGAAGCCGACGCCACGACGGAAACTGGCGGCGCAGCAGCGGAAATCGATGATGCCGACGACGGCAGTCAGAGCGCGCTGGCGGCATAGGAGTCCGGCTTCGCCGCTCGCGGAAAGCGCGGCGGTCGTGGCGGTTCACGCCGTGGCCGCTTCCCCCGCCCCGCCCTCTTTGGAGAAGTAAGGGGGAATCATCCGCGTAGCGGCGTTCGCGCCATCGCCCCTATGCTTCGGAATATTCCAACAGAGGATTGCCCATGTCCGAACCCAGCACATCCGCATCCCGTGACCGCGAGAGCAAACTTGCGCACGCCGCGGCCGCAGCCACGGAAAACGCCGGAGCCCGGCAGGCTCCCCGGTTCCGCATATTCATTCTGGATACCGGCTGGACCTCGCCCGCCGCGCAGGTGATCCGGGACAATTTCGAGATGATCCGCTCTTTCCAGGACGGCGATCCGCTTTACGTGCTTTCACCGGAACAATCCCGCGACATCGTCAAGAGGCATCCGCAGTTCATTGGGAAGGACCCGGTCCTCATCGTCCGCGACATGCACCGGTCCGGTCCGCGCGACGGCGGCGAATACCACGGATTCCATCTCAATCTCGGATTGATCCAGAAGCCCGTAAGGGCGCTCCATGCTTTGCAGGAGTTCCTGCGCTTTTTGAGCCTGCATCGCGACAGCCCCAATATCGAAAAGGACATCAAGGACAGGCTGCACAAGGACGGGTTCATCGGTACGATCGAGGTGATCCGGGAAGGCGCCAAGGACGCCATGGGCGCCTGAGGGGAACGCCCGTTCGATCCGCATTTTTGCCACACCGAAACCGGAAGAGATACGCATGGAACAGGTAACGAACGCATTGACCACCGCCCTGGCGGCTATTTTTCTATCGGCGATGATCATCGAGGTCCGGCGCCGGCAGAAGCAGCTGCAGGAGTTGTACAACGTACTGGATGCGCAGGACAAGCAAATCGTCATGGAACTCGACCGCATGGTCGAACTCGGAGAAATCCAGCCCTACGCCAATTAACCGCCTCATGAATCCTCAACCGCCGGAGCCGTCGTCGATGACTAGAGCCGTCACTGTCCAGGCCGACGAACTGATGGTGCGTGACGCGGCGGTATTCGGCGCCGGCCAGACGCATCAGGCCCGCCGTTTCGCCTGTCGGGTGCTGGCCTTGCCCGAGGTCAGGAACCTGACGATCGATCCGGCCACCGCCGAAGCCCGCATCGCCTATCGGGTCCCGCCCGAAAGCCGGAAGGATTTCCTGATCCACCTCGCCGACGCCGTGGCCGCCGGGAACGGCCGCTTGGACGAAGCGGTGCTGCCGTCCTGGCCGGACGGCGAGGCGGTGACGCTGACCCGCGCCGGCGACGTCGTTACGACACTCAACGTACTCGATGCGGTGCCTGGCCGCGTGCGGTTCAGGCATCAGCGATTCACCGCGCCGAATGAAACCGTGGCCTGGCGCACCGCGCATGCTCTGCGGTCGCTGCCTGGCGTGCGGCGCGCCGCGGCCAGCGGGGGTACGCTGACTCTACATTACGACCCCTCCCGCATCGACACCCGCAGCGTGATTCGCGCGGCCGAGATGCAATTGTCCGCCGAGGGACCCCCGGCCGAAGCCGGACACCTGCCGACGGTGTCGATCGGCATCTCGAACACGACCCTCGGCCTCAGCACGCTGGGCGAACTACTGCTGCCGCTCGCGACGCCGCTCGCGGCCGGCATCCTGGTCGCAATCAACCTGAGCACGGGGCGCGATGCTCTCGCGCAACTCGGGCGCGGCAAGGCCGGCATCCCCGTGGCCCGCATCGCGCTGCTGACGTGTACGCTAGCGACGGGCCAGGTCATCGCCGCAGCCTTGACCGACTGGTCGCTGCGGTTCTGGCAGCGGCGCTGGCGCCGGCAACTGGTGGACGAAACCCAGCGCCTGGTGGAAGAAGCCCTGCCCGAGCCCACGCAAGTGCGGGTGCTGGCGAGCGACGGCACCTGCCGTCCGTTCCCGGTCGGAATGCTGGAGGCGGGTAACCGCATCCGCGTCGAGGCCGGCGAACACCTGCCGGCCGATGGCCGGATCGTGGCCGGGGCGGCGCTGGTCGACGAAAGCCGCATCCGAGGACCCGGCGGGCCGGTCCGGAAGGCCGCCGGCGACCCGGCCTTCGCCGGCACCACGGTTCATGTCGGCTGGCTCGGCGTCGAGGTCGAGCGGACCGGGTCGGCGACGCTGACTGCGCGGATCGCACAGACCCTGGCGACGGTGACGATGGGCTTCCCCAGGGATGCGGCGCTTAAGCGGCGGTCGGAGCGGGTTACCGAGCGCGCCATCCTGCCAACGCTGGTGACGGCCGGGGTTGGTTTCGCCGCGGGAGGACTGGCCACCATGGGGCCGATCCTGCGTCAGGACTGGATCAGCGGGCCGGTGCTGGCGGTGCCATTGGTCACGCTGACCCACCTGCGCTCGGCACTGCGGAGCGGCACCCTGGTCCTGAGCGGCGACGCCATCCCGCGTCTGGCCGGGTGCGATTTCCTCGTGGTCGACGGCGACGACCCGTTGCTGGTCGCGCCAGCCCTGGAACTCGCCCATCTGCAAAGCCGCCTGCCGGACGGGGATACCGTGCTGCGGTACGTCGCGGGGGCCGGTCTTTACCTCGGCGACGAGCGGTCCCAGGCCTTGGCCGACGCCTGTCGCTCTCGCGCTCTGGCAGTGCGCCAGCCCCGGCTGGTCGCGCTGGAGGCCGGTCGGGTCGAGGTGCAACAGGGCGGCCATCGCTTGCAGTTGATCGATGGTGCGCCGCCGCCCGCAGGCGGTGCGCCGGAATTGCAGGCGGTCATCGACGGCCACGAGGTGGCGCGCCTGAGCTTCCGGCGCGGCATCCGGCCCACTGCGGCGGAAGCGCTCGCCCGCCTCCGCGCGGCCGGTCTGCAGATCGCAGTCGTCTCCAACCGGTCCGATCGGGAGACCGAGGCGCTGGCGCAGGTGCTGGGGGCGAACCTGGCCGGCGGCGAGCTGGATGTCGCCGCCCGCGCGCGTTTCCTGCAAGGCCTGCGCCGGCGCGGCCTCCGGCCCGTCTATGTCGGTCGGCTGCGGGAACAACCCGAACTGGTCCGAGAGGCCGAAGTCGCGGTCGACGTCGGTGCGCTGCCGGGCGATCCGGATGATATGGCGGCGGTAGGCGACGCGGTGCTGTTGGGGCGCTCGTACGAGGCTCTGGCCGATCTGGTCGCGTTGTCGAAAACCCACGAGGCAGAAATCAGGAAAGCCTCGCGGCAGGCGATGATCCCAAACCTGCTGTGTGTCGCGGGCGGCTTCGGCGGCGTCATGACCGGCATTGGCGCCAACATCGTCGCCAACCTCGGCGTACTGAACGTGGACCGAAGCTTGCGGCAGGCGACAAGGGGCACTGACCGTCCCGGCGGGTCGCGGCGCCGGCTGACTCCGGGCTGAGCGCTCGAGCAGGCGGTCGGCAAGGATTCGCCGCTCTCCGGTTCTGCGCTAAGCCGTTTTTCGGCGGGGAAGCAGCAGCCGCCTTCTGCCCGGTCAGTCTTGCGGACACTCATGAATCACCTTATTCCAGCCGCGCCGCCGAGCCGTTACGAAACGGAGCAGATCCGCGCCATCGCCGCCTGGAAAAGGCGCAAGCCCCATTTGGTGGGCCCTCTGCTGAACCGGGCACAACGACCGCTGGTCAGGCTGAGCCGGAGGATCGTGCCCGCCCCGGCCTCGCGATTCGCCCTCGACGCCGTCAACAGGATAGCCGAGCAACTGGTGCGGGATGACTGGATCCTGCGCCACAGCGGATTCCGCAGCCTGGAGGAAATCGGCGCGCAATCGCTGGAATTCAGCGACCGCCTGGCCGACAAGGTCATCGAAGAAGGACTCAAGCTCGCCACCGGCGTGGGGGCCATCACCGGCGCCGGCAGCCTGGGCACCGTCGTGGTGGGCGTTCCGGCCCTGCTGGGCGTCGCCCTGCGCCTGATCCACCGCGTGTCCCAGGCTTACGGCTATTCCGCCGAGCTGACCGGCGACCGCGGTTTCATGCTGCACATCCTGGCGCTGTCCACCGCCAGCACGCCCGAGGAACAATCGCGCGCCATGGAGAATTATCATTGGCAGCTGGAACACCACCTCGTCGGCGATGCGGTGAACGACGCGGCACTGGCAGTGCTGCAGCGGATCGTGCTCGGCCGGCAACTGGCATCTTTCGTTCCCGGCCTGTCCGTCGCGCTCAACGCTTACGCCAATCGCTCCTTCAGCCGGCGCGCCGGCCTCACCGCCAAGTACGTTTACCAGGAGCGCTGGCTGCTCGATCACGGCAGGATCGCCGGCTGGATAGCGCCTGCATGAGTTCCGGTTGAGCTGCGCCGGCTGCTGAATGTAACATGCGCGGCTCCACCCCAAAAGCAGCATGAACATGACCGAAAGTTCTCAATCCGGCCGCAAGTCCATGAGGCAGCGTGACAAGCATGCAGCCGACCCCGGCGGACAGGAAGCTGGCGAGGCGTCCCTCGAACAGAACCTCGAAACGCTGGATGCCCTGGCCATTGAACAGAAAACCGAACAGCGGATACGCCGCATGCCGCACGACGTGGCTTGGCTGCTGATCACCGCCGGCGTCGTCGGCCTGGTCACGCCCGGCGTGCTGGGCCTGCCGTTCCTTGCCATGGGCGGATTGGTGTTGTGGCCCGGCAGCAACAAACGGCTTGAACATTGGCTGAACGGCCAGCCGCCGCGGCTGCTGAAAGGCGGCATGAAACAGATCGGGCGTTTCCTCGACGATCTGGAACGGCGCTATCCCCCATCCGCCCGCTAGCCTTCCCTGCCCCGTATTTTCCGGGTCCGGGTCCGGTTCCACTTCGAATCGACCGATGCTGAGCTACCGTCACGGCTTCCATGCCGGAAATTTCGCCGACGTCCTCAAGCATGCCGTGCTGGCGCAGACAGTCTGCTCGCTGCTGCGCAAGCCGGCGCCGTTTTTTTACCTCGACACCCATGCCGGAGCCGGCCGTTACGACCTGGAATCGGCCATGGCGAAGCAGAACCGGGAGCATCGGAGCGGAATCGAACGCTTGTGGAAGCTGCCATCGGTACCGCCCGAACTGGAGGATTACCTCGCCGCCGTGCGGGCGCTCAATCCTGACGGCAAACTTCGGTTTTATCCGGGGTCGCCGCTCATCGTCCGGCATTTTCTTCGCGACGGCGACCGGATGGCCCTGTGCGAGCTGCACGGCGCCGAAATCCAGTCGCTGTGTTCCGTCTTCGCCGGCGAACGCCGGATCACGGTCAGCCAGATCGACGGCTACCAGGGCCTCAAAGCTTTCCTGCCGCCACCCGAGCGGCGCGGCCTGGTGCTTTGCGACCCGGCGTTCGAACTGCGCAACGAACGCGAGCGGATGGCGGAAGCCGCGGCGGCCGCGTGGAAACGCTGGCCCACCGGCATTTTCGCCTACTGGTACCCGATCCAGGACCGCCGCACGGCCGATTGGCTGCGCCGGAAATTCAGCCATACCGGCATCGGCCGGCTATTGGGCATGGAATTGTCGGTACTGCCGGAGACCGGCGAAAAGCGGATGACCGGCACCGGTATGATCCTCGTCAACCCGCCCTGGCGTCTCGACGAGCACATGAAGACCCTCCTGCCCTGGCTGCACGCAGCCCTGAGCCCCCACGGGGAAGGCGGCTGGCGGCTGGAGTGGCTGGCGGGCGAACCGGACTGACAGGCACGGAAGCGGGCCTTCGGGCCCGCCCCTGGCTCAGTGCAGCTTGATCTTCGGCCGCAGTTTCCGGCTGAAGAATTGGGCGACCATGATCAGCCCTACCCGGAACGGTCCGAACAAGGCGTTCTGGTGCATCTTGTAAAGGCTCAGGTAGACCAGCCGCGCGATCATACCCTCGATCATCACGCTGCCCAGGAGATTCCCCATGAGATTGCCCACCGTGCTGTACTTGCCCAGGGAGACCAGGGAGCCGTAGTCGCGGTAGCGGTAATCGGCCAGCGCCTCGCCGGCCAGGAGCCGCAGAATGTTCTTGTAGGCGGTGCTGGCCTGCTGATGGGCCGACTGGGCGCGCGGCGGCACCGTGGCGTTCTTTTCCGGCCAGGGACAGGCGCTGCAGTCGCCGATGGCGAAGATGCGGTCGTCCCGCGTCGTCTGCAAGGTCTGGCGCACCACGACCTGATTGATGCGGTTGGTTTCCAGGCCGGTCTGCGCCAGGAAGTCCGGCGCCTTCACCCCGGCGGCCCACACTTTCAGCGCGGCGGGTATGAATTTTCCGGTATGGGTGAGGACGCCGTCCGGCCGCGCCTCCACCACGCGCTCGCCGAGGTGCAGCTCCACATCGAGCGCCAGGAGCTGCTTGACGGTGGATTCCGACAGCCGCGGCGGCAGCTCGGGCAGCAGCCGGGGCGCGGCCTCGATCAGATGAATCTTGATGTCCGAGGGTTTGACGTTGTCCAGACCGTAGGCCGCCAGCAGCCGGGTGGCCTGATGCAGCTGGGCCGAAAGTTCGATGCCGGTGGCGCCGCCGCCGACGATGGCCACATCGAGCTGGCCGGCCTGTTGCGCCCCGCCCGTGGCATGGGCGCGCATGTAGGCTTCCAGCAGGCGGCGGTGAAACTGCTGAGCCTCTTCCGCGGTGTCCAGAAAGATGCAGTTCTGCGCCACGCCGGATACGCCGAAATCGTTGCACACGCTGCCGACGGCGATGACCAGGATGTCGTAGGGATAGGCACAGGCGGGGATCACCTCCTCGCCCGCGGCATTGAACGTCGGCGCGAGCTTCACCTGTTTGGCAGCGCGGTCCAGGCCGTTCATGCGTCCCAGGAGGAAACGGAAATGGCAGGCGTTGGCCTGCGCCAGGTAATCCAGCTCGTCGTCGTTCACATCCATGGTGCCCGCCGCGACTTCGTGCAGCAGCGGCTTCCAGATATGGGTGGGGTAGGCGTCGATGAGGGTAACCTGCGCCTTTCCTTTCTTGCCGAGGGTCTTGCCCAATTTGCTTGCCAGCTCCAGTCCACCGGCGCCGCCGCCGATGATCAGGATGCGCGGCAGCGGTTCCTTGTTCTGATTTTGTTGCATGAATCCCCTTCCATTCTTAGGTTGAGTCCGAAAAAGTTTAAACCCCGCGCCGGTCCCTGTCTCCTTCGCCGTGTCCGGGCCCGAACAGCTTGCGAAAACGCCGGCGCGCCGGCTTTCCGGCGAATGCCGCGAAGCCCTCCCCGAAAGCCTCCCGGCAGCGCGACTGGCGCCGTTCCATGTGACCGACCAAGACCCCCATCGCCAGCAGGGTTTCGAGCGGCTGGCCGTCTTGTCTCATGGCTTCCGCCAGGCGCAGGAGGCGGGCGCGCTGAACGGCGGCATCCTGGAATTCGCCGAGGATGTCCTGAAGCTTCTTCAATTGGGCGATGAGATCCCGGAGTTTGCCATCGGGCCGGAGCGATGCCGAAAATTCCAGCAGATAACGCAGTTTCTTGCCCCGCTTGCGCAAAACATGGAACGCCTCCTGCGGACTGTCCGGCCCGAGCACCACGCCCTCCCGCAGCATCCGCCGGTAAAGTTTCCAGATGCGCCGGCCGCAAACCTCGCCGGCGGAAGCGCGGGCATTCGGCGCCGACGGCCGCTTCGGCGCGGGCCGTTCGAGGAACCGGCGCCAGCTTTCGAACGCGCGCCGGTAATCCTGGCGCCGCAAACGGTCCGCCAGAATCCGGTGAGCACACGCCGCCTCCCGTTCGAGATACGCCTGCAATGGCGCCAATGCCGGCCTCAGCGACTCGGGCAGCATCGAATGGTAGAGCGGCAAATCGGCGAGCATGACGTGGCAGTCCCGCAGCGGTCCGGTCAACTCACCCAGGCGGCCCAGCCGGTCCAGGCAGCGGCGGGCCTCCCGTGCGGGGAATACGCCTTTCATCTGCCCCAGCAAGGTCCGGCTGCGGCGCAGGGCCACACGGTAGTCGTGCAATGCCTCGGTATCGCGGTTTTCCAGTATCCCCAATTCGGCCGACTGCATGCGATCGAGGCACTGCGCCGCGTACCGGCGTACGACGGCATCGGCGCGCCATTCTGCCGTAGGCTCGATGCCGGCCCTTCCTGTTTCCACTTCAGTCTCCTGAATCATCCCGCGCTCCTTGAGCAACATACGGTTTCGGCGCCGGGCCGCGGCGGAAAGCATCAGTTCTGCTAAGATTGCGAAAGCCGCTCCGCCGATTATGGAAGCGATCTCCCGCGCACGGCAACCGGCCTCGTCCCGAGGCTCGCGTCTCCACCTGCCCCGAACTGAATGAAGCACACGCACTACCAGTCCGACGCCTCGAAATTGGATGCCGAGCAGCTGCACCATCTGTTCGAGCAAGGCTATCCCGCCGCCCAGGCGGAAAACATCCGCAAGGCACTGAACCTCGCCATCGATGCGGTGGCCAAAGATCCCGCGCCCCGGCCGCGCGGAGTCGACGTCGGGCACCTCCTGCTGAACCTGAGGGTCGATGCCTACAGCATCCAGGCCGCGCTGCTGGCGGACCCTTATCTGCGGGAGACGCTGCCGGCGGAATTCATCCGGGTCCACTTCGACGAAGAGACCGTACGGCTGCTGGAAAAGGTCAACTGGCTCAATACATTCAACGAATATTCGCTGCAGGAGAATCCCGGGCCCGAGCAGGCCGAACTGCTGCGGCGCATGCTGCTTTCGGTGGTCAACGACGTCCGCGCCGTGCTGATCCGGCTCGCCTACCGGGTGCAGCGCATGCGCATCCTGAAGTACCAGGACGGCGACATCCGCGAATCCATCGCCCGCGAAACCCTCGAACTCTATGCCCCCCTCGCCCATCGCCTCGGCGTCGGCCAGCTCAAATGGGAGCTGGAAGACTTGTCGTTCCGCTATCTGCATCCGGACGAATACCGCACGCTCGCCACGTCCCTGAGCACCAACCGCGCGGAACGCGAAGTCTATATCCAGAATTTCATGGGCCTCTTGCGGGACGAACTCAAAAAACTCGGCGTCAATGCGCGGGTGTCGGGCCGTCCCAAACATCTGTACAGCATCTGGAAGAAGATGGAGCGCAAGCACGCCCAACTGGCGGATCTGTATGATCTGCTGGCGGTGCGGGTCATGGTGGACAGCGTCCCGACCTGTTATACGGTGCTGGGCGCGGTGCACAGCTTGTGGCCCCATATTCCCAAGGAGTTCGACGACTACATCGCCAATCCCAAGGACAATGGCTACCAGTCACTGCACACCGTCGTCATCGGTCCCGACGACCGTCCGGTGGAAGTCCAGATCCGTACCGCGGCGATGCACGAATTCGCCGAATACGGTGTCGCCGCCCACTGGCGCTACAAGGAAGGCGGAGGGCAGGATGCGGCTTTCGACCGCAGCATCGCCTCCCTGCGCCGCCTTCTGGAGAGCGAGGAAGACAACGATTCGCTGCTGCAGGACTTCCGCGAAGAGCCCTTCGGCGATGCGATCTTCGTGCTCACGCCGCGCGCCCAGGTCATCCGCTTGGTCAAGGGCAGCACCCCGATCGATTTCGCCTACGCCATCCACTCGGAAGTCGGCCATCGCTGCCGAGGCGCCAAGGTCAACGGCGTCATGGTGCCGCTGACCCATCAGCTCAAATCCGGCGACAAGGTCGAAATCCTGACCGCCAAGCAAGGCGGCCCGACCCTCGGCTGGCTCGACCTGCGCCTGGGGTATGTGCGGACCGCGCACGCCCGCGGCAAGATCCGGCAGTGGTTCAAGCAGCAGGACCACGACAAGCACCTGCGCGCCGGCAAGGCCATACTCGACAAGGAAAAACACAAGCTCCAGACCCGGGACATCGACCTGGACGCCCTGGCCCGCCATTTCCACCTGCCCAGGCCCGACGACGTCCTGCTCGCCATCGGCCGCGGCGACATCGGTCCAGGACAGTTGGCCGCGGCGCTCCAGGTGCCCGGATTCCACCCGCCGGCGCTCGCACCGCTACGGAAGCCGGCGCCCGCGGCCGTCCGCGGCACCGGCGAAGTCACCGTGCAGGGCGTCAGGAACCTCCTGACCCATTTCGCCCGCTGCTGTTCGCCGATTCCGGGGGATCCGATCATCGGCTACATCGGCGTCGGCCGCGGCGTGACCATCCACCGCGAAGACTGCCCGAACATCGTCCAGCTTCCCTTGGGCAAACGGAACCGGCTGATCGACGTCGCCTGGGGCGCGGAAACACGGGTGTTCCCGGTCGACATCGAGGTCCGCGCGTTCGACCGCAAGGGATTGCTCAAAGACGTCGCCCAGGTGCTGGCGCATGAGCACATCAATATCTTGCGGACTCATACCGAAACCAATCCACGGGATCAGGGCGTCGTCATGGACATCACTATCGAAGTCCACGACCTGGGCCAGTTCAGCACCGCCTTGGAAAAGATCGGGCAGATTCATAACGTACAGGAAGCGCGGCGGAAATTGCATGCATAGGATATGGCCGAAAATAACACCCCTGAATGACCGAACGACATTTTCGTTCAAAGCACCGTCATGCCGGCAAGGATCGCCGGCATCCAGGCTACAGGGATGTTCCCTGGTCATTCCCTCCCTGGAACCTGGGTTCCAGCACCAATCCGCCGGGAGCGGATTTTATGCGGCACATCCCTATGCCGCCCCCTTCGGGCGCTACGCGTGCACAAATTTGCAGGGAGCAAATTTGAACATGCGGAGCATGGCCCGGAGGGCAGATCCCAAGGACGGGACCTGTCAATCGGCTTTCCTGCCGATTTGTGCATTTACCCGAAGGGCGGCAGGCAGGATGGCCTGCCGTGAGTCCATGCCGGAACGACGGCTGTTACTGGTCGTTAACTAAAGAATGTCATCGAGGCGTCATTTTCGGACCGGAATCCGGAAATCGTGGGGTCCAGGGATGGCAAGGTTTCCACGTCCATGGGACTGGATGCCGGTGTCCCGCCCGGCATGACGGGTGACTTTACTTTCTTGACGATTAGTAATTTCGGGAAGTTATTCTTTGCCAAATCCATAGCAGGAGTTGGGCCGCTCTTTTAAAGCGGCCAAGAACGGCCTGGAGCGTTTCGAGGACAAGGTGCAGGAAGCATTGGATGTACAGCCTAGCGTTCCCCTGGACCAACGTATCCGACATTGACAGCGGTACCTTCGCGGCTGGTGGAACCACTTTTGCTTTTGCGAAGTCCGCTGGCCGATCACGGCCCTGGAAGGCTGAATACGTCGCCACATACGGAAATACTTCTGGTTACACTGGCACCACCGGAAAGTGTAGCTGAACGCGCTCAGGCGCTTTCGCGCCTAGCCGTGCCACCTGAAGCAGGCGAGTGGCTACGTGGGCGCTTGGCGCAAAGCCCGTAGCCCCATGCTGCAAACCGCCCTCGATAAGGCCCAGCTCCGTCGCTGGGGCCTTTACGTTCCATCCGATCTTGCGGCTTAGGCGGCCAGGTCCAACCGCCGGACGCGGAAGACCGCATGTCCGGTGGTATGGGGGGCAAGGGGCGCAATCCCGTTGCCTCGATCCGATCGGACCCGCCACCAAATCGTCATAGTCGTTCGTTAACTTTACCGTTCGCGTTTTACCCGATTCTTATTCGCAGAGGCTAGCATCCGATGAATTACAACCATAACCTTCCAGACTTAACCAAATCCGGCACACGCCCGCTCGGGCGTCTGGCCCGCGTCGCCATCGTTTCGGTGGCCGCCCTCGCCGTTACCTTGGGCATGGAAGCCGCCAGCGCCCAGATCCCCTACCTCGACGCCAAGGCCGGTGATCTGGTCGACGTGAAGCTGGGAGAACTGTACCCGACTCAGGCCGTCCTGGGCCTGTTCGAGGTCTATTACAAGCTGGGGCGTTACCAGGCAGGAAAGGACAAGATCAATAAGCGCTTCGACGACTGGTGCGAAGCCAACGGCCAAGAGAAGGCGGAAACAGCCGACGCGAACTCCCGGCTGGACGACCCGGCAAGCTTCACCTGCGCCGTCGCCCTCGGCTCCGAGACGGCGGCCACCATCGATCCCATGAAAACCGTGGTGATCGGCCCAAGGGGCAAACTTTACCTGGTGGACGGCCACCACACTTTCACATCCTTCATGGAGAGCCCGGATGGGGGAGCGAACATGCACGTTCGCGCGCGGGTGCTCGCCAACCTGAGCAAGCTGAACGAGAGAAGCTTCTGGAAGACCATGAAGGCTTCGGGCTGGGTCTGGCTGCGCGACGAAGACAACCGCCCCATCCCGGTCGGCAAATTGCCGAAGCGTCTCGGCCTCGCCAACTTCAAGAACGACGATTATCGCGCGGTGGTGTACTTCACCAGAGACGTCGCCTACGCGCAGCGGCCGAACAACGCCAACTACCAGGAGTTCTACTGGGGCGCGTGGCTGCGCACCAACCCGGATTTCGACCTGAAAGCCTTCAACCTGACCGACTTCGACGGTTATGTGGGCGCCGTGAAAAAAGCCGCCGAGCTGATGTCCGACCTGGCCGGCACCGATCCCGTGAGCACTGGCTACACCGCAGCGGCGCTGGGCAGGATCGACTTCAACACCAGCGAATTCACCAAGGTGAGCGGTAGCTATTGCACTAGCAAGCCGGGCAAGGTGGCTTACGCTTCATATTACTATCACAACATCCTGGGCAATTCTCCGCAGATCGTCTGCCCTTAACGCCTTTGATCCTGCAACCTTTTTGTGGACACCCATTTCATTGGGATATATCCGTTCAGATATCGCCGGTCGATCCCTTACACTTCCAACACCACTGGCTTCCGGATCACTTCCGCGACGCTTTGCATTACCATGATGATGGGCTCCGAGTCGCGTTACCTTTGGCCTCACGGTCCGATCGCTCAAGCGATCCAGCGCCGGGTGGGATTGATCCTACACCTTAGCGCCCCGAGCCCGCCTTACCGGCCAAGCCTCGTGCCCCGACGGTCTGAGGCGTGGCCTGCTGAGGGGTAGTGTTTTTTTTGGGAGTCGCACTCATGCCACAGTCTGTCGCAGCCGACCAATGGAGACA
Organism: Pseudomonadota bacterium; assembly: GCA_040753975.1. GTDB lineage: Bacteria > Pseudomonadota > Gammaproteobacteria > Methylococcales > Methylococcaceae > Methylococcus. The sequence continues at coordinate 18,945 of JBFMDC010000010.1, forward strand.
TTCCCATCGCTTCGATGAAGGCAATCCGATGGCCGAGCGCGGTACACGTGGAGCCTTGTTGTTGACGGCCCTGATGATGCTCGCCGAGATCGCCGGAGGCTGGGTGTACAACTCCATGGCGCTCTTGGCGGATGGCTGGCACATGAGTTCGCATGTGCTCGCCTTAGGCCTGTCCGTGTTCGCTTACCGCTGTGCCCGCAAGTTCGCCCACCATCCGCGCTTCGCCTTCGGCACCTGGAAAATCGAAGTCTTAGGCGGCTATACCAGCGCCATCCTGTTGCTGATGGTCGCTGGGTTGATGGCTTACCAATCCGCTGCCAGGCTCATGGCGCCCCTGCCGATTCAATACGATCAGGCCATCGCGATTGCCGCGGCCGGTCTGCTGGTGAATCTGGCCTGTGCCTGGTTGCTGCGGCACGGCCATCGTCATGGCCACCAGGAGCATCATCACCATCACGACCTGAATCTGCGTTCGGCCTACCTGCATGTCCTCGCCGATGCCGCCACGTCGGTGTTCGCCATGCTGGCCTTGATCGGCGGTAAATATTGGGAGGCAGGCTGGCTGGATCCGTCCATGGGCTTGGCCGGCGCGTTGCTCGTGACCCTCTGGGCGTGCGGGCTATTGCGTGATACCGGGCGCGTGCTGCTCGATGCCGAAATGAACGCCCCGCTGGTGGCCGAAATCCGGGAGGTTCTGGAAGCCAGTCCGATCCCGGCCGAGATCTGCGACCTCCACGTCTGGCGCGTCGGCAAGGGCAAGTACGCCTGCATTCTCAGCGTCGCCACGGAAGAGGATATTCACCCGGAGTACTTCAGAGGTCTATTGCGCGTTCATGACGAACTGGCGCACATCACCGTCGAGACGAACAGCCCCTATTGGCCCGGACCATTCAAGAACGTGGAAGGGCCTTGCCCGGCTGAGTAAGCAAAGGGAGGAGATAGGCCTAACCCGAACATTTCATTACGATTTCGATCAGAGGCGGGAGGCAGGTCACGCCCTTGGCTCGGGACCAGTAAAGAGGCGCGCCATTTCGCTCGCACCAAGTCAGAATGCGTCACCGGCAGACCTAAGTCGGTGCGGAGCCCTCGGACCAGGAAGTTCAGCGATCTTCAAGGCTGAATTCCACCGTCAGCCTGGCGCGTTGGGCCACGGCCCGGCCTTCGCGGAAGGCGGGCTTGAAGCGCCAGAAGCGGATCGCTTCAAGCACGGCCCGATCGAAAACCTGTGGGGGACTGGCCGCCACGACTCTCGCCCCGGTGACCGTACCCGTAGGACCGACATCGATCTCGATCTGCACCCAGCCTTCGATCTTTTGAGCGAGGGATCGAGGAGGGTACTCCGGCAACACCCGGGATAGCACGATGAGGTCCCGAGCGTCCGAACCATTGTCGCCGTTCGAGCCGCTCCCTGCGCCGCCGGCGGGCGTCTTTGCCGGATTCCATTGCGCGGGGGGCGCCGCCAGGCGCGAGTCGGACCCCGGCACGGGGGCCAACGGAGCGCCCGTGCCCTGTTCGGAAATGTCCAGCCGAGGGGCCGCCACGCCGGCCGAAGGGACTCTGGCTCTCTGAGACTTGGCGGCGGGGGCGGCGCGGCGCATCCCGGACGGTTTGACGGGGGCGGGTGGCGGGCGCTGGGGCGCGACCTCGGTCATCACCTTGGGTGAGGGCGGCGGAACCGGTTTCGGTTCCTCGGTCTTGGGAACGATGCGAATGAAATCGACCGGCCGCGGGGCTGGGGCCGGTACCAAGCCGGCTTCCCTTCGGCCAATCAAGGCGCCGATCAATAGCAGCAAGGCCAGATTGATTACCACGGCCACGGCGAAGGCCCCGGTCAGGACCCCGCCCGGGCGGCCCGCTACCACGGCAAGGGATCGGGTCACGGGATGTCCGGCGCCGTGCTGGCGGCGACCGAAATGTTGATGAAACCGGCGAGGCGCAGCTGATCCATCACTTTGACCAGCAAACCGGTGCTGGTCTTTGCATCGGCCAGAATGATGGCGGCTTGGGCTGGACCCGCGAGCCCCAGTTGTTCGAGCCGGGCGCGCAACAGGCGGATGTCCACCGAGGCATCGTTCAGAAAGACTTCTTCATCCGCGGTGATGGTGACGATCACCGCGGCATCCTGCTGGGGCACGGCCGTTGCGGCCTTCGGGCGCTGCACCGCCACCGCCGATTCTCGGACGAAGGAGGCCGTGACCACGAAAAAGATCAGCAGGATGAACATCATGTCGATGAGCGGCGTCAGGTTGATCGCGTCGGTGCTTTCCTCGCCGTCGGTGCGGCGCTTGAACGGGCTGCGTCTTCTCATGGCTGACCAAGGGTCGTGGCATGGCGGCGCTCGCCGATGCGGGCCCGGCGATTGAGATCGTAGCCCGCGGCCACGCCGAATAGCCCCATCACCAGGCCCGCCAGCGTGGTGATCAGCGCTTCGTGGATGCCGCGCGCGACGATGCGCGTTTCCGTGCTGCCGAACACCCGGATCAGATCGAAGGTCTCGATGATGCCGGTCACCGTGCCCAACAGGCCCAACATCGGCAGGATGCCGGACAGGGTCTTGATCAGGCGCAGATGGCGGCTGAGGGCGAGTTTCATCGCGGCCGCCTCGATCGCCGCGGCGGCCTCCGAACCCGCGGGCGGCGGGCCGCGTTCGATCAGTTTGGGGAAGACGCGGAACAAGAACCAGTAGCGCTCCAGGACCAAGGCCCACAACAGCAGGGAGGAGGCCAAAAGCGGCCACATCACCGGCCCGCCCAAGTCCATGAGTTGTTCGATCTGGCTCTCGGATTGCCTGAGAAAGCCCAAAATGCCCTCAACCGCCTGGCCGCCCATCGTTCGCCACCGCGGAAAATTTTCGAAGCCCTTGTTCCGGCGATATTTCCCCGCTCAAGGGAGTACGCCGGCGTTCCAGACGAGTGGCCAGCGCGGCCGCGGCATGCGCCTCCATGAGACTCCCGAGGTTCTGGCTCTTGCCCACCAACAGGCTGTGCAACAGCAGGAGCGGGATGGCGGTGACCAAGCCCTCCACGGTGGTGACCAAGGCTTCCGAAATCCCGGCCGACATCAGCTTCGGGTCGCCCGAGCCATGCAGGGTGATGGCCTGGAAGGTCTTGATCATGCCGGTCACCGTGCCGAGCAGGCCCAGCATGGGCGCGATGGCGGCCACCAGTTTCAGGAACGCCAACCCGCGCTCCAGTTGCCCCTGCTCGCCGGTCAATGCCTCCTCCACGGTCAGGTACAGCGCTTCCTCGTCGTGCGTCTGGGACCGTTCGATCCGGTCGAGCACCCGTCCCAAGGGATTGTCGAGGCGGGATTCGGGGAATTGCAATTGGGTTCGGATGTGCCGCTCGATCAGCGCCAGCTCCACGAAGCGGTAGCCGGCAAGCGCGTAGGCAATGGCGGCCAGCACCAGGATCAGATAGCCGACGACGCCCCCTTGATCGATCCGTTCGCGCAGATTGGGAACCTGAACCAGCAACTGCAGGGTGTGGCCGGCGCTGGGGTCGAGGGCCACCGGCGCGAGCGAGGCCGCATCCGCCTTGGCGAAATCCAGCGCCAGATCGAGCAGGCTGGAGGCCGGCTGCCTCGGCAGTTCGAACAGCCGGTCCGCCTCGGGCGCATAAACCAGATAACGCCCTTCGGAGAGGAAGGTGAATCCGCCCAGCCGGAGCACCTCTTTCTCCGACGCCTGACCGTTCGGGGCGTACACCGGCGCTCGAAAGGTCGCGATGCGGCCCAAGGCGTCGATCTGGGTCTGCAAGCTGGCGAACAGGCGCGCCAGTTCGTCGGCGGTCGGCAGGTGGCGGCTATCGGCGAGCCGGTCGATCAATTCCCGCTGGCTCGCGGCATCGCCCGCCAGCAGAAGCTGCCGATAGTGGGGTTTGAGATTCGCGGCGCTCTCGCGGATGGCCAGGAACAATTCCTCCTTGGCCGCCAGAGCGGCCGCCAATTGGGCCTCCACCTCCGAGGGCGTGGCCGGTTGTTCCGCCTTTGCCTCGGGTGCGGCCAGAGAGGCGGGGGAAAAAGCCCCGAACCAGGCGAAGACAGCCGCAAACCGAAGCAAACGGAGGGCGCGAACCGGTTTCATGGCGACTTCGGCCCCGGCAAGTGGTAGGGCGGAACCGTCTTTTCGGGTTCCGCCAGGCAAACCGGCCTCATGGCGACTTTGGCCCCGGTAGCGGCAGCACGATCAGCTGCGGGGGTTCCAGTTTGCGCGCCGTACGCAGCCCTCGGGCGATGGCTTCGTTCCCCTCCCCGGACAACCGCTGCCACTGCCTCGGGTCGTTGCGCCAGATGCCCGATTCGCGGCCATCCAGGGTCTGGTAATAGAGCGCCAGGCGGCCGATGCCGAGGAAATCCACCAGGCGTTCGCCGTCCCCTATTACGAGCGTATTCCGGTAGGCTTCCACGCTCTTCGCATAATCGAACTCGACCCGGTAGACCTCCAGGATGCGCCGATATTTCTCCGCCACGTCCGCGGCAGGATCGCGGATCAGCGTTTCCAGCCGATCGAGGCGCTGGTGGCGTTCTTCGAGCAGGAAGGGGGGACCGCTTTCAACTCTTTGCCTCAAGGCCAAAACCGCATCGGCGAGTATCCCGTTCAGGCGCTGGTCGAGCTCGGAAAGCACCGCAAGCAAGCGCTTCGGTTCGGCCATTGCAGCCTCAGGCGATGCCTGCGTCTGTGGCTGGCCCGCCACCGGCCCATTGGCAGGCTGAGATGGAGCTGCCAAGACCAAAGACTGAACGATGGCAAGCAAGCAACTGGCGAAGGCGCTTAGTGCGGTGCGGCGAGGAGTCATTTCGGGTCGAACCACTCCAGGGTTGTGGTAGTAGCAGGATATCAGAAGCTCTTCCAAGCCAAGCAACTGGAACAACTTCCCACTATTCCCCCTTAAATGAGGTGCCGATAGCCACGACTGCTGTGCAGGGGGTTGCTGCATGAAAAGGCAATGTTATATAGTAACTTCAATTTGGCAAGAAGCGATCGTCATGATGCTCGCCTCTGTTTCGGACCCCGTGAAGCCCGACTCACTCACTCACGACCACACAGGCTGCCTTAACAAGGCCATTCATACCGCCGAGCAACTGTGTGCGGAACGCGGCGTGCGCCTGACGCCGATCCGCCGCAAGGTGCTGGAGCTGGTCTGGGAGAGCCATCAGGCGGTCAAGGCTTACGATCTGCTCGACCGGATCAAGCCCCTGGAGCGGACGGCCAAACCCGCGACGGTGTACCGCGCGCTGGATTTTCTGCTGGAACAGGGCCTGATTCACCGGGTGGAAAGCCTGAATGCCTTCATCGGCTGCAGTTGCTCGGACCGACAACACGAACAAATGCTGCTGATCTGCATAGAGTGCCACGAAGTCGAGGAGAGGCCAGGCGTGGCGGTAATGGCGGCGGTTGCCCGTGAACTGGAACAGGCGGGTTTTACGATACATCGCAAAACCATCGAAGTTCACGGCATCTGTGCTCATTGCTCACCATCCCGAGCAAGCAGCTAACCTGCCGGCCAAGCCTAACCACCACGTGTCAGAGGTTCTTGTGGGGAGTGATGCAACGCTATAACGTCTGGCGTGCAGGCGGGCATACGCATCAGGTACTGATGTCTGGGGGTAACGAAGTTTCAGCATGGCCTTACCGCTAAAGCCGCAGCAACGACATCACACCGCCATGCGCGCCTATCCTGCCGATCGGTTCCATGAGGACACGGCCGCATGAACGATTGGATCACTGCGCTCTATGTCTTGGGCGCGGGCCTCACGGTCAGCCTAGTGTCGTTCAGCGGACTGTTCGTGTTGCGGATCAAGCCCGAACGGCTGGAGACCGTCGTGCCCTACCTGGTCGCGCTGGCGGTGGGTGTGTTGCTGGGCGACGCCTTCATCCATCTGATTCCCGACGCGGTCGAGCGCCACGGCTCGGTGTCGACGGTGTGCCTGACCACTCTCGCAGGGATGTTCGTGTTCTTCGTTCTGGAGAAGTTGGTGCGCTGGCGGCATGACCACCACGTGACCTTTACCGCATCCCCTGGAGACATACGCCCCCTGGCCAGGATGAACCTGATCGGCGATGCCATCCATAACTTCGTCGACGGCATTCTCATCGCCGGCAGTTTCCTGGTCGATCCGGTGCTCGGTTTCACCACCACCTTCGCCATCGTCGCCCACGAGATTCCGCAGGAACTGGGCGATGTCGGTGCCCTGATTTATGGCGGTTACGCCCCGCGAAAGGCCGTGCTCTACAACTTCTATTGCTCGCTGACGGTGCTTGCCGGTGTCTTGTTCACGCTCGCGCTGGGCCGGGTGGCCGAGTCGTCCCTGATTCTGCTGCTGCCGATCGCCGCCGGCGGTTTCATCTACATCGCCGCGTCGGACCTGATTCCCGCCCTGCACGAGCGGTCGAGCCTGCGGAGCCTGGTCGGACAGGCGACCACCTTCGGGATCGGCATCGGCTTCATGCAGGGCATCGTCGTTTTCGAAAACCTGTTGCTACCCGGATAAGAATTCCCCATGACCGCTCTTGCCCATCTTTTCGAGCCGTCCCAAACCGGTTCCGTCGCATCGACCGACCTGGCCGATCTGGCCCGCATCTATGAACCCGGGGTGAACCAGTGCCCGATTCACCGGCGGCCGGGGGAATTGCTCCAGAGGTTCGTGGCCGAACTCCGCATCGGCCGGATGACATCGTGAGCGCTGACCGGCCTCGAGCAAATGCTTCGTCGCGCTCAGCGACGGCGCCCCGCGGATCCACTGCCTATGGCTGAAAACATGTCGGTAAGCCGCAAACTCCCACTGCCCGTCCTCGTTCTGACCGGCTTCCTCGGCAGCGGCAAGACCACGCTGCTCAATCGTCTGCTGCATGAGGGGCCGCGCGCCGCGGTGCTGATCAACGAATTCGGCAGCACGCCCGTGGACCAGCAATTGATCGAGCGGCAGGAAATACCCTTGATGACCCTGTCGGGAGGCTGCCTGTGCTGCCGAGTACGGGGCGCCTTCGCGCCGGTGCTCAAGAATCTGTGGATGGCGTGGAGTCGAAGCGCAACGCCGCCGTTCGAGCGGGTCATCATCGAAACCAGCGGGGTCGCCAGCCCGGAACCGATATTGGACACCCTGCTGCGGGACCGTTGGCTGGCCACCCGTTATCGCCTGCACACCGTCGTGACCACGCTGGCGATCCCCTCTGCCTTGGAGCAACTGGATCGGTTTCCCGAAGCCCGCGCCCAAGTGGCCTGGGCGGATGCCCTGGTGCTCACCCAGCCCGATCTGGCCGGCGCGGAGGACAGGTTACTCCTGGATGCCCGGTTGCACGAATTCGCTCCGGCCAAGCCCAGATTTTCATCGCTGCGGGGCGAACTGGACGTCGACGCCCTGTTGCAGCCCCCTACACACGGCGCCGGCGACCGGCTACAGCCCCTGGGCGCCGATCTGCCCGACCATGGCTTTCGCAGCCTGTCGCTCTATCTGGATGAACCGCTGCCTTGGTCGACCCTGCAATCGGCTCTGGAAACGCTGCTGCTTCAGCATCGGGAGCGCCTGATGAGAATCAAGGGCGTCGTGTATCTGCCCGACCGGGTCGAGCCGGTCGTCGTTCAGGCCGGATCTGGCCGACTCTATCCGCCGGCTCCCCTGCCGCTCCGCTCCTTAGACGACCGGCGGGGGCGGCTGGTCTTCATCGCCCTGGGTCCCGCCGAGGAACTGGGCCGCGAACTCATGCTCGCCCTGGGCGGTACCGGCGACCCAGGATCGGTCCGAACTCATTGACACCGACCGGCTTTCAACGACCCACAACCCTCACCCCTACAGGAGGCCATCAATGTCCGCCATTTCATCGAGCCGCGTCCCCGTCACCATCCTGACGGGTTTTCTGGGCGCCGGCAAAACCACCTTGCTCAACCGAATCTTGAGCGAAAACCATGGCAAGCGCATCGCCGTCATCGAGAACGAGTTCGGCGAGATCGGCATCGACAATGCCCTGGTCATCAACGCCGACGAAGAAATCTTCGAGATGAACAACGGCTGCATCTGCTGCACCGTGCGGGGCGATCTGATCCGCATCCTCGGCAATCTGATGCGAAGGCGCGACAAGTTCGACGCCATCCTGATCGAGACCACGGGGCTCGCGGACCCCGCCCCCGTGGCGCAGACCTTCTTCGTGGACGAGGAGATCGGTTCGCAGCTCCGGCTGGATGCCGTAATCACCGTGGTGGACACCAAGCACGTGCACCTGCACATCGACGACAGCGACGAGGTGAAGGAGCAGATCGCCTTCGCCGACGTGATCCTCCTCAACAAGGCCGACCTGGTTTCGCAGTTCGAACTGGATGCCCTGGAAAAGCGGGTGCGGAGCATGAATGCCATGGCCCGCGTGCATCGCACCGTGAACGGCCAGGTGGACTTGAAAGCCGTGCTGGATGTCGGCGGCTTCGATCTCGACCGGGCGCTTTCGATCAAACCGAGCTTTCTGGAGCCGGAATACCCCTTCGAGTGGGCCGGGCTGTTCCACCTGGCCGCCGGCGATTACCGCTGGACCCTGAACGATGGCCCAGACCCTGCCATGCGCCTTGCCTGGCAGCCGGTTGCCGCTGTTGGCGATGGCTGCTTGGAGGACCTAAAGGAAAGTGTCGTCCGACTGTTCGCGGACACTCCAAAGCGGCTGACGCCCGATGCCGATTTAACGGCTGTGGGCCTGCATGAGTTGGATCTGCGCGTTGGGGGTATCAAGCAGTTCAAGATCGCTATCGAGCAGGACGGGCATTACGCCTGTTTCACCCAGCATCATCCGGATGAATTCGACATGAGCCTTAGGCGAGGCGAGGAAGTGGTCCAGCCCCAGCAGACCCTTGAATGGAACGCCGGCCACGAACATGACGACGAAGTAAGCTCGGTGGGCATCAGCGAGCCCGGCGATCTGGATTACGGCCGCTTCAACGAGTGGATCGGCCAACTGCTCCGGGAGAAAGGCGTGGACATCTACCGCAGCAAGGGCATCGTCAGCCTCAAGGGCATGGACAAGAAACTGGTGTTCCATGCCGTGCACATGCTGTTCGACATGCAGGCCGACCAACCCTGGGGCGAGGAGCCGCGCCGCAATCAACTGATTTTCATCGGCCGCAACCTGGACCGGCAGGCGCTGAACGAGGGATTCCGGCTATGTCTGGCTTGAGCGAGAAAGCGCCGATCCAGCTGATCGAACCGCAATGGAGGATTGTGGGCGGCGATTACGTTACCGCCCTGGCCTTTTCGCCGGACGGTTCGATGCTGGCGGCCGCATCGGCCGGGGGTCCCATCCTGCTGATCGAAGGCGAAACCGGCCGGGTCGTTCATGAACTGTCCGGTCACGGCCTGGGAACGCTGGCGCTGGACTGGTCCCGCGACGGCCGCCGGCTGGCCAGCGGCGGCCAGGACGGCAAAGCGCGTATCTGGGACGCCGCCAGCGGCTCTGAAGTTGCACGGCTGGACGGCGGCAGCGGCTGGGTGGAGCATGTGGCCTGGTCGCCCAGCGCCGACCAGCTCGCCACGGCGGCCGGCAAGGTCGTGAAGCTGTGGAATGACGACGGCGAAACGATTCACGTCCACGACGATCATGCCAGCACGGTGACGGGCCTGGCCTGGCTGCGCGATGGGCGCCGGTTGGCCACCGCCTGTTACGGCGGGGTCAAGCTGTGGCGCCTCGGCCGCAAACCGGAGGAAAAGCATTTCCAGTGGAAAGGCTCGTTCCTCTCCCTGAGCCTTTCGCCCGACGACCGACACCTCGCCGCCGGCTGCCAGGATGCCAGCCTGTTCGTCTGGAACGTGAAGACCGCCAAGAACGTCGGCATGTCCGGCTATCCCGGCAAGATCGGCCTGCTGGACTGGAATCCGTCCTCCCGCTATCTGGCGAGCGGCGCGGCCAAGGACGCGGTGCTGTGGGATTTCTCTGGGAAAGGTCCGGCCGACCGGGAACCCCTGGTGCTCAGCCGGCACGCCGACCGTATCGCCGACCTCAGGTTTCACCCGAAACAGGACATCCTTGCCACGGCCGGGGAAGACGGCATGCTGATCCTTTGGCGTATACCCGAAGGCGTGATTAGAAATCTTTGCATCCTGAAAAATCCGCTGTCCAGGCTCGCCTGGAACCCCCAAGGCATGGCGCTGGCCGTCGGTTCGGCGGAGGGCGAGGTCTGCCGGTTCGCCGTCGATTAGAGCGCAGTTTTCTCGGCGACTGGCTCAGGAACCCAACGATCCGATTCGCTCCTTCGTCGGTGAACCGAGCTTACTAATCGTTCCGAAAATGATGTCATGTCGTCATGCCGGATGGGACTTGAGGTACCCGGTCACAGGGAAGTGAAGGCGTCGCCGTCCCTGGACGCTGGAGTCATGTCGGGCTGTCGTGCCCGACACCCTCATGGGCGAGTGCAAGTCCGCTCCCGGCGGACTTGACTTGTCCGGGTTCCCGCCCGGAATGACGATCAGAATGACATTACTTTCATAACAAGCAGTAAAAGGGGGTTGTCGCACGGTAAAGTGATGTTATCATGTCACATATCGTTGTCGGGGTGCGTGCCATGATCCGTCCTTTTTCTTTCATCGCGTTTGTCGGACTTTTCGCCGTGCAGAATGTAGCCGCGGAGCAAGGAAAGATCCCGGCAGGGAGCGACGCGCCCGCCGAAACTTCGGCAGACAGCAAAAGAAAGCCGCCGGCAGGGAAGAAAAAGCCGGCACCACCGGACACGGAATCGGAAATGAAAGCCGTCCATACGCTGGACCCGCTCATGGTCACTGCACCCCTGATTCGGAGCGAGGTCCCGCTGGTCGACCCGGTCAATGAACTGACGGGCGATGATCTTCGCACCAAGGTCCAGGGCAATCTCGGCAAGACCCTCCAGCAGGAAGTCGGCGTGAACAACGCCTCCTTCGGCGCGGGGGTCGGCCAGCCGGTGATTCGCGGGCAGAGCGGACCGCGGGTGCGGGTGATGCAGGATCAGACCGGTGCGGCGGACTTGGCCTATCTGAGTCCCGATCACCGCAATACGGTCGAGACGCTTTTGGCCGACAAGATCGAGATCCTGCGGGGACCTGCCACCCTGATGTACGGCGGTACCGCGATCGGCGGCGCGGTGAACGTCATCGACAATCGGGTGCCGAGCGCGCTGCCGAAAGATCTGTTTTCCGGCGCGTTCGAACAGCGCTATGACAGCGCCCTGAAGGAGACCGCCACCGTCGGCAAAGTGGATGTGGGACGGGATCTGTTCGCCGCCCATTTCGACGGCTATTTCCGCAATAGCGGCAACCAGCAGATCCCGGGCCGCCCGATCGATGTGGAAGCCGCTACCCAGGCGGGACTGCTGAATCCGAACGAGCCCTTCTTCAACCCGGTCGGCTATGTGCCGAATTCCCAAACCCAGTCCTACGGGGGCACCGCGGGATTTTCCCTGATCGGAGAGCCGGGATTCGCCGGGTTTGCCGTCAACTACATGGAGAATACCTACGGCGTTCCCGGCACCGGCCAAGGTCATGCCGAGCACGAACATGGAGATGAGCACGGGCATGAGGAAGAGGAGCATGGCGATGAGCACGAACTGGCCGAACCGGTCGCCACAGCCCCGGTGGTCCCGGCCGGCTTTGCGTCGGACACCGTGAAGATCCGGCAGCGCCAAACCCGTTACGACTTCAAGAGCGAATGGTATGACCCGGCGGCGTTCGCCGAGATGCTGAAGCTCAGGATGACCTACATCGATTACTACCATGTGGAATTGGAGAATGGTCTTACCGGCACGACGTTCACCAATCAGGGATGGGAAGGGCGGGCAGAACTGAAGCACAAGCCTTGGGGCCCGATGCAGGGAGTGATCGGTTTCCAGGGAATCAGCTCGGTGTTCGAAGGGGTCGGTGAGGAAGCCGTGGTGCCGAAATCCGATATCCAGAATTTCGGCGGCTTCGCGGTCGAGACCCTGGATTTCGACCCCTTCTCGCTGCAGGGCGGCTTTCGCATCGAGCAGCAGACCATCGCGCCGGTCCGTGGCATCCAAAGTTCCTCGCACACCCCCGTCAGCGGTTCGGCGTCCGCTTCGTGGAAGGCGAACGAATCCAACGTGGTGGCGCTGGCGCTGACCCGGGCGCAACGCGCGCCGCAGGTCCAGGAGCTTTACTCGCACGGCTTTCACCACGCGACCGCCTCGTTCGAGATCGGCGATCCGAATCTCATGGAAGAAACCAACTACAACCTGGAACTCTCGTACCGTTTGAACACGGAGGCGGTGCGCGCCAACCTGAATCTATTCCAGAACTGGGCTAACAATTACATCTTCGCCCGGCGCACGGGCGAATTCTTCGATTTCGACACCGAAAGCTTCGTCCATACCTGCCCGGCCGGGGAGCCTTGTAACCCGGTGTTTCAGTACAGCCAAGCCGACGCAACCTTCATCGGTTACGAGGCCAATGTCGGCGTACCCCTTGCCGATGCAGCCTGGGGCAAGCTGGACCTGATCCTGTTCAGCGACTATGTCCGCGGACAATTCACGCGGGGCGGCAATGTTCCCCGGCAGCCTCCGCTCCGTTACGGCTTTCAGCTCGACTACCGCCAGGGGGACTGGTACGCCAACTGGCGCGTCCTGCGCGCGGCGAACCAGGACAACCCGGCCGAGTTGGAGCCGCCGACGCCGGGCTACGTGCTGATGAACATCCTGATGGAGTACAAGGTGAGCGCGACGCCCTATGCGGATTTCCTGATCTTCGCGCGAGGCAACAACCTGCTCGATCAGGAAATCCGGAACGCGACCTCGTTCCTGCGCACCATTGCGCCGGAGCCCGGAATCGGCGGAGAAATTGGCCTTCGGGCAACGTTTTAGTGCCGCCCGTTTGCGGTAGTCCCGCCCACGGTACCCTGTTCGATATCTGACGGAGGACTCGCGAGCGTTGTCGGAGGAACAGCGGCCGCGGTTAGAATCCGCTTATTGAGTCCGCCCCTTGAAATCCACCCTCCGTTGAGAATCAGGATTTCAATCAGGAGAAAACCGCTGCTCTACAAGAAAAAGTAACGATCCACCGGCAAAGCCGGTGGCTTTCGACGGCTGGCCCCTCCAAGGGGCCTGACCGCCGTCGGGCAAAAGCCAAGTCGTCGCCCCGGCAGGGATTGCCGGGGTCCAGGGGCCACGGAT
>JBFMDC010000011.1:0-40618 GCA_040753975.1 Pseudomonadota bacterium
CAGTGCCAATCCGCTCCCGGCGGATTGGTCATGCCGGGCTGTCCTGCCCGGCACCCTTCGGGCCAGTGCCAATCCGCTCCCGGCGGATTGGTCATGCCGGGCTGTCCTGCCCGGCACCCTGCGGGCCAGTGCCAATCCGCTCCCGCCGGATTGGTCCGGCTTCCCCGCCGGAATGACGGCCGAACATTCTTGCTAATCAGGTTACCTGTTGGATAAGCACTGGTCGAGGGAAACGACCATGGCGCAGGCGGCATGTTCGTTACAGGGGCCGGGGCGCCATGGCCTTTCGGTTCGACAAAGGGCGGGGCCGGCCGAATGCAGGGTTCTCCGGTCCGGCCTCGCCGTCCGCAATCAGTCAATCTTGACGCTCTGACGCTTGCTGCCCGCCGCCTTGGGAATCACCACTTCCAGTATCCCATCCTTGAAGGAAGCCTTGGCCTTGTCCGCGTCCACGGCGCAAGGGAGGCGCAGACTCCGGCTGAATTCGCCACGGCTCATTTCCCGGTAAAAGTACTGGCCCTTCTCTTCCTTGGTTTCGGCCTGCGAGGAGGCCCGGAGCGTGAATATGTCTTCGCTCAGGGTAACCTCCAGGTTGTCCTTGGTGACGCCGGGCAATTCCGCCTTGACCACCACCTCGTCCTGCCGGTCGACCACGTCGACTTTCGGCGCGCGGACGCTAGTCAGGCCGGTCCGGAACAATGAAGGCCAGGGCCGCCGCATCAACGTCCAAGGGTCGTGTTCCAGCCATCCCGCCGGGAACACCTGCTCCATCCACCGCTCCATCTCGTCCCAAGGGCTTGGGTAGGCTCTGGTCGCCACGGGCTCCGGCGCCTTCAGTTCCTTTCCCGGCGATTCTTTCTCATGCGCTTCTTTCTCGGCCATGACATGCACCTCCAACAACAGTCAACAACATTGAAGCCGGGCGCATTGCCCGGATTTTGAACTCTGTCGCCGATTGAGCCGACGCCGCTAAGTATAGCGGTATCGGTCCAAAAGTACCCTTGCGGACGGGGCTTTACCACCGTGGCGGAATGGCATGCTCGGATGATTTTCACACGGCCGACGCTAAAATCCGTAATAGCCACCGGTTTGAAGATATCGTTTCAGCGGGCGTAAATATTGCTCCATGTTCTGGCCGGACCGGCGGTCCGAGTCCGGCAGTGCCAGAACGACGGCGGCGCCTTCGACAACCCCAAGGCCTTTCCGGCCAAATCCAGGAGTCCGACAACATGAAATTCCATCGCCTGTGGCAATGGCTCCCCTCATGCGCGCTGGCGCTCGTACTCGCGGCCTGCCACAGCTCCGACGACAATGACCGGGCCGAACCTTACGCCAATCCGCAGGACATCCTCCAGCTTCCAGCAGACTCTCCCAAGACCCACTACATCCGGGAGGCGGAAGCCGTTCCCGAACAGCGCCCGCTGCTGGAACCGATCGCCGGCAAGATCACCTACGACGAAACCCGCACCGTGCGGGTTTCATCGCCCATCGCCGGCCGCGTCATCGCGATACCGGCGCAGCCCGGCGCCGCCGTCGGTATGGGCACGCCTCTGCTGGAACTGGACAGTCCCGAACTGGGGCAGGCACAGGCGGAATACGCCAAAGCCAGCGCCGACCTGAAGCTGGCGGAGCAAGATTTCGCGCGGCTGAAGAATCTATACGACAACGGAGTCGCTCCACACAAGGAATTCCATCAGGCCGAGGATGCGCTGGAGCGGGCCCGCAGCGAGGCCGAACGCAGCCGCCTGCGGCTGGCGAACCTCGGCGTGCATGAAAAACGCCCCGACAACCATTTCACGCTCAAGGCGCCGATCGCCGGCGTCGTCACCGAACGCAACGTCAATCCCGGCATGGAGGTCCGTCCCGACCTGGCGGCCCCGCTCTTCGTGGTGTCGGACCTGGACAGGCTCTGGGTCCTGCTGGACGTCTTCGAAAAGGATCTGGCCGTGATCCATCCCGGCCAGGACGTGAAGCTCACGGTACCGGCCTACCCGGACCAGTGGTTCCCTGCCAGGGTCGACTACGTCGGCAAGGTCGTGGATGAGACGTCGCGGACGGTGAAGGTGCGCTGCCTGCTGCCCAACCCCGACGGCAGGCTGCTGCCGGCGATGTACGCCTCGGTGGAAGTCGAAAGCCCACCCGATGACAAGGCGATCGTCGTCCCGCTCACGGCCCTGTTTACCGAAGGCGAATCGGACTGGCTGTTCGTCTCCCTCGGTGAAGGCCGCTACCAGAAGCGCGAGGTACGGGTCGGATTGCGGCTGAAGAAGGAAGCCGTGCTGCTCGAGGGCGTGCGGCCCGGCGAGCGCATCGTGACCGACGGGGCGCTCTTACTGCGCGCCGAATTCGACACGGCAGCGGGCGACGGCAAGAAACAGCCATGATTCGCCCGGTCATCGCGTTCAGCCTGCAGCAGCGCCTCCTCATCATCGGCCTGTCGGTGCTGCTGGCGGCGAGCGGCATTCTGTCCTTCGAGAAGCTGCCGGTGCAGGCGTTCCCCGACGTGCAGAACGTCTTCGTGCAGGTCGTCACCCAGTTTCCCGGCCAGGCGCCGGAAGAGGTCGAGAAACTGGTCACTCTGCCGATCGAGCGCGAAATGAACGGCCTGCCCCATCTCATCAATCTGCGCTCCGTTTCGATCTTCGGGCTGTCCGTCGTCACCCTGACCTTCGACGACGGCGCCGAAGACTATTTCTCCCGGCAGCAGGTGCTGGAACGGCTGCGCGCGGTCGATCTGCCGGATTCCGCCGACACCAACCTCGGCCCTTTGAGCACCGGCGTGGGCGAAATCTATCGCTACCGGATCGAGGCGCCCAGCCTGTCCCTGATCGAGCAGCGCGCCTTGCAGGACTGGGTGATCGAAGGGCGCCTGCGCACCATGCAGGGCGTGGCGGACGTGGTGTCCTTCGGCGGCGGCGTGAAGCAGTACCAGGTGGAGGTCGATCCCAACCGGCTGAAGGACTACCGGCTGACCGTTCAGGACGTCTACCAGGCGGTCGCCAACAACAATGGCAACACCGGCGGCGGCTATATCGAGCATGGCTACGAAGCGCTGGTGGTCCGGGGCGTCGGATTGCTCAAATCGGCGGACGAGATCAAGTCCATCGTGGTCGCCAGCCGCGACGGCGTACCGGTCCATGTCCAGAACGTGGCCACTGTGAGCGTCGGGCCGCAGCCGCGTACCGGCATCGTCGGATTCAACCGGATGGACGACGTCGTCGAAGGGGTCGTGCTGCTGATCAAGGGCCGCGACGCCCTCGACGTGCTGAGCGGCGTCAAGGCCGAAATCGACGGCTTGAACCGGCACGGCCTGCCGGCCGGGGTGAAGATCGTGCCGTTCTATGACCGGACGGAGCTGGTGCACCACACCATCCGCACGGTCGAGCACAACATGCTGGAAGGCGCCTTGCTGATCCTCGCCGTCCTCATCGTGTTCCTGCGCCGACTGGCCGCTGCCCTGGTGGTCATCGTGGTCATCCCGCTCTCCCTGCTGTTCGCGTTCATCCTCATCGACACCCTGCACATCTCGGCCAACCTGATTTCGCTGGGCGCGATCGATTTCGGCATCATCGTCGACACGGCGGTCGTGCTGGTGGAGGCGGTCATCGTGCGCATCTCGCTCGATCTCGACCGCAAGGCAGACCTGCCGCAAATGCGGCGGACCCTGCTCGACACCAGCATCGAAATGGGCCGGCCGGTGCTGTTCTCCAAAGCCATCATCATCATCGCATTCCTGCCGATCTTCACCTTCCAGCGGGTGGAAGCCAAGATCTTCTCACCGATGGCCTATACGCTGAGCTTCGCCCTGCTCGGCTCCCTCGTCGTCAGCCTCACCCTGATTCCGGTACTGCTGACCTACCTGCTGGGACCGCGCCTGTCGGAAGCGCACAATCCCCTGGTGAATTTCATGGAGCGCGGCTACCGCCGCCTGCTGGCCGACATCCTGCGGCGGCCGGCCCGGTTGCTTGCGGCCAGCGGCCTGCTGCTGGCGCTGGCCGGCGGCTCGGTCCCTTTCATCGGCACCGAGTTCATGCCCAAGCTCGACGAGGGCAACATCTGGCTCACCATCACCCTGCCGACACCGATTTCGCTGACCAAGGGCAAGGAGCTGGAGCGCGACATCCGCGCGCGCCTCACGGAGTTCCCGGAGGCCCGCTCGGTCACGACCCAGCTGGGCCGGCCGGAAGACGGCACCGACCCTAAGGGGTTCAACAATCTCGAGGTCCTCGTCGATTTGCACGACAAGGACACCTGGCGCTTTCCGGACAAGGATCAACTAGTCGAGGCCATGCAGCAGAAGCTCGACGTCTTTCCGGGGCTGCAATTCAACTTCTCGCAAGTGATCCAGGACAACGTGGAGGAAGCGATTTCCGGCGTCAAAGGCGAAATCGCGGTGAAGATTTTCGGCGACGATCTGAAGGTCCTGCAGGAAAAGGCCGATCAGGTCACCCATATCCTGCGCTCGATCCGCGGCGCCACCGATGTCGCCGCCGAGCAGCAGTCCGGCCTGGCCCAGGCCGTGATCGAGGTCGACCGCACCGCCATCGCCCGCTACGGCGTCAGCGTCGACGACGTCGAGGAAACCATCGGGATCGCCGTCGGCGGCCGGACCGCAACCCACTTTCTCGAAGGCGAGAGGCGCTTCGACGTCGTGGTCCGGATGAAGGAGGATGCGCGCGACTCGGTCGGCGCCATCGCCGACCTCACCGTCGCGACGCCTCCGGGCAGCCGCGTGCCGCTGGCCGAACTGGCCGCCATCAAGGTAGACCAGGGCGCCTCCCGCATCAGCCGTGAAGACAACCGGCGGCGCATCGCCGTCAAGTGCAACCTGATCGACCGCGACCAGGGCGGCTTCGTGGCCGAAGCCCAGGAGCGCGTGGCCCGCGAGGTTCGCCTGCCGCCCGGCTACCGGCTGCTGTGGAGCGGCCAGTTCGAGAACCAGCAGCGGGCCATGAAACGGTTGTCCGTCATCGTTCCCATCAGCCTGCTCCTGATCTTTCTTCTGCTATTCTGGACATTCAAGTCGATGCGCCACGCGGGGTTGATCGTGATGAACGTGCCGTTCTCGCTCATCGGCGGGCTCGGCGCCCTGCTGGCGACCGGCATCCACCTGAGCGTGTCGGCCGCCGTGGGCTTCATCGCCCTGTTCGGCATCGCGGTGCAGAACGGGGTCATCCTGCTGTCCCGGATCAACCAGCTGCGGCTGGAAGGACACAACATGACGGATGCCATCATCGACGGCTCGGTGAGCCGCCTGCGGCCGGTGGTCATGACCGCGCTGATGGCGATGCTGGGCCTGTTTCCGGCCGCCCTGTCGCACTCGGTGGGCTCGGAAACGGCGCGGCCGTTCGCGGTGGTCATCATCGGCGGACTCGTCAGCGCCACCGCGCTGACCCTGACTTTGCTGCCGGTGCTCTACCGGCGCTTCGGAGGAACCGCCTCGTGAAAGAAATACGCGCCTATATCCAGCCGTTCATGCTGTCCAAGCTCACCATGGCCCTGCTCGACGTCCCCGGATTCCCAGGCATGAGCGTGTCCGACTGTGAAGGCTTCGGCCGCAGCAAGGCCAGCGCGGTCCAGGACTTCAATCCGTTCATGGCGAAGAAGCGAATCGAGATCTTCGCGCCGGACGACCTGGCCGACCGCCTCGCCGCCGTCATCCTGGAAACCGCCAACACCCATCAGCCCGGCGCAGGCACGGTGTACGTGCTGGACGTCGGCAGGGGCGCCCGCATCAGCACCGGTCAGTGGGAAAGCTGACCCGGCTAGGGTAATCTTCGCGCGGAGGCGACCCGCGGGCGCCGTTTCCTTCCGAACTGGAGCGAGCTTTAAGTCCATGGACCGAACCCAACCGAAACCTTCCGGATTCCTGACCCTGTCCGCCGGCGCCCTGGGCGTGGTCTACGGCGACATCGGCACCAGCCCGCTGTACACGGTGCGGGAAATTTTCGGCGGCTCGCATGCCGTGCCGCTGAGCCCGGAAAACATCCTCGGCGCGCTTTCCCTGATCTTCTGGGCCCTCTTGATCATCGTGGCGGTGAAATACGTGGTGTTCGTCATGCACGCCGACAATCACGGCGAAGGCGGCATCATGGCCCTGACGGCCCTTGCCCTGCGGCAGCGGCACCGGCGCAAACAGCGGGCCTGGATCATCGTTCTGGGGCTGTTCGGCACGGCGCTTTTCTATGGCGATGGGATGATCACGCCGGCGATTTCGGTGCTGGGCGCGATGGAAGGTTTAGGAGTCGCCGCTGTGGCCCTGTCGCACTACGTGGTTCCGGGTTCGATCCTGGTCCTGCTGGCGCTGTTCCTGATCCAGCGCCGGGGAACGGAGCACGTCGGCAAGCTGTTCGGCCCCATCATGCTGCTATGGTTCCTGGTCATCGGGACATTAGGTTTCGACAGCATGCGCCAGACCCCCGAAGTCCTGGCTGCATTCAATCCGCTGCATGGATTCCACTTTCTTACGATGCACCAGGGGATGGGCTTCGCCGCGCTGGGCGCGGTGGTGC
This sequence comes from Pseudomonadota bacterium, assembly GCA_040753975.1. Lineage (GTDB taxonomy): Bacteria > Pseudomonadota > Gammaproteobacteria > Methylococcales > Methylococcaceae > Methylococcus. The sequence continues at coordinate 6,513 of JBFMDC010000011.1, forward strand.
TGGCGGTCACCGGCGCCGAGGCGCTGTACGCCGACATGGGCCATTTCGGCAAGGCGCCCATCCGCGCCACCTGGTTCGTCGTGGTGTTTCCGGGCCTCATCCTGAACTATCTCGGCCAGGGCGCCTTGCTGATCCGCAATCCGGAAGCGGTGCAGAATCCGTTCTATCTCCTCGTCCCGGAAGGGGCGCTCTACCCGATGATCGGCCTGGCCACGGTCGCCACCGTGATCGCCTCGCAGGCCGTGATCTCCGGCGCGTTCTCCCTGACCCATCAGGCCATCCAGCTCGATTACCTGCCGCGCCAGCGCATGATCCACACCTCCGAGTCCGAACGGGGGCAGATCTACGCGCCGGCGGTCAACCGGCTGCTGCTGGTCTCCGTACTGGCCCTGGTGCTGGTGTTCGGCTCTTCTTCCAGCCTGGCCTCGGCCTATGGACTGTCCGTGGTCGGCACCATGGTGGTCACCACCCTGCTGGCCCTGGTCGTAGCCCACGACACCTGGCGCTGGCCGGGCTTGGCGCTGCTGCTCACCGGAGCCGTGCTGTTGACCGTCGACCTGTCTTTTCTGACGGCCAATCTGGCCAAGCTCGGCGACGGCGGCTGGATTCCCCTGTGCCTGGGGCTCGTTCTGGCGACCGTCATGTCGACCTGGAAAAAAGGCCGCGACGTCCTGTTCGCCCGCCTGCAGCAGGAGTCCGAATCCTTGAGCCGGTTCCTGCAGCGGCTGAGCGACGAGCCGCCGCCGTTCCGGCCGGCCGGCACCGCCATCTTCCTGACCGCGCGCAACCTCAGCCTGCCCTTCGCCCTGCTGCGCAACTACGAGCACAACCAGGTGATCCACCAGCGGGTGATCCTGCTCACCATGAGCACGCTCGACAAGCCCTACGCGGCGGAAAAGGAAAAAATCACCATCGAAGCCCTAGAACATAATTTTTTCCGCATCACGACCCGCTTCGGCTTCATGGAACGGCCCAACGTGCTGCGCATGCTGAACCTGTGCCGCCACGCCGGGCTGCACATCGATCTGGAGCAAACGACGTTCTTCCTGGGCCGGGAAACGCTGATCCGTTCCGCCGAGCGGAGCCTGAACCGCTGGGAAGAGGTCCTGTTCATTTCCATGTTCCGCAACGCCTACAATCCGGTCGGCTATTTCAAGCTGCCGGTGGATCGGGTGGTGGAGCTCGGCACCGTCATCGCGATATAGCCGGAGCGGTTTCAGGCGAGCTAAGGACGCATGCCTTCGGCCCAATGGTTGACCGTCACGATCAGCGCGATGCCGGCGGCGATCATGACGAACTGCTGGATGGCGGCAGCTAAGTGCGTCCTGCGGTGCAGGGAGGGAATCAAATCGGCGACGGCGACATAGATGAAGCTGGACGCCGCCAGCGCCAGCACGTAAGGCAGTACGCCGTTCATCCGCTCCAGCGCGAAATAGGCGGCCAGGCCCCCCACCACGGTGCCCAGGCTGGACAGCAGGTTGTACCACAGCGCGCGGGTCCGGCCATAGCCGCTTTGCAGCAGAATGGCGAAGTCCCCCACTTCCTGAGGAATCTCGTGAGCCGCGACGGCCAGGGCGGTGACGATGCCGAGCTGGATGTCGGTCAGGAAAGCCGCCGCGATCAGCACGCCGTCGACCAGATTGTGGATCGCGTCGCCAAGGACGATGAGCGCGCCGGCCGGCTGGTGGAAATGTCCTTCGCCGTGCACCTCAAAGTCGCCGGCATGGCAGTGGCGCCACAGGAGCAGCTTTTCCAGGATGAAGAAGCCGAGGATGCCGGCCAGCACCGTGGCGAACAGCATCTCGACATTGCCGACGCCGACGCCTCGGGCGGCCTCCGGAATGAGGTGCAGGAAGGCCACGCTGAGCAGCGAACCCAGGGCGAAGCTGACGCCATGCGGCAGAAGATGCGGGTGATGATCTTCCGGAATGAGGAGGAACAGCGAAGCGGCGATGACGCTGAGCGCGCCGCCCAGCAAGGAAAACAGCAGTATCCAGAGTAATACGCTCATCGGCGGAAACGTTCGACGGTGTTCAGCGGTCGCGCCAGATGAGCGTAGCCATCCGGCCCGTCACTCCGTCGCGCCGGTAGGAGAAAAAGCGGCTTTCATCGCTATAGGTGCACCAGCGTCCGCCATGGACGTCCCCGATGCCGAGGCGCTTGAGGCGCAGCCGGGCAAGCAGATAAATATCGGCCAGCCAGCGGCCATTATCGCCGGCCCGGAATGCCGCGTCACTTTCCCGGTCCTGCGCCAGGAAGGCGGCGCGCACTTCCCCGCCGACTTCGAACGCCTTGGGACCGATCGCCGGCCCGAGCCAGGCCAGCAGGTCGCCCGTGCCCAAGGCCTCGACCGCGCGTTCGATCACGCCGCCGGCCAGACCCCGCCAGCCGGCATGCACGGCGGCCACGCCCTCGCCGTCGCGGGTGCACAGCAATAGCGGCAGGCAGTCGGCGGTCATCACCGCGCAGACCACCCCGACGTCCCGAGTGTAGCAGGCATCCGCCTCGGGCTCGGCTTCCGCGCCGGCCTCCACCGCATCGCTCCCGTGCACCTGGCGCAACCAGGCGGGCTCCGCCGGCAGGTCCAGGCTGCGGCGCAGGAACGCGCGGTTCGCCGCGACGGCGTCCGGATCGTCGCCGACATGGATTCCGAGATTCAAGCCAGAATAAACCCCCGCGCTCGCCCCTCCCAGGCGCAGGGTCGACGCCGCCCGCACCCCCGGCGGCGCCGGCCAGTCGGGTTCGATCCAGGGCGTCATGCCAGGCTCCGCAGGAGGCACAGCAAGGCGTCGAAATCCGGTGGCAGCGGGGACTCCCAAACCATCTCCTCACCCCTTCGCGGATGGATCAGCCCCAGCCGCGCCGCGTGCAGGGCCTGGCGGCGAAACCCGCGCAAGGCCTCGACCAGCGCCGGATCGGCGCCGGCGGGAATCCGCGCGCGGCCGCCGTAGACCGGGTCGCCGACCAGGGGATGATGGAGGTGCGCCATGTGGACCCGGATCTGGTGGGTGCGCCCGGTTTCCAGCCGGACCCGCAGCAGGGTATGGTGCGGAAAGCGCTCGTCCACCCGGTAATGGGTCACGGATTCCTTACCGTCCCGGCGCACGGCGAAGCGCTTGCGGTCCGAAGGGTGCCGCCCGATCGGCTCGTCCACCGTCGCTCCGGCGGTGACCGTGCCCTGAACGAGGGCCAGGTATTCGCGGCTCACGCTGCGGTCCTTGAGCTGGTCCACCAGGGATTTGTGCGCCTCGAGCGTACGGGCGACCACCAGGAGGCCGCTGGTGTCCTTGTCCAGCCGGTGCACGATGCCGCAGCGAGGAATCGCCGCGAGGGCGGGATCGAGGTGCAAAAGGGCATTCTGCAGGGTGCCGGCCGGATGCCCCGCCGCGGGATGCACCACCAGGCCGGCGGGCTTGTCGACGACGAAGATCGATTCGTCGGCATGCACGACGGCCAGAGGAATCGCCTCGGCCTCGCACTCGACGGCAGCTTCGGCCTCCGCCTGCAGCTCGATGCGCTCGCCGCCGAGCAGACGCTGGCGGGGCGCCGCCTGAACGCCGTCCAGCAGGGCATGGCCGTCCTTGATCCAGGTCTGCAAACGGGCGCGGGAAAAGTCGGGAAACAGCATCGCCATCGCCTGATCCAGCCTCAGGCCGGCCAGATCGTGCGGTATTTCGGTCGTCAGGGTTCGGCTTCGGGTCACGGTCGGGACAGAGGAAAAGGTCTGTGATTACGGTTATACTGCGGGGGACTAATGGGGACCTCGAAAAATCGCCTTCCTGGCGATTTTTCTCCCCGCCCACCCCAAATGCGATTTGGGGTGGGCTAACATTTTCAAGCGCTTAGGCGCTTGAAAATGGCGGGACATCCCTGTCCCGCAAGGGAACCTCGTGCTTTAGAGGTTCCCTAATGGCTGACGCGCCCGTCAATCGCACACACGAGGTAGTTTCCCGCTCATGGGTTTCCCCCGCCGCATCGTACTGATCGCCGCCCTGCTGGGAAGCGCGGTGTCCGGACTCACCGCCTGCTCCAGCCTCCCCTTCTGGTCGGCGGGCAAGGACGAAGACGCAGACACCAAGGATGAATATGCCGACTGGGGCCCGGCCCAGTTCTACGCCGAAGCCAAACACGCGATGATGGACGGCTCCTACGAGAAAGCCATCAAATTATACGAGAAACTGGAAGCCCGTTACCCGTTCGGCGAATACGCGACCCAGGCCCAGATCGACGTCGCCTTCTGCTATTACAAGAACAACGAGCCGGAATCGGCCATCGCGGCGGTCGACCGCTTCATCAAGCTCAACCCGACCGAACCCCACGTCGATTACGCCTATTACCTGCGGGGCCTCGTCAACTACAACCGCGGCATCGGCTTCATCGACCGCTGGCTGCCGACCGATTCCTCGCAACGCGATCCAGGTTCCGCCCGCGATGCCTACAACGACTTCGAAACGCTGCTCAACAGGTTTCCCAACAGCGTCTACCGCCAAGAAGCCAAGCAACGCGCGACCGCCCTGCGCAACAACCTGGCGATGTACGACATCCATGTGGCCGACTATTACATGCGGCGGCGGGCCTATGTCGCGGCGATCCGGCGTTCCGCGGAAGTGGTCCAGAAATACCAGCGCACCCAGGCCATCCCCCATGCGCTCAAGATCATGGAGGACGCCTACCGCCAGCTCGACATGCCGCAGATGGCGGACGACGTCGCCCGCGTCTACGCCCTGAACTACGCCGAAGGCCGCCTCGGCAAGGATGAGGATTACGAACGCACGGTCATGGAAGGAGTCTGGGACTTCATCGGCTTCGACAAATAGTGACGATGCCGCTCGACGTTCTCTGCGTCGGCCACGCCTCGTTCGACCTCGTCTTCACCGTCCCGCACCATCCGGCCGCGGACGAGAAGATCTTCGCCGACGCTCTCCTGGCCTGCGGCGGCGGTCCCGCGGCCAACGCCGCCGTCACCGTGGCGCGGCTGGGCCTGAAAGCCGGGTTCGCCGGCTACCTCGGTACCGACCTCTATGGCGAGCGCCATCTGGAGGAACTGGTCGAGGCGGGCATCGACACCGGAGCCGTGGTCCGCGGCTCCTCCCCCACCCCGCTTTCCGCCGTGCTGGTCAAACCGGACGGCAAACGCGCCCTGGTCAACTACAAGGGCGACACCCGGCCGCTCCCGCCGCAAGCCTTTCTCCCCCCCGCGACTTCCGCCAGCTGCATCCTGTTCGACGGCCATGAGCCAGAGCTGTCGGAACCGGCCCTGGCCTGGGGACGCTCGCATGGTAGCGTCACCATCCTGGACGCGGGTTCCCTGCACATCGGCACCGAATGGCTCATGTTCCGGGTCGGCCACCTGGTCGCCTCGGAAAAATTCGCCGCGCAATGGCTGGGAAAAGATGATCCCGAACAGGCGCTACCCGCCCTGGCCGAGCGCGCGCCCTGCGTCGTCATCACCCTCGGCGAGCGCGGCCTGATCTGGCGCCGCGGCGCGGAATCCGGGCGGCTGCCGGCCTTTCCGGTCGAAGCGGTGGACACCACCGGCGCCGGGGACGTCTTCCACGGCGCCTATGCCGCGGGCCTCGCCGCCGGGATGGACTGGCCGGAACTGCTACGCTACGCCAGCGCCGCCGGAGCGCTATGCTGCACGATGCTGGGCGCGCGGCCGGGGATTCCCTCCGGTACCGAAGTGGAACAGTTGCTAACCAGCAGATAGGCACTAAGCATAAAGGAATGAATGTCATGCTACTCGCTAGGGCTCGGGGAGGACGTGAGTCCTTCCCGACCCCTAGCGGTATGACTTTTCTTTCTTAACGCTCAGTAAAATGCTTTTAGCGGCAGCGTCTATTCTTCCCCCCGCAAAATTATTCCTGTTCAAACCCCTGACTGGAAAACTTCAGCGTTCGGCAATTTTCGGTGACCGTTCTGACAATCTGATCCGATGCACCCTCCGGGATCGTCGCGTTGATTTCCAGCGTCACGGTGACTTCCGCCCCCAACAAACCGGCCAGATGGGAAACCACCTCGTCGGCGATTCGTCCGGCATCCCTGCCGGCTCGGGTCGGATCGATCTGAACCGTTCCATGGAATCGCTTCACTCGGCGGACTTGGGTTTGCGCCTCGGTCGGCCCATAGGAGCTTGGTTGCGATCCAATACCCGGCTGCACCGGAGGCACTTCGGGTTGTCCCGGCGCGGGAACCGGCCTTTCGCTGTCGATCTGGCGAAGCGCAATGTCCGGTTTTACCAGTAATCCGGTGAGATTTTCAGGATGAAGGGTGATGCGTTGACCGCTCTTCAATCCCCGATAACGTTGATTCTGCTCGTCGTAGCCCTCGGCATACGCGAAGGTATCGTTCATCCACAACAACTGGCCAGGCCCTTCAGCGATCGCATCCAGCAGCACGGAAGCATCCCGCAGGCGAGGCAAATAGATGTAGCGGGCAAAATCCTCGGCAAGTTGCTTGACCTCCACATGATCGCCGCGCCACAGCGGTATCCGATCCAATTCCAGTCTGAGCAAGGTGGGCGCGAAGGTGACGTTGAGCAAGCCATCGTTCTTCATCTTGCGGCTGGCGCGGACGGCCAAGTTGTCCTGTCCGGTCAGGCGTAATGCCTGCCATTCGATTTCGCCTTGCGGAGATGGTTGGGTGGGAACCAGCAGCCACTGATAGCTTTCCGGAAGCCGCGCGTTGATAGCGCTATGGGCCGCATCGCGCTGAGTCGCGGCTTGTCGCTGCTGGTGAGGCGACAAATCCAATTCCTCTTTTTCCGCCAGGATGGATTCCCAGGCCAGATACCGGCGAACCGCTTCGTCCAAGTCGGCCAGCCGGCTCTTGTCGATTGCCAAAAAAACCAAGGCATTGCGATACAGGCGCGGGCTGCTGCCGCGATTTTCCAGCATCGCCTTGACCGCCAGTGACGCGGGAATGGGGGTGCGGGCGTCCCGCCCGCCCGCGGCCAGGATGGCCGCACCCCCATAGGGGCAATCGACGCCCAGCACCACCAGCCGTACTTCGGGATCGTCCGGCACGTCGGCACTCGATGCGGGGAACACATGCACCCGGCTGAAATCGCCGCGCTGCCGGGTATCCTGATCCATACGGCGCTTGATTTCTTCGGTCACCTTGTGCGGATCGGACTTGAGCTGTTCGGCGCGGTCGTCGGCCAGTTTGGTCACGGTCGGCTGAGTGTCGTACCAGTAGCGCGCGCCGTCGCTGTATAGATAAGTGGCTTGGGCGCTCAGGCGGCGCAGGGCATCGCCGAAAACGTTCGGCGATTCGCCCGGCTGCACGCAGCCCAGTTTGACGCGGCGGTCTTCCAGGCCGCGATTGGCGGCTTTAGCAGTTGGAGCGGAGCCCAGATAGATGGTGCGCGCCACGCGGCGACAGGCGGAGAACTTGCCCAGATTCGGCACTTCGCCGTCGATACGCAGCGGCAGCGAGTTCGGCCCGTCCACGTCCTTGCCGAGCACTGGTACCCAGTTGTCGGACAGATAGCGGGTCAACTCGAATTGCACTCTGGGTTCGTCGATGGGGATGTTTGCCGGCAGAATCAGGGGGCTGCGGTCGCCGCGTTCCCATAAGGCATGGATGACCGCCGCCATCAAGCGCAGCACGCCGCGCGTGCGCTGGAATTTCACCAGGGTCGACCAGTCCGAATAAAGCCGGTCGAAGACCTCGGGATGGATGGGATAGGCCGCCTTCAGGCGCTTTTCGTAATCGCCTTCACGGCACTCGGGCGGAAACTCCTGGTGCTGGGTGCGGTACAGATCAAAAAACGTTTTGGCCGTGGTGTCGCGGCCGATATATTGCGTCTGCTCCACCAGCGGCTCGAACAGGCGGCGGCGGACGATCTCGAAGCCTTCCTCCGCGCTCGCCGGTCGCCAGGAGGTTTCCACTCGGCCGATGGCGTTGCGCAACCGGCTCAGCGCCGCGCGCCCGCGCTCCCCGCCCACTTCCACATCGTCCGCTTGCGCCGGTGAACTCGTCGCCGTATCCGAGGCGGGGAGGCTCACCACCAACAGCGTTTGATTGGCCAGCTTGGCCGATTCGGTGAGGGCTTGCGCGAAGGTGAAATGGGTTTCGAAGCTGCCGCCGGGCAGATCGCCTTCGTCGTGCAATTGGCGCGCGTAGGCCACCCATTCGTCGATCAGGATCAAACACGGCCCGTATTCGTTGAACAGTTCGCGCAGCACGTCTCCGGGACTGGTGGCCTTTTCATCGTCGGCCCGCAGCCGCTCGAAGGCGGGTTTGCCGCCCAACTGCCAGGCGAGCTCTCCCCAGAGCGTGCGAACCACCGTGCCGTCCGGTTTGGTGACGGGATTGCCGGGCGAGATTTTGTTGCCGACGATCACTACGCGCTTTACAGGGGGCGCGGCCATCTTGGCCGCGTTTTCTTTTCCTGCGGGCGGGACGCCCGCGCCCCCGGCCTCCTCCAACACCGGCTCCAGGCCCGTCAGCTCGGCCAAAGGCGCGCCGGAAAACAGGTGATAGAGCGCCAGCATGGAGTGGGTCTTGCCGCCGCCGAAGTTGGTCTGCAGTTGCACCACGGGATCGCCGCCAACCCCCGAGAGGCGGCGAAGCGCGCCAGCCAGGAGATGCTTCAGGCTCTCGGTGAGAAAGGTGCGGCGGAAAAACTCGACCGGATTGCGGTACTCGTCCGACCCTTCGCCCAGATGCACCTGCCAGAGGTCGGCGGCGAATTCGGCTTGCTGGTACTTGCCGGAAGCCACGTCGCGATGCGGGTTGACCACCTCGCGCCAGGGCTTGAGGCCGGCGACGGTCTCCGCTTGAGTCTCGATGGCGGTCCCGGCGGATTTCCGCTTTTCCGTGCGCACCTGTTCATCGAAGCGCACGCGCAAGAGCTCCACTTTGAGCTTTTCGATGTCGTCGGCCTCACGCGCGGAAACAGCCGCCAGCAGCCGCCCGGCGCTGTCGAGCGCGCGGTAGGCGTCATCGCCGGTGAAGGTTTTCTGATGCGCCCAGCGGTTACGGAAGTCCCGTAGCTCGCTTATCAGGCTGCGCTCGGCGTTGCCCAAGGTCTGGCGGAACACATCGTTCCAGCCGTTCCACATCAGCTTGAGCAAGGCGGCCACGTCCCACCCGGCGAGGGGCTGCCCCAGGAGATTGCGGTCGTCGCTGACGAAATTCAGGGCCTCACCGAGCGCGCGGTCGCGGTAAAGGTTCCTCAGTTCCCGTTCGATGAACGGGGCTAGTCCCGCCCGTAACAGTTCCAGTCCCTTGCCGACCCGTTCGTGATTGGTCAAAGCCATACCGTCAAACTCCCATCAGTCCCGCGAGCCACTCCGCCGGGGTGATGCAGGGGAGGTCGGAAACTGCCCGCTCCCGTAATTCCCTATCGAGGGTAATCAGTGTCGATCCGGCCCGCGCAGCCACGGCGGCGTATACCGCATCCGCGCCCCGAAGCCGCAAACTCCCTCCCAGACTGGCGGCAGTTCCGGCCAATGCTTCGTCGAGGACCATGAGGTGAAGCCGTGGGGTGGCGAGCACCACCTTCTCCATCGCTGTGCCAGCATCGGCGTTGCGTGCTTTGCGTGCCGCGGAACACGCCGTCTCGACCACAACCAGCGTCGGACAAACGATATCCGTACGATTGCGCGCAATCGTCACGAACAGGCGCACGGCATCGTCGAAGTACGGCTCGCGGGGGTCGCTTGCCGCCAGCCAAATATTCGCGTCCAGCGTGAGCGTCACCGGTTGCGGTCCTCATGCAGGATCTCCACCAGGCTACGGGAATCGGCGGCGTCCTCGTGAATCTTCCGTCCGATGGCTTGCAGTTCCTTGAGCCACGCCTCCGTCTCCCGCACCCGCCGTTCTGCACCCTCCTGATCCGGCTCTCGCGGCCCGCCTTCCGCAAGCCAGCTCTTCAGCAACTGCGCGATCAAATCCTTGACCCGCACATCCTGCAGCGCCGCCCGAGCCTTCACGGCTCGGAACAAGTCATCGGGAATTTCAATCGTCGTTTTCATCTATCTCACCCAGCTTTTCGCGTCTACGGTAAACATCACCGCCGGTCAGTCAGAAGAATTTCGACTGTGCTGCGGGGGTCTACCGATTTCTCCCCGACTTCACGGCCGACTGCCTGCCACTCCTTAAGCCACGCCTCGGCCGCTTGTCGGCGCGCCTCATCGCCACCTGGAAGGGGCGCATTCACCCCGAAAGGGGGCTCCTCGTCCGCTTCGCTTACCCATTTCTCGAACAGGCGAATCGCCACGTCTTTCACCTTGCTGCCCTTCAGCGCGGCTTTGGCCTTGACTTGCCGGTAAAGATCGTCGGGAATGTCGATGGTCGCTTTCATGGCGGCAGGTTATCCGTATTACTGTTTTCCTGTCTAACTGGATAGGGAATGATCGTTAAAGCAGGCGCGATTGCACCGGATGGGATGTGCTGCCCTCCTGCGCCAACCGCGCGATTTCCGGCCAACTGGTGACCAGGGCGTTGTAGGCCAAGGCATCCTGGGCTCGCTTGCGGCGCTCGCTGAGCGTGAACAAGCGATAGGCCAGATCGCGGGCGGCTTCGCACTTTTCGGCGCTGACCGCGCGCACGGCCGCCAGCACTTGGGCGGCCTGGGTTTCTCCGCTGTCCAGGGCGCGGATCAGTCGATGGACGATTTCCCAGATGGTCAACCGGGCATCCCGCGCCGGGTCCCACGTCTTGGGGACGCGCTCGTCCCGAGCGCCCGCGGGCGGGACGCCCGCGCTCCCGGGCAACTCCGAGGGAGTCAGCAGGCGCACCTTGCCGCCCTTGGCGGAGAGAATGCCGGCTTCCACCATGCCGGAGACGCTGGTGTTCTTGGCGGTGCACAAGGTCTCCGCGACGCCGTAAGGACCCTCGGCAAAGCCGTTCTGGTCGAACCAGGCCACCGCCCAGCGGGTATCGGCGTCGAACTCGCCTTCCTGCTCGGCCAGCACTTCATCCAGGGTCTGGTTGATCAGCGCCAACGCGGTGCGCACGCTCATGGCAGAGCCGTCATTTTCCAACACTTTCGCATAGCGGCTGAACACCGCCATGCCCGGCCCGATGGCGGCCTGGGCCAGATCCACCGGGGCGATGTTACCGTGCTGCAGGTGGCGCAGGGCTTCGGGCAGTTCCCGTTTCAATGCGGACAGGAAGTCGCGGCGGGAAGCAATCCCCGCATCGGACTGGCGAGGGCGGCAGACCAGTACGATGCTGGAGGCGAGGGCGTTGGTACCTTTAGCGATGATTCGTCCTACCCCCTCGGTTCGCATTGGCCAGGTGCCGCTGATGCCGAAGCCGGCGCGGATCACGGCGTCGAGAAAGGTCTCCCAGCCGGTGCTGGTGGTAGCCGGGGGCGCGGCCGTCCCGGCCGCTTGCGGGCCGGAGGCCCGCTCCCCCTGGGTTTCCGATTGCTTGAAGGCATAGTAAATGGTGACCGGGTAGGCCGGATGCGATTGCTCGGCCAGGCGGTGCATGGCCTGGGTCATGCCGTCGAGGAAGAAGGCTTCGGCCTTTTCCTTGCCGCCGTGGCGGTAGGGCGTGGCCACCAGTTCCTCGGCCTTGGGCACGGCCATCGTCGCGAAGAGGTCGGGGAACACCGGACGCAGCGAGCGGCGCAGCCAGACGTAGAAGAAGTCGGAAAGATCGGCGTAGCCGATGTTGTCGTAGTAAGGCGGGTCGGTGGAAATGACCGGGAGCGCGGGCGTCTCGCCCGCAGGCGCTCGGGACGAGCGCGCTCCCAGAAACACCCTCGTTGCATCCGCTTGCCGTGAGACGTCTGCTTGTACGGCAATGCCCGGTGTCGTTCCTGGGAGCGCTTCAACGACCATTGCACCTTTATCGAGTGCAGTCCCAAAGCTGCCGCCAGCATCGGCAAATGGGTTGGCTTCCGCGAAGTCCCACACCATTGGTATCGCCTGTCGTGCAAATGTCTCGCGGAATGCGCCTCTGTCGCTCATCCAAGAGGCTATGGATGATCCAATGTTTGCAACTTTCGACAGCGCAAACGCCAAATACACCCCCACCGCCTCCGCATACGCCGTGGCGCCGCTGCCGCCTTGATTCAGCGCGGCATCATCGTCGGCTATCGGGGGAGTATGACGGGCGGGACGCCCGTCCCCCATGGCGGCGGTCGTCGGGGGGTGGGCGTCCCGCCCGCCATGCTCCCCCGACTGCTCGGTTTCGAGACGGGCGCGAGGCCCATCCCCCATCGGGGCGTGGGCGTCCCGCCCGTCCCCCAGGGCTGCGTTTCCCGGCAATACCCCGCCGCCGGCAAAGGGATAGTGTTCGGGTGTCGCGCACAGTCCGGCGACGACGGGATTGTAGGCCACATAGGTCAGGACCTGGGCCAAATCGGTTTCGTCGCGGATGAAGCGGTCGAAATAGTCGTCCTGCCAGAAAGCGCCGGTGCGGCCGAGCAATCGGTTGGCTTGCTTGGCGCTAAAGGATTTCCAGGAATGCAGGATGTCGGCGAGTCGATGAGGTTCGTGTGGACTGAAGACGACATGCACATGGTTCGGCATGATGACCCAGCCGTGGAGGGTGTAACGCTCGCCATCAAAATGCCGCAGGGCATTCTGGACGAGGGTCGCGATGGCCGGGTCGCGCAGCCAACAGGCGCCCATGCCCCGGTCCAGCCACGCATCGACCTGGGAGCGATAGTCGTTGTCCGAGATGCGTCCTGTGGCCAGATCCTCTTTCCATTCAGCCAGCTTGTCCTTGGGGAGCGTGTCCGCCAGACGAAAGGTGACGAACTGGGTGAGTTGGGGAATATCGTAATGGGGCGGGTGTTTGTCGCCGCGGCGATACCAGCCGGGAGCTTGGGCGGGCGTGACGTCCGCCCCCCGCGCAGCGTGCGCTTCCAGGCTGTCGCGCTTGACCCGCTCGCGCGCCTCGCCGACCAGGTCGGAGAAGGTGGTCAGCGCCACGAGCTGACGGGGGGTGAAGAGGTCGCCGTAGGTCGTCAGGCCGTATTGCACCGTCCAGAAGTTGCGCGGGTCGTCAGGCAGCGGCGATTCCGGCTTCCACTCCGGCTGCGCCTTCAGGGCGGCGGCCTCGTGCTCTACAGTCGGCGCGAGATAGACGCGCCCGCGGTCGCCCTCGGCGACGATGGCCATCAGCCGCGCGCCCATGCGGCCGGCCTTGCCTTCCGCCTTGATGTAGTCGCCGGAAATCGGCGCGCCCGACATCAGGCACCTGAAGTTCGCCCCGCGCGCCAGCTTGGTGCCGTTCTTCGCCGCTTCCGCAGCCTTCGGCTTGCCCACTTTCACCGTGAAGCGGTAGCCCGGGGGGGCGGACGTCTCGTCCGCCAGCAATGCGGGCAGGATGCCCGCACCCCTGGGCGCACCCAGGATCACCGGCTCGACATAGACTTCCTTGCCCGGCTTGGTGGAGAGCATGAAGGTGGAGGCGAGCGGCACATCGACATGGGCGAAGGCGGGGTTCGGGCTTTTGACGGTGCGCGCCCACAGCCAGGCGATGACGGTGAGCTTGCGGCCGACGTAGGGCTTGAGGTCGGGCCTGTCCTCGGCCATCGCCGCCGTCACCTCGACCTTGGGGTAAAGGTGGCCGATGCGCTTCTCCGCTTCGTCGCGCATCCACTGGCCGTAGTAGCGCACGTCCTCGGCCAGGCCCTCCGCGCCTTTCCATTCGCGCTCGAACAGGGCGGGCGGGACGCCCGCGCTCCCAGGATGCACCGGCGGCTTGCCGGCAAACTTGGGCGGTATCTCGATCATCGCCTTGTTGATGAGCACCGCCACGGGATTCAGATCGGAGGCATAGGCCTCCAGCCCCAACCGCTGTGCTTCCAGCGGCAAGGCACCGCCGCCAGCGAAGGGATCGTGGAAACCCGGGAGCTTTGGCATCTTGCCCGCATTCAGCAAGGCATTGATTTCGGAATCGGGCAGACGGGACGCCTCTGCTCCCAGGCAATGCAACGCCCAGGAACGGCGTATCTCCGCCCCCGCCCGCTCCAGCACCTCCTCATTGCTGGTGTTCTCCCACCGCACCAGCTCCTCGATGAGGCCGAACAACCGCTGACGCTCCCTCTCCTGGTCTTGCTCGGTGGGAAAGCGGTCGGGATGCGCCGAAGGATCGTCCACCATCTGCGCGAAGATCACCGCCCGCGCCGCCGCCAAAGGCCGCCGCGCCCACCACAGATGCAGGGTCGAGGGATGCCCGTGCCTGATGGATTTCTCCCGCGCGGCTTCCTTGTTGATGGCTTCCAGAGGCAGAGCGACTTCGATGAGTTTTTTCTTGGTCATGACGTAAAGAACGTCCGTTGCAGCCAAGCTGCAAACGTGTCCGCCGCTGGCAAATGGGGATCGAGATAGCGCGCTGAAATGGCCTGACCTAGCGGTTTGCCGGGTTCATCTTGCCAGGCAAGCCAGGTGTGTATCCTAGCCTTTGGCTTTTTCAACTCGTCAAACCGACACAAGCCGCGTGGAATGGAGTCAATCGACTGCTCAACGTGAGCCAATAGCGGATCGTGTTCTGGAACCAGAAACCGCAGAAAATCTTCCAGTATGCCCGGCACCCGGTTGTCGGGCATCAACCAGACACCGACGCGGGGCAAGAGTGAATCGGCAGGCGGATCGATCACAGTACCTTCGGGCGCGGGTAAATCGGGAACGCTGCCATAGCCAGCCTGGGCCAACCGGCCGGCAACCGCCTGCCAACGGGACTGAAGGTCAGTGTCCGCATCCAGAAGGATGCCGAGAGCTACGATGTCGCTTTCCTTCATCCGCGCGCCTATGCCCTCGAGCAGTGGATCTTTGCCGCCATAGGCGTGGATGGTCTCGATTATTCCGAGTTGCCGTGTCCCGCAGATATGCTTGACCACATGCTCGTCGTCCGGTCCTTCGACCATCAATACCCGTTTTCCGGCCATTACCTCACCTCGATCTGGTCACGGGTCACGATTTCCAGTTCCTTTTCCGTGAACAGGGTGGGAATGATCTTCTCGTCGATCCTGGAAAGGCGCACGAGCACGCCGTCTTCCGGGCTTTCGCTGGCTGCTTCCTGAAAGGCACGCACGCAATCCCAGCTATGCGAGGTGGCGAAGACCTGGACGTTGAGGGCGCTGGTAAGACGGAAGATGGTGCGCCATACCTCAGTTTGCACCGAATAGTGCAGACCATTTTCGATTTCATCGACCAGTAACACGCCGTTTCGGGCATTGCATAGGGAAAGGACGATGCCAAACAGCCGGTTTACCCCGTCGCCGAAGGTGCGCAATGGCACCGGCGAGGAGTAGCGCGTGCTCTTGGCGATTGCTGTCCGAGCGCGAACTCCTCGCTCGTCGCTGCCGATTACCGAAACGGCCTGGATGTCTTCGGAAATGACTTTGAGCGCCTTGACGACTTCCTGCTCGACATCGGTGAGCGCGATGGCATCCCAGAGAGCGCCCATCTGGTGGGTGGAGCGTGAGCTGAACGGGTCCAGATAGATGCAGGGAGCCGGCACGGCATCGGGTTCGGGACGCATGGGAAACCGACGTTGAAGACGATCCAATGGCACGATGCGCTTGCGGCCGGAGATATCGAGATCAAGGGCTGGGAAAGCGTCGACATCATCGAACGAGTCTCCCGTTGCCTGTTCTAACGAATACCCTTGCCGGTCCGGGTCTTCCTTCCTCACAAACCAATTGATTTTGGCGTGAATTCGAGAAATCGAAGCCGGTAAGGCGCCAGTAGCCGAGAGCGAAAAGCCGTGCCTACTCGAAGCCAGATCAGGAAAACCCGTGAATAGATTGCAGAACGGCGCGAGATCGGTAGGCAGGTAAGTCCGCTCCGCATCGGCGGCACCGAGTTCTTCCCGATAGTTCAAGATTTCGAAAATCGTTCTTAAGGCGCCGCCCGTGGCAAGAATTCTGATCGCTTCAAGCAGAGAAGACTTGCCGGAGTTGTTTTTGCCCGTGATCAAATTGACCTTGCCGAACGAACCGATGCGTAGGTCTGAGAGCGCCCTGAATCCTTCGATTTCAAGGTTGGCGATGAAAACCGTCATGGTTAGGTGCTCCGGGAATTATGAAACTTGATCGGTATCTTCATGATTCGTCGCCGTCTTCCTGGGTTCCAAGCGGAAGCTCGGCATGTATCCCAATGCAAAACAAATGTCGGCCAGTGTCCGCAGCGTCATGTTGCGGGAGCCGTTCAGTATTTGGGATACGTAGCCCTTGGTCGCCTCCATGTTCTTGGCTAATTCCGCCTTGTTCATTCCGACTTCCTCCATGGCCTTCCAAATGGCTTCGGTAACCTCGGTAATCAGGGCTTCCTGGGCGGCCAGTTTGGCGTTCGCGTGATCTTTGTTGGCCCACTGTTCCAAAAAATCTGCCATGGTCGTATCTCAAGTTACTCAGGCCTAAAGTTTACTCTTATATAAACTTTTTTCCAGATTTTTGTTGAGAGGCGAGTGTTTGCTCAACTCGGAGGCGTGGCGCGGGCCAGGAGCTCGGCGAAGTCGTAGTTGACGCTGGTCACGCCGAAATCCGGCTCCTTGCGGAAAGGCTGGCGTACATAGTGGGGAGTGGCCTGATCGCCATCGAACTCGACGATGGCCAGGATGTAGTCATCCGGTTTGTTCAGCGAAAACAGGATTTCGTTGCGGGTGACGGTAATGGTCTTGGCACCGGACACCCGGCCTTTGACTTCGATGAAGCGGAGCCGGCCGGTGCCGGGAATGCGGGATTCGATGTCGTAGCCCAGTTTTTCGGTTTCCCGGTCGATGGGGTCATAGCCCAACTCGCGTTCGATGGCCATGATCGCGGCGCGGGCTTTGGCGGCAACCGCAAGGGTGTCCTCGGGTGCGCCGGGTAAACTGACCTCCGGTTTCAACTTGGCGAGAAGGCCCAGCGGCAACACCAATGCGCCGCCGAGGATGACGGGCGGCAACGGTGAGATTTGCGATTCGAGCTGTAGCTCCTCCGTGCGTTTCTGTAACCGTGCCTCCAACGCGTCCGCGCGCTTGCGCGCCTCGTTGGAATTGAGGCGGGCATTGGGTTTGCCGGCCTGCTCCTGCAGCTTCAGCGCCTCGGCGCGGTGGTCCCAGTAGCTGATTTCCTTGGTGAGGCGGTCTTTGACGGCCGCTTCGGTTTTGGCATTCCATGCCAGTTTTCGGGCGCGCACCTCGGCAAGATGCTGCGGCACGACGTGTGTCACGGCATGGGTTTGCACCTTCTGCTCCAGAGCGACGGGCGCATCGCTCCCGGGGGCGCGGCCATCCTGGCCGCTGGCGGGCGGGACGCCCGCGCCCCCAGCGATCCAAGCACACTCGGGGCCATTCAAGATGGCCTCCACATTGACTTCGCCGGGCTGGAGCGGTCGGTAATCGAGATAGGGCGCATAGTGGATGTGGCGGGTATGGCCTTCGCGGTCAATTTCGATGTAGAGGAGTTGCTTGGAAATGGTTCGCCGTTCCCCGGAACGCGTGGTGACCGCATCCTGTATGGCGTGTTCCAGGTAAAACAGCACACGCGGCTCTCGCCCCGAGTCGCGCTCGTCCACCAGCACGGCGCCTTGCTTGAGCAGGTCGCGATACCGCTCCAGGGTCAGATCGAGGGTCGCGTCCAAAAGCGGCTGCCCCGGACAAACGAACGCGGCGAGCGGCTGGCCCTGGACGTTGACCAGGTCTTTTTCGAAGGTGATCCGCTCATAGCGCTGTTGCACCGGGAATCTGGTGCCGATCAGCCGGTCACGATTGCGGATGGTGGCGGGAACATGGGTAAGCTCGAAGCGGCGCGGTTCGCGCTCGCGCGCGGTTCCGCCCAAGAGGCGAAAGGCCCTTAGAAAGAACGACTGGATGTAATGAGGTTGCAGACGTCGCGCTTCCGCCCGTTCCATGTCCTCGCGGATGGCCTGCACCCGGCTGATATCCATCGCCGTGTGCGCCAGTGCCCGCTCTTCCAGAAGCTCCTGCAGTTGCTCCCGGTCGAAAGCGTGGTTGACTACCTGGTGCAGACGGGCGCGCACCTCGTCTTGTTCGCCATAGCGTACCGCCTCGATCAACAATTCACGGAGCGGCCGACCTTCGAAAACCACCTTGCCGAGAATGTTGAACACCCGCCCGCCCAAGGTGCTGCGCGCTTCCTCGAGCTTATCCAGCAGCGCCCGGTAGACTTCTCCCTCGCGGGTTTCCTCGGCCACCAGATTCCACAGGTGGCAAACCTCCGTCTGACCGATGCGGTGGATGCGACCGAAGCGTTGTTCGATGCGATTGGGATTCCACGGCAGATCGTAATTGACCATTAGATGGGCGCGCTGCAGGTTGATGCCTTCGCCCGCGGCGTCCGTGGCGATCAGGATATGGACTTCCGGATCATGACGGAAAGCTTCCTGAACCTTGGCGCGCTCTTCGCGGCCGATGCCGCCGTGAATGACCAGCACGGATGCATGCGGGGCAATCCCTGCCCCGTACCCTTCGGGCGCTGTGCGTGCAAACCGGCTATCCTGCCGGTTTGTCGGGCGACCCAACAAGGTGGTAATCCGCTCATGAAGGTAGTTGAGGGTATCCCGGTGCTCAGTAAAGATGACCAGTTTGCGTCGGCGTTTTTGGGCGTCAAACAGCGCGGCCTGGCTGTGCAGCAATTGGGAAAGCTCCTCCCATTTTTTGTCGGCACCGCTCCTGCGGACTTGCTGGGCCAACGTTTCCAACCGGCGCAAGATATCGATTTCCGTCTTGAGTTCCGCGATAGTGCGCGCTGCGGTGGCTTGATCGAGGATTTGTTCTTCCACCGCCTGGACTTCAACATCAGGGGCATCGTCCAGGTCTTCGATATCGTCCGCATCGAGGCTGGGCATTTCGATCTCGGGCGTAACGACGCTGCCGCGTTGCAACAGTTCCAGTTCGCGCAAGCGGCTTTCCAGGCGTTCCCGCCGCCGGCGCAGAGATTGGAAGATTGCCTCGGGCGATGAGGCCAGCCGGCGTTGCAGAATCGTCAATGCGAAGCCCACGGTGCCCGCCCGTTTCTGATTCTGCAGGGCATCCGCGCGGTTGAACTCCTCGCGGACGTACTCCGTTACCTCCCTGTAGAGCCGGGCCTCCAGGTCGGAGAGCTTGTAAGGCACGGTGTAGGCTTGACGTTCGGGGAATAGCGGCCTGCCGTCGAACTTCAGCAACTCCTCTTTCACCATGCGGCGCATCAAGTCCGACACGTCCACGCTATGCACGCCATCACGGAATCGGCCCTCGAACCGGTCGCCGTCGATCAGCGCCATGAACAACTGGAAATCTTCTTCCTTGCCGTTATGGGGGGTAGCCGTCATCAGCAGAAAATGGCGGGTCAGCGTCGCCAATAGCTGACCCAGGCGGTAGCGCTTGGTGTACTTGATCTCGCCGCCGAAGAAGGTCGCCGACATCTTGTGCGCCTCGTCGCAGACGATGAGATCGAAGCGGCAGTCCGGTACGCCGAGCTTGGCCTGAACGTCCTCGTTGCGGCTCAGCTTGTCGAGGCGGGCGATCACCAGATCATTTTCCAGGAACCAGTTGCCGGTGCGCGCGGCTTCCAGTTTGTCATTGGTGAGGATTTCGAAAGGCAGGTTAAACCGTTGATAAAGTTCGTCCTGCCATTGTTCCGCGAGACTGCCGGGGCACACGATCAGGCAGCGCTGCAGATCGCCCCGGACCATCAGCTCTTTGATCAAGAGCCCCGCCATGATGGTCTTGCCGGCGCCGGGGTCGTCCGCCAGCAAATAGCGCAGCGGTTGGCGCGGCAGCATGGATTCATAGACCGCCGTGATCTGGTGCGGAAGGGGTTCCACGATCGAGGTGTGAACCGCGAGCAGGGGGTCAAACAAATGGGCCAGCCGAATGCGATGCGCTTCGGAGACCAGCCGGAACAGATGTCCATCGCCGTCGAAACCCCAGGGGCGCCCCACTTCGACGATTTCAAGATTCGGCTCATCGTGCCGGTAAAGCAACTGATTGCCGACCTTGCCCGCCGCATCCTTGTATGTGAGTTCCAAGGCGTTGGTGCCGAACCACTGGACGCTGACCACGCTGATGGTGCTGTTGGGGAGGATACCCTTTACCCAGGTATTTGGAGTCAGTTGCTCAAGGCGCATCGAAAGGAAAATCCCAGCCGGTTATCTAGCGCCTAATTATCACTAGATTCTGGCTCGCCCACCTGTCGTCTGAATGGAACAAATCTCGGTGCGCCCTTCAAATCAACGTTCGAAACCGCAGGTGATGGGATAGCGCCGTTCGCGGCCGAAGGCGCGGCGGGTGATCTTGATGCCGGGCGGCGCCTGGCGGCGCTTGTACTCGTTCCGGTCCACCAGCCTGACCACCCGCCGCACCACCTCTTCCGGATAGCCCGCGGCCACGATCTCGGCGATCGAACGGTCCGCCTCGACATACAGGGCCAGGATCGGATCGAGCACGGCGTAAGGCGGCAGCGAATCCTCGTCCTTCTGGTCCGGCCGCAACTCGGCGGAGGGCGGACGCTCGATCACCCGGGGCGGAATGGCCGGCGAAATGGCATTGCGATACTCGGCCAGCCGGTAGACCAGCAGCTTGGACACGTCCTTGAGCGGGGCGAAGCCGCCGGCCATGTCGCCGTAGAGCGTAGCGTAGCCGACGCTGACCTCGCTCTTGTTGCCGGTGGTCAAGAGGATCCGGCCCTGCTTGTTGGACAGCGCCATCAGGATGACGCCGCGGCAGCGCGCCTGGATGTTTTCTTCGGTGACGTCCGCCGCCGCGCCGGCGAAGGGGCCGGCCAGGAGCTCCAGAAAGCTCTTGAACGCCGGCTCGATCGGGATCAGATGCCAGACCACGCCCAAGTCCTCGGCCTCCCGGCGCGCGTCCTCGATGCTCATGGCCGCGGTGTAGCGGGAGGGCATCAGCACCGCCTCGACCTGGTCCGCGCCCAGCGCGTCCACCGCCAGGGCCAGGGTCAGCGCCGAGTCGATGCCGCCGGAAAGGCCCAGCACGGCGCCACGGAAGCCGTTCTTCCCGACATAGTCGCGGATGCCCGTCACCAGCGCCGCGTAAACGCTCTCGACTTCCCCCATCGGCTCGACGACCTTGGCCGGCAAGGGACGCACTGCCGCACCGTCCACGGCGAACCGGACCACGTCCAGCGTTTCGCCGAACTGCGGCGCCCGGTAGGCCACCTCGCCCGCGGCATCCATCACGAACGATGCGCCGTCGAACACCAGCTCGTCCTGCCCGCCCACCAGATTGGCGTAAACCAGCGGCACCCCGGCCGCGGCGATGCGCTCGCGCACCACATGCTCGCGCTCCGCCGTCTTGCCGACGTGGAAAGGCGAAGCGTTCAGGTTCAGCACCAGCCTGGCCCCCGCCGCCGCGGCCTGTTCGACCGGGCCGGGAAACCAGACGTCTTCACAGATGGTCAGGCCCACCGGCACCCCGCGGAGATCGAACACGCAAGGCGCGCTTCCCGGCAGAAAATGCCGTTTCTCGTCGAACACGCCGTAGTTGGGCAGGGTCTGCTTGCGATAAACCTTGTGGATGCCGCCGTCGCGCAGCACCGCCGCGCTGTTGAAGGGCAGGCCGTCCGTTCGGCTTCGCTCACGGCCAGCATGGCGCTCGGGGAAGCCGACGATCACGTCGATCCCGTGCACCTGATCGGCCAGCGCCTTCAGCGCCGTTTCCACGGCGGCCAGGAAGTCGGGGCGCAGGATGAGATCGTCGGGGGGATAACCCGCCAGCGCGAGCTCGGGAAACACCACGGCGTCGGCTCCTAGCCCGTCACGCGCACGCGCCGTGGCCGCCAGGACCCGCCCGGCATTCCCTTCGACATCTCCGACGAAAAAGTCGAGCTGGGCAATGGCGATGCGCAAACTCACGGCCACCCCGCCGATCCGCACGGGTCGGACCCAAACCCCATCATTGGGCCTTGCGTGGAGAAACCAGGCCGAGACCGGCAGCCCAGGCCAAAGCTCCGGACTGCACCCACAACTCGCGGTATTCCGCGCGGTAAAACCAGCCGGCATCCTTTCCCCCCAAGGTCACATAGCCCTCGTGGACCTTGGGTTTACGCGGGTTTTCGGCCAGCAACATTTTCAGCATTTCAGGATAAGCGACATGCAGCGCCTTGAGCTCCGCCCGCGCGTCGTCGACCCGCCCGGTTTGATACAAAGCGAGGATACGATTCAGGGCCATGGCAGGGAAATCGTTAGGGTAGCGATCCGAAAGCGCCACGGCTTTCTCGGGCATTCCCAGTTCGAGATAGGCGCGCGCCAGATCCTCACGGAAACCGTGGTTGTCATGCGGGTTGAGCGTGCCGACCATCCATTCCATCAACGCCACGGCCTCCCCGCGCCGGCCTTCGGCCAGATGCTCACGGATGCAGGTGGCGAGCAGGCGGAGCGCCGGACGGTTGTCCAGAAATCCCCATTCCAGCTTGAACCCTTCCGCCCGGTTCTTCGCCAGCACCAGGCGCAATAACTCAACGGCGCGATTCAGCAAGGGCGCCCGCAGACGGCTGCGCATCTCCTCATGCATGAACTCCAGATCGCCCAAGGCCATCACCAGATCATCGAGCACATCGAAGTCCTGCAAAGCCAGGGGATTGCTTTCCAGCCAAGCGAGCCAAGCCAGGTCTTCCCATGCATCGGGGGCTTCCGGCTCTGCCAGAGCCGACATCGGTTTCGCGGCAGGAAAGACCTGTCCCCATTGCTGTTCGATTTTCCGAAGCTTGGCGTCTTCGACCAGCGGGCCGGCCGAGCCGCCCTCCGGCTCCAGTTTGTAATGGCATTCGAGCGGAGGTAACGCCTCCACCAGTTGGAACAAAGATCCCACCCACGGCGCGCCTGCCGCGAACGCCTCCTGGGTGGCGCTCTCGACATCGCCAACCACGCCGCGCAGCCAAGCGGTCAAACCGCCGTGGTCCCGACTGCGATCACGCTCCAGCCGGGCGAGCCAGAAACGCGCGCGCTCCTGAGTCTTCTCCGGGTCGCCGCTGAACATCAGCAGGGTGATCTCGAGCCGCGCCAAAGCGGGATTGTCGGGATCGAAACGCTGAGCCTCCTGGAACAGACGCCAAGCGCCGGCCTGATCGCCATGATCGAACAAGCCGACGATTTGACGATGCAGCGCGGCGCTGCGCAGGGTTCGATTGGAGGAAGCCAGCACTTTTTCGATCAACCGCGCCTTCTTGCGGGGATTGTCCAATTCGAGATAACAGTCGTTGAGAATGTCGAACGCCATTTCCGCCCGTTCATCGAGCGCTTCCACCTTATCGAACAGCGGTTCCAGGAGCCGCGCGGCCCGCTTGTGGCGGCCCTCTCCGATCCAGTCCTGCGCGACGACGGCCAGCTCCTCCTTGGAAAGGTAATCAAACGGCAGGTTCTTGAGCTCCTTCTCCGGAAGGGTGTCCAGAACGTAGCGCAGCAAACTGAGGTGTTCGAATTGCGCCTCCAGTGCCGGAGCAATCGGTCCGCAACACTGCTTGTACTTGCGGCCCGAGCCGCAAATGCAGGGCTGGTTGCGCTCGGGCTTGGGCAGGGGGCGCGGCCGGAAATGGTTGTCCGGCCGCGGCGTGCGGTTCCAGATGATACGGCCCAGCACCGCCGCCATCGATCGCGTCGCCTCGACCGCCCCCATCCGCTCCAACAGTTCCGGAAAGTAATCGCCCAGCGTAAAAAACCGCGTGAACCAGTCCAGGAAACCGTCGGGATCGTCCGTCGCTATGGCATTGCATACGGCGAGCCCGATCACGAACTCAAATCGCTCGGCGTCTTCCACGCCCGCTGTGCCCAAGTTGTCGCTCGCCACGTATCAAAATTCCGTTTTCAGGATATCCAGCATGCGCCGCCCCATGTCGGACAGCGAATCGACCATTTCGACACCCGCCCGGCGCATGGCATCGACCTTGCCAGCGCCGGTCCCCTTGCCGCCGGTGATGATGGCGCCGGCATGGCCCATGCGTTTTCCGGGCGGAGCGGTCAGGCCGGCGATGTAACCGACCACCGGCTTGCTGACGTGGGCGTGGATGAACTCGGCTGCCTCTTCCTCGGCGCTGCCGCCAATCTCGCCCACCATGATGATGCCGGCGGTATCCGGGTCCTCCTCGAACATGCCGAGCACCTCGACGAAATCCAGCCCCTTGATCGGATCGCCGCCGATGCCGACGCAGGTGCTCTGGCCCAAGCCGGCCCGGGTGGTCTGGTAGACGGCCTCATAGGTCAGGGTGCCGGAGCGCGAGACGATGCCGATGCTGCCCTTGCGGTGGATGAAGCCGGGCATGATGCCGATCTTGCATTCGTCCGGGGTGATGACGCCCGGACAGTTCGGGCCGATCAGCACCGCGCCGTAGGAGGCCAGCGCCGCCTTGACCTTGAGCATGTGCAGGACGGGAATGCCTTCGGTGATGCAGACGATCACCGAAATCCCGGCCTCGGCGGCCTCCAGAATGGCATCCGCCGCGAACGGCGGCGGCACGTAGATCATGCTGGCGTTCGCGCCGGTGGCATCGACCGCTTCGCGCACGGTGTTGAACACCGGAAGGTCCAGATGCCGAGTGCCGCCCTTGCCGGGCGTGACGCCCCCGACCAGCTGCGTACCGTAGTCCAAACACTGGCGAGAATGGAAGGTCGCCTGCTTGCCGGTGAAACCCTGGCAGATGACGCGGGTGTCCTTGTCGATCAGAATGCTCATGCCGCGGCCTCCACCGCCTTGCGGGCCGCCTCGTCCAGTTCGTTGGCGGCGATGATGGCAAGACCCGAACGCTCCAACAGGGCCCGGCCCTCGCCGGCATTGGTGCCTTCCAGCCGGACCACCACCGGCACGCCGACCCGCACCTCGCGCACCGCGGCGATCAGCCCTTCCGCGATCAGATCGCAACGGACGATGCCGCCGAAGATGTTGACCAGCACGGCCCGCACCCCCGAATCCGAAAGAATCAGTTTGAAGGCTTCGGCCACCTTTTCCGCGGTGGCGCCGCCGCCGACG
Organism: Pseudomonadota bacterium; assembly: GCA_040753975.1. GTDB lineage: Bacteria > Pseudomonadota > Gammaproteobacteria > Methylococcales > Methylococcaceae > Methylococcus. The sequence goes on from JBFMDC010000011.1 coordinate 31,395, forward strand.
TCGAGGAAATTGGCCGGCTGCCCGCCGTAGAGCTTGACCATGTCCATGGTCGCCATCGCCAGTCCGGCGCCGTTGACCATGCAGCCAATGTTGCCGCTCAGGGTGACGTAACTCAGGCCGTGCTCGCGCGCGGCATGCTCCCGCGCATCCTCCTGGGTCGCATCGCGCAGGCCGGCCAGATCGGGATGGGCAAACAGCGCGTTGTCGTCGAGGCCGATCTTGGCATCCAGCGCCAGCAGTTCGCCGTCTGCCGTGACGATCAGGGGATTGATCTCGATCTGGTTCAGATCCTTCTCCACGAACAGACGGTACATGCCCGCCATCAGCCGGGTCAGCGCCCCGACCTGGGCCGCATCCAACCCCAGGGCATAGCCGATGTCCCGGCCCTGGTAAGGCTGGAAACCAGCCGCCGGATGCACCCGGCAGGAAAGTATCTTCTCCGGCGCTTCGGCCGCCACGGCTTCGATATCCATGCCGCCCTCGCCGGAAGCCAGGAACATGACGCGTGCGCTGGAACGGTCGACCAGGAGGCTCAGATAGATCTCACGGGCGATTTCCCGCACTTCCTCGACCAGCACGGCATGCACGGGCAGCCCCTTGCCGCCGGTCTGGTAGGTGACCAGCTCGGAGCCGAGCAGCTCATGCGCGGCGGCGGCCACTTCGTCCTCACCGCCGCACAGCTTCACGCCGCCAGCTTTGCCGCGCCCGCCCGAATGCACCTGGGCCTTCACGGCCCAGCGTTCGCCGCCGATCTCGAGGGCGCAGGAACGGGCCTCATCGGGAGAAAAAGCGACACCGCCGCGCGGCAGGGGAATACCATAGCCGGCAAGCAGCCGCTTGGATTGGTACTCATGGAGATTCATGTATGGCCCTGAAAAAACAGACAAGCGGAATCACGACGCAAGCGCCGGCCCTGCGAGAGAACCCGGTGGCGTATTTGCGCCGCCGGCTGCGAGAAACGGAAGGGCTCCGGCCAGCGGAGCCTTCGATCTAGCCCTGATACTTGGCCAGTCCCTTGAAACGTTCGAGTGCCTCCTTGACCTTCTGCACCGTCTCGCCTTCCAGCTCGGCGTTCTTGTAGACACGGTCCAGCAGGCCTTCTGCCACCAGGGCTTCCTTGATCCATTTCTTGGCGAAGCGGTAATTGGTGGGAACAGCGGCGATTTCACCCGTGGCCGGATCGCGCAGTGACACCGCCTTTTCTTCACCTTCGGCCGCTTCCTCCACAACCGGCGCCTTCTCCTCGGCTGCGGCGGTTACGGCCGGTTCTTCGGCTACGGGCTCGGCAGGCTTCTCCGCAGCCGCCTCCGGTGCGCAGGCTAAATGTGTTTGGACGGTCGATACCGGCCGGGACACGGTCTTGAAGACCTCGTAAAGCACATAACCGACAAAAACCACGGTGAAGACAAACAGAAGCTCGGTCATTACGCCACTCCTCGATATGCTTGGCGGGGTTAATCCCCGTTCTTGTCACACGCCGGTCAGCCCGGCCCTGTTATCGGCTGACAGCTTGCGCCGCCACCGCTTCCGGCACGCTGGAATAGCCGAATTGCATCGCGTAGAGATCGGCATAAACGCCCCGCGCCGCCATGAGCTGGGCGTGGGTGCCGCACTCGATGATGCGCCCGCCGCGCATCACGCAAATCTGGTCCGCATTCTGGATGGTGGAAAGCCGGTGCGCGATCACCAGCGTGGTCCGGTTTCGCATCAGGACTTCCAGCGCCTGTTGCACGTAGCGCTCGGATTCGGCGTCCAGCGCCGAGGTCGCCTCATCCAGGATCAGAATAGGGGCATTTTTAAGCAAGGCCCGCGCAATGGCAATACGCTGGCGCTGGCCACCCGAGAGAACGATGCCCTGCTGGCCCACCAAGGTTTCGAATCCCCGCGGCAACGCCTCGATGAAATCCAGCGCGTTCGCCGCCCGCGCGGCCTCGCGCACGGCGTCGAGCCCTACGCTATCCAGGCAGCCGTAGGCGATGTTGCTGGCCACGGTGTCGTTGAACAGCGTCACTTCCTGGCCGACATAGGCGATCTGCCGGCGCAGGCTCTCCAGCTTCAATTCGCGAATATCGTGTCCGTCGATCAATATTTCGCCCGAAGTGGCTTCGTAAAGCCGCGGCAGGAGGCGCACCAGCGATGTCTTGCCGCTGCCGGACTGGCCCACCAGGGCCACGGTCTTCCCGGCCGGAATGACGAGCGAGACGTCGTCGACCGCGGCGCCGTGGCGATCGTCGTACACCAGGCTGACGTGCCGGTACTCGATCGAACCGCGGGCGCGCTTGAGGCTGATCCGGCCGCCGTCGCGCTCCCTCGGCATGTCGAGCATGGCGAAGATGCCGTCACCGGCGGCGATGCCGCGCTGCATGACCGAGACCACCTGGCTGAGCCGGCGGATCGGGCTCAGCATCATCGCCATCGCGGCGATGAACGCCATGAGGCTGCCCGGCGTGATCGTCTGCCGCACGGAATCGAGCGAAACCACGTAGAGGATTCCCGCGACGCCCGCAACGCTGATGAGATGGATCACCCCTCCGCCCAAGGCATCGGTGGCGATCAGCTTCATCTGCCGCTTCTGGTTGCGGTCGTTCTCCCTGGCGAATTTGGCGGCTTCGTATGCCTTGCCGTTGAAGACCTTGACGATGCGTTGGGCATCGATGACCTCCTGGGTCACATGGCTCACCTTGCCCATGGACTCTTGGATGCGCATGCTAAGGCGCCGGAACCGCTTGCTGACGAAGCGGACGCTCAACCCCAGGGTCGGCCCCAGCACCAGGAAGACCAGGGACAGCACCAGGTTCTGGTAGACCATCAGCGCCATCAGACCGATGATGGTGAAGCCTTCGCGGATGCAGGTAAGGATGCCCTGCTGGAGCGAGGCCGAGACCTGCTCGGTGTTATAGAGCAGCTTGGACAGGAGCTGGCCGCCCGAGGCGTTGTCGTAGAAGGTGCAGGGCAGATTGAGCAACTGGTCGAAGATGTCCCGGCGCAGATCGGCGATCACGCGCCGTCCGACCGAGCCGGAGCAGTATTCGCTCAGGAAGCCGGCGATACCGCGCAGGACCGAGAGGCCGATCAGCATCAGGGACACATGGCGCAGCACCGTCGGATCGTTGTCGATGAAGCTGCCGTCGATCAGCGGCTGGATCAGTTTGGCGAAAAAGGGGGTGATCGCGGCATAGGCGATCATGGCGAGCACGGCGACGAAGAAAGACTTCCAGTACGGAAATCCATAGCGGAGCAGGCGGCGGTAAATGGCCAGTCCACTGGGCAGCGGTTTGGACTCCGAAGCTGAATGTTTCATGCGAAAAAGGCGGGGAAATCTCGAAATGCCTGGCGGCCATCGTTACAATGATGCCCAACCAACGGTGCAGTTACAACGCCGACAAGCACATACGTCGTTTCTACCGCCGTTCCCGCCCCCTGGCGAACCGCAGTTTTCACCCCGCCGCCGGCATCCCCCGCGCCTGGCTCATGCCAGATGCGTTCACCGGCGCCTGCTGAATCGGACATGCGCGCCCACAGACATCTTGCCTACCGACCCGACATCGACGGTTTGCGCGCCGTCGCCATCCTGGCCGTCATCGTGTTTCACACCTATCCGCGTTCGCTGCCGGGCGGTTTCGCCGGCGTCGACGTGTTCTTCGTGATTTCCGGCTACCTGATCGGCGGCATCATTTTCAGGAACCTCAGCGCCGGCAGTTTCAGCCTGGCCGATTTCTATGCGCGCAGGGCCCGGCGCATCTTCCCCGCGCTGATCACCGTGCTGCTGAGCGGCCTGGCATTCGGCTGGTTCGCGCTGCTGGCCGACGAATACCGTGCGCTGGGAAAACACGTCGCCGCCGGCGCCGGCTTCGTTTCCAACCTCGTACTGTGGCGCGAATCGGGCTATTTCGATACGGCCGCCGAATTCAAGCCCCTGCTGCACCTGTGGTCGCTGGGCATCGAAGAACAGTTCTACCTGCTCTATCCCCTGCTCATGGCACTGATATGGCGCCTCCGGGCCAATCCGGCGCGCTCCCTCTTTGCGCTTGCCGCCCTGTCCTTCGGCGGCAACCTGTACCTGGTCCATAGCGACGCCGTCTCCGCTTTCTTCCTGCCCTTCACGCGCTTCTGGGAGCTGTTGGGCGGAAGCGCCCTGGCCTACGTTCATTTCCAGCGAGCCACGGCCAAACCTTCGACGAGCGCGCGCCACGAGTTGCAGGCCGGCGCCGGGATGCTGCTGATCGCCGCGGCGATCCTCGTTCTGGACAAGGACAAGGACTTCCCCGGCGCCTGGGCGCTGCTGCCCACGCTGGGCGCCCTGCTGCTGATCGGCGCCGGCCAGGGCGCCTGGATCAACCGCCGGCTGCTCGCCAGCCGTCCGATGGTCTTCATCGGGGTGATCAGCTACCCCCTCTATCTCTGGCACTGGCTGCTGCTGTCGTTCGGGCTGATCCTGCGCTCGGGCGAACCGCTGCATCATCGTGCCGCGCTCCTCATCGCCGCCGCCTTCCTGCTGGCCTGGCTGACCTTTCGCTACATCGAGCGCCCGTTGCGTTTCGGCGCCTTCGAGCTACAGCGGTTCAAGCTGGCCTCGCTGTGGCTGATGCTCGCCTGCGCCGGCCTGCTGGGCTTTGCCGTTTTCCGGCTTGACGGCCTGCCGGAACGCCCCGCACTCGCCGACGTCCGCCTGAAAATCGACCGCGACCCGCCCCGCCTGGCCGCGGAGGGCTACCGCGGCAACGGCATCGCCAAGGCGCTTTTCCAGGGCGAATTCAAGCCGGGCGACGACTTCTTCCAGCTCGGCGACTTGCCCAAGGATCAGCCGCTGACCGCGGTGATCGGCGACTCCCACGGCAACATGCTCTATCAGGGCCTGGCGACCGCGGCGGCGCGGCCGGAAACCGTCGTCAACTTAGGACGCGGGAGCTGCCTGCCCTTCGTCGGACTGGACACGATCAAGAAGAACGGCAAGAGCGCCGGCTGCCAGCCCTTCGTCGGCAATGCGATCGACTTCATCGCGCAGACGCCGGACATCGCCACGGTGGTGGTCGCGGCGTTCTACAAGCAGTACCTGGACGGCGGGGTTATGCTGCGTAGCACGCAGGGCGGCGGCGCCGCATCCGGTTCGGCTCCGCTCACCGCGAGCGCCGCCGGGCTGTTCCGCGCCGGCCTCTCGGACACCCTGGAGCGCCTGGTGCGGGCGAACAAGCGGGTCGTCCTCAGCCTGGACAACCCGGACATGGACCGGGCCGTCATGACCGCCTGCTATTCGCTGCTGCGCCCGCTGCTTCCCCGGAGCCCGGACACCGGCTGCCAGATGCCGCGGGCCGGCCACGAACGTGACCAAGCCCTCGCGCGCGGCCTGATCGAAGAAGCCGCGGCCCGCTTTCCGGGCAGTGTCCGGGTGTTCGACCCGGCGGCGGTCTTGTGCGACGCGCAATACTGCTACGCCTATCACAAAGACGACCTGATCTACCAGTTCGACGGCAACCACCTCACGGTGAAGGGAGCGGTGCTGGTGGCGGAGCGGCTCTTCGCCCGCCCCGACGGCGTCCGAACCTTCGCCCACGCGCCCTGATGCCGGCCATGTCCCCTCTCCGTCACCCCATACCCCGCGGCGAAGCCGGCGCGCGTCTCGCCGCGGCCACCCTCATGACCTGGTTCTTCGTCATCTCGGTGGCCGTAGGCGACGTCATCAACAAGGACGGCGTGCTGTACCTGGATGCCGCGGCGGCATTCCTCGACCAGGGGGTGAAGGCGGCGGCGGCGATTTATGGATGGCCCGGCTATTCCATGCTGATCGCGGCGGCCTCCCGCCTCACCGGCTGGCCGCTGGAAACCAGCGCCCATCTGCTCAACATCGTTTGTTTCCTGGTCATCGCCGACAGCTTCGTCCGCCTCCATTTCGCACTGCGCGGCGAAAGCGACCCTCCTTCCGGCTGGATCCCGGTGCTGCTCATCCTGGCCTTTCCCGCTCTGGGGGACCGGCTGAACATCGTCCGGGACTGGGGCTTCCTGGCGGCCAGCCTTTGGGGGCTGCTCCATCTGGTCAAATTCCGCTTCGAGCCTCGGGGCTGGGCGGGTCACGCCATGCTCTGGCAAGCCGGCGTCGCGGCGGCGTTCGTGTTCCGGATCGAGGCACTGGTCCTGATCCTCGCCGTCCCCGTTTACTTCCTGTTCGAGCCGTTGCCTTGGCGCGCCAAGGCGCGCAATTTCCTGTTGTCGATCAGCGGCATCGCGCCGCTGCTGGCCCTGGGCGCGGGCCTCCTCGCCACCAGCAGGCTGGCCCCCGGAAAGCTATGGGAAATCACCGCTCACGGCTACCACGACCCGGCGCTGGTCTGGACATTCTTCTCCCAGCACGCCGAGCGGCTGGCCGCTGCGCTCCCCAACGACTACGGGAAAGAGTACGCGAAACTGATTCTGGGTACGGGCCTCGTCGCCACACTGTTTTGGCTGATCGGCGCCAATCTCGGACCGGTACTGCTGGGGGTTTCCGGTTACGGAATGTACCGGTTCGGCTGGAGACTCCCGCCTCGGTTCAAGCCGGTACTCTGGACGGCAGGCATGGCCAGCGGCGCGTTGCTGGTCTTTTTGGCCGTCCAACTCATTCCGGACAAACGCTACGCGCTGCTGCCCTCCGCTCTGCTGCTGCTCGCCGGCGGGGTTTACCTGGAGCGCATCGTCGCCGGAACGGGGTCGCCCCGTGCCGTGAGTCGTTCGGCCTCGCTCACGACAAGCGGAGCCGAACGGTGGGCCAGGCGGCTTGCGCTCGCCCTGGTCGCGGCGCTGTGCGTGAAAAGCGCCGTCGTGACTCCCGACTACCGGCTCTACCTGCGCGATGTCGGCCGCTGGATTCAGGAAAACATTCCCGCCGGCGCGAGTCTTGCGACCAACGATCCGAGGATCGACTACTACGCCGGCCGCCACATGAATCAGGAACAGACCCGCCGGCTCATGCCGGTCAATCGGCTCGCGGACTGGCTGGCCCAGCCCGGCCTGCCCGACTATCTGGCTCTGCGCCTGACCTCGCCGCTCGACCTCAAGAAGGCGGAAAAAGCAGTGAACCGGGAACCCCTCAAGGTATTTTCTCCCAGCCCGCGCGAACACGTGCTGATCTACCGGCTGAACGGCCGGAACTCAGGCGCCCCCTGAGAAAAAGCGCCGCAACAAACGGATCATGAAGGTGTGATCCCGTGCCCCGGCGCTTTCGCGGACGCTGTGCATCGCCCACATCGGGTTGCCGATATCGGCCGCCGGAATGCCCAAACGGGCGGCGGTCATCGGGCCGATGGTGCTGCCGCAGCCCAGATCGGTGCGATGCACGTACTGCTGGTACGGCACCTCCGCCTCCTCACAGAGGCGAATGATCCGCGCCGCCGCCTCCGCATCGGTCGCGTAACGGCCGCAGGCGTTGGTCTTCACGACTGGCCCCGCGTTCACGAAAACCTTGTGCTGCGGCTCGTAGAACTGCGGAAAATTGGGCTGGTAAGCATGCGCCATGTCGGCACTGACGAGGAAGCTGCGCGCCAGCGCCCGCTTGTAGCCGGCGCGATCCAGGCCCAAGGCCAGCGCGATGCGTTCCAGCACGTCCGGCAACAGTGCTCCGTCCGCGCCCTTGTGGCTTTCACTGCCGATTTCCTCGTGATCGAAGAACGCCGCCACGGCCACCGCCTCGGGCGCCGCCGCCAGCAGGGCGCTCAATCCGGCATGGCAGGACGCCAGATTGTCCAACTGGCTGTCGGCGATGAACTCCCGCCGCGGGCCCCAGAAAGCTCCCGGCTGAACATCGAACACGCTCAGCTCCCAGCTCAAGACATCCTTCGGCTCGCAGCCGGCCCGCTCAGCCAGCAACGCCCGCAGCCGCTCCTCCGCCGGTGTGTCGTCCGCCATCGCCAGCAACAGCGGCAGCTCGGTCTGCTTGTTGAATTTCAGACCGTCCTTGTTGACTTCACGGTTCATGTGAATGGCCAGGTTCGGCAAACGCACGAGCGCATCCGGAAATGCGACCAGGCGGATATCGACGCCCGCCTGCGTCCGCACACCCACCCTCCCCGCAAGGCTCAGATCCCGGTCGGCGAAGGTAGCGAGGATCGGCCCGCCGTATACCTCCACCCCCAGCCGCAACATCGAGCCTTCCGCGTGCGCCCCTCGCGGCTTGACCCGCAAGCCCGGCGAATCGGTATGCGCGCCGACGATGCGGAAGCCGGCTTCCGCCAGCGCCCCCTCGCCCACCGTGAAGGCGACCACCGAGGAATCGCCCCGCACCACGAAAGCGCGATGGCCAACCTCCAGCGTCCAGTCCTCGCCTTCCTCCAGATGCCGGAACCCCGCCGCCAACAGCCGCGCAGCTATCGAATTACCGGCGTGCCAGGGGCTGGGACTCTGGTCGATGAAATCGAGAAGCTGCCGGGCGTTGGCCGAGAATTCAGCCGTCGTGTCGTCGTTCATGGCGGTAGGGAATGGCGTTGAGTCCGAAAGCCGGTAACTTATCACGCAGAGCTTGGGGGTGTGCCCCTCAGTGAATGGCGAGCCAGCGAACGGAGACTGCGCCACGCGCCCCGTCATCGGTCCGCCAGCGGAGATTGCGCGCGCATCCGCCGGGTCATGTGCGGTGTACGGATTTCGTCATCGCACGACGGGCAGCGGCAATTCAGCAGAAATCCAGCACCCCGGTTACTCGCCACTCTTCGCTTCTGGCACAATCCGAGCCCCGCGGCATAGCCCGATTGGAATACGACGCCTCTCATGTCCATCATCAGCCATTTGCACCATGTCTCCCTCCTGGTCTCCGACCTGGACGCCAGCCGCCGTTTCTACGAAGGCGTGCTAGAACTGGCGCCCAGCGACGCCCGGCCGAATTTCGATTTCGCCGGCATCTGGTACGACCTCGGCGCTCAGCAAATCCACCTGATGGCGCTGCCCAACCCCGACCTCGGCACGGAACGGCCCGAGCACGGCGGGCGGGACCGTCATGTGGCGCTGGCGGTGGCGGACTGGGAGACACTGCTCGCCCGGCTGGAACAGAACGGAATTCCCTACACCGCCAGCCGCTCCGGACGGCGCGCCGTCTTCTGCCGCGACCCGGACGGCAACGCCATCGAACTCCTCGGCCCGACAGCATGAAGTACGAACCCATCAACTTCGACTGCCACGGCACGGCGGTTTGCGGCCATGCCGCCGGCGAAAAACCGGCAACGCAGCCGCGGCGGGTGCCATCGTGTTCGAGTCGATGGCACCCG
>JBFMDC010000012.1:0-110492 GCA_040753975.1 Pseudomonadota bacterium
CTCCTACAATTGGATGTGGGAGCGGCTCCGCCGCGATAAATCGTCCTTCACAACAAACTGCCCCAATTTACTTAAATTTTTCCAGGCCAGAGCCCCGATCCCCCCGACTCCATGACGACGCAGTGCCCGCAAGTCTTCCCGAGATTTCTGAATGACGTTCGCCAGCGACCGGTTGCTTGCCCCACCCATCCGCATCTTCACCAGCACGTGGGGCAAATACACTGCACGCAAACCGGGCTGTGTAAACAAGCGCACGATAAAATCATAATCCGCCGCGATCCGATAGCTTGTGTCGAACCCGCCCAGCCGCTCGTATACCGATCTCCGCACATACAACGTCGGATGAGGTGGCATCCAGCCGCGCGCCAGTCTTCTCGGCGTAAACGACGCCGACCGCCAGTGCCGAATCACCTTCGAAGTATCGTCCTTACTCACATACTGAAGATCGCCGTAAACCGCCCCTACCGAAGAGTCCGCGAACGCTTGCGCAACGCGCGCAAGTACCCCATCGTGGGCATAAATGTCATCCGCATGCAGAAAACCGATCACATCTCCAGTGCTCCGGGCAATGCCCTTATTCAAGGCATCATAAATGCCCCCATCCGGCTCGCTCACCAGCACGGCCAGCCGGTCCCGCTGGGCCTCGAGCACTTCTAAGGTGCCATCCGTCGACCCCCCGTCTATCACCACATGCTCAACTCGCGGCCAAGTTTGCACCTGCACGTTGGTCAAGGCCTGGCCTATGGTATCCGCCCGGTTGAAAACGGCTGTAATTACGGAAATAGTCAGATTCAAGATCCACCCTGCCAAATCAATACGCCAACTACCCCTCGCCGTCATTGCGAGGAACAATGCGACGGTAACCGTTCAGTCCCCTGGGAGCGCGGGCGTCCCGCCCGCTGAAAAAGCGGCCAGGATGGCCGCGTTCCCAGCAAAAAAGTGGGGAGTATGAACGGATACAAGCGACGCGGCAAGCCAGACCGCAGCCCACAACTGGATCCACTGATCACTCAGCCTGAAAGCATAAATACGATGTCTCATTTGCGGCTCAGAATTGAAAATAGATGAACTGGCTGATTGGCCGCAGGAAAACGAAAACACCGAACATCACAGACGCCATTACAGCGACGTCGACCATGGGTTCAGCGTAACGTACCCTGGCCAACATCGGCCGCAGCGACAACACAGCGCGCGCCAGCAGCATCCCGCCCAGTAATATAAATGTCACCAAATAAAAATTTTCCCTAAAGCCTAGTCTGGTGTAGCTATGCAAATCACCCAACCGAGCCAAGAGTGATACCGCGTGGTCTAGCGACTCGGCCCGGAAGGGGATCCACCCCAGCATCGTCACACAGATGGTCACCGCCCACCCTCCCACCAATAAAATCCAGCTTGGCCATACTTCAAACCGACCATGCATCAGGCGATACATAAAGATAAACGCCGCGTGCCACAAGCCCCAGAAAGCGAAACGCCAGCTGGCACCATGCCAAAGCCCCATGATGAACCAAGTCAGGAACAGCGCCAAAGTAAGTCTGAATGTCGATTTCCGGTGCTCAAACTGAACTTCGATCCCGCCTTCCGAGCGGTCGCGAAACGCTACGCCACTCAGCGGCAAGTAAAGATAGTCACGTATCCACGAGGAGAGCGTGATATGCCAGCGCCGCCAGAACACGCGTGGCGACGTCGCCAGATAGGGCCAGTCGAAGTTGTCGGGGAAACGCACACCCAGCAACCGTGCCGAGCCGATCGCCACCATGCTGTAACCAGCAAAGTCGAAGTAGATCTGAAAACCAAATGCAAACGCCATGGTCATCACATCCAACCCACCCAGGGTGGCTGGATCAATGGCGAACGCATCGTCGACCATAGGTGCGATCTGATCGGCCAGTACCACCTTGAGGAACAGGCCGAGCAATATCCAGCGCACGCCCACCACCAAGTGCTCCAAATGGAAACGATGCGGGCGCGTGATCTGAGGAATCAGTTCATGCGCGCGCAAAATCGGCCCTGCGATCATGTGCGGCCAGAACATCACATAAGTCAGATACACTCCGAAATTTCGGATCGGATCGAACAGACGCCGATAGACATCGACGGTATAGCTGATTGAGAGGAAAGTATAAAAACTAATGCCGAGCGGCAGGATGATGTTACCGACATCCAGCATCCACTCCTGACCGAGGAAATGCCCCACGCTGGCCACGTTATCCAAGATAAAGTAAGTGTACTTGAAGTACAGCAGCAACGCGAGGTTGATGGACAGGCTAGAAACCAGGAAAAGCCTTCGCTTGTAAGGCGAGTGCGAGTCGTGAATCTTCAGCGAGAAGAAATAATCGACCAGCGACGAGAACCCAATCAGGAACACGAACTCCCAACGCCAGGCTGCATAGAACAACAAACTCGCGGCCAGCAATAACCACTTGCGCTTGTCCTGTGGAAGCAGCCAGTAACAAAGCACGGCTGATGCAAGAAAAACCAGATAACTGACGGTATTAAACAGCACGCCTCAATACTCCCCTAACGTCTTATGCAATGCCGGAGAAAGGGCTCGCGCAAGCAGACGATGGCCTTCGCCCTGAAAGTGCATGAAATCGACGTCGTTCTCATGATAGGTCCCCCACAGCTTCGCAGGCACCTCGGCTTCAAAATTCAGAAACTGCGCGTTATATCTCGACGCCAGTTCCGCCACAGCCTTCTTCCACTGTGTGTACTCTGCCGGGTCATAGGGCAAGACGATATCTTGACGAATAGGCGCAATGTAAAGAATGATTGGAATCGTCTGATCATGCAATTGCTGCAGCGCGGCTTCAAGCGCCGCCATATTGCGCGCGTAGCGGGCGGGAATCTGCTTGCGTACCGTGGTCGGCTCGATGTGCAGTACGTAGTTCCGCAGGTAATAGAGATCCGTCACCAGATGTGCCCGCAGATTGGGGCGATCCGCCCAAAGAGGGATCGCCGATCCCAGCGCATCGGTCAACGAGTCCTCGAAATGCTTCTGCACAAAACCCTCTAGCCCCTGATTTTCCTGCTTCCCGCCTTTTGTGCGGAACTGATCCTTGTCGTAGCGAACCAAGATGTTGCGCCCCACCTCGCTGGTGGCCAGCTTCGTGCGCATGGAGTCCGTTGTGAACAGGGCGGAGAAATCCGGACGCAGGCCATCCTCGCGCAGATCGTCGAACACCAGGGACAGCACCGCCACATCGATCTTAGTTGCGCTGGTGACATAGGCGGTCAGGGCCAGGTATTCCTGAAAGCTCGCGTTCGGCAACGATAGCCCATTTGGCCAGAAACAGTCGGGCCTCTTCGCCGCATCTCGCAGCCAGAACGGTGCTAGATGTTGCCCGCTGCGCTTCTGGTTGATCGTATGCAACTGCGAATTGCCCAGCCACATCACACGTATCGCTTGACCACCGGAGCACGCCACAGGCCGATCGACCACGAACTTGATGTCCCGGACAGAAGAAGCTGTATAGGCCACTCCCTGTTCAGCCTCGACGCTATGTGCGTTTTCTTTGCCGAGCGCAAAATTTTCCGAGTCAATCTTTTCCCGAGTGTAAAGAGTTGCGATGAACAACATGATCAGAAAAGCAACCATCAAACGCGCGAACTGTGCCACTCCGTTCGCGTTCGCTAGGCCGAACTTGGCCGGTTCATGAGTCTGTACGCTCATATGGATTTAATCTGTTCGCTTAGCATCGTGGGTTTCCCCGAGTTGATGTTCCAGGGGTGGCGCAAGATACCCCCGAAACAGGAAAAGAAGACGATGAAGATGCCGTAACAAGAGTAGGCAGCCGAGTTCAAATTTCTGGCAATCATTCGAAACCCCTGCGCCGAACCAAGTAATCCCCCAGCACCAACACGTCCATCTTCGTCCGCAGGAAGCAATCCAACGCCTCCTCAGGCTTGCACACTACAGGCTCGTTTTCATTGAACGAGGTATTCAGGACGATCGGCACGCCCGTCTTCTCGCAAAAGGTGCTGATCAGGCGATGATAGCGCGGGTTGGTTGCCGAATTCACTGTCTGAAGCCTGCCCGAGCCGTCGACATGGGTCACCGCAGGGATTTCACTACGTTTGTTCTCGCGAATCTGGAAGACCTGCATCATGAACGGCACCTCGTCTTCTTCCTCGAACCAATCTATTACCTTCTCTCGCAAAATCGACGGTGCGAAAGGACGGAACGACTCGCGCCGCTGGATCTTCAAGTTCAGTACGTCCTTCATGTCCGCCCGCTGCGGGTCGCCGAGGATCGACCGGTTGCCGAGAGCACGCGGCCCCCACTCCATGCGGCCCTGGAACCAGCCGATGACCAGACCCTCCGCGATTGCATCCGCGGTCTGATTGCACAATTCTGCTTCATCATCGATGAATTGGACGGTACAGTCGGCACTATCGAGATCAGATTTCCTGCGTTCAAGTAGATCCGCATGGTAATCGTTGCCATACGAAGGCCCCCAGTAGGCGTGATCCATATGGAAACGCATTTTGGTCAGGCCCAGCTCGCTGGCGACCACATAGGCACAACCGATGGCGCCGCCGGCATCGCCGGCGGCCGACTGCACATACAAGTGTTTGTAAGGAGAGCGTCGATAAACCTTGCCATTGGCCACCGAGTTCATGCCGCAGCCTCCGGCAAGGGTAAGGTTGTCGATGCCATGCTTGGCATGCGTTACGGCCAACAGGTTGAAAAAGGCCTCTTCGTACATCGCCTGCACCGAGTGCGCGATATCCCGATGAACCTGTTCCAGCGGCTGATCCTTGCTGCGTCGCGGCACACCGAGCAAACGGGCAAGCTCATCGTTGAACAGGTCGCCGACGACCGGCGAACCGCCCGCCCATTCATACTCGATTTTTTCTTTATGGTGACGGGACAGGTTCAGAGCATACGCGCCGTCGGTCCTGGTCAGCACGATCTGGCGCATCTGACCCATGAAGGCAGGCTTGCCGTACGGTGCCAGCCCCATCACCTTGTACTCGTCACCGTAGTTCGGAAAACCGATGAACTGGGTCACATCGTTTTTCCCGACGTATTGAAGATCGCCGTACACCACGTCCGCCGCCGAATCGCCGAACTCATCGGCCAGCCGCGTCAACACCTCCGCATCCGCGAATACATCGTCCGCATGGAGAAAACCGATGACATCGCCGCTGCTCCGACGGATTCCCTTGTTGAGGGCGTCGTAAATACCACTGTCCGGTTCGCTCACGGATGCCACCCGCGCCGAACGGTAAGCCTGCACCAGCGCCCAAGTTCCATCCGTACTTGCCCCATCCACGATCACATGCTCCACCGCTTGGTGCCGCTGCGCGGCGACCGAATCCAAAGCGTCCCGGATCGTCCCTGCGCTGTTGTAGCAGGCAGTCACTATCGAAATCTTCACATACCCCTCACAACCGTTATGTTCAAAGTCGAACGACTTAGGCGTTGCCACGAAATAAGTCCTGCAAAATTAACCCGATACGGCTCGTCTTTCCGGCAGAGCCTGCCCCGGCAGGGATTGCCGGACCAATCCGCCAGGAGCGGATTTGCATTCACCCGACGGGCGCCAGGCAGGATAGCCCGGCATGAATCCGTGCCGGCATGATGTTTAAAATTGCAATACTAATTTTTTACAATTACTTAGTGCATGAGCACCGTTGAACACGGCGGTAACGACAACGATATTCACGCAGTTCTTGCCGAGCCAGTGGTATCGACTTCTGCCGGCTCGCCGGGACTGCGCGCGCTGATGACGTAGCCCGACGCAAAGACCCGCAGACCAAGGGCGGCACACAGGTTTTCGAAGAGCGTGACGAGAATGAAGAGCGGCAAGAAGAACGCAAAGTAATCGCTGGCCCGGTAGAACGGGACGAGATCGATGTCGACGAAGCCCGTTTCGCGCATCAGCCGGTGCATGGAGGCAGGGCTACAGTAATTGAAGAAAGCAGGATAGCCCGTCGTTGTCTCTGCTCCCGGACGCAGGAGAGGAATGAGCCTTTTCTGCAGCGTGGGACCCACGATCTGCAGCGAAATCGAGTAAGGATGATAGCGCGATGGCACGTAGTGATGCGTCGTGCCGCCGGGGTTGAGGCTGGCAAACATGGCGTGCATGGAGCCCCGGTTGTCCGGTACATGTTCCAGAAGGGTATAAGAGACGATCATGTCAGCTCGCAGGGGGACTGGCTTTTCGATCGATTGGACAATAAAGCTGTCGTAGAGCGTGGCGCAGTCCGGGCGCATTTCAATGTCGAGTCCAACGAAGATGTAATCGGGCGACCGCCGCAAAAGCGGGCGATCAACGCCGCCGGCCTCGAGAATCACTGCCGGGCGGCGGGTACGGATGTCCTGTGCGATGCGGCCGATCAGCAAATCGCGATAGCTCACGGGCGGATTGCCGAAGATGCGGGGAAAGGCCGAAACCAGCCAAGCGCTAGCGGAACGGTTAATACGGATGAAGATACGAAGCGCGCGCATCATGACCGACACTTCATGATCAGAACCGACCTCGGCAGACAGACGGGGTCGATCATTTTGCGACACCCACTCGAGCATACGCAGGTTTAACCAGCACGTGACGGCCGAGCACCAGCACATCCATGTCCGTGCGGGCAAAACACGCGATAGCCTGTTCGGGTGTATCCACCACGGGTTCGTTCTCGTTGAAGCTGGTATTCAGCACTATGCCATAGCCAGTGCGGTCTTTGAGCGCGCGGATCAGGCGGTAATACATCGGGTTGTTGTCCGGATCGACCGATTGCAGGCGCCCAGTGCCATCCACATGGGTCACGGCGGGGAAGACTTCACGCCATTCGGGTTTGAACTTCACCACATGCATCATGAAGGGGCTTTCGATGTCCTGTTCGAAAAAGCGCCCCACCTCTTCGCGTAGCACCGAGGGAGCGAAGGGGCGGAAGGATTCGCGCTTCTTGATCTTTTCATTGATCGTCGCCTTCATGTCGCGGATCGCCGGATTGGCAAGGATCGACCGGTTGCCAAGGGCGCGCGGACCCCATTCGCTGCGGCCCTGATACCAGCCGAGAACGGCCCCGGCCGCGATGTGGTCGGCGGTGACAGCGATCACGTCATCATCGTCGGCGCATTCCATCGCCTCGAACCCCGAGGCGGCAACGGCCCTGCGGATGCGATCAGCTTCGTAGGAGGGCCCCCAAAAGGAGTGCTTCATCTCGAAGCGTTCGGTCTGGCCCAGCCCCATGTGCCAGCAATGATATGCCGCGCCGATGGCCGTGCCGTCATCGGAGGCGGCTGAATGTAGATAGACTTTCTCGACGGGAAAATCACGATAGATGCGCGCGTTCATCACGCCATTGAGCGCGCAGCCGCCGGCCATCGCCATCCTCGTAAGCGGAACCATCCGGCCCAGCGAAGTGATGCATTGGGCAGCCGCGCGTTCGAACATCACCTGCGCCGAGCGGGCTATGTCCTTTTCGCGTTGGGTGATGTCATCTTTTCGCTTGCGGGGCTGGCCGAGCAGCGCAATCAGGGCATCCGAATAAATGCGGCCAAGACGCATCTCGCCTTCACTGGACAGATGCGCTTCGTGCATGCCGCGCGGAACATCGAAATACTTATGGTTTAGCCGGAACCAGTCCGTACCGTTCAAATGGACAATCCGCTCCATTGCATCGGCATAGCGGTCTTCGCCATAGGGGGCGAGCCCCATAACCTTGTATTCCTCGCCAAAGAGGTCGAAGCCGATGAATTGGCATATCGCGGTATAAAAATACCCGAGGCTATTGGGTACGTTGACCTTTTGCAAAACCTCGATCCGGTTGCCCTCGCAGCGGGCGGCCATTGCCGAGACGAAATCGCCGGAGCCATCGAAGGAGAAACCGGCAGTCACTTCTTCAAAGGGCGACAGATAATAGGCGCTGGATATGTGGGCCAGGTGGTGTTCAACACCGTGCACCTTGTAGCGCACGGCAGCAGGGTCTTCGCCGCAAATTTCAGCGAGGTTTGCGAGTGTCTTCGCGGTCCCGGCCTGCCGAGTCAGGAAGCGCTGCACGGATTTCACGCCGAGCGAAGGGTTCGACAAGACGTATCTCATCTTGGCAGTCAAGTTCGCACCGGGTTGCCGGGCAACCGCAATATGCGACACATCACGCAGGCGCAGTCCGGCATCGGCAAGCACCCAGCGGATCGCATTTTCCGGGAACGCGCAGGTGTGCTTGTTGCGCGATCCCAGCCTTTCTTCGGCCACGGCGCCAACGAGCCTTCCATCAAGCAGAAGGCAAGCGGAGGAATCGGGATGGAATGCGTTCAAACCAAGGATTGCGGTCATTTCGGATCCTTATGAATGGGGTTCTGTTCTGGCGAAGGCCGGGGTGTGACAGGAGACTGCGTTTTTCGGTTTGCTTGCAAGGACTGTCGGCGCTGGCGAATAGCGGCCAGGCAAGCGTGAAAGACAGCCCGGGCAGACAATGCGCGCGGTGAAATAGAAAGTTGCCACAACTACCCCAACCTCTTTCAGCCAGAGGATCATCTCGCCTCCCCCCAATAATCTGAAGACGAAAAGTATCCAGAGCGGGGGAAGGAAGGCCAAAGTCATTGCGCGGTGAATTCTCATCCGTAGCACTTGGTATTGCAGAAGGCAGAAGCAATAGCCAAGGACGAGGCTGCCTAAGACGAGCCCGAGCAGGCCGCCGGAAAGATAGAAATTGCCAAACTCGGTGATTGAGAACGCCGTTTTGACATCGGTCGTGCCAAAGACGTAATAAATTAAGTTTTGCATGATGCTGCCGTCGAACATCCCTGCCACACTACCCCCTGCCGCCAACGCCTCACGAAGGTGCATGATCGCGGCTAGCGTTTCGAGCCCAGTGATCCTGTTGTAGATTTCCATAACCGAGTTGCTTGAATCAGCGCTTTTGTTGAACAAGGCAGTGTCGATAGCAGCGGACAGTCCCGCGTGACCCTCCATCAGCATGGCGAAGCGGAAGGAATTGAAGAACTTGTAGGCGCCGATTACCGCGATTCCGAACACGGCGAGCGCCGTCACCGCGATCATGGCCGTCTTACGGAAATTTGCTGCTTTTGTTCCCGCGCTGTACCTGGCAATGGCCAGATACGCTGCCACGATGGCCAACTGATACATCGCCGTGTCCTTCGAGCCGAAGCGCAGGTCGATCCCGGCATTGGTAAAGCCGAGGAGAAGACCGTATAGCATCAGTTTGGGACGGCCCAGGGCGAGGCCGCAAAAAAGTAAGATATTACTGACGAAAACGAAGCCGGAGTCGATCACGAAGGCCAGAAGGCCCGCCAGGTAGGGGATGCCGAGGTAAAGCGGGTCCACGCCGGGAATACCGAGGTTGAATTGAACCTTGAGGATGTATTTACCCACAAGCACTAATGGCAGAAGCACGGATAACAGCCGGATGCGGGGGCGGAACTCAGGAATCTCCCAGCCGAACCCCGTGCGTAGCGGAAAGGTCAGCACCGCCGTCATCAGGGCGAGATAGCCTATCGTCGCGATCACAAAGGCGCCGGGCATTCCCCTGACGAGAGCTTCGTTTGATATCAACTTCGGCACGACCCAATATTGATCGGACAAAAGCATGCCAAGACCCAACTTCGTCACGTAGGCGATCCAATAAAGCATGACGATGCCTATGGAGAGCGCGCCGATCTCTGCCGACCGCCGACCCGCGGCAAGACTAAGACCGATGTGGCTGACAGCCCAGCTGCCCATAATGCACACTGCAACCGTCAAAATTTCTTCGACTCCATAGTCACCGAAAATGCAAACCATGCCGAACGTGGCGATGTGCAAGAGGTGGTTGGTAGTCTTAAGCATTGGACGTTCCCAAGACTTGATGTGGAAGTGGACGAGCCCAGTTGAAATCCTTGAAATAGGCTTCGGGGACAAGCTTGAACTCGAGCGCCATCAGTTCGCCCGTAGCGATTATCCGCAACTGACTTTCCCTGACTACCTCCCCCTTATCGACGTCGCGTGTTGCACCGGACGCCATCACGTCCACGGCGCCGTCGTTAATCTTGCCCCTTGGGCAAACCCTTGTGCTGTAGCCAATCCAATCAGCTTTGCCAACTTTAACGGTATATATGTCAAGAGATAAAGCTCGCCGCTGCGGTAGTCGTGCGTGCTGGATAGAATAACGACATCTGGGGCGAGAACAGTACCATCACCGATGCCAATGCCGCTGAGTGTACAGCCCGGTCCAACATAGACGTAACGGCCCAGCGTGAGCTTATCGCCGTAGAATACCCGCGACGAGGGGCGCATCTTAAGCGCCTGAATCGCGTATCGGCGCTGAAACGCGGGCCGCAACAAACTTAGGACGCATCGAAGGAGTCGCATAGAGTTAGAGGCACCCAATTCTCCGAAGGGGACGAGCTGGCACGCCCACCATGACAGTATGTACCGGAACGTCAGAACGCACTATGGCCCCAGCGCCGATCACCGCGCCCTCGCCCACCGAGATGCCGGGCAGGATCACCGCATTCGCGCCGATCAGCACGCCCGCGCCGATCCTCACGGGGGAAAGGTGGATCGGCGTCTCAGGCAGTGTCTGCCCGTCCCGCCTCTGGTTGGTAGCCGTGTAGATGGCGATGCCGCTCGAAAGGGCGCAGTCCCGACCGATAGCCAGACCGCCACCTGCGGCAAGCACAGTACCGTGCGAAACATGGCTGTGAGCGCCGATATGGCAGTAGCCGCTTGGCCCCGCCATGATCACAACGCCATGATGCAACGACACGCCGAAATCCAGAAAGATGCGTTCCGGTCCGCCTAAGACTACGCCCCGGCCAATGTCCTTGGCCCGGAACCCGTATTTCAGGTTCAGCAAGCGCGCGCGGACGATGCCTTCCACTGCCAGCCCCCTGTCGTAGAACATCACATCGCCGACATATCCCGCCAGCCGGGCGACCGCTTCAATAAGAGGATCCGGCAGTACAAGCCGGGCAAACCGGCCGATCCAGCGCGGTCGCCCGGTTGGCGGGGAAGTCACTCGCCGCTCTTGCGCCGTCATGACGCGCCAATCTCTTGATAGACATTGAGAATGGACCGGGCGACCGCATCCCAGGAATAGTTGTGCTGCGCATAGGCGCGGGCGCGCGATGAAATATCTGTGTGACGGCCCAAAAGGATCGCATGGATCTCTGCGGCAAAACCTTCGGCCGTTTCTGCGGCGAGCCACGGCGCGCCTGCCCCGTCTCGCGGATCGGCCAGCCCGCGCAGTGCCATGGGCGTGGCCACCGTGGGGACCCCGCAGGCCAGGGCCTCGATCACACGCGTCCGCATTCCGGAGCCAAGCCGCAGCGGGCAGACATAAACCGACGCCCCACGCAAATAAGCTGACAGATCCTCGACAAAGCCGGTCACGTGCACCCGCTCCGAGGCCAAAGCCCGGACCTCTGGCAGGGGACGGTTGCCCACGAGATAAAGCTGACATTTCGGGTGATGCACCCAGACAAGGGGCATCACCTCCTTCACCAGAAATGCAGCGGCATCCGCCGACTGAACCGAGCCCATCGAACCTGAAAACACCAGCGCAGGATGGATCAATTGGGCGCGGGGACCATCGACGCGGAACGTCTGCAAGTCGACACCGATGGGGACGATAGCCACGAAGTGGCCACCGGTTGCCCGGGCTAGGTACTCGGCATCTTCCGGGCTATCGACGATGATCGCATCGGTTCTAGGCTGTTCCTGCCGTTCGTGCGCCCGATACTTGCGGTATTCGGTCCATGCCAGGGTGCGTCGCAGAACAGAACCACTTTGCGATAGCCGTCTGTAAAGCTGAGAAACGGCATCATGCGTATGGGCGACAATCTTCGGACGCCGGGGGGCGGCCAGAACAACGTCAAGAAGCGCCATCGTGCCGATAGTGTCGAAATGCACCACATCCGGTTGAAAATCGTCCAGCAGGTGGCGCAGCGTCCAGCGCGCTCCGGGCGTGTCGTAACGCACAAATGCGCGCGGATGTGGCGACAGCGTGGCGCGGACCAGCCGCGCCGGACCAACCTCGGCGCGCGCAACGAAATGCACTCCCGCCTCGGTCGTTGTGCTCACAGGTACGCCATGAGGCGGAAATGCAAGGACACGCAGATCCGCCTGCTGGCGCAGGCGCGGCAACAGCGCGTTCGCCCGTACTTGCGCAGCATTCTCGCCGGGTGCGGGATATTCCGGCGCGATATAGAGGACGCGGATCATGTCCAGCCTCTAAGCAACCTTTTGCGATAAGCCAAACTGGCGCCAGCAAGGCTCAGGCTAACTAGGACATAGACGCCTGCCGCAGAACCAGCCGCCAGCATTCCGCCGCTTAGCAGCGGCGCGACCAGAGTTTCCCACATAAGAAGTGGCAAAGTCACGGTAGCGAGCGCCAGCAAGGCCGACTGGGCGTGATAGCGACGATTTTCCGTCACGATATGGCGATAGAGGATAACGATGCCAAGCATCGCCACGACGGCAATTTCCGTAACAAGGGCCGTAAGAACTCCGCCGACGCCATAAAGATGGCCCAGAACGAGAAGGAGCGAGAAACCGCAGATGGCCTCGATGGCGCGTAACCGGCTGGTGAGGCGGGGCGCTTTCACCAAAGCAAAGGGCGTGATCGTTCCCGCCACGGCGTAGAAGAAACCGAGCAGAACAAAGGCCTTGCCGACCCACCAGTAGGACACCCAGCGCTCGCCCGCGACGAAGGCCATTAGCACGTCCCCATGAAACCAGACGAAGACATAGAACGGCATCAGAAGACCCATCGTCAGGGCGAAGCCCACCAGATGGGCAGGCCCCGCCTGATCCTGGCGCCGCGCCTGTTCGCTGGCCTTGGCGAAGAGCAGCCGGTCCTGCATCTGGGTGACAAGCTCTCCGGGCAGGCTGACCAGCCGGTGCCATGTGAAATACGACCCGAGGATCGCAGGCCCGAACATTAGCCCGACATAGACGTTCTGCCCCTGCGCAGCGAGGAACGAGACCGTGGCGATAACAATCATGTGTTTGCCGTAGGCGAAGGCTTCGCGGAGGCGTTCGGTGTCGAACCGCAGGCGGGGACGGCGGCGTCCGTAGTGGAAGGACAGTGCGACCAGCACCACCGCGGTCGCCATCTGGCCGACGACATAGACCCAAGGATCCTGCCAGAAGATGACCACCAGGATCGTGACCGAGGCCCCGACCGCCGCCGACAGCCCGCGCGCCAGCGAGATGTAAGAGAAATCGCCCTTGCGTTCGAAGCTGGACAGATCGGGGTTGGCCAGGCTCAGCACGAAGATGACGGCGGCCACCCCGATAGCATGGTCCGCACTAATCCCGAAGTCAGGAAACCATGCAAGCGCCAGCGTCAGCGGCAAGACCAGCGCCAGCACGCAAACGCCGCGCAGCAACTGCATCGTCCAGACCGTGTCGATCGTCGCGACAAGATCCGCATCTTCCTTCGCGGGGGCATAGACAATGTAGCGATCGAAACCGAAATTGGTGAGCTGGAATAGCCCCAGATAGAGTGCGGTGAGGATCGCCACGGCGCCCATTGCCGGCGCATCGAGAAACCGCGCCATCGCGAGGAATGCGGCCGCCTGCGCGAGCCTTCCGCCCACAAGCGCGCCCCCCAGAAGAGCCGTACCCTTGAAGCGGAACTGTGACTCAGTTGCGGAAGAAACGGCGGACATGCTCGCAGACATGGTCGATGTCATCGTCGCTCAACCGGGATCCCGAAGGCAGGCTGAGCCCGTGTTCGTAAAGCCAGAGGCTGTTGCGGCAGGGCGCCGCGCCGAGATCCGCGTAGCAGGGTTGCAGATGCAATGGGTAGAAGTAGCGCCGATTACCGATTCCCTGCTCCTGTAAATAGGCCCCAAGCGCAGCCGGGTCTGGCACGAGGATGTTGGTGAACCAGTAGTTCGACCGCACATGTGGCGGAGGCGCGACCAACGTGACGACATCCAGATCGTCCAGATTGGCGTGGTAGCGGGCGAAAACGCGCTGCTTGCCCGCCATGATCTGGTCGAACTTGCGCAGTTGCGCCACCCCGACCGCGGCCTGGAGATCCGTAAAACAAAAATTGTAACCGACGCTTTCGTGGACGAAGATGCCTTTGCGGTCCCGGCCGTGATTCTTGATCCGGTAAAGTTGCGCAAGGTCTTCGTAGGTAGCGCATAGCACAACGCCACCCTCGCCACAAGTAATGGTCTTGTTGGCAAAGAATGAAAAGGTGCCGAAGCGGCCAAAGGTACCGGCATGCCGACCCCGATAAGTGATCCCGAAGGCTTCGGCCGCATCTTCAATCACGACCAGTCCGCGCGCCTGTGCCATCGCCAGCAGCGGGTCCATCTCGACCATCTGGCCATAAAGATGTACCGGCATGATCGCCTTCGTCCGGGCCGTGACGGCATCTTCCGCCGCCGTGATGTCCAGGCACCCGGTCGCCTTGTCAACATCGCAGAAAACGGGCATCGCCCCCACGAGGCGCACTGCATTCGACGATGCGATGAAGGTCAAATCCGGCACGATCACCTCGTCTCCCGGGCCTATCCCCGATGCCAGCAGAGCCGCGACGATAGCGAGCGTTCCATTGGACGTGGCGATGGCATGGGGTGAACCGGTAATCCGTTGCACCCTCTCGACGAACTGCTCGGTCTTGCGGTTTTCGGTGATGAAGGTGGACTTCACCACCTCGGTCAGCTCTTCGAGTTCGGTGCCGTCGATCCACGGTTCGATCTGAGGAATGGTTCTCATGAAATCAACATAACCTTTCTCTAATATTTCGCCTGCTTTCTTTGGTTCATGTACGCCGGCGTAGCGCCCGATATACGAATATCGCGGCAATCAGTCGCGTCGAACCGACAGTGAAAAATGGGGTCACCGAATTTCGGTCAAAGATGGATGGCCGCCGTCGCTGTAACCGAGTGCTTGCATCGCGCTCAGATAGCCGCATTCCCTAAGGGCAGTCTCTGCGTCCAGGGTAAAGTGTTGTTTCCACCCCCCGAGCGCGCCTTCGCGGACGAAAGACACTTCGGTTCCTTGCGGACGATTACGACCGGCCTTTGCCTTGACGCGGTTGAAGTCAAATTCCGCAACCACCTCTCGGACGCGCGCCGAGTCGAGCGAATGTCCCGTCAGGGCATGAATAACATGCGTGAGTTCGGTCGGCGTATCGCGGCGTAAGGCTTCGTAGCTAGTCTGTATCGTGCCCGGGCGATCGATCCAAACTCGCGCGAACTGCGGCCAGTTAAAGCTAGGGCTGACCGGCCAGTCGGACAATAAACGGATAAATGCGGGCAGGTTGGCGCGGATATTGGAGTAATCAGCGAAACCGGAACGCTCTTTCATCAGCTTGACCAGAAGCGTGTTGCCGTGTTCATTAACAAAGTAGCAGTGATAGTAGAACGACACTATCAGATCCCGTGGATCGCGCCAGAGCACGACGATGTTGCGCAATCCCAATGGGTTGAGGAAATGTCCATGCGAAACAGAAGGCTCGAAACGGATCGGCTGGTTGCGACGGAAAGGCAGGCCCGTGGCTGCTGCAAGCATCTGAGCAAGCCATGTCCCGCCCGATTTCGGATATTCGTTCACGAGGTAATACGGCGCGACGCCGGAAAAGAGCCGGATGAAGGTCTTGTGCCGAAGAGCGCCGACGCGGACCAGCATCCGGTTCATCTCCCATCCAAGCCGTGGCTGTGCACCCGACAACGATGCCAAGAAGGTCGATTTCACGAGGCGAGCACCAGTAGCGAGCAGCCACCCAACGTCTTGCTGAGAAAATCCGGCGACAGGGAAAAGAGCAGACGGCGAGGAAGACGCATCAGCGCGGCCGCACCGCCCCGCGCCATCTGTCCATCCGATGCAAAGGCCGCAGTAAATTCATGGGCGACGATTTCGTAACCCGCATCCCGCAGCGTGGCTAGAGCGGTTTCGGACGAGAAATAGTGGAGATGCCCCACCATGCTGCGTGCCCGCAGGAAGCCGCCAAGGAAAAGCGCGTTCACATGCATCTCCAACGGAATGTGAAACACTTTCCATGTCGCGACGCCCCGCAAGCGCCGCAAGAATTCAAGGTAGTTCTCGACATGCTCAAAGACATCGATGCACAGGGCCAAATCATAGGTCTGCCCCGCTTCGGCCAAGTCGGCCAGATGGAAGCGAAGATTGCCGGACTCTTTCGGTTTGCAGATCGCATAGGCATCCTGAGACAGTTCGTAGCCGTCGAGGCGCGCCGCCGGCCATGCCTTCGCCAGATTGACGAGGATTTCCCCGGCACCACAGCCAACATCGGCAATCGTAGTAGGTTGGACATTCGCCTTGTGCAGAATCCGTTGGATCTGCGCAGCCTTCCACAGCGAGTCCTCGGAGTGCCACTGGCTGTTGATTTCGAGATAGGTCCGGTCGTTGTATCGCTCCGTGATCGGAGACGGTGACTGTTCACTTGTCATTTAGATGTCTCTCCACCTGCTAACAGGTCGGCGCCCTGGCTGGTTTTCGTTGGTACCGAGATGTCGGCGCCCTGCCCAATCACGGCGCGATAAAAGGCCATTGTCTGATCGGCAATTGCTGCCCGGCCGAAGACAGCCGCCGCCGTCCTTGCCGCCGCGCCCATCCGTCGGGCCAAGTCGCGGTTGGCGCAGAGCGTTTCGACCGCCCGCCAGAGGGCTAGATCATCCCCAACCGACGCAATGTATCCGGATTCACCATTTTGTACGAACCGCGGGACGTCGCCCACATCGGTGGACACGACCGCGCGTCCCATCGCCATCGCCTCCCACACCGCTACGGGCGACGATTCCGCGACCGAGGTGCAAAGATAAATGTCGAACCGCTTCAGCACCGCTCGCACGTCGCGCCTTCCGCCGGCGAAGATGAGGTTGGTAGCTCCCAGATCGAGGCATAGCGCCTTCAGCCTGTCGAAATAGGCTTGCTGACGGGGAAAGACCTGCCCGATTACGACGAAGCGTGTATCGAGGCCGGAAACTTGGGCATGGGCCGCGACGCGGATGAAGGTTTCTATCCCCTTCACGGGGTTGATGTTCGCGATCATTCCTACGACGGTGGCATCGCCCAGAGAGGCGATGAAATCTTCATCGCCTGGGTATTCCCGGACCGGATCGAAGGCGTCAAGATTTACCATCGACTGAATCACGGCCGTCGGCGCTGCGGGCGGAATGTGGCGAAGGTAGCAGTCCGCGCTTCGATGCGACGCGAAGATGAAACCGTCACAGAGCCGGGCAAAACCGCGGAACATTGTCAGAATGACCCCAGGCACCTTGGTGTCGTTGATCAGCCAGATCAGCGGCACGCCAGCGAGGCGAGACACGATGGCCGCCTTGATCTGCCAGCTTCCTCCCCAGGCATGAATAAAGTCCGGGCGGGTCTGACGTACGTGACGGACCAATCGGACGACTTCGAGGGGCGAACGCAGAAAGAAGGTCACAAGCGGACCGGCTTCCTTCGTCAGCCGCGAAATCGGAAAGGTCCGATAGCGGACGCCGCTTTCGTCACAAAGCTGACGGAAGGCCTCGGAATTTTCTTCCGGCATCACGATCTCGATATTGGCGCGCTCAGCGAGCATCGCCGCAACGCGCGCCATCTGGACTTGCGGCCCGCCGAGCTTGGCCTCTTCGATGAAGTACAGGATATTCATTTAAGTGCGTTGATCGATTGCCCAGTACGGACGGCGCGAACAGTGCGTTTCAACTCTGCTTGCGGATCGATATCCAGTGCGGGGATGCTGGTGATCACTCCTTAATAATTCATAACCTTGTAGCAATGGTGTGCTTGGTCAACTCATCCCATTCCGCAGACTTAAGGCCCTTCCGAATCATTTCGGCAACGAGATCCTCGAATAAAGTTTTGGGCACCAAGCTTAGGCGTTGCCACGAAATACGCCCGCAAAATTAACCCGATACGGCTCGTCTTTCCGGTAGAGCCTGCCTCGGCAGGGATTGCCGGAATCCAGTTGCCATGGATGGAGCAAGCCATAAAACATCCCTGCAACCTGAATGCCGGCATGATGTTGCAAATTGTAAGACTTGTTTTGTTACGATAACTTATTTGCCCATCCGAGCCTGGATAAGTGAAATGAGTCCCACGACGCGTTGTGCCTAACGGCGGTTCCGACGCCGCACGACTGCATTTGCGAGACGATGATCACCCTTCGGCGCCCCGGCCGCCCTCCGTTCACTCGCTCGGCGATCACAAGGTCGCCTCACTTCGTTCCACACTGACTTGACGGCCTTTCCGGATGCCTTGCAGGCCGCCCAGCCCGGGACATGTCGCACTCGCTCGCATTCGCATCCCTCCTTGCCAGTTGTTCAACAGTTGAACACCAAGCGTAGTCGGCCAATGCGAGAAGACAAGGGGTTGGCGGAAAAATTTCCCGGTGCGTCCTACCCGCACACCGCGACCCGGGGCCAGAGGACGCCTCCTCTGGTCGCTGTCGGCACCTCATTTTCTACTGCATTGATCGACCAGATAGTACGTTCGCTTCTTCTCGTCCCTTGTACCTTCTGCTCCGGGCTTGGGTCTACGGAGGCGGCGGAAACAGGGGCTTGACCCTAACCGACAAGGCGTTGAGCATACGCCGGCCATCGTCTTCAGTGATCATACTCATCGGTCTATCTTGAGTCATAGTATCAAAATTCTTGACCGTTACCTACTGGGCTTGGCTCTATTAAGGAGAACGACAATGAAACAATACACTCAAGCACTCTGGATTCTCCGGCTGCTGTGCATGACAGTGGTGCTACAGCCCTTTGCACCAGGTTCCGCCGCTCTGCCTATGGCAAGTGAACTGACTGCACGGGAAATCAACGTCAAGGACTTCGGCGCAAAGAGCGACGGGATGACAGATGATTCAGCCGCAGTACAGTTCGCTATTAATAGTGTGTCCGCCTATGCTGGAGGTATTATATTAATTCCACCAAATACAGCAATTCGCAGCACCATCAACATCACCAACAAAATGGGGATAATAATAACCGGTCCAAATGGCCAAGGCTTCCCTTATGTAGGAGCATCGTTCACTCCAACGCTGAAATGGATTGGGCCACCGGGCGGCACAATAATCCAAATTACAAATCCGCTTGAAGTGACCTTACGTAATATGTCAATTTCTGGCGAGAACGTTGCTGACTATTGCCTGCGAATTAGCGGCACTAGATCGGGATGGGGCGTTTCCAACTTTGAAAATATGGCTATCTATGGTGCCAACAGGAATGCGATGCTCAAAGACGCAACCGGCGCCGCAGGTGACTTCGGGCGAAACCACTTCAAGCGGGTGACGTTTTCTTGTAGCCATCCAGCAACCGGCGTGGCCAAGCATGATGCCTGTGTAACCTATAACAATGATTCATCCGTTCAAGATGTTTATGACCACTGTGAGATCATATATACAAGCAGCGGCGTACATGTAGCCGGAACCTATGGAATGTGGATTGAAGCTGGAACGCCGCGAATTCAGATTCATAACAGCTACACGAAGGCAGCAACTGGTATAGCAACCAAGGCAACAGGAGCGACCCCGCGCTTCGTACTGAGCGACCATTATTCTGAGGACATAAATTTTCTGTTGCTGCCTAACGCAAACACACCACAGGTGGTCAGAAACGCCTTTCACGCTTTAGATGGAGGAATATCCATTACGTGGGGGGGGGCTGCTGGTGGAGGTGTGCCGCTCATCATTGACGGAGGCTATTTTTCAGGCTCTCTCGCCCTAAACAACCTAAACGCAGGGGTAATTTTTTCGAATTCGCCTGTATTTCTCGGTGGGTATCCAAGTACATCGACCGGAGCAAATCAAATCGTAATCGGTCGCTCCAATGGCGCAGCAGCTATTGAAGCACATGGCGCGATCAATGCGGACGCGTTCGTACCAGCCGTTGCCGCCAACCAAACCAAGCCGATAATACATGCGAATCTGGCGCTTGCTAGCGTATTCCCTGCAACACTTAACGGAAATTCAACCGTTGCCGCCCCTTCCGCCATAGATCCCAACGGCCTGGACGTTGGACGAGTGATCGAGTACCAGATCAAAGGACATTCAGTTAATACGTACGCAGTCACATTCAATGCAATATTTAAGCTAGCAGGCGGAACATTTGCGCATTCGGGAGCCACTAAAACCGACGTAATCAGGTTCCGCTGGAACGGTACAAATTGGATCGAGATTGGGCGCTCAATGGGCATATACTAAGAGTTAAGAAAATAATGTCATATAGCCATAAATTCGTTCTCATCCCTATGAATCTCTATGAAAATCACACAGATAGACGCCATTCGAGAATAATTCTGGGTGAAGTGAATTATTTGCTATTTGATTGTTCTGTATGGTAATTCGCGCAAATGCACACGGATTCAGGATAGTAGCTTCCACTCACCCTACCCTCTCCCAGAGGGAGAGGGGGTGTACGTGACATTACTTTCTTAACTCTTAGTAACTTAGGACGGCTAACCAAGCACGAAGTTTGCGCGCTTGATTTACGCGGAGCGGTATACGCAAAGGCACGTAGCTGGCAGAAATGAGAGACAAAGGTTCTCCGGAAAAAATTTCTCGGGTGTCTGACTTGCCAGGGGATGCGAGCTGGGCATTCGCCTTTCGGGGCTATCGTGACTGCTGCTTTTGCCTGGGAGACACCCTGGCAGGTGGGTTTTCGCTGGCTGAAGTGGGGTTTCGCGGCTGAGCCGCTCCTACGGGGATTTGCGGCGATGGTGGGTTATGGGCTTGGGATCTGTCGGGAAGACGTCATGGCATGGAGAGGTATGCTGGTCTTTCTGGCAATTGCTTCCATCGGTGAGGGCCCGCGGGTTCGCGGACGAACGAGGAGGTCCACCTTTCGCTCGCCGAGCAGGCGGTAAAGAGCCCGGCGTACGGCCAGGTGGCGGTCCAGCAGTTCTGTATCGTCGGCCACTTCGACGTAAAGATCGATATCGCCGCCTCGCGCACGGTCGTCTACGTGGGACCCGAACAGCCATACCTCGGCGTCGGCACCGTAAATGGCGCGGATTTCCAAGAGCAACCGTGCGGCCAGTTCAGGTTTGAGGCGCATGGGGCACGGTGGGAACTTCCGCTGAAGGCACGCCAACCCGGTCTAGGGCATAATGGTGCGGGCGGTCCAGCACATAGACCAGCTCCGCCGCTGTTCCGTGTGCTCTAGTCGCCGCCAAAGCCCGCAATTGTTCCTGGTCGGGATGGTCATGCCGGGCTGTCCTGCCCGGCACCCTTCGGGCCAGTGCGTAAATCGGCAGGAAAGCCGATTTGTGCATTTACCCGAAGGGCGGCAGGCAGGAATGGCCTGCCGTGAGTCCATGCCGGAACGACGGCTGTTAATTTCAGGAAGTTATTCTTTGCCAAATCCTTACAGTCTGGCTGGCTTTTTCCAGGGGAGTGAGGTCCGGACGTTTGTGCCGGTCGATGGGTGTCGGCACGCTGACTACGGCGACTTCGCAATCGGCCAAGTCGTCCGGGGCGGCCGAGGGCTCGGACTGATCTGCGATCGGCGTCGGTCCGTCCCAGCACGATCAACGCTCGTCATTCTTGAGAATAGCATCGAGGCTCGGGGCATCCACGACACGATCAAGCCAGCTTTCCAGGGTCGCGAGTTCGGCACCGTCGATCGCCGCCTCCGCCGTAGGTGGCAGCGGGCCAAAGCGGCGCTCTGCCAAGCGTTTTAGCAGACGGATAGCTCCCTGTTCCATGCGCCCTTCTTGAAGTCCTTCCTGACGTCCCTCGGCGAACACTTCCTGGTAAAAACGGGTTTGCTTCAGGTCGATGTCGGTAATGCCCAACATGGCTTGTATCTCCTCGCGGCTGCTGCGCGGTAGTTCGTAGGCCAGTACGGTTTCAAATTTGCGGGAGAAGCATGCTTCAGGCTTCGAATACCGCTGGCAGGCTTTCCGCGTCCAGCAGGCGCTCGGCCCAGGTTTCCAGTTGTTCGGGCGGCGCCTGCTGGATGCGCTGTTCGACCCAGTCCGGCAGAGGTCCGAAGCGGTGGGTGAGTAATCGACGCAATACCAGGGCTTCCCCGATTTGGCGTCCTTCCTGGCGTCCCTCGGCGAGAACGTCCTGATAAAAACGGGTTTGCTTCAAGTCGATGTCGGTAATGCCCAGCATGGCTTGTATCTCCTCGCGGGTGCTGCGCGGTAGTTTGTAGACCAGTACGGTCTCAATGAAGTTGAGCAGGTCCAGGTCCTCGGCTTGGCGCTGGATCAGCCGGGCGGCGCGGGCCAGCGCGGCATCGGTCTCGTCGACGATCAGCCGCAGCAGTTCCCAGCCCGGAGTGTCGCTATCTTGCCCGCTGAGGGCGCTGAGGTCTACTCGCTGGACTTCCGGCAAGCTCAGTAGACTGGCGTAACCGCGTGGGATGCGCTCGGTGTTGGCGCTGGGGTACAGCACCAGGGCGCGCCAGTCGCAGGACTGCGGCGCGCGTTGCAGGTAAAGGAAGATTTCGGCGAACAGGCGGCGATACAGGGTCTCATCGGGCTGGAACTGGACTTCGATGAAGACATAGGGGTCGTCGCCGTCCTCGATCGGCGCCAGCACACCATCGAGCCGAAAGGCGGCTTGTTTGAGTTCCTCGGAACGGAAACTGTAGCGATCCGCCTTGGCGGGATCGAGTCCGGCCAGATCGAGCGCCAAAGCCGGCCATTGACGGAACAGTTCATGAAACAAGGTGTCGGTTTTCACGGCCGTCTATCGATCAGGTGGGCTGGAAGCAGGTGTTTGACGTCTTTATTGAGGATGGCGCCCGGTCGGCCGTAGACGCGGAGGACGGCGATGCCCTGTTCCCTGAACTGGCGGCGGTAGGCAACGCCCAGCCGGATGGCTTGATAAGTATGGGACTCGGAAAAGTCGATGACGCGGGTGTTGCGGAGGCTGGGGCGGTTTTCCTTGACTTTGTGGGTCAGGTAGCAGGGATCGACACCGATGCAGTGGCCACCCCACGAGGCCAAGCCGGAATGGCGGGAGGTTCCATTTGCTGAAGGTGCGGCTTCCGGCCGCCGGTTCAGGCGCAGGGCGACCGCCAGGTGCCGGTACGGCGACGACGGAGACTTCGCAATCGGCCAAGTCGTCCGGGGCGGCCGAGGGCTCGGACTGATCTGCGATCGGCGTCGGTTCGTCCAGAATGATCAACGCTCGTCATTCTTGAGAATAGCATCGAGGCTCGGGGCATCCACGACACGATCGAGCCAGCTTTCCAGGGTCGCGAGATCGGCGCCGTCGATCGCCGCCTCCGCCGTAGGCGGCAGTGGGCCAAAACGGCGCTGTGTCAAGCGCTTAAGCAGGCGGATAGCCTCCTCCCGGCGACCCTCCCCACGTCCTTCCTCCCGTCCTTCCTCCCGTCCCTCCTCCCGTCCTTCTTGTCTCCCTTCGGCCAGCACGTCTTTGTAAAAACGGGTTTGCTTGAGATCGATGTCGGTCAGTCCCAGCATGGCTTGTATCTCCTCACGGCTGCTCCGTGGCAATTTGTAGACCATTACGGTTTCAACGAAATCCAGCAGTTCCGGCCAATCTACGGCCTCGGGCAATTGTGCCCGATATTCGGGGCGGGTGAGACGGCGTGCCCTCTGAATCGCAGCCTGGGGGTCTTCGGCGATCAGGATGTGCAGGATCTCCCAGCCCAAGGATTTTCTATCTTGCCCGTCGGCTTCGTTCACGACAAGGCCGGACAGGGCGCTGAGGTCCACCCGGCGTATCTCCGGCAGCGAGAGCAGGCTGGCATAGCCAAGGGGAACTCTCTCGATGCTCTGGTCGGGGTACAGCACCACCGCTCGCCAAGCGCGAGGTGTATCCGTGCGATGTAGAAACAGAAACACTTCGGCAAACAGGCGACGGTACAGACTGTCATCGGGCTGGAACTGGATTTCGACGAAGACCCAGGGAGCGTCGCTGTCTTCCGGCGGTGCCAGGACGCCGTCGATCCGAAAGGCCGTCTGCTTGATTTCCTCGGAGCGGAATACGTAACGAGAAGCCTGGCTGGTTTCGATCTCGGCGAGTTCGAGCACCAGCTCGGGCCAGCGTTGGAATATCCGGTAAAAAAGGCTGTCGGTTTTCACAGTTATCGATTGTCGAGGCCGGCGGGGCTAAATCTTCAATATAAATCCGTCATACCGGCAGGGATTTGCTACGCGCTCTGGCGAGTGCCGGTATCCGACCGCATGGGCATGAAGGGCTTTCGCCATCCATGGCCTCTGGGTTCCGGCATTCCCTGCCGGAACGACGAATTCTTCTTGATTTACCTAAGGGTTAATAAAGTAATGCCATATAGCAGCTTCCCTCACCCCCTGGGAGGGCCGGGGTGAGGGGAACGATCATGGCGGGCAGTCGCGCTCATGCGATACCTCCCTGTATCGCACCCTTCGGGCGCAAAGCGTGCACAAATTTGCCGGGAGCAAATTTGAACACGCGGAGCATGGCCCGGAGGGCAGGCCCCAAGGACGGGACCTGTAAATCGGCTTTCCTCTGCCGATTTGTCATCATTCAGGGCGGTTGATCGCCATGATCGTTAGTAACCTGAATCTGCTACTGGACAAATTGGAGCGACCGCACGCCCTCATAAAGGCAAGAGACAGCAAAAAGCACCCTGGGCCCGGCCCCCTCTACTCCACCCTGCGAATGCGCAGCTCGGCTACGCTCGCCAACTGTCCATGCGCGGCTTCCAGCATGGGAACATGGGCAACCAGGCGCCGAAATTTCCGGTTGGTCGGGGTATTCGTGGGCAGTCTGGTTGCGCATTTCCCGCAGCCACTGCCACTGTTCCGCCGAAGGCAGCATGCCGAGCTTTTCCGCCCGATTCAGCTTGTCCAGGAACGGCTCGTCGTCCCGCCATTCCTGCACCAGCCGCAGCAGGGCGGGCAACAGGCGCATGCCTATCGCATCCTGCAGCTTTCCGAAGCGGAAGAGCAGTTGATCCAGAGTGCGAACCTGCCGCTCGGTAAATTCCCCTGTGGAGCCTTCCGCCAGTTCCGGATAAGAGACCGCTTCCAGCCAGGCCGAATGCAAGCGCGCCCGATGCTGCTCGCATTCCCGCAAGGCCGGGCGCAGCTTGAATTCGACGACTTCCTTGACGTTCACAGCGGAATTCCGGTTTGCGCGGCGCGT
This sequence comes from Pseudomonadota bacterium, assembly GCA_040753975.1. GTDB lineage: Bacteria > Pseudomonadota > Gammaproteobacteria > Methylococcales > Methylococcaceae > Methylococcus. The sequence goes on from JBFMDC010000012.1 coordinate 25,042, forward strand.
TGCTGAATGGGTAAAGCCGGTTGGCCCGGCGCTGGGGCGAAGACGAGATCGATCCGCTGATCACCGAGCTGCCGCTTCGCCTTGACCAGGAAATGAAGCTTGGCATTCAGAAGCTCGTCCGGCGTTCCGGTCAGTCCCGTCACGTACAGGTCGATATCTCCACCGCGCAGGCTGTCGTCGGTGCGCGAGCCGAAGAGATAGAGCCGCGCTTGGGAGCCGAATGCTTCGGCGGCTATACGCTTGAGAATTGCTATCTGAACGTCGGTTAAGCGCATGGGTCGGCAGGAAAGCTGGCTTGCGATTCGTCCCGCTGGCGCCGGGGGAGCGCGAGGCTGCGCCCGATCAAATCAGATGGGCAATCTTCAGGAGCACGCCGATGATCAGGCTCGATTGCAATAGCCCCACGCCCACCACCCAGCGCACCAGGTCGGAACGGGTCTTCTCGATCTTGACGTCGATCTGCCGGATATCTTTCTGCAACCGGCTTTCGACCTCACGGATTTCAAGCCGCACCTGCTCGATTTCCTTCCGCAGCTTGCTTTCGACCTCACGGATTTCAAGCCGCACCTGCTCGATTTCCTTCTGTAATCGCAGTTCGGTTTCCTTGATCTCCAGCCGAACCTGTTCGATCTCCTTCTGAAGGCGCAGCTCCGTTTCCCGAAGCTGGGGCGCGGTGGCGACGTCCCTGATCTGCGGGTAGCGATCTTCGAGCTGTTCCAGCGCCTCCGCGATGGCTCGCGCCCGCGATTTTTCATCGGGGGCTTCGGTGAGCTGCTCGTATAATCTTAAGGCGACACTCATGACGTCGATCCGGAAATTCGCGGGAAAACCCTGCCTTGACCTAGGATATCGGATTCAATGGTCATCAGCCATGTGACGGAGTAGCCACCGTCGAAGACTGGCCGGTCTCGGCCAGGAATGCCTTGTAGGTTTGTTCGAGGCCTTCGCGCAAGGGAATCCGGGCCCGCCATCCGCAGGCGGCCAGTCGTTGTACGTTCAGCAGCTTGCGCGGCGTGCCGTCGGGCTTAGCGGTATCGAACGCGATTTCTCCCGCAAAGCCGGTGATTTGGCCGATGAGTTCGGCCAGTTCCCGGATGGTGAGGTCCTCGCCGGTACCGACGTTGAGGTGGCTTTGCATGGGTTCAGTGCAGGCATCGTAGGTTGCCTTGTCGAGGCTCATGATGTGGAGGCAGGCTTCGGCCAGGTCGTCCACGTGGAGGAATTCCCGCCGCGGGGTACCGCTCCCCCAGATTACGACGCTCTGCGCCCCGCTTTCCTTGGCTTCATGAAAACGCCGCAGGAGCGCGGGGATGACGTGGCTGTTTTCCGGGTGGTAATTGTCGCCGGGGCCGTAGAGGTTGGTGGGCATGGCGCTGCGGTAGTCGGTGCCGTACTGGCGGTTGTAGGACTCGCAGAGCTTGATGCCGGCGATCTTGGCGATAGCGTAGGGCTCGTTGGTGGGTTCGAGCGGCCCGCTGAGCAAGGTCTCCTCGCCCATCGGCTGCGGCGCGAGCTTAGGGTAGATGCAGCTCGAACCCAGAAACAGCAGCTTTTGCACGCCGGCGCGCCAGGCCTCGTGGATGAGGTTGGCCTCGATCATCAGGTTCTGGTAGATGAACTCGGCGGGATAGGTGTTGTTGGCGTGAATGCCGCCGACCTTGGCGGCGGCGAGGTAGACCTCGTCGGGTTTTTCGGCCTGGAAAAAGGCGCGCACGGCGGCCTGGTCGGTGAGGTCCAGCTCGGACCGGGTGCGGGTCAGGATGGCGGTATGACCGCGCCGCCGCAGCAGCCGGACGATGGCGCCGCCGACCATGCCGCGGTGGCCGGCGACGTAAATGCGGGGGCTGGCTTCCATTCCGGCTTACTCGTGATAGTCGTAGGCGGTGAAGCCGGCCATCTTGACGAGGGCATCGCGCTTGGCGGCAGTGTAATCGCTCTGGACCATTTCCTTGACCAGCTCCCGCAGGCTGGTTTGGGGCGTCCAGCCGAGTTTCTCCCGCGCCTTGCCGGCGTCGCCGAGCAGGGTTTCGACCTCGGTGGGGCGGAAATAGCGGGGATCGACCCGGACGATGACGTCGCCCGCCTTCACCTTGACGTCCTTGCTGGATACGGCTGCGACTATGCCTGTTTCGTGTTCGCCCTCCCCTTCCCAGGTGAGGGACACTCCCAGCTCTTCCGCGGCGAAATCGACGAACTGGCGGACGCTGTATTGGACACCGGTCGCGATCACGAAGTCATCAGGCTGAGCCTGCTGAAGCATCAGCCACTGCATCTCGACATAGTCGCGGGCGTGGCCCCAGTCGCGCAACGCCGACAGGTTGCCGAGGTAGAGGCAGTCCTGTAGCCCCAGGGCGATGCGTGCAATGGCGCGGGTGATCTTGCGGGTGACGAAGGTTTCGCCCCGCACCGGACTTTCGTGGTTGAACAATATGCCGTTGCAGGCGTAGATGCCATAGGCCTCGCGGTAATTGACCGTGATCCAGTAGGCGTAGAGCTTGGCGACGGCATAGGGGCTGCGCGGATAGAACGGGGTGGTTTCCTTCTGTGGAATTTCCTGCACCAGGCCGTAGAGCTCTGAGGTGGATGCCTGGTAATAGCGGGTTTTCTTTTCCATCCCGAGGATGCGGATGGCTTCGAGTATACGCAGGGCGCCGATGCCGTCCGCATTGGCGGTGTATTCCGGTTCCTCGAAGCTGACCGCGACGTGGGACTGGGCGGCCAGGTTGTAGATTTCGTCCGGCTGCACCTTCTGGATGATGCGGAGCAGGCTGGTGGAATCGGTCAGGTCGCCGTGATGCAGGATGAAGCGGCGGTCCTTCACATGCGGGTCCTGGTAGAGATGGTCGATGCGATCGGTATTGAAGAGCGAAGTCCGGCGCTTGATGCCATGGACTTCGTAGCCCTTGTCGAGCAGGAATTCGGAGAGGTAGGCGCCGTCCTGGCCGGTGACGCCGGTGATGAGAGCGATTTTTCGGGTCATGGATTGATCACGGGGTTTGAATGGGGTTTTCACCGGTTGCGTTCGAATCCGCAGGAGCCGATAGTTCGATGTGCAGCGCTGCGATCTCGGCGCGCAGCGCCTCATATTCCGCCTCTTTGCGCGCCAGATAGGCGCGGGTAAGGCTTAATTTCCGCTCGATGCCTTGCGGGGTCAGCAAGTAGAGGTAGCCCAGCTTGCTGCCGCTGCGGCGGAAGTTGCCGGCCTTGATGAGACCCTTCTCCAGCAGCGCCTTGAGGAGGTAGTTGGTCTTGCCGAGGCTGATTCCGAGTTGCTCGGCCAGCACCCGTTGGCTGACGCTGGGAGAGTCTTCAAGGATCTTGAGAATTCGCATCTGGGCTTGTTCGGGGGGCGTCATCGGTTCGGCGGTGCTTCCGTTCATGTACTGAACGGAGCTTAGCAGCGAAACCGGGTACGTCAATTCCCGATGGGCGGTCAACGAAAACCGGTCTCAAACCGCATCCGACTGGTCAGGGATACATGCCACCCCACACCGCCGGGTTCATGGTCCAGTCCAGCTTGATTTCCGACGCTTCAACCTGCCAGTCCGCCTGCGTCTTCTCGGCCGCGAGCCGGCGCAGACGATCCTGGGCCGCCTGGTCGCCCACATAGACACAATCGCATTGTTCGTTGTCGGCATAGAGATAGGTCAAACTGTCTTTGACCCGGTGGGAAACGAGCTGGCGCTGAGGAATCGCATCGAGATTGGCTTGTTCCTGAGGCGATTGGGCATAAAAAATCTTGAACCCTGCAGCGGCAAGAAGCTCTTCCACAGTCTCGACTTTTTCGTTCGATGCAGTGCAGCCAAGCAAAACTGCGGCCAAGAACGGCAACATCGAAAGCAGCCCTGGATTTCGGATACGCATATCAGGTCCACAACTCCGCCAGCGAAAAAGTCACGGCATCGAAAGGCGCCAGACAGATCGGGTCGTCGTCCTTGTAGGTGCCGAGCAAAAGCCATGAACCCTCGCGCAGTTCGAATCCTTCGAGGGTACGCGCCTGCGGATCGACCAGCCAGGCGTGGGCCACGCCCCGGCGGGCATACAGCGGCAGCTTGATGGCGCGGTCCTTTTTCGCCGTATTGGGCGAGAGGATTTCGCAGACCCAGTCGGGCGCCACTTCGAAGCGGTGATCCTCGGGCACCGCAGGCATGCGCTCGCGGCGCCAGCCGGCAAGGTCGGGCACGACGACTTCGACGTCGCGGACGAAGTGCAGTTCGGGTTCCGGCAAAATCCACCAGCCGCCGGGGCCGCCCCGGCCTTTTCCGAATGCCCCTCCCAGTTCAAGGGAAAGACCGATTTCGGCGAGAGCATGCGGCCCGGCCGGCCGCGGCCGGGTGTAAAGCTCGCCGTCGACGATCTCGCCGACCAGATTGTCGGGCAGCGCCATCAGGCGCTCATAGGGCGTCGGTACGGCAACGGCTTGTTTTTGTCCCATGAATGTCCTGTCCGATCGAAAACCGCGCCAGTGTGCCGGGTAAGCAATGGCGGCGCAACGGACTTTTCGAACGCTACGCCGATACCTCCGTATCGGCCACGCTGCTCACGGAACACCGGGGCTTTGGGCCGGGCCGGCCCCGGCGCTTTCCGCCAGTTGCGACACAAGGCGATGCACAGGCGATAACGATCGTAACATTCATGGCGTAATAAACGTGCTGAATACAGGATTTTCGGTAATTTCTACCCTCCCTCCTTGCAGGATCATTGACTATATTTGAATTAGCTTGATTTCCCCGCACTCGCTCCATGCCTGACGCGGTCAGGGTGCTTTCCGATTTCCAGACTTTAATCAAACGGGCCTTCACAACCATGGCAATGATCGAGGATATCCTTGGCTATCTGGGCAATGCGATCCCCGTCCTGATCTCCGGAGGAGGGCTGGCGTTCACCGCGCTTCTCATTCATCTGTTGAGCAAACCCGCCGAACGCTTCGGCTTGGTGGACCGTCCCGGCGGACGCAAGACCCATGAGGGGCTGATACCGCTGACAGGCGGCTTGGCCATTTACGGCGGCTTCGTCATTGCTTCAGGGTGCGGCACCGGGATCGTTTCTCCCATATTGCTTTTGGGCATGGGTTTCGTTCTTGTTGTCGGCTTGATCGACGACCTGTATGGCTTGTCCGCCCGCTTCCGGCTTGTGACCGAAATCGGGGCGGCCCTGATCATGGTGGTTTGGGGTGGAAAGATGATTCACGATCTCGGCGACATCGTCGGCACGGGATCGTTACGGCTCGGCCTGTTCGCGATTCCCTTCACAGTGCTATGCACGGTCGGATTCATCAACGCATTCAACATGGCGGATGGCATCGACGGACTGGCTGCCGGCTGCGCCGTCACCGCCATGTCGTGGTTCATCTTCGCGACCTGGCTCGTGGGCCAGCCGATACTTCTCAATGAATGGATACTGCTGGCGGCTATCCTCGGCTTCGCCGTCTACAACATGCGCCATCCCTTGCGCAAAAAGGCTGCGGTATTCCTCGGCGATTCCGGCAGCATGCTGCTCGGGTTCGCCCTGGCCTGGGTCGCCATCCAGATGGTGGAAGGGGGCCCCAACCGCATACTCTCACCCATTGCAGTGGCGTGGGTCCTGGCGTTGCCTGTTGTCGACACGGTCAGACTGATGGTTCAGCGGGGTCTGCGGGGCGGCAACCCCTTCGTGGCCGACCGCGAGCATCTCCATCACATCCTCCTGCGGAAAAACCTGACGCCCGGGCAAACCTCGTGGCTGCTGGTGGGCATCAATGGGATTCTTGGTGGAATCGGGGTGTTGGGCCACCATCTGGGTGTGCCCGATATCTGGTTGACGGCGGGATTTATGGGGATTTTCGTGGCGCATTACCGGCTGACGACTTACGGATGCCGCTTGGACGAAGCCTATTCCGTCACTCGGCCTCTGCCGGTACCCGAGAGTCTCAATGCCCTGTCGGTCCGGCAATGCCTCCCGAAGACGGCCGAGTTGCCAATCGAGCTGAACCACTCTTCGGAAGGCATCGACGGCTACCGCGAACAGCGGCTCCGGCACTATTGAACCGCGCCCCGTCCGGAACGCCGGTTCCTTGCCCGCATTCGTATCGCTCCTTAGTCTTCCGGCAGCGAGATCTAAGAATTCGCTTCGCGACTTTTTAGGGACTGCCGCGTATAACGGTGTTTCACCCCGGCGGGGAAGTACTCCGGATCGGCGAAAGGCCGCAGTACGACGTGTGGCGTCTGCCGCGCCTCCGGTGTGTAATGGGCGAACTCGCTGTTCAGGCGCAAGAGCTCCGTCCGCACCGACTCGGCGATCCTCGCCGCCTTGGCGTCGTCCGCCTCCACGCCGGGCAACAGCTCCACCGTCAGCAGCAGCTCGCGGTCGCCCCCAGCCCTTTCCGGCGCCTCCAGCACGAACTTGCCGCTGACCCAGCCGACGATGCCGGGCCGCTCCAGCCCGACCGTCACGTTCTCCGGATAGATGTTGGCCCCGTAGTAGGAGACGGTGAAATCGGCCCGCCCGAACAGATAGACGAAAGGCAAAGGCCGTTCGCCCCAGGCCGGATCGAATCCGTATTCGGCGAGATCACGCGCGCACCTCTCGCGCAGGAAATCCCGCATCTCGGCATAGCCAACCAGCCCGCCCCGGTCGGCGATGTGGTAGCGGATCAGGGGCACGCCGTTGTCGCCGGTCACCACCAGCGTACCGTCGTGCAATTCGAAATAGCGGCTCAAGGGATCGTACTGCACCAGCGTCGGCAGCCTGGACTCACCGAACAGCTCGCGCGCGGCCTCGGGGTGGGAAGCGAAAAAACGGCGAATGGCGATGCTCAGCGGCGTTTCGTTGCCCAAGACGCCCCCATCGGCCGTGCCGTAAAGCGATGCGGTGTCGTAGCAGGGCGAGTCGGACCCGATCCGGGCGCAGACGAGGGAGCGCCATTCCTCGCTGAACACCTCCCCGGCGAACACCAGCTTCACCGCATGGCGCTCCCAGGAAATCCCCGCGGCCGCGCCGCTATCGATCACGTCTTTCACGAACGGCGGATAACCCAGCAGCACCGTCTGCTCGAAATGCGGCGCCAGCTCGCCGATCACCCGGAAAATTTCGTCGGGGCGGTTGCCGGGCGTCGCCACCGTGATCGGATACCCCTTGCGGGCGAGATGCCACAGGCAGGAGGTGGTGTAAATGCCGCCGACCCAGTTCCCCAGGGCGAAACAAACCACCGCCAGGGTGCTGCGGGCATGCGCCTGGAAGGCATCCCCGAACACCTGCTCGAACCGCATGGCGACGTCGAGTTCGTGACGCAAAGCCCTCGGCCAGAAGGTCGGTTTGCCGGTCGAGCCGGAGGACACCGCGATCCTGTCGCAGGCCGCCAGGTTCCCGCCCCAGCAGCGCTCCGGCAAGGAATAGGCCTGCATGTAGGTGGGCTTGTCGGTCAAAGGCAGGCGGGCGAAGTCGGTGAGGGTCCGCACCACGTCCGGACGAATCCCGAGCGACGCCAGAAAAGCACGGTAGGCCGGCACTTCCGCCGCCGCGCGCTGGAACAGCGCCAGGGCGGCTGCGCCGGGGTCGCAAGCCAGTCGTTCGGCCATCAAATCCTCCAGGGAGCGATCGAGAAACCGCGTCGAATGATCGGAGAGAAGAGGGATGATCATGGGCTTAATTTCAGGTCGGGAGATAAAGATGATACTGATTAGAGAATAGTCAGCTAGCTCGTCATGCCGGCATGGAGTGCCGGCATCCAGGACACAGGGACGTGAGAAGCCTGCGCCATCCATGGCCTCTGGATTCCGGCAATCCCTGCCGGAAAGACGATTTTCGGTTGAGCTGACTTTCCTTGCTAATCAAGAAGATGATAGAGCCATTGCCGCTTGGGGGATAATCGGAGTTTCCACTCGTCAGCAATTCTCATTTTGAGCCTGAGCCATGCAATACCCCCGGCGTCATTCCTGCAGGGATGCCGGACCAATTCGCCGGGAGCGAATTGGGACGTGCGTAGCGCGGGGCGAAAAGCCCGAACCGCAGGGAAGCGGTGAGCAATCCAGTCACAGGGACGTGAAGCTATGGCCTGGTATGGCGCTTGAATCAGCCGTCATGACGCCATCAAGCTACCATCCTTGGCGCTGGGTTCCGGCTTCCCTACCGGAACGACGGGGTTTTGAGCCAGAATGAGAATTGCTGTCCACTCATGCTTTCAACCCGCTCCATGGCAATCACCCGCTCTGCTCTCGAACAATTCCTCGCTACGCTGCTGAATCCCGGCGCGTTCGCCGATTATGGCCCGAATGGCCTGCAGATCGAGGGACGCGAGGAAATCCGGCGGATCGCCTTCGCGGTGTCGGCGACGGCCCATTCGATCGCCACTGCTGCCGAATGGCAAGCCGACGCCCTGATCGTGCACCACGGCCTGTTGTGGAAATTCCACGGCGCCCGCCCTCTGATCGGTCCTTTCGCGCGGCGGGTCTTTCCGCTGGTGCGCAATGAAATCAACCTGTACGCCTATCATCTACCTCTCGATGCTCACCCGGAAATCGGCAATGCGGCGGTGCTGGGGCACAGGATCGGCCTGGGCGAACAGGCGCCGTTCGGCGACTATCAGGGCTGCCCGACCGGCGTCCAGGGCAAGCTGCAGGTCCCGTTGCAGGCTTCGGCGCTGCGGGAGCGGCTGGCGGAAATCCTCGAACACGCCGTGGTGCTGGCAACGCCGGACGCGACGGCGCCGGTCCGCACGGTCGGAATCATCACCGGCGGCGCCAACGGCGGCTGGGCCGAGGCGGCGAAGGCGGGGCTGGACGCCTACATCACCGGAGAAATGAGCGAACACGACTGGCACGAGGCGCAGGAGGCGGGAGTACACATGTATGCCGGCGGACACAATGCCACCGAGCAGTTCGGCATTCAGGCCTTGCAGGAACAAATCGGACGCGATCTGGAAGTCGAGTGCCGCTTCATCCCGAGTACGTGCCCGGCCTAGGCAATGGAAATGGCGACAGCCGAACGGTCCAACAGTAACCGCTCAGTCCCCTGGGAGCGCGGGCGTCCCGCCCGCTGAAAAAGCGGCCAGGATGGCCGCGTTCCCAGCAAAAAAGGTGGGGGGGTATGAACGATTACTTACTAAGCGTAAAGAAATGAATGTCGCTTCTCTCGTCATTCCGGCATGGATTGCAGGAATCCAGAACCCAGGGATGGGGAGGCTGATACATCCATGTAACCTGGACCTCGGCAATCCCTGCCGAGGTGACGAATGACATTTCTTTCTTAACGCTTAGTATGTTTAGTTCATCATAAAGAAATGTCAAATTCAGCGGCTACCATCACGGCTCATCCCAAACCTATCGTTTCGCGGTATTCGGGCACCCGGCAATCCCAGCCCAGTTCGTGCTCGATCCGGAAACGGAGCGCATCGGCCGCTTCGGGCTCGCCATGGGTGATGAATGTCTTGATCGGCGGCCTGGGACACTGACGCAGCCAATCGAGAATTTCGCCGCAATCGGCATGGGCCGACAAATTTTCGACCAGCCCCACCTCGGCCCGGATCGGAACATACTCGCCATGGATCTTGACCACTCCGGCGCCGCCCAGGATCGCCGCGCCGCGCGTCCCCGGCGCCTGGAAGCCGGTGAACAGCACGGTATTGCGGTGATCCGGAGCGAAGGCCTTGAGATGGTGCAGCACGCGTCCGCCGGTCGCCATGCCGCTCGCCGAAATCAGGACCATCGGCGTCTTGCGGGCGCTCAGCCTCTTGGATTCCTCCGCAGTGTTGACGTAGCGTGCGGTCCGGCACACCGCCTCGGCCTCCTCAGAGGAAAGCCGGTGCTCCGAGCGGTAACGGCGGAATAGTTCGGTGGCGTCCACGGCCATCGGGCTGTCCAGATAGACGGGGATATCCGGCATTTTCCCGGCAACCTTCAAGCGGTGGATGCAGTACAACACGGCCTGGGCGCGGCCGACGGCGAAGGCGGGGACCAGCACGACGCCGCCGCGGCGGCAGGTACGTCCGATGTAGTTGCCGAACGTCTCCACCGGGTCTTCGACGCCATGAAGGCGGTCGCCGTAGGTGGATTCGACCACGAGAAAGTCGGCCGCCGGGCAAGGCATGGGGCTCCGCATGGTCGGATCTCCGGGCCGCCCCAGGTCGCCCGAAAAAACGAGGGAGGCGCGCCGGCCGCGAAGTATCACCGAGGCTGCTCCGAGGATGTGGCCGGCCGGCTGGAAGTGGAACCGGAACTCGCCGCCCAGCCGCACCTCCCGGCCGTAATCGACGGGCTCGAACAGATCCAGGCAACGCTCGGCATCTTCCCGCGTGTACAACGGCAAGGCCGGATGATGGCGCGAGAATCCGCGCCGGTTGGCGTATTCGGCCTCCTCTTCCTGGAGGTGGCCGCTGTCGGGCAGCAGTATCCGGCACAGGTCGAAGGTTGCCGGCGTGCAATGGATGCGTCCGGCGAAACCGTTGCGCGCCAGCAGCGGAATGTAGCCGCTGTGGTCGATGTGCGCGTGAGTCAGAACCAGCGCATCGAGACTGTCCGGCGCCACCGGGAAAGGCTCGCGGTTGCGCAGCCGGAGCTGCTTGAATCCCTGGAACAGCCCGCAATCCACCAGGATACGGCTCTGCCCCTCGGTCACCAGATACTTGGAACCGGTGACCGTCCCGGTGGCGCCGAAAAAACCCAGCTCCACGCCTGAATCAAGGCTTAGGGCTGGCCGCCGCGCCTCCGCCGTGGCCCATCCCGCCCTGATGCTGCATCTGCATCATCATCTGGTGATGCGCCTTCATGTGCTGCTTGATCATGTCGCGCTGTTGCTGCTTCAGCTTTTCCTTTTCCGCCGTGTCCGTCGTCGCCTCGATCTTGTCCATGATCTCGTGCATCTGCAGCATGTGATCCTGCATCATCTTGACGCGCTGATCCATCTGCTCCTCGCTCATCATGCCCCCGCCCATCATGCCGGGACCCATTCCTCCCATCCTTTCGGCCGCGTGCGGCTTTTGGGTTGCCGCCGGCTCCTCGGCGCAAACCGGGCCGACGAGACCTATCACTGCGACACAGACCAGTTTCAATTTTTCGATCGGCTTACGCATCTTGCGACTCCTTACATTGTCTAGTGCGCTGGGGAATTCCAGCACGGCGGACGGTATCACCGAACCGGCCGGCTGACCAGCCCCGAGGAAGAGACGCAAGGAGTCATCCCGCCCACTGTTCGAACACCACTCCCCCCTCATTTTTCGACCAATGCGGTCAACACTTCAAAGCTCGCGGTCACGCCGGACGTCATGCCGGGCAAACGTCCGTAAGCCTCACTCACCCGTTCCAGGGTGTGCCGGCCCAGCAGATGGCGGGGCCGGTTCCGGGTCAGATTGCGTGCTCCCAGCGCCTTCAGCTCCTTCATCAGCGCCAGGACCGACGGATAAACGCGTGCAATGCTGGCGGCGTCCACGCGGACCTCCGAGAATCCCCGGGCCCGCAGGCTCTGCTCCACTGAGCGGCGCGCCGCGAAGGCGTTGACGTGGCTGTAGCCGTCGACCGCACACCATGCCGCACGCAATTCGCCCAGCGTCCGCTCACCGAAGGTGCTGAACGCCAGAACGCCACCCGGCCGGAGCACCCGGCGGCATTCCGCAAAGGCAAGGTCCAGCCGTTCGCACCATTGGAACGCCATGTTGGAAAAGATCAGGTCGACGGATTCATCTGCCAGCGGCAGCGCCTCCGCGTCGCCCACCACGAGGCCGATGCCGTTGGCGGAGGGCCGCTGCGAGCGCAGGAACCGGAGCATGCCTTCGGCGATGTCCACCGCGAAGGATTCGGCAGCGGGGAAGGCCGAAACCAGCAAGCCGGAGAAATGGCCGGTACCCGCCCCGAGGTCAAGCACGCGAGCCGGCCGCAGCCCGAGATGACGGAGGCGCGCCAGCAGCGACTCGCCCACCTCCCGCTGCAATTCCGCGACGCCGTCGTAGCCGGCGGCGGCCGAACCGAAGGAGGCGCCGACCCAGCGCTTTTCGGGCGTATCTGCGGCCGAAACAGCGGCTTCAGCGTTGCGGCAAGGAAATGAATTCATCGATCAGGCGGGCCGTCCGGCCGCCATGGGTCAGGAAAGGAACATGGGGCGCGTTGTCGATGCGGTGACTGGTCAAGCCCGGTTTCAGTTCGGCGAGCGCAGCCCCCAGCCCCGCCGGCACCAGCTTGTCGCGCCGGCCGAGCAGGGCTTGCACCGGCTGCCGAAGCTCACGCAATACCCCGCGCAGGTCGGCATGGCGCAGCACTTCCAGCCCGGCCAGGAGCGCCGTCCGCTCCGGCTGCGGCTTACCCGACAAGTGGCTGCGGACCTCGCGCAACAGTTCCCGCTCGCCCGGCATGCCCCAGACCTGCAAGGCCAGAAAGCGCCGGCAAGCTTCCTGGTAGTCGGCCAGAAAGCCGTCGGCGAACCGCGTCAGCGTGGCCGCCTCCATCCCCGGCCAACCCGGTTCGGCGACGAAGCGGGGGGTGCCGCACAGCAGGGTGAGCGAGGCCACGGCCTCGGGCGCCGTGCGGGCGGCCTCCAGCGCCACCATGGCGCCGAGCGACCAGCCCACCCAGTGCGCCGGCTTGGGCGCAACCTCCAGAACGGCCGCCGCCACGGTTTCGAGCGACCAGCCCAACAGCATCGGGCTGCTGCCATGTCCCGGCAGGTCGATGCGCGTCACCCGGTAACGATCGGCCAGCAGCGGCGCGAAACCGGACCAGATGCCGCCGTGCATGCCCCAGCCATGGATCAGGATGAGGTCGGGCCCCCTCCCCGATGTCTCGACGAAGAGCCCCATTCAAGCCTCCTTAAGGGACAGCCGCGGCCAGCGCCTCGAGCAGGCCGTCGACCTGGTCGCAGGTGTGGGACGCGGACAAGGTGATCCGCAGGCGGGCGGTGCCTTCCGGCACGGTAGGCGGACGGATGGCGCTCACCAGGAACCCACGCCCGGCCAGGCGCTGGCTGGCTTCGAGCGCGGCGGCGTTGGCGCCGGTCACGATGGGCTGGATCGGGCCGGCCAGGTCGCCGAGTTCGAGCCCCAGGCTCGCGGCACCGGCACGGAAACGCCGCACGTTGCGATGCAGCCGCTCCCGCCGCTCCCGCTCGCCGCGCACGAGGCGCAGGCTGGCCCGGGTCGCCTCCGCGACCGCCGGAGGCAGCGCAGTGGTGTAGACATAAGGGCGGGCACGCTGGATCAGGTAGTCGATCAGATCCTCCGAACCCGCCACGAAGGCGCCGAAAGTGCCCAGCGCCTTGCCCAGGGTGCCCACCAGCACGGGAACTTCGGTCTCGCCCAGCCCGAAATGCTCCAGGGTTCCTCGCCCTTCCTCGCCGAGGACGCCCAGGCCGTGGGCATCGTCGACCATCAGCCAGGCTCCGCCCCGCCCTGCGACGCGGACCAGCTCCGGCAAGGGCGCCAAGTCGCCGTCCATGCTGAACACGCCGTCGGTCACGACCAGCCTGGTTTCGGCGCGGGACTCGACCAACGCCGCATCTAGGGCACCCGTGTCGGCATGGGGATAACGCTGGAAGCGGGCGCCGGACAAGAGACCGCCATCGAGCAGGGAGGCATGGTTCAGCCGGTCCTCGAATACCGCATCGCCTCTTCCGACCAGGGCGGACACGACGCCGAGATTGGCCATATAGCCGGTGGAGAACAGCAAAGCCCGCGGACGGCCAGTGAATTCGGCCAGCTCTTCTTCCAGCGCATGGTGCGCCGCCGAGTGGCCGCAGACGAGGTGAGAGGCTCCGGAGCCGGCGCCCCAGCGGTCGACTCCCCGCCGGAAGGCCTCGCGCACGGCAGGATGGTTCGCCAGCCCCAGATAATCGTTGCTGCAGAAATTGACCATGGGGCGGCCGTCAATGACGACTCGCACGTCCTGGGGACCTTCGGCGATACGCCGCCGCCGGTAGGCATCGCGCGCCCTGATCGCCTGCAAGGCCGCGGCCGGATCGAACGCCATGGAACTCAGCAGCCCAGGCCCGCCATGCGCAACCCCAGGCGCGCGAACAACCGCCGGTCGCGCTGGGCCTCTGGGTTCTCCGTCGTCAGCAGTCTCTCGCCGTAGAAGATCGAATTGGTCCCGGCCAGGAAACACAGGGCCTGCATCTCGTCGCTCATATCCGAACGCCCGGCCGACAGCCGCACCCGGGATGCCGGCATCATGATCCGCGCTACGGCGACGGTGCGCACGAAGTCGAGCGGATCGAGCGCGGCCACATCCGCCAGCGGCGTACCTTCCACTTTCACCAGCAGGTTGATCGGCACGCTCTCCGGATGGCGCGGCAGATTGGCGAGACCGGTCAGCAATCCGGCGCGGTCGGCGGCGGATTCCCCCATGCCGACGATGCCGCCGCAGCACACATGCATGCCGGCGTCGCGCACCCGCTGCAGGGTATCCAGCCGGTCCCGGTAGGTCCGGGTGGTGATGATCTCGCCGTAGTAGCTTTCCGAGGTGTCCAGGTTATGGTTGTAGTAATCCAGCCCCGCTTCCTTGAGCCGCCGGGTCTGCTCGTCGCTCAGCATCCCCGCGGTGACGCAGGTTTCCATCCCCAGCGCCTTGACGCCTTCGACCATCGCCGCGATGGCCTCCAGGTCGGCATCGCGCGGACTGCGCCAAGCCGCGCCCATGCAGAACCGCGTGGCGCCTTCGGAACGGGCCCGGCGGGCGGCATCCAGCACTTCCTCCAGCGGCATCAGCGACTCGCGCTTGAGGCCCGTCTCGTGATGTGCGCTCTGCGGACAATAGGCACAGTCTTCCGAACAGGCACCGGTCTTGACGCTGAGCAGGCTGCTGACCTGGACTTCATTGGGGTCGAAATGGCGACGATGTACGGTCTGGGCCTGGAACATGAGTTCGTTGAACGGCAGCGCGAACAGGACCTCGACCTCGTTCTGGCTCCAGTCATGGCGCAGCACCGGTTCTGTAGCTCGATCCTGCTTCGTCGTTACCGCAACTTCTGCTTGCATTACACTCGATCTCCAGTGGATGACCCGGATACCAGCCCCACGCGAAGGTCGGCGCCCTCACCCCTGCCCCTCTCCCAGAGGGAGAGGGGATTCAGCCCCCTTCTCCCTCGGGGAGAAGGGATGGGGATGAGGGAGAGCCCAACCAAAATTCGCACACGGGCGGGTTAGAAAATCAGAACACGAACACGCCGACCGCCTCTGTCAACGCGCAACCATGAAAACTGTAAACGACTGGCTGAATATTATACAGAACTGGATCTATCCGCCCACCTGCCTGTTGTGCGGAGACACCGGAGAAGATGGGCTGGACCTGTGCGGGGCATGCGAACGCCCCCTTCCCAGGACCGGTACCGCCTGCCTGCGCTGCGGGGAAGCCCTGCCGGACGGCGCGCCCAGCCCCTGCGGCCGCTGCCTGCAACAGCCGCCGCCGTTCGATAGCTGCCGCGCGGCGTTCCGCTACGAGGAACCCATCCGGCATCTGATACACGGACTCAAGTTCAGCCATCGGCACGCCTTTGCCCGCCTGCTGGGAGAATTGGCCGCCGCCCATTTCCGGACACACGCGGAAATGCCCGAACTCATCGTTCCGGTTCCGCTGCCCCCCTCCCGCTACCGGGAACGCGGCTTCAACCAGTCGCTGGAAATCGCCCGGCACCTGAGCCGGAACCTGAACGTCCCGCTGGAATTTCGGGCCTGCAAGCGCAGCCGCACCACCCGGCCGCACGCCGAACTGTCAGCTGAAGAACGGAGGAAAAACATCCGCGGCGCATTCCGGCTGGAACGGGAAATCAAGGCGCGCCATGTCGCCATCCTTGATGACGTGGTCACCACCGGGGCAACCGCGGGCGAGCTGGCGCGGACACTGCGGAAGGCGGGCATCCAACGGATCGACGTATGGGCCGTGGCGCGGGCCTGAGCCGCGCCGCGGCATCTTCACTCAGGGGCTGGCGGGCTCCACGGGCGCCGGCTGGGCATCCGGCTCGCCCCTGTAGAGGGTGGTCAATTTGCGGCGGAATTCATTGCTGATCGAAGTAATGTCCCCTTTCTTCTCCACGACCCGCGGAGTAATCAAGACCACCAATTCCGTCCGCTCAGGTTTGATTTCGGTAGACCCAAACATCCAGCCGATCATCGGGAGTTGGTTCAGGTATGGCACACCGGTCTGAGTTTCAGTGCGCTTGTCCGAAATCAGCCCGCCCAAAGCCAGCGTTTCACCATTAGGCACGGCAACCATGCTCTGGATTTCCCGATTGGCGAATTGGAAGGTAGTCTGCGTAGGCGAAACGTTGATCGGCGAGGGCGTCGATATCGCCTGAAATATTTCCAGCGAGACCAACCCCCCGGCGTTGACCCTCGGCCGGATTTGCAGTGTGACGCCCGACTGCTGCTGCTGGTACTGGCTAAACTGCTGAAGACTGACCGTAGCACTGGCCGTCGTACCCGTCAGCACCGGCACCTGATCTCCGACGTTGATCTTGGCCTGTTGATTGTTCAGAACCATGAGCGAAGGCGAGGAAATTACGTTGACCAGATTCTCCTTCGCCAGCATGTTGAGCAGGACCTTGACATTACCGCCGTTGGCGATCAATGCATAGCTGAATCCCCCACTGGCCGATGCCGCACCTTTGATAAAGTCCTGGATTGTACTCGCAAGCGGGCTACCAAGAGCTTCCGTGCTGGTGCCACTGCTGATCAACCACTTCAAACCATACTGGAGATCGTTTCTCAGGCTGATCTCAACGATGGTCGCATCGATGAGCACTTGTAACGGCAAGACGTCCAATGCCCGGATCACCGCCTCGATCTCCTTCCAGTCCTGATTCTTGGCGATGACGATGAGCGCATTGTTCGAGGGATCGGCGACGACCCGCGCGTTGGCGCCGAGCTGCATCATGGTTGCTCCCTGACCACCTGCGCCCGGTCTTCCACCGCCGAAGCCGCCCCCAGTGGTACCGAGTCCACCG
This sequence comes from Pseudomonadota bacterium, assembly GCA_040753975.1. Lineage (GTDB taxonomy): Bacteria > Pseudomonadota > Gammaproteobacteria > Methylococcales > Methylococcaceae > Methylococcus. The sequence continues at coordinate 41,938 of JBFMDC010000012.1, forward strand.
CCGGCCCCGCCCAATCCGCCGCCGCCAGACCGGCCTAGCCCGCCTCCGCTTCCGGAAGTTCCCGTGCTGCCGGTCGTTCCACCCAAGCTGGAGCCGCTGCCGGTGCCGCTGGTCCCGGAGCTTCCGAACGAACTTCCCGAGCCGCCGAAAGAACCGCCCGATCCTCCATAGCCGGAAGAAGTCCCGCCAAAACCCCCGGCAGTTGCGGAAGCCGAACCGAAGCCGCTGGCAGTTCCGCTCCCCACATCCATGCCGGTCAATCCCGGCGCCAGCGACGGACCCTGCCTTCCCGCGCCTCCTCCGAAAATCCCCCCCAGCGTCCGGGCGAGTTCCGTTGCATCCACATGCTGGCAGCGATACACGTGGACGTTGCCGGTACGGGTGGTGTTGTAGCGGTCGAGCCGCTCGATCCAGTCCTGCACCTCCTGCAGGAGGTGCATCTCCGGCGCGACCGCGAGGATGGCGTTGAGGCGTTCGATCGGCAGGATGCGCAACACATTGCCCATGGCGCCCTTGCCGCCAAGGCCCAAAACTTTGGTCAGTTCGTCCGCGATCGTCGGCACGTCGGCATTCTTGACCGGATAGATGGCCACGGACATGCCCCGCATGTAGTCGACGTCGAAGATCTGTACCGCCTCCATGACGCCACCCAGTTCTTCCGCGGTACCGGCGACCATGACCAGGTTACGGGCTTCGTCCATCCGCAGCACGGCCTTGGGCGGCATGATGGGTTCCAGCACCTTTTGCATTTCCTGGGCGCTGATGAAACGCAGAGGGATGACCCGCAACTGGTAGCCCGGCTCCATCATCCCCCGGCCGACACCAGGGCCGGAGGCGCTGATCGCGGCCTGGGCATCGGGCTCGATCTTGTACATGCCGCCATCGCGGATCAGCGCCGCCCCGTTCATCCGCAGCAGGGTCTCCAGCGTCGGGATCATCTCGTCCTCGGTCAGCGGCCGGGTGGTTTGCAGACTCACCTTGCCGGTGACCTTGGGGCTCAGAACGTAATTCACCTTCAGCGTATCGCCGAGGATGACCTTGGTGACCTCGGACAGGTCGGCATCGTCGAAATTGAGGGTGTACTTGCCTTCTTTGCGGGGCGCGGTCCTGCCGCCCCCTGTCCCTGTAGCACCGCCGCTGGAGGTTCCGGAACCCGGGTAGCCAGCGCCGGACGGCGAAGGCGGATTGACCACCGAGCCTTTCCGCGGGTAGTACTCGGTTTTCTTGAGCATATCGGTCTGGGCTTCCGCCAGCGGCGATGGCGCGGGCTCGGCCGACACCTTTTCGATCTTCAGGCTGTCCGGTGAGACGGGCTTACGGTAAAAGTCGGGTAGCAGCGACTCGCAACCGCTCAGGCCGACGGCCGCCGAGACGGAGACGGCGACGATTCTTTGAATGAACTTAGGCATGCGCTGTCGATTGCAATTCGTTGAAAAGATTACTCATCGCTTTGGTCCTCTGCTTCCTCGGCGCCGTCGCTCTCGATGTCGGCGTCGTCCTCGGGTTCAGCCATTTCGGCATCTTCTTCATCCAGCGTTTCTGCATCCGGAGACTGGACGTTACCGGGCGGCTTCTTGGACGGTTTGGCTTCGGCGGGCGGCTGCGGCGCACCCCCTCCCGCGACTTTCGGTTTGGCCTTCAGCAGCGGAAGCTCCTTCGTCTCGCCATCCTGCTGCATGACCACGCCATCCGTTTTCAGTTCTTTGAGAACCCAGCCGTTGACGACGCCACCTTGCTTGACCCGTTTGTACTTGCCCTTCGGATCGACCAGCAAGGCGGTTTTTCCGCTGGGCGAAAAAATCATCCCCATCAGCTTGAGATCGAGCGGAGTGCGGGCTACCGGCGGCGGCGGCTCTTCCACGACTTCCGGCGGCGGTCTGCGCCCTTCCACGAACAAGGGGCGTTCGACCAACTCCTCGAATTCGCCGAGGTCGGGAAATTCGAAAGGAGCAAGTTCCGGCTCTTCGGCGGGGGCTTTGTCCGCCGCCTTCGAAACCTGCGGAATGCGGTGCATCCGATCCACGCTGTACCACTCGCCCACGAGCAGCAGCCCCAGCCCCGCGCAAACCACGGCGAGCAGCAGCGACAATCGGAGCTCGGGGCTCAGTTTCCCCATGTCCACTTTCATGTTCATGGCGCTTTCTGCGGCATGTAGCCGACCGCATCGAAATCGATGCTCAGCTTGTCCGGCGCTACCGCCTGCTTCTGGCCGGGCCGGGGCGGAACCCGGATCGGGCGGAGGTTGAGGTTTTCCACGAACAGCACCGGCTGCTCCGACTCGATCTCGTACAGCACTTGCCGCAGCACTTCGGTGCTGCCATTCAAACGCACTTTCACGGCGATGCGGGTGAACTGGTCTTCCTTGCGCTCGGGGATCACCTGGGTACTGATCAATTCGCCTCCCGCGGAGGTCACGGTATCCTTGATGCGCGACTGAAGATCCGCCGCGGCCAGGGCGGGCGTTGCCTGGGAAAACAGGTTCTTCGCCTGTTCCCCTTCGTTGCGGATTTCCTCCAGGCGTTTTTCCCAATACGGCCGTTCGGCCGCCACCGTCTGCAAGCGCTTCAGCCGGAACAAGAGGCTTTCGATCGACTCGTCGTAACCGGCGGACAAGGCCCACAGCGGCGCCATGATCAGCCCGTACAGAGCCAGGATAACCAGCGCCAGCAACCCTAAGGCCGCGGCCCTGGACTTACTGACCTGGATTTTCAGCTTGAGCAGGCTCTTCAGAAGACCTCCCACTGACCGCATCCGACGCGATCTGGAACCGCTCCAGGCCGCTCGATACATCCTTGGTGACGGGCGACACGAAGTTGGTATTTTTGAACGCCTCCGAGGTCTCCATGCGGGCAATCAGGCTGGAAGCCGACGGCGACTGCCCCTGGACGACGAGGTGCCCGTCCTTGTACTGGAGGCCGTTCAGCCAGGTATCGTCCGGCATGACCTTGCTCAATTCGTTGAGGACGTCCAGCACGATCGGGTCCTTGCGTTTCTTTTGGGCCAGATACCCCATCTCGTGCGCCATCTGCTCCGCCTCCTGCCGCAGCGCCTCGACTTCCTTGGCCGCCTTGCCCGCTTTGCGCACCTCGGCCTCGAGCTGGTCGACCCACTCGCTCTTTTTCCAGACCGGTACGATCAGGAGCGCCAGAACCAGCGCCACGGCCAGACCGGCCAGACCGAAGTTGAGCCAGCGGTTCCAGCGGCTTTTTTTCACAAGAAACCTTTCGGGCAACAACTGGTGCGCCCGCTTGAAGGGATCCTCGCTCACGTCTACATAGTCCGGCTGCCAGCCGGATGCGATCATCGACTCCAGCATCAGATCCAGCCGGTCTTTCGGCACCACGGCGAGATCCACCCGGATCTGCCCCGCCGCCTTCAGCCGTTCGATCACCCGTGCGCCGAAATAGACCTTATCGGGCTTGAACGGCGTGAGGCGGTCGAGCTCAAACGCGATGACCTGCCGAAGGTTTTCTTCCGTGGCCAACGGCAGCTTGACCACCCGCGTCATGCACTGGTCGGGCAGGAGCCGGAAAACGGTCCGGACTTCGGCCAGCTCGGGCTCCGCCTCCAGCAATTGGCGCCGAGCTTCACGTCCCGCCTCGTCCAGTGTGAATGAGCCGAGCCGGCGCTCGCCGCCCGCGGTCCGGTGTACAGCCTCCAGCACGTCCGCGCGCCAAGTCAGAAAGATCCAGGATGTTCGCCCCCCCAACAGGCGCCGGAGCCGGTCCGGAACCAGGAAGGCCAGTTCGCCCCCCCACCATCGCAGGAACCCCTGGACATCCAGATCTATCGGTTTGCTGAAATCCACCATGGGCTGAAGAGTCAGTATCCGTACCCGTTAACGTGAAACAACGCGAAGCGTTTCCTTGTCCCCCTCTCCCGCAAGCGGGACAAATCCGGAGGGACTGGATTTGGTCGCGCGAAGCGCACCCGAAGACATTGGGCCAGGGTGAGGGGAACGATCATGGCGGGCAGTCGCGCTCATGCGATACCTCCCTGTATCGCACCCTTCGGGCGCAAAGCGTGCACAAATTTGCCGGGAGCAAATTTGAACATGCGGAGCATGGCCCGAAGGGCAGGCCCCAAGGACGGGACCTGTAAATCGGCTGTCCTGCCGATTTGTCATGATCCAGGCCGGCTGATCGCCATGATCGTTAGGACAGTTCCGCATCAATACCTGGCACCGGCGGGAATGCCACCGGAAGATTCGTGTAAACGGGGAATTTTCCAATTTAATACGGAAAACGGCAAATTCCGGGCATTCTGCTGGCGCATCAACACAGCCTCCACGGCCGCTCTGTCGCCGTCGGGAAGCACAGCTTCGACCCATACGCTGTAAGCGGTGTCGCCGCCGGTCGTCAGTTTGATCGGACTGTTGGCGCGGTTCGCGGGGATCGGCGGGGGGGCGTTTCCGACTGCGACGGAACGCTGGGCGATATATTCGGCAACTGCGGCTTCGTCGCCCTTGAACACGATGCGCAACATCTCCGGACCGGCCTTGGCCGGATTGATGCCGTCGCGCCCGGTGTACACCGTGATCAGCGGCTCGATGCGCTGATAAACCGCGGGGGTCAATCCCAGCACCTCCATCAGTTCATCGGCGACCTGGAACGGGCGGTTGCGCGGCCCTGTTTTCCCCATGGCTTGATATTCGTTGCGTTCCGCGCCGCTGAGGCGTTTGAGATCATCAGGATCGCGCCAATCCACGATGGCGTCCGACAGGCGCTGAGCCAGATCGCCATCTCCCGTCACCTGCAGGAACAGTTCCCTGAGCGCGGCATCCGATGCGGTATTCATGTCCAGCTTGCCATCTTCATCCAAGACACGGATCATCAGGCGCGCCGTGCCCAGCGTGACGGGGTAAGGCGTGCCGTCGGTCTTCCAACGCTTGGCCGAGTCTCTTTCGGCAAGCATGGGCATGGCGTAGTAAATCCCGCCTTCCGCCAGCGCACGCGCCTGAGCCGTTCCGCGGATGCTGCTGACCAGTTCCGATTCGCGGCGCAAGGTGAGGGAAAAACTTCCGGCCATGATGGTCATGAGCGTCAGCATCCAAAGAACCAGGACGAGCGCCATGCCGCACTGGCTGCGGGCCGCAGGCGTCGTCAATGTCGAACCCCGCGGGAATTTCGGATGGCCGCGGGAAGGACCTGAAAAAAAAAGCGGAGCGGCCGGCAGCAAGGGGGATGCATAAGGGGGTAAGCCGGCCGCTCCGTCAAGGGAGAGAGATGAAGACGCATGAACAAGCTACCTTCATATGGCTGGGAACCTTCAGCCACGGACCAGAGTTAACCATGATTTTGTATCAGGAGTGTGTTCGCGTCGTAGCGGATTGGTATCCCGAGCCGGCAAATGCGGGCTTCGTTCACCGTAATATTTCGAGGCGGGGCGCCACCATCAGCGGCGGCCACGGATCCTCGCCTTCCGGCTTGATCGCGAGGCGGACCATCCGCGGCATCACCGGTTCGTTCCATTCCTCGACCCAGGCCAAGTCGCCGGTCCGTTCATTCTGTCCCAGATAGGAGAGGCGGAACTGCTCCACCCCTTCCAGGACCAGCACGTCGTCGATGGGCGTGACCGGGTCCCAGGGATTGTTGGTCAAAGGCAACACCGCGATCCGCAGATCCATGCCCTCTTCCCGTTGCGCCAGATACAGCCGGAACCGGTGGAGACCACCGCGGATATAGGCCGGCAAAGTCGATACGAAACTCAAAGTCTGCGGCCCGCCGCGGAATGCGACAGTCAACCGGTTCATCTCGCCGGGTTCGCGGATCGGAAACGCCACCGTCAGACGGGCGCGAAGAAACTCCTGAACCACCAGGGCGCGGCTGGCCCGCTCCACCGAGACCTCCCCTTTTTCCCACGACGCTGCCGCCATGCGGAGACTCGCCGTCAGAATCAGCGACATCACCGCCAGCAGGCTGGTGGCGATCAACACCTCGATCAGGGTAAAACCGCGGGGCGCCATGGTCACATGCGTTGCCCGAATAGGCCGCCAGGCAGATGGCCGGGGCCGAGACCCGGGTTCTCGTTGAACAACCTCAGGGTACTCAAGGTGACTTCCCGGGGCTCCTCGCCCTCACCCCATACCACGCTGGCATCCACGGCGAACAGCTTGAGTCCGGCCAGCGGAGAACCCGTGGGAGGCGCGTTGGCGGGCCCCAATTGCTGCTCCAGGGCCGGGATGGGCAAAGGGGCAATCCGCAGAATCCAACGGAATTCGTCGCCGAAACGCCCTTCGGTCACGCCGGGCGCCAGCGGGGTCTCCAAGCCGACGTCGTCGAGCACCGACTCCGCGGCGATCACGGCGCGGGAATACTCCCCGGCGATCCGGGCCGAGCGGGTCGCGCCGCCGAAAACCCGCATCAGCACGCCCAGCGCGATGGCCATGATGGAAAAGGCCACCAGCATCTCGAGCAGCGAAAAGCCGGCCTGGAACCGGAAATCAGGAATCGTCCGCTTCTTCCGCACTGGACGAAATCCTGCCCGTGAGCCAGTTGACGTCGATCAGCCGCTTCCGGCCGGCGGCCTCCAGGGTCACCCGCCCTCCCGTCGAGGAGCCGTCCGGGAAGAACAGGATACTGCCGACCCCCTCGCCCTCGGCCTCGCCGGCTGCGGTGAACAGTCTGAGCCCCACCGCCGACGGCAGACCGAAAACCTTGGGGCGGGTGCTGACCCGGTAGCGGCGTCCCGGCACATCCAGCGTGAACCGCACTTCCTGGCGCCGGCTCAAGGCCTGGCCGCGGGCGAACCTGAGCCCCGAAGCCACATCGCGGGCGGCGGAGCCGAGCTGGGCGGCTTCGATGGCGGGGATGACGTTGGGAACCGCGACCGCCATGAGGATTGCGCCGATGCCCAGCACCAGCAGCATTTCCAGCAAGGTGAAGCCACGGCTGCGCATCCCCGGCCGCACCTTACTCCCAGCCGAGGATATCGGCGTCTTCGCCTTCCCCGCCTTCGGCGTTGTCCTGGCCGAGCGACCACAGATCGAACTTACCGTGCTGTCCCGGCGCGGTGTAATGGAAGGGGTTGTTCCAGGGATCCAGCGGGACCTTCTTCTTGCGCAGGTACGGTCCGTTCCAGACCCGAGCCGTGCTGGGCTGTTCGATGAGGGCGTTCAGCCCTTCTTCGGTGGTGGGATAACGCCCCACGTCGAGTTTGTACATGTCCAGCGACGATGCCAGCTCTTCGAGCTGAAGGCGGGCAGTCTTGGATTTGGACTCGCCCAGGTGCTTCATGACCTGGGGACCGACCAGCCCGGCCAAGAGGCCGATGATGGCCAGCACCACCAGCAGCTCGATCAGGGTAAAACCGCTGCTGCCGCTACGGAAAAAACGCATATGCTTCATGAAAAACCTCAACCAAGGGAAAGGGGTTTGGGGGATTAGAAGGCCAAATCGTTTACGCTCACGATGGCCATCAGGATGGACACGATGATGCCGCCGATCATGATGCCGAGCCCTACGATCAACACCGGTTCCAGCAGCGCGAGAATACGCTGGACCGTAATCTTGATCTCCTTGTCGTAAGTGACCGCGACCCGTTCCAGCATCTCGGTCAGATGCCCGGACTCCTCGCCGAGCTTGATCATCTGCAAGGCCAGCGTAGGGAAAACGCCGGCATCGCTCAGGGGGCCGGACAAGGCTCCCCCTTCCTTCAGATTGTCCATGGCGGTATCGACCCGTTCCGCCACCGCCCGGTTCCCGAGCGTTTCCTTGACGATCGAAAGACCGCCCAGCAGGGGCACGCCGTTCCCTAGGAGGGTCGCCAATGTCCGGGCGAAGTTGGCCACCTCGACCTTGCGCACCAGATCGCCAAACAAGGGCCAGCCGAGAAAGCGCCGGTCCCAGACCAGCCGGCGCGAGGGCTCCGCAAGCTCGTAGCGCCCCCAGGCCACCAGCACCAGCACCGCGCCAAAAAGCGCCCACCAGTAATTCTTGAGGATTTCGGCTATCCCTACCACGATCTGCGTCGGCACCGGCAGCTCCTTGCCGGCGGTTTCGAACATCTCCTCGAACTGCGGCACCACGAAGGTGAGTAGCAGCAACAAGGAGCCGACGGACATGGTCAGCAGGATGGCGGGATAGATCATCGCGGTCGAAACCGTATCCCGCAGCTCCTTGGATCGCTCGAGATAATCCGTCAGACGCTCCAGTACCTCTTCCAGCGCGCCGCCAGCCTCGCCGGCACGGATCAGGTTCAGGTAAAAACGAGAGAAGACGCCCTCCTGCCGCTCCAGCGCGGCCGAGAGCTGCGAACCGCCTTTCACCAATTCGATGACGCGCCCGATCATGCCGTTGAGCGCGACGTCCTCCCGGGTCAGGTCTTCCAGCACGAACAACGCCCGGTCCAGGGGCAAGCCGGCCTGAAGGAGCGTCAGCAGCTCCCGGGTGAAGATGCCGATGTGCTTCTGCGAAATCTTGTTCCGGCGCCGCGACAGACTGAGCCAGGCAAACGGACGCGCGCCTGCAGGCGCCACCCGGATCGGGATCAGGCCTTCGCCCTGGAGCGCCAGGACCAGGCTCATCTCATCGGCGGCTTCCCGCTCCGATTCCACCGATTCGCCGTCACGGTTCACGGCCTTGTAAAAATATAGCGGCACGTAGGTTACCTTGGGATCAGAGCGGGGGCGGAGCGCGGGAGAACCATCGCGGCCTTTAAGAATCCGAAGTCACGCGCAGGACCTCTTCGACCGTGGTAAGCCCCATCAAGGCCTTGCGGATACCATCATCATACATGGTGTGCATGCCCTCCCGCAGGGCGACTTCCTCGATCTGCCGGGCCTGGGCATGGCTCATCACCAGCCGCCGCACCTCGTCGGACATGACCAAAAACTCCAAGATCGCCAGGCGTCCGCGAAAACCCGTGCCGCCGCAATGTTCGCAGCCGACCGGCCGGTAGAGCACCACCTCGCCGTCGCGCTGGAACCGCCGCAAGCCCATTTCCTCCGCGACCTCTTCCAGCGCCGGATGCGGTTCGCGGCAATGCTGGCACAGCCGCCGCACCAGGCGCTGGCCGAGAATGCCGTTCACGGTGGAAGTGATGAGATAGTCCTCCAGCCCCATGTCCATCAAGCGGGTCACGCCGCCGGCGGCGTCGTTGGTGTGCAGGGTGGACAGCACCATGTGCCCGGTCAGCGCCGATTGCACGGCGATGCGGGCCGTCTCCAGGTCCCGCATTTCGCCGATCATGATCACGTCCGGGTCCTGGCGCATGATGGAGCGCAAGGCGCTGGCGAAATTCAGACCGATCTGCGGCTTGACCTGTATCTGGTTGACGCCCTCCAGCTGGTATTCCACCGGGTCTTCGACGGTGATGATCTTGCGCGAAGGCGTGTTGATCTTGTGCAGGGCGGTGTAAAGAGTCGTGCTCTTACCCGAGCCGGTCGGGCCCGTGATCAGGATGATGCCATGGGGCAGCTCCAGGATTTCGAGGAACCGGCGCAGCACCGAACCTTCGAATCCCAGCGTGCCGAAGTCGAAGGTGATGCTCTCCTTGTGCAGAAGCCGGATCACCACGCTCTCGCCGTACATGGTCGGCACGGTGGAAACGCGAAGGTCCAGCTCCTTGCCCTGCACCTGCAGCTTGATGCGGCCGTCCTGCGGCAGGCGTCGCTCGGCGATGTTGAGCTTGGCCATGATCTTGATGCGCGAGATCACCGCGGCGGTGGAGCGCACCGGCGGCGCCTCCACGTCGCGCAACACGCCGTCGATGCGGAATCTCACCTTGAGCTGCTGCTCGAAAGGCTCGACATGGATATCCGATGCCCGCGATTCCACCGCCCGCTGCATGATCAGGTTCACCATGCGGATCACCGGCGCTTCGCTGGCGAGGTCCTTCAGATGCTCGACATCGGCTTCGTCGGCATCCTCGTCGCCGCCTAGGTTTTCGACGATCTGGCCCATCACCGAACGGCCCGAGCCGATCTGTTGCTCCAGCGCCCGGTCGATCTCGGACGTCAGGCCAACCACCGGCTGGATCGGCTTATCGCAAGCAAGACTCAGCGCGTGAATCAAATCGGCATCGAAAGGATCCTCGACCGCCACCACTAAACAATTGTCGCGGACGGCCACGCCTGCCGCATGACGATCCTTGAGGAAACGCGCCGCGACCCCTTCCGGCAGCGGCGATACATCGGGGTATTCGGTTGGCGCGACCAGAGGCAACCCGCTCGATTCCGCCAAGGTTTCGGCCACGTCCCGCTCCGACACGACGCCCAGCTTGACCAGCAACGCGGGCAAGCGCATGTCGTCGGCCTGCGCCCCAAGGCGCCTCGCCCGCGCCAGATCCATCTCCCGGATCTTGCCGCGCTTAACCAGCAGCGCGGCGAACTTGGCATAGACATCCTTGTCCCCCGGCAGATTCAAAGGCGGAGCCGGCAACGGCTCGGTTTGGGCGATGGCGGCCTCGGTCATAGGCGAAATCGAAGATGCGTGTGGTCTAGGCATGCCGGCCACGGTCGGCGCGACGGTGAGTTATGCTGCGGATCGGGAGGAGAAGAGTAAGCGCTAGGTCGCGCAAGAGGATATCACACAAACTCCCACGCCTCAGCATCAATTTCAAGACGGCGGCGCGAGGATTATAGCTTGACAACAAAACCCAAACCGTTCGGCTCACTGATTACTCCGCCTTAATACTTGAACTTGCAGAATATTCTCATGAGCCTTGGGGTAGTTAAGGAACGAAGGAAATAACGCCATTTCTTCCTTGACTTATTTCAAAAAACTAATACTTTATACTAGTTTCTATTGCCTATTTTTTGCAACACCATGAATCTTTACTGGAGCCCCCTGGTCCAGTCGCTGGAGCCTTATGTGCCCGGCGAGCAGCCCAAGCTGGACGATCTCGTCAAGCTGAATACCAATGAAAACCCCTATCCGCCTTCGCCCAAGGTGCTTGAGGCATTACGCCATGCGCTCGACGGCTCGCTGAGGCTGTATCCCGACCCGCATGCCGAACAGCTCAAGCAGGCCATCAGCCGCGCGCTGAATGTCCGGCGGGAGCAGATCTTCGTGGGCAACGGCTCGGACGAGGTGCTGGCGCATGCTTTTTTGGCCTTGTTGAAGCATGAGCGCCCCATTCTGTTTCCCGACATCACTTACAGCTTCTATCCGGTGTATTGCGGGCTTTACGGGATCGATTACGCTTGCGTCCCGCTGACGGAAGCCTTCGAGATCCGGATCGAGGACTATGCCCGCCCCAATGGCGGCATCGTGTTTCCGAATCCGAACGCCCCGACCGGGCGCGTGCTGCCCCTCGATGACATCGAGCGGCTGCTGGCGGCCAACCGGGAATCGGCGGTGATCGTGGACGAGGCCTATATCGATTTCGGCGGCGAATCGGCGGTGAGCCTGGTGAACCGTTTCCCCCAGTTGCTGGTGATTCAGACGCTGTCCAAGTCGCGCTCGCTGGCGGGGCTGCGGGTCGGCTACGCCATCGGTGACGCCGGCCTGATCGAGGCGTTGGAACGGGTGAAGGGAAGCTTCAATTCCTATCCGCTCGGGCGGCTGGCGATCGCGGGGGGAGTCGCGGCCTTCGAAGACCGCGACCATTTCGAATGGTCGCGCCAGGCCATCATGTGGACCCGCGAATGGGTCGCCCGGGCTTTGGCCGATCTGGGCTTCGAGGTTCTGCCGTCGGCGGCCAACTTCGTGTTCGCCCGCCATCCGGCCCATGACGCCGGCGAGCTTGCCGCCGCCTTGCGGGAGCGGCACATCATCGTGCGCCACTTCAAACGGCCGCGGATCGAGCAGTTCCTGCGCATCACCATCGGCACCGAAGCGGAATGCCAGGCGCTGCTGGATGCCCTGGCCAATCTCACCGCCAAGCCGGCGGCGGCTTGAAGTCAGGCCGCGTGCTGTTTGCCGGCCTGGGCCACGACGCGGTTCCAGGCCAGCGTCAGCACGAGGAAGGCCATCGCGGCCATGGCGAAATACTGGCCGAGCTTGACGACGTCGGTCTGCACCAACCCGGCGCCCAGGAGCGCGGCGGCAACGCCTTGGGGAAGGAAGCCCAGGCCGGTGCCGATCCAGAAATCGCGGTGGCCGATCGGGCTGATGCCCAGCAGAATGTCGTTATACAGGCCGGCCACGGGTATCTGCCGGATCAGGATCACCGACCACCAGCCGTTCCGCCCCTGGACGGAAGCCGCAAGATCGCGCACTTTCGGATAACGCCGCAGCACGAAATCGCGCGCCGACCAGCGGGCGAACAGAAACGTCCCGTAGGCACCGAGCACGGTGCCCAATTCGCTCCAGACCGAACCCCAGGCGAACCCGAACAGCAGCCCGCCGAGCACGCAGAACACCAGGCGCGGAAAACCGACAGCCGTCAAAACCGCGGAAGACGCCACGAAAACCGTAGGCGCAAAGGCGCCGATGCCGTCGAACCAGACTTTCGCCTCCCGCACATAGGCGAACCAGACGTCGAAAGGCGCGGCCAACGCCAAAGGAACGATGCTGGCGAGGGCCAGCAAAGGAATGCCGACGAGCGCGGCTCTCGAACGGGTCTTGGGTGTCTCTTCCATCGGTTTTGCCATTTTTCCAACAAGTTGTAGTTTCCGGGAAAACCGGCCAAAAAGATAGTCATGGAGGAGGACGCCGTTAGCATCCGCGATGCCGGCCCTCAGCCTGCCTTCCGCACCGGGCAAATGCCGATCTCACCCTGCCAGGCAGGCGCCTGAGCGCAAGGATTCCGGAATGGCCGGCGCCCGCCTCGCTCCCTCCCGCCGATGGGCCGCATCATGCCTTGCCCCCTCTTGAGTACTGCCGGCGCGGCTTTAGAATATGCGCCGCGTCTGCGCGGGGCCTTAAGCGCCCGGCCGTCCCTATTACCAAATGATCCTTCAGGACAATTCGATCCCATGAGTCTTAGCCGACGCAACTTCCTCCAGCTCGCCGTTGCGGTGAACGCGCTTTCGCTGTTCAAAGCCGGCATAGCCCGCGCCGAATCCGGACTGAAATTCGGGCCGCCCTCCCCCTTTTCCTTCCAGACCCTGAAGGCGCTGGCGCGCGAACGGGCCGGCCGCGAGTACGCGCCGCCGCCCCAGCCCAACCCCGAGATCGTCAAGCAGATCGATTACGACGCCCACGGCAAACTGCAGTACCGCAAGGAAGCCGCCCTCTGGGCCGGAAGCGGCGGCAGCTACCCGGTCTCGTTCCAGCACGTGGGCATGTTCTTCCCCAAGACGGTGACCATGAACGCCGTCGAGAAAGGCGCGGCCCGGGCGATCCTGTACGACCCTGAACTCTTCACCATGGGACCGGACCATGTGGCCAAAGACCTTCCGGCCAGCCCTTCGGCCTTCGCCGGGTTCTGGGTGCACGAGAGCCGCAAGGGTTCCGACTGGAAGAAGCGCGAACCCTGGGTCACTTTCCTCGGCGCCTCGTATTTCCGCGCCATCGGCGAATTGGGCCAGGTCGGCCTGTCGGCGCGCGGCATCGCGCTGAATCCCGGCACTTCCAACCCGGAAGAGTTCCCGGACTTCGTCTCGTTCTGGTTCGAAGCCGCGCCGAAACCGGACGCCCCCATGATCGTGTACGCCCTGCTCGACGGCCCCAGCCTGAGCGGCGCCTACCGCTTCTCCCTCAAGCGGACCAAGGGCGTGGTCATGGAGATCGAAGCCGCGCTGTTCCTGCGCAAGGACGTCGAGCGTCTTGGCATCGCGCCGCTGACTTCGATGTACTGGTTCTCCGAGACCGCCAAGCCCACCGCGGTCGACTGGCGCCCCGAGGTACACGATTCCGACGGCCTGGCGCTGTGGACCGGCGTCGGCGAACACATCTGGCGGCCGCTCAACAATCCGGCCCGCGTCATGGTGTCCAGCTTTGCCGACAAATCGCCGAAAGGCTTCGGCCTCGGCCAGCGCGACCGGGTGCTCGACCATTACCAAGACGGCGTACGCTATCACCTCCGTCCCTCGGCCTGGGTGGAGCCGCTCGGCGACTGGGGCGAGGGCGCGGTCCAGCTCACCGAAATCCCCACCGACGACGAAATCCACGACAACATCGTGGCGATGTGGGTGCCGAAGGAGCCGGCCGCGGCAGGCAAGACCTACGATTTGCGCTACCGCATCCATTGGCTGGCGGACGAACCTTTCCCCAGCCCGCTGGCGCGTTGCGTGGCGACCCGCCTCGGCAAAGGCGGCCAGCCCGGTAAGCCGCGTCCCCAGGGCGTGCGCAAGTTCATGGTCGAGTTCCTCGGCAAGCCGCTGGCCAGGCTGCCCTTCGGCGAAAAGCCGGAGCCGGTCGTCACCGCCTCGCGGGGAGAGCTGTCGCGGATCGAAATCGAAGCCGTGCCGGACGACGTGCCGGGCCATTGGCGCACCCATTTCGACCTCGCGGTGGCGGAGGCGGACCCGGTCGAGATCCGTTGCTACTTGCGCTACAAGGACGAGGTGATGTCCGAAACCTGGCTCTACCAGTACCACCCGTTCTGAGCCCGCGCCCTTCAGCAACGCGAAACGATGCGGCGGAACGTGAGGTTGACGCGTTCCCCGCAGGGCTTGGCGGTCTTGGGAACGCAATGCTTCCAATGACTTTGCAGCTCCCCGTCCATCAGCAGCAGGTCCCCATCCCGCAGCGGCACATCCAGGGTCTTGCCCGTGCGGCGATGGCGAATCCGGAACAATCGTTCCGCCCCCAGGCTCAGCGAGGCGATGAACGGGCGCTCGCCGAGCTCGGGTTCGTCGTCGGCGTGCCAGCCCATCGAGTCGTTGCCGGTGCGGTAGCGGTTGCACAGCACCGCGTTGAAGGCATGCCCGCTGAACGCCTCGATGCGGGACCGCAAATCGGCGAGCACCTCATGCCAGGGCAAAGGCTCATGTGAGACACCGGAATAGCGATAGACCGCGCCGGCATCGCCATACCAGCACAGCAGCCGCGGCACCGCCACCCGCCGCCCGAACAGCGCGATTTCCTCGCCCTGCCAGGCCAGCTCGCCGAAGAGGCGCGAGCCCAGCCCCGCACGCTCATCCCGCGTCAGGAATCCCTCGACCAGATCGAGCTCGCCGTCTTCGGCTATGAGCCGCATCGCAGTGGACAACCGCCCCCCTTCAACACAGACCGGATCTATCGTTGCCGGAACTAATCCTGTTTGGCGTAACAGCGTCGTCGTTCGCTTCGGCACCTGCCGCCCGGCCAGCTTTTCACCGCTGGTAGCGCCGGCCGACGGCGCCGGCAAGACGAGGAAACTTGCAACATCCTGCTTGATGACGCGGCTCCTGTGCAAATCCGTTACCTGGAAGCCATTCGATTGGCCGAACGCCCGGAGGGCTCGGGATGGCCTCACCGCGCCCGTCATTCTTCGCCGCCGTTCGAACCCTGATCGTCGTTGTCGCAGACGGATTCCAGCCACATGGCGTTGATGATGCCGAATGCGCAGGCGAAGCCCACCCCGAGTATCCATGCGAAATACCACATCTCACACCTCCGCCGTCAGTTCATCAAACTGTCAATACAACGTGTGTTCGCCCTTGGCGATATCCGCGGCCGTGACCTTTCCCCAGATCACCCGGTAGGCCCATTGGGTGTAGAGCAATACGATGGGCAGAAACACCAAGGTAATCGCCAGGGACCATTGCAGGTTCCGATGGCTCGCGCTGGCGTCCCAGATCGTCAGGCTGCTGCGGGGATCGGTGGTGGAGATCAGCATGAAAGGGAACAGGCCGAATCCCACCGTCCACAGCAGGCCGCCGATGCCGACCGCACTGGCGGCGAAAGCAGCGGCGGCGCGGCCGGCGCCGGCCAGCGCCGCCGCCGCGGGCACCCCCAGCAGCGCCAGCGCAGGGGCGACGAACATGCGTGGATGCGCCTGGAAGTTCGCCAGCCAACTGCCGGAAAAATCGACCGTTTTCGCCATCGGGTTGGACGGCGCGCCGGATCCGGCCATGGTCAGGATTTCCGGCCGTGGAATGCCGAGGATCACCCAAGCGGCGGCGAGCACGATCAGCACGACCAGGACCACACCGCCGATCGCGGCGATGCGCCGGGCACGCTGCTCGATCGCGCCTTCGGTCCGGCAGCTCAAGTAAACCGCGCCGTGAAACACGCAGGCCAGCAGGCCGATCACGCCGCAAAGCAAGGGAAACGGCATCAGCAAACCGAAGAAGCTGCCGTCGTAGAACGTGCGCAGGCTCCCGTCGAGATGGAACGGCAGACCGACCAGCAGGTTGCCCACCAGAACGCCCATGAGGACCGGCGGCACCGCGCCGCCGATGAACAGTCCCCAGTCCCAGGCGTTGCGCCACCGGGGAGACTCCAGCTTGCTGCGGTAATCGAAGCCGACCGGCCGGAAAAACAGGGCATACAGCACCAGCAGCATCGCGATGTAGAGCCCTGAGAACAGCGTCGCGTAAACCGCCGGCCACACCGCGAAAATGGCGCCGCCGAGCAGGATCAGCCAGACCTGGTTGCCGTCCCAGGTCGGGCCGATGGTGTTGATCACCACCCGCCGCTCGACATCATTGCGGCCGACGAAGGGCAGCAAGGCGCCGATGCCGAAATCGAACCCCACGGTGAGCACGAACCCCGTCGCCACCGCGCCCGTGATCACCCACCAGATCACCCGCATGGTTTCATAGTCGAACATGTGGACCTCCCGAGGCTTATCAGGCTGCTGAACTGGAGAGCGCCGCCGCCGGCCGCTCGAAATGGTATCGCCCGGTGTGCAGGCTGCTCGGTCCGAGCTTGACGTACTTGAGCATCAGGTAAAGCTCGATCACCAGGAGCGCCGTGTAGAAGAAGGCGAAACCCGCAATGCTGAACCAGAGATCCCCCGCGCTGAGCGAGGAAGTGCTCAGATGCGTGGGAAGCACGCCGGAAATGGTCCAGGGCTGGCGGCCGTATTCGGCGACGAACCACCCGGTCTCCGCCGCGATCCAGGGCAAGGGGATGGACCAGACCGCCAGCTTCAGCAGCCAGCGTTTGTGGTCGGCCACTCTTTTGGCGCAGTAATAGAAGGCCATGACGAAGATGAACAACATGGCGAAGCCGCTGGCCACCATGATGCGGAAAGTCCAGAACAGGGGAGCTACGCCGGGTATGGTGTCGGTCGCGGCCTTCTGCACCAAGTCTTCGCCCGCCCCGGCGATCCCTTCCGTGTACTTGGCAAGCAGCAGGGCGAAACCCAGGTCCGCCTTATGTGCTTCGAAATCGGCCTTCACCGCCGCGCTGGCATCGCCCGCTCTTATCCGCTCCAGCGCCCCGTAGGCAATCTGGCCGCTGCGGATATGGGCCAGGCTGGACTCCCGCAGTTCCTTCAGCCCCTTGACCTCCTCGTCGATGGAACGCGTGGCGATCAGGCCGAGCACATACGGTATCCTGAGCGCATAGCGGGTTTCCTGCCGCTCCTGGTCCGGAAATCCGACGACCGTGAACGCCGCCGGCGGCTTTTCGGTTTCCCAGGCTGCCTCGATGGCGGCCAGTTTGACCTTCTGCACCTCTCCGTCGGTGTAACCGCTCTCATCGCCCAGCACGATGACCGAAAGCACGGACGCCAGCCCGAACGCCGCCGCGATCGAGAAGGAACGGCGGGCGAAGCCTTTGTCCCGCCCTTTCAGCAGATACCAGGAGGATATGCCCAGGACGAACATCGCTCCGGTGACATAGCCGGCCGCGACCGTGTGCACGAACTTGACCTGGGCGACGGGATTGAAGAACACGTCGGCGAAGCTGGTCAGTTCCATGCGCAGGGTCTCGTAGTTGAATTCGGTGCCCACCGGATGCTGCATCCAGGCATTGGCGATCAGAATCCACAACGCCGAGGTGTTGGTGCCCAGCGCCAGCAGCCAGGTGACGGACAGATGCTGCACCCGGCTCATGCGGTCCCAGCCGAAGAAGAACAGGCCGACGAAGGTCGATTCCAGGAAGAACGACATCAGGCCTTCGCTGGCCAGGATGGGACCGAAGATGTCGCCCACGTAATGGGAGTAATAAGACCAGTTGGTGCCGAACTGGAACTCCAGGGTGATGCCCGTCGTCACCCCCATGGCGAAGTTGATGCCGAACAGCTTGCCCCAGAACCGGGTCATGTCCTTGTACACCTCCTTGCCGGTCATGACGTAGACCGATTCCATGATGGCCAGCAGTAAAGCCAGCCCCAGGGTCAAGGGCACGAACAAAAAGTGGTAGAGCGCGGTCAGGCCGAATTGCAGCCTGGAAAGGTCGACGATGTCTTCACCTATCATGGCTTGAGCGCCTCCTGGTTGGGAGAGGAAAGGGGACTGGAGCCGAGCAGAATTGCCGGACGCGGGGGTTCCTGGGCAGCCGGATGGGAGCGGAAGAACAAGGCCCACAGGCCCATCAGCGCGATGGCTTTGAACAACAGCGCCAGGGTGATCTCTCGCGCCAATGCAGAACGCCGGTCAACTTCGACCACCTGCCTCAACGCGGCGACGCCGGCCCGCTGCGCGGCAGCCAGGACAGAACGAACCCCCTCGGGTGGCTTCATGAGATCCCTCGCATTCCGTCTGAATCAACCCGCTGCCAGGGGCCGGCAGGCGCGAATGCGCCAATCCTACACCTTTTCGGGAATTTCACCACACAGACCGTATGCTTTTTCGACATCGTCCCGGCCCGCTTCTAATGAACCGCACTGCCGGCACCGAAGTAGCGCGCATGGAGCCAGCCGCGCAGCCGGGACAGCAGCATCGCCCCCAGCACGGCCGCGGCGCCGCGGAAAAAATCCGGATGGGCGAAAACCAGCGCAACGATTTGGTCCAGCCGTTCCGGCGTCAGCTCGCGATACAGCAAAAACACCGCGACCAGCGCGACGAATCCGCCGAACATCCGGCGCAAAACCTTTCCGCCCAGGCGCGCGGCCAGCAAGCCGCCCAGAAGGCTCCCGGCCACCGCCGCTCCCGCAAGCGGGGCGGCGAGGTCATAGCGGATTTGGACATGCCCGGCATAGCCCAGCAAGGCCGCCAGCGAATTCATGGCGACCACCAGGAGCGAGGTCGCCACGGCCGCCTGCATGGGCAAGCGGCCGAGCAGGTTGAGCGCCGGCACGACCATGAAGCCGCCGCCCGCGCCGACCAGTCCCGTCAAGGCTCCGACCAGGCCGCCATCGAACAGGACGGCAAAGAGCGGCAGCCTCGATGGGCACATCGGAGCCCTGCCTGAAGAACCATCGACGCCGCGGCGCCCTCGCAGCATGGCCACCGCGGTCGCCAGCATCACCAGGCCGAACAGGATCAGCAGGATTCCGCCCGGCAGCGCCGCTGCGACCCGCCCGCCGCCGTAGGCGCCGGCCATTCCCGCCAGGCCGAACACCGCCCCCATCTTCCAGCAGACCCGGCCGCCCCGGACGTGGCCGATCAGCGCCGTCAGGCTGGTAAGACCGACCACGAGCAGCGACATCGTGATCGCCTCCTTGGGAGAAAATCCGGCGACATAGACCAGCATCGGCACCATCAGCACCGATCCGCCGCCCCCCAGCAGCCCCAACAGGAGACCGATCCCCAGAGCCAATCCGAGCGCCAAGGTCATCGGCGGATCACCCGTGCGGCCCCGCCGGCAGCCGACCGCAGGCCTGATTGGCCGGCAGCGCCCGGTCGATGTATTTCGGATAATCCAGCTCCAGATCGTTCATGAACGATACGAATTCCTCCCGGCTCCTGCCGCCGCCCAGACGAGGGTTCCTGGCCATCTCGCGGCCGATCGTACTCACCGTGTTACCGTGATAGTCGTGCCCCGGATAAACCAGTGTGTCCGGCGGGAGGGAAAAAAGCCGGCGCTGGATGCTGTCGTAGAGCTGCCCGGCGTCGCCCTGCTGGAAATCGGTGCGGCCGCAGCCGCCAATGAACAGGGCATCGCCGGTGAAAACCCGGTCGCTCATGACATAGCTCACGCAGCCGGCGGTGTGGCCCGGCGTATGGCGCACCTCGAACTCCAGATCGCCCACCTGCAGCGGCACGCCGTCGGTCACCATGAGATCGGCGCACCCGGCCCCGGCGTCCCGGTGCACCACGCTCTTGCTGTTCAGGCGCTCACGCAGGAGCGAAGCTCCGGTGACGTGATCAGCATGCACATGGGTTTCCAAAGTGTAGACCAGCCGAAGCCCGAGCCCCTGCAGCAGGTCTACGTAATGCGCGACCTGGCTGTCCACCGGATCGATCAGCACCGCACGTCGGGTGCGTTCACAGCCCAGCAGATAGGTGTAGGTCGAAGTATCGGTCTCGAACAGTTGTCTGAAAATCATTCGGCCCTCCTTCAAATAGCCTTGTCTCATGCAAGAGCAGCATCAAAACCCGTGCCACCAGGCTAATCGCATGATTTATAGACGCTCCCGATGAATCCTGCGGCATCGCGCAGCCGGGGTGTTTCATTTTATGATCCACTCATGAAACACTTGCTACGATCCGTGAAACCCCATGAAACCTCGAAGCGATATCCTCCCCGCCCCTCATCTCGACGCACGCTGCCTGCTCGATGCGCTGGCGGGGCTCGAATGCGCGGGCGCCCTCTATCTCCTGGACGAGACGGAGCGCGTGAGCTATTGGAGCTCGGGCGCCGAGCGCCTGATGGGCTACACGGCCGATTTTGCGGCCGGCAAGCCCATCGCCCGGCTGCTGCCAGGTTATAGCTGCCCTGCCGCAAACGACGGCCGCGGCACGGGCGAGGACGAAATCCGGGTCGAGCGGGCGGATGGCGCGGCGCTGCTGGCTCGGCGCCGGTTCCAGCCGCTGCGGGACCGGGACGGGACCATCCGGGGCCGGCTGGAAGTGCTCGCCGCGATCGAAACCGTCGGCACCCCCCTGGCGGAAGCCGATGTCGAGATCCTGCACGGCCTGGTCACCCGCGAACCGGCGATGAAACAGGTGTTCCGCATCGTCCGCAATGTCGCGGAAACCGAGGCCACGGTATTGGTGCGCGGCGAATCGGGCACCGGCAAGGAACTGATCGCCCGCGCCGTACACGCCGAGAGCCACCGTGCCAAGGGACCGTTTCTCGCGGTCAACTGCGCAGCGCTGGCGCCTTCCCTCCTGGAAAGCGAGCTGTTCGGGCATGTCCGCGGCGCCTTCACCGGGGCGGTGCGCAGCCATGCCGGGCTGTTCCAGCGGGCCGACGGCGGAACCCTGTTCCTGGACGAAGTCGCCGAACTGCCGCTGGAACTGCAGGCCAAGCTGCTGCGCGTGCTTCAGGAACAGAGCTTCGTCCCGGTCGGCGGCGACCGGACGCTCAGCGTAGACGTGCGGATCGTGGCGGCGACCCACCGCTCGCTGCGCGAAGCGGTGCGCGAAGGCCGCTTCCGCGAGGATCTGATGTACCGGCTGCGGGTGGTCCCCATCTTCCTGCCGCCCTTGCGCGAGCGCCGCCGCGACGTCGGCCTGCTGCTGTGGCACTGCATCGAGCGGCACAACGCACGCGGCCTGCGCCGCATCGCCCGCATCGACCCGGACGCCATGCGCCGCCTGCTCGACCATCCCTGGCCGGGCAACGTGCGCGAATTGCAGAACGTGGTGGAGTACGCCTTCGCCGTGGGGCGGGGAGAGGTGCTGGAACTCGACGATCTGCCGCCCGAGTTCCGCGAAGAGCATGCCGCGCCGCAAGCGCCTGCCGAACCCGTGGCGGACGAAACCGAGCGCATCCGCGCGGCGCTGCGGCAATCCGGCGGACGCATCGACCAGGCCGCCCGGCTGCTGAAGATGAGCCGGGCGACGCTGTGGCGCAAACGAAAGAAACTGGGCGTGTGACGGGAAAAGGGCGTCCCTGCCCCGGACGCTGGATTTCCTACTGGATGTTCCACAGGCCCATCATACCCATGTCCTCATGCTCCAGGATATGGCAGTGGAACACCGTGGTCCCGCCGTAATCCTTGACTGGCACCAGCAGTTTGACGCTTCCCATGGCCGGCACGATGACGGTGTCCTTCCAGGCCGGAGTCGTGGTGTAAAGCGACCTGTAGGCTGAATCGCCGCCGCTGATGGAAATCACCTGCGCCGGATTGACGTGCTGATGGAAGGGATGGTCCATCATGCTTTGGTTATAGATTTCCCAGACCTCGTAGGTCTCGAGCCCCGAGTTGATGGTATAGGCCCCGGTATCCGAATAGGCGATGCCATTGATGGTGGCCGAGCCACCGCCCATCATGCCCATCTCCATGCTCAGGGTGATCTGCCGCGTGACCGCGTTGGCCGGCACGCTGAGGCGGACCGCATTGGGATTGATCGAGGCTGGCAGACTCTGGCTCAGCGAGGTGCCCGTTATGTTCGCCGTCATCAAGGTGATCTGCTGGTTCGCGGACGCGCCCGCACCCCGGTCATAAGGCTGGGCCTGGAGCTTGTAGTAACCCTTGGTGTTCGATGCCTTGACCAGAACGTCGACTCGCTCGCCAGGAGACAGCAGCACCGTGCTCTGCGCATACGGCTTGTCCAGCAGGCCGCCGTCCGTGCCGACCACCCGCAGCGAATGGCTGGCCAGGCTGAGCTTGTAGAACCGGGCATTGCTGGCGTTGACGATCTTCCAGCGCTGCACCTGCCCCGGTCGCATCGCCAGCACCGGGTTGACCTGGCCGTTCACCATCATGGTGTCGCCCTCCTTGCCGTCCATGAAGTCGGATGAAGTATGGGCAGCGGGCGCGCCCCCGCTGAGGGTGATGTCCTTCAGGACCAGGATGTGGGTCTCGTAACCCGACAGCACCGTCGTCTCGTCCGCCACCTCCAAGGCGCCTGCCTGTCCTGCCCAGACCTGCTCCGCGACGTTGCCGTGGGCGTGCGGGTGATAGAAATTGAGGTTGCCTCCCGGATGGAGCGAGAGATCATACTCATAGTCGAAGGTCTCGCCGGACAGAAAATGGAGCAGGACGTTGTCGGCGTTCCCGGCGGGCGAGACATGGAGGCCGTGGGTGTGCAGATTGGTCATGTCGCGGGGCATGCCCATGTCGTTGACCCCGGTGTAGGGCAGCGAATTCTTGAAATGGACTTTCAGGATGTCGCCTTTCTTCACCTTGATGGTGGGGCCGGGGAAGTAGCCGTTGTAAGTTTGCAGGTTTGCCGTCGTGCCGTTGATATTGACGGGGGCGATTTTCGCCTCCAGGTTGACCTCGACGAGGCCGGGAACCGTCGACAGATTGGGCAGCGTGGCCGGATCGGCGAACGCCGCGCCTCTGGGCGGATCGATGACGGTGGTGGAAGTGCAGTTCATCATGCAGCCCCCGCCCATCATGGCGAAGCCGAAAGACGCATAGGCCGCGGCCCCCAAGCTTAGAACCGCCAGCGGAAGACGCCGAAAATTTGTCGTTTTACTCATTGTTATAAGCTTCCTTTATCAGGTGGATGTGACATTACAGGCTAATCGAGCCGGAATTCGATAAGCATGTATCGGACCAGGGTTTGATCCATCCCGAACGCCCCGTAAGTCCCGGTACGCCGGCCTTCCCGCCGGGAAGCGGCGAGGCATTTCCCTCATCCGCAGGGTGACATCGCTCACCCCGGCGGATCATTTGCCGAAACGGCGCGGGCCGGACGCTCCTCCCATCGGTTCGCGCTATAATCCGCCGCTTTCGTCCTGCAACCCTGCGGTTCGCCCCATCATGTCAAGCTCAAACGTCAAGAAAGTCGCGCTGGCTTATTCCGGCGGCCTCGACACCTCGGTCATCCTGAAATGGCTGGAAGAAACCTACGGCTGCGAAGTCGTGACCTTCACCGCCGACCTCGGCCAGGGCGAGGAAGTCGAGCCGGCGCGCGCCAAGGCCCAGGCCATGGGCGTCAAGGAAATCTACATCGACGATCTCAGGGAAGAATTCGCCCGCGACTTCGTCTTCCCCATGTTCCGCGCCAACGCCGTCTACGAGGGCGAATACCTGCTGGGCACCTCGATTGCCCGCCCCCTCATCGCCAAGCGCCTGATCGAGATCGCCAATGAAACCGGCGCCGACGCCATCGCCCACGGCGCCACCGGCAAGGGCAACGACCAGGTGCGCTTCGAATTGGGCGCCTATGCCCTGCGGCCGGATATCCGCGTCATCGCCCCCTGGCGGGAATGGGATCTGACCTCGCGCGAAACCCTGCTGGCCTACGCCGAGAAGCACGGCATTCCGATCGAGATGAAGCGCGGCAAGGCCTCGCCCTATTCCATGGACGCCAACCTGCTGCACATCTCCTACGAAGGCGGCATCCTGGAAGACCCCTGGGCCGAGCCGGAAGAAGGCATGTGGCGCTGGTCGGTCGCGCCGGAAAACGCCCCGGACCGGCCGACCTACCTTGAATTGACCTACGAGCGCGGCGACATCGTCGCCATCGACGGCGAACGGCTGAGCCCTGCGGCGGTGCTGGCCAGGCTGAATCAGTTGGGCGGCGCCAACGGCATCGGCCGGCTCGACATCGTGGAAAACCGCTACGTCGGCATGAAATCGCGCGGCTGCTACGAGACTCCCGGCGGCACCATCATGCTGAAGGCGCACCGCGCCATCGAGTCCCTCACCCTGGACCGCGAAGTCGCCCATCTCAAGGACGAACTGATGCCGCGCTATGCCAGCCTGATCTACACCGGCTATTGGTGGAGCCCGGAACGCCGGATGCTGCAGCAGATGATCGACGCGTCCCAGGCGCCGGTGAACGGCATGGTGCGGGTGAAACTGTACAAGGGCGGCGTCAGCGTCGCCGGCCGCAAGTCCGAATCCGACAGCCTGTTCGACATGAACATCGCCACCTTCGAGGACGACCGCGGCGCCTACAACCAGAAGGATGCCGAAGGCTTCATCAAGCTCAACGCCCTGCGCCTGCGCATTGCCGGCCGCAAGGGCGCGACTTTCAGCTAAGGAACGCTACTAAGCGTTAAGAAAGAAAAGTCATACCGTCACCCCGGCAGGGAATGCGGGGGTCCAGGTTACATGGATGTATAAGCCTTACCATCCCTGGCCCCTGGATTCATGCCGGGCTGTCCTGCCCGGCACCCTGCGGGCAGGCGCCAATCCGCTCCCGGCGGATTGGTCATGCCGGGCTGTCCTGCCCGGCACCCTGCGGGCCAGTGCCAATCCGTTCCCGGCGGATTGGTCCGGCAATCCATGCCGGAATGACGGAGTTTTTCGAGGTTAGCTGAAGATTCTTGCTAATCAGAAACTCATTAAGCCGTATGCGGCATCGGGAAGCATAGCGGCCACACCCCACCCTCGCTAAGCCCCGTGCATCGTGTCTATGATATATTCACGAATAATTATCATTTGCGGGGTTTGCTTATGGAATCCAACCTGAACAGCCTCAAAGAGGGCGAATCGGCGATCATCCGCGCCATCAGCGCGGAAGGCGCACTCTACCATCGCTTGGCCGGCCTCGGATTCCGCGTCGGCAAGGCCATCGCCGTCGTCCGCCACGGCCGCTTCAAAGGGCCCTTGCAGGTTCGGATCGGAAATACGGACATCATCCTGCGGCGCAGCGACGCCGAAAGAATCCGAGTCATCGCCAAGATAGCCTGATGAAGAGAATCGCCCTGGTCGGCATGCCGAATACCGGCAAGTCAACGTTTTTCAATCGCCTGACCGGAGCATCCGCCCGGGTCGGCAACTGGCCGGGCATCACCGTCGACCTTCTGAGCGCCAAGATCATCCTCGGCGGCACGGTCGCCCAGGTGGTGGACCTGCCTGGCATCTACAGCTTCCACGGCTTCTCCGAAGACGAAAAAGTGGTCCGGGATTTCCTCGAAACCAACCCGGTGGACCTGATCGCCATCGTGCTCAACGCCACCCAGATCGACCGCCAGCTCCCGTTTGCGCTCCAGGTCGTCCGGCTCGGACTGCCCACCGTCCTGCTGCTCAACATGGCCGACGAGGCGCGCCATTTGGGGATCAGCATCGATGCCCGCAGGATGGCCGAAATCCTGCGCATACCGGTGATCCTTCTCAGCGCAAAATACGGCAGCGGTTTTCAGAGCGTCACCCAGACCCTGACACGGGCCCTCAGCACAGGCCCGGCCCGCGCGCCGGCGGAAGTGGAGCAGACCTTCTCCGAGGAGCATCAGATCGAAGCGGCGGCTGCGGACGTCCTGAGCGCCGCGGTCCGCGTTCCCAAACAGCTGCCGGAAAACGCCACGGCCCGCATCGATCGCGTCCTGCTCCACCCTTGGGCAGGACTCCCGCTGTTTTTCCTGTTCATGTTCCTGCTGTTCCAGTTCATCTTCACCCTGGGCAAGCCGATGCAGGACGGCGTGGCCTGGGCGCTGGCCGAACTGCGAACGTTCGCGCTAGAACCCCTGATGGCCGGCCTCCCTGCCTTCGCCAGCGGACTCCTGCTCGACGGCATCTACAGCGGCGTCGGCACCGTGGCCGCCTTCGTGCCCATCATCATTCTGTTCTTCCTGGTGATGACCCTGGTCGAGGACAGCGGCTATCTGTCGCGCGTCGCCTTCCTGATGGACGCCCTGATGGCGCGGCTGGGACTGGACGGGCGCAGCTTCGTCATGCTGCTCATGGGATTCGGCTGCAACGTACCGGCGCTGATGGGCACCCGGGTAATGCGCTCGCGCGACCTGCGCCTGCTCACCATGCTGGTGATTCCTTTTTCGCTGTGTTCCGCGCGGCTTCAGGTATTCCTGTTCATTACGGCAGCGCTGTTTACGGCGAAAACAGGACCGGCAGTTCTGTTCAGCCTTTATCTCCTGAGTTTTGCGACCGCCCTGCTGACGGCGGTCGCGTTCAAGAACCGCTTCGTGAGCAATGAACCCTTCGTCATCGAGCTGCCTCCCTACCGCCTGCCGACCTGGCGCCAGATCCTTCTGCGCGGCTGGCATGAGGTCCGGCATTTCCTGAAACGCGCATCCAAGTTCATCACCGCTGGCGTGGTCACGGTCTGGCTGCTCACCCATATCCCGACCGACGTCCCACCGGGCGGCGCGGACACCTTGGCGGGCCATATCGCCGCCTGGCTGGCGCCGGTGCTGTCTCCCATCGGCATCGATTCCCAGCTGAGCCTCGCGCTGATCTTCGGCTTCGTCGCCAAGGAAATCGTGGTCGGCTCGCTTGCGGCCATCTACGGGCTGGAGGGCGACGCCCTGATGGGCCTGATGGCGCAGAAGCTCGACTGGGTTGAGGCCTACAGCTTCATGCTGTTCACCCTGATCTATCTGCCGTGTCTTTCGACCGTGGCGACGCTGCGCAGCGAATCGAAAAGCCGGGCGTTCATGCTCGGCTCCATCCTCTGGTCGCTGCTGCTGGCCTGGCTCGCGAGCTTTGCGTTCTACCAGGGCTCCCGTCTGCTCGGATTCTGAGTAACGATCCACCGGCAAAGCCGGTGGCTTTCGACGGCTGGCCCCTCCAAGGGGCCTGACCGCCGTCGGGCAAAAGCCAAGTCGTCGCCCCGGCAGGGATTGCCGGAATGACGACCAACCCAATTTTGACAAAGCCCCACTCCAGGGTTTGTCAAACTTTGCGAGTCCCCCGGCCAGGCCGGGGGTCTTCCCGCGATAAATAAGCGCCCAGACGAAAAAAGCCCGCTCGTAGCGGGCTTTTTTCGTCGTGGAACCGGCTGTCAAGTGATCCCGTACTTCTGCATCCGGTAGAGCAGCGTATCGCGCGAAATGCCAAGGAGGCGGGCGGAACGGCTGCGGTTGCCGTTGGTCCGGTTCAATGCCTGGCGGATCAGGTCCATCTCCACCTGTTCCAGTTCGATGCCCATGTCGGGCAAAGCGAACAGGCCTTTTGTCGTAGACGCCCGGTAGGTGATTTCCAGAGGCAGATTGCTTTCTTCGATCACCCGCCCCGCCAACAGGATCGACAGCCGCTCGCAGACGTTGCGCAGTTCGCGGACGTTCCCAGGCCAGCCGTAATTGCACAGGCGGTTCAGCGCCCCCTTGCTGAAGGCTGCGGGAGCCAGGCCGTGCTCGCGGGCGAACCGCTCCATGTAGTGCTGGAGCAGCAGGACGATGTCGCCCATCCGCTCCCGCAACGGCGGGATCTCCAGGGGAACCACATTCAGGCGGTAGTACAGATCTTTACGGAACTCGCCGCGCTCGATCCTGGCGTGGAGATTGGCATTGGTGGCGGCGACGATGCGCACGTCCACGTTGTAGGTCTGGGTCTCGCCGACCGGCTGGATTTCGCCGGTCTCCAGAAAACGCAGGAGCTTCGCCTGCAAAGGCAGGGACAGCGAATCCACTTCGTCCAGGAACAGCGTGCCGCCGTCTGCGGCAGGCAAGCGGCCGGTCTGGTTGCTGACCGCGCCGGTGAAGGAACCGCGCCGGTGGCCGAACAGCTCGGACTCGGCGATCGCCTCGGGAAGGGCGGCGCAATTGAGCGTGACGAACGGCTTGTCCGCCCGGGGACTGTGCATCTGCAAGGCGTTGGCCAGAACTTCCTTGCCGGTTCCGGTCTCGCCGACGATGAGAACGGTGACATCGGTCGCCGCGACCAGTTTCGCGCTTCTGGTGAGCGCTTCGAAGCTCGGTGATTGCCCAATCAGCGTATCAAACATAACCTCACCCAACTTTCTTAGTATTCGAGATGATCCAGCACCAGCGGATTGAGGCCCGGGAAGGCGGCCAGCACTGCCAGAACGATGAGAGTGATCCCCGCAATCTGACGGAACTTCTGCATCCGGGACAGCCGCACCAGGAGGCTGGTCATTATACCGACGCCGACCACCGCCGGCAAAGTCCCGATGCCGAACGAGAGCATCGTGAACGTGCTTCGCACCACATCCCCCGTCGTGGCCGCCAGAGCCAGAGCGGTGTAGACCAGTCCGCACGGCAGCCAGCCCCAGACCATGCCGAAGAAGAAAGCCTGCGGCAGGGTTTCCACCGGGATCAGGCGGCGCCCGTAAGGTTCGAGCCGCTTCCAGACCAGGGCGCCGCCTTTCTCGATATAGGCGAAACGGGGAAACCAGCCGCCGATATGCAGCCCGGCACCCAGCATCACCAATGCCGAGAGAATCTGCAGCACCCGGTGCCCGTGCCCTTCGCCCAAGGGAATGGACAGGACGTGCTCCAGGAGACCGGCGATCAGACCGCCGATCGCATAGCTGGTGATACGCCCCATGTTGTAACTCAACACGAAGGGCATCAGCAAGCCTTTGTTGTCACGGATCTCCCGCCTAAGGCTCAAGGTGAGCGACCCGATGATGGAACCGCACATGCTCAGGCAGTGCAGGGCGCTGAACAACCCCATCAGCAAAGCGACGAGATAAGACGTGCTAAAGGCTTGTTCGATATGGTGCATGGGTGCGAAACGATACCAGAAATGCCGGAAGGCCGACAGGCTGGAACACCCCGGCCATGGAATTCAGCCGGCCGCGAACACTTCGCGGATCTGAGCCTGTGCCCGCTGGGCGGCCTCGCGGGGATCCGCCGCATCACGGATCGGCCGCCCCACCACGATGTAATCGGCACCGTTGCGGAATGCCTGAGCGACCGTCACGACCCGCTTCTGATCGTCCGCAGGCCGGTTTTCGACCGGCCGGATGCCGGGCGACACGACGACCAACTTGTGGTCGATCTCGCCGCGCAACAGCGGAACCTCGAGGCCGGACGACACCACGCCGTCGCAACCCAGCGCCAGGGCGCGCCGGGCGCGGGACAGGACCAGACTCTGGACGTCGCACTGGAAACCGAGATCGCGCAGATCGCCCTGATCCAGGCTGGTCAGGACCGTGACCGCCAGAATGCCGAGCTCACCCTTGTTGCGGGCCGCCGCTTCCATGATCGCGTCGTTGCCGTGCACGGTCGCGAAATCGACCCCCCGGTGACTGAGCGCCTTCACCGCGCGCCCGACCGTTTCCGGCACATCGAAGAACTTGAGGTCGACGAACACCTTCTTGTCCCTGGACTTGATCCAGTCGATCAGGCCGAAGCAATCCCCGGACACGAACAACTCCAGCCCAACCTTGTAGAAGCTCACGGCGTCGCCGAGACGTTCCACCAATGTCTTGGCTTCGGAGATGCCCGGCAGGTCCAGCGCCATGATCAGGCGATCGGCCACGGGAATGGGCTTGTTCGAAACGAAATTCGGCATGTCTGCTTCAGTGGGGAAGTCAAGAAAAACGGCGCCTTTGCGCCGTCACCGGAAATTATGGAGCCAACGGTCGGCTTTGCATAGGACTTGACACACTGGGTGAAGGCGATTGCCGATAAAATGGGCACGTCTCGGTTCCCGAACGGCATCTCATGGCGGGCGTACTGGCGCAGATGAGCGCCCTGATTCTCTGTGGCGTGATCCTGCGCCGGCTTCGGCCCTTCGGCATCGACCCCGAGCGGGTGCGCCGAGCCGCCACCGGCTTGGTATTCAACGCCCTGCTTCCGGCGCTCGTATTGTCCGCGCTTTGGGGCGGCGGCGCGCATCCCCAGGGGTGGAAGATATCCCTGTTCGGGGTGGCGATCGTCCTGTTCGGCATCGCGGCGACGCTATGCCTCGACCGAAGCTTACGCCTAGACCGGCGGCAACTGGGCGCGGCCATGCTCGGCATTTCCTTCTCCAACGTCACCTTTCTGGGGCTGCCGGTGCTGGAACGGCTCTTCGGCCCCGAGCTCGCGCGCCCCATCGTCATCCAGATCGATTTGTTTTCGACGGCACCGCTGGTCTTCACACTGGGCGTATACATCGCTTCCCGCTACGGAGATGCGCCGGGTAATCTTTCTGCAGCACTTCGGGCACTGGTGCTCAACCCTCCGCTTTGGGCGGCATTCGTCGCGCTGATGCTCGGCGAATACGGCATTCCGCGGCCGCCCGCTCTCGAACTTCCCCTGGAGACCGCGGCCGCGTCCGTCGCGCCCCTCATGCTGCTGGCTTTGGGACTCGGGCTACGGTGGAACTCCTGGCGCAAGGAAAACACACGGGTGGTGGCCCTGGCATCGGGACTGAAACTGGTCGCCCTGCCCCTGTTCGGCCTGAGCCTGACCCAGATTCTCGAAATTTCCGGAGACACCCGTGCCGCCCTGGTGCTCGAAGCGGGCATGCCCAGCATGTTGGTGGGAATCGTCTACTGCGACCGCTACCGTCTGGATACAGGCTTGTACGCGATGCTCGCCACGACGACCACGCTGCTCGCCCTCGGCTCTCTGCCGCTTTGGCATCTGATGCTCGAAACCCTCGGCTGGGACCAGGGATGACACCGCCCCGCGCCGAAATCCTTTCGCAGGGCGACGAACTGGTAACCGGTCAGATTACCGACACGAATGCCGCCTGGCTATCGGAGCGGCTGACCGAGTTCGGTTTTTCGGTCACGCGCCATACCACCGTGGGAGACGAGCTCGGAGCGTTGGCCACGGTTCTCCACGAAATCGGGACACGCGCGGAACTTTGCGTCTGCACGGGCGGCCTGGGCCCGACCGTCGACGACTTGACGGCCGAAGCGGCGGCCCGCGCCTTCGCCCGCCCCCTGAAGGAAGACCCGGAAGCCCTCCGGCAGATCCGTGCCTGCTTCGCCGGACGGGCCGACCCGATGCCGGAGGCAAACCGCAAGCAGGCCCTGTTGCCTGACGGATCACGCCGGCTGGACAACCTCCGTGGCACCGCGCCCGGCTTCGCACTGGACCATGGCGGCTGCCGGTTTTTCTTTCTGCCCGGCGTTCCCCAGGAAATGGAGTTCATGTTCGAACACGCCGTAAAAACGGACATCCTATCGAGCTTCCCCGCCCGCCCTGCGCAACGCGTGACCCTGCGGGTGCTCGGTATCGGCGAATCCGCCCTCCAGCAGCGGCTCGATCTCATCGCATTGCCGCCGGGGATCAAGCTCGGCTTTCGCACGGTGCCGCCGGAAAACCACGTCAAACTGCTGTTTCCGGCGCATTTCCCAGTCTCGGAACGCGATGTCCTGATCGAGGAAATACGGCGCGCCATCGGACCGCCCGTCTTCAGCATAGAGACGTCGGAGCGGCCAAGCGTCGCGCTGATCGAATGCGTCGACCGGCTGATGCGCCAGGCGGATGCCAGCCTGGCGACGGTGGAAACCGTAAGCCGTGGCCATCTGGCCCAGCTCTGCGGCGCCTTCTCCTGGTGGACTTATGGACTGGTCGTCCCCGACGACCGAGCTGTCACGGACCAGCTCGAACTCTTGCCCCGGAACGGAATGACCGATGGTCCGCTGGATGCGGCAGCGGTTGCCACGCATCTGTTTCGGCGACAGGGCACGTCCCACGCCCTCGCTTGCATGGAATCGGCTGGGAAAGCGTCCGAACTCGTCGTCGCCGTAGCCACGGCGGATGGGACCATGACGGTGCGGCACCGTATCGACGGAACTCCCGGCTACCGGCGTGCCCTGAGTGCGGCGCTGGCCCTGGATTTTCTGCGCCGGACGCTGCCGACTCCCGCAGCCTGAATGGCGCAAGATTGCCAGGAACACCCGACAATGCTACTGTTGCATTCCGCAAAAGGGCGGGTGTAGTTCAATGGTAGAACTTCTGCTTCCCAAGCAGATAGCGTGGGTTCGATTCCCATCACCCGCTCCACAGAACCCAGGGTAAGCAGCCGGTTCGGCAGCGCATCCTCAGCAGTTCCCAGACCACACCCCGGTCGCCTGCGGAACGTTTCCCGCAATCCCCCACTCTAATCCCTTCGTATCAGCCAACCCCTTTTGCCGTAGCGCGTTTTTCATTTTGGGGACAGAGGAAGGCTGCCAAGAAAAACAACAGCGGAGATATTTCGATGCGAAACATGCTTACCACCGTCGCGGCATCCGCCCTATGCGGCTACCTCGGCGCAGCGAGAGCCGTGCCGATGGACTTCGACCCGATTCCCGCCTCGGCCTATGCGGAATCCACGACGGACAAGACCATCCTCGACGCCGCGCCCTGGCTCATTCCGGACGGCTACTCCCAGCGCATCGTCTCGGATGAAACCGATCTGAACCTCTACCAGATCAATGACCGGCCGGCCAAGATCGTGACGAACAAGACCGGCGCGCTAGCAGGCCGCTACCTCTATCGCACCCACGAAACCTATCCGGGCAAGGACCTCCACCTGGACGGGACTTCCGGCGGGGCGCTTTCGGTGGTCGACCTGGAAACCGGGGTTACCCAGTTGCTGGCGACCCGCAGCGACTGGGAAGAGCTGGATGGCCTGACCTGGACGCCTTGGGGTTCCTTATTGTTCGCGGAAGAAACCGACGAGCAGCGATACCCCGACCCGGATTATCCCAACGCCAAAAGGGGCCTGGTCTACGAGCTGAAACTGAATGACGACGACTCCACCGTGGCCAAGTCGGTGACCGCCCTTCCTTCACTGGGCGCAGTCCGGCACAACGCAGTCGAGTTCGACCGCAAAGGCAATGTCTATCTGTCCAGCTCGAACCGCGACAGTTACATTTACAAATTCGTGCCGGAAAAGCGCGGCAACCTGGGCAAAGGCAAGCTGTACGCTCTTCGCGTCAAGAGCGGCCGCCAGACGGGCAGCGCGGCGTGGATTCCGCTGAACATGAGGCGGGCACGGATCGATGCGCACGAAGCCGCTCGCGCGGTCAGAGCGACGCGTTACTGCGATCCGGAGGACATCGCACTGATCGGCCAAAAACTGTACGTGGCGGTGAACTGCGAACCCAGAATCGACGGCAACGACGGTCCTGGGGTGATCCTGTCCGTCACGCTGGGCAACAAGCCCAAAGCGGCCTATTTCGTCGAGGTCGGAAAGAACGTTCCCGCCCGAGATGCGGCGGCCGGAATCACCGGCTTCTTCCGTCCGGAGACCCTCGCGGCAGGACCCGATGGGAAACTGTGGATCACGGAGGACACTCAGCCGAGCAACATCTGGGTAGCGGACACCGATACGGAAGCCGATGGCCTGAGCCGCAACGTCAAACTTTTCGCCTCGCTGAAGGACACCGGGGCTGTGGGTTCTGGCGTATATTTCGGCAGCGATTCCAACACCGTGTACGTCAACGTTCAGGACTCGTCCACGGGCAACGACAAGACCATGGCGATAACCGGCCTGAATCGCCATTGACGGGGCAGTTTCCTCATCGTTGGTCAAAAGAGCGGTCCCCGGCCCGCTCTTTTATCTGCTGCGTCAAGGTCTGGAGAAAGACGTACCCGGAGTGTCGGGCAGGAAATAGCAAAAAAGCGCGATGAGGAGGTACACGCTCAACAGCTGCACCCCCTTGAACCAGTTCGACCTGCCGTCTCCGACCAGCATGGACAGCAACAAAACCGGGAGCATGATGATCATGATGCCGGCATTGCCCACCATCAGGTTCAATGGCCGGGGAGCCATGAAGTAGCTGGCCAGCACGAGCACGGGGGCGACGAAAAGCGCGATCTGCACACTGCTGCCGACGGCGATGCCCATGGTGAGATCCAGCTTGTTCCTGCGCGCCACCGTCACCGCCGCCACACTTTCTGGAGCGCCGCCGATCAAGGCAAGAATGATCACGCCGATGAATGCCTTCGACATACCGAGGCTTGCCGCGGTTTCCTCGATCGATCCGACCAGAATCTCGCTCATCATCGCCAGTATTGCCGAGGAGATCGCCAGATGCGCCACGGCTAATTTGGCGTCCGTGCGGCCCGGTTCGACTTCGGTATCAGAACCGACCTCTTCCGACACGAAGTAATCGGGGTGAGTCTTCAGCATGAAAACCAGACTCAAAGCATAGGTCGCCAGCAGCACCAGAGCGACGCAGACATTGAGGCCGTCCTCGCGGTCGATCATCTCCGGCGGTATGAAATTGTCGAATACGCTGGGCACCACGATGCTGATGGCTGCGACCATCAATACCGCCCGCTGGATCCGGGCACCATGCCGATTGAACTTCTGGACATGGAAACGCAATCCTCCCAGCAGAAACGCCAGCCCGAGCACGAACAGGAGATTGCTGAGAATGACGCCGACGATCGAAGCCTTGACGACTTCGATCAGCCCCGCACGCAAAGCCATGAGCGAGATGATCAACTCCGGTGCGTTGCCGAAAGTGGCGTTGAGCAAACCGCCGACGGTCGGGCCGGTCCGATGGGATACGCGTTCGGTCGCATCCACCATCGCCGCGGCCAGTGGAATGATGGCAAGAGCGGCGGCGGCAAAACGGAAACCCGCCGGAACCGAAACCAAATGCTCGAAAATGACAGCCAGAGGGATGAAGACCAGGAGAAACTTCATGAAACGAACGACATATCCCTATCTGGCAGAAGGCTGCCGGTGCTTGCCTCGGCAACGGGCCGGATAAACCGGATCAGCGCCCCTTCTCTTTCAGAAAGCCATAGGCGTTGATCAGCAGGGTCGACACCGGACCAAGCATATGGCCTTGTCTGGCTTGATGAACCGCAAACCCGACGAAAGTCAGAAACATCGCGGATTGGAAATCGATTGCTCCACCGGTCGCCCGGCGAAACCGCCGACTGATGACCTTAAGGCCAGCCGCGGTAGTTTCCGCGATAGAAGGAGGAGGGACCGACGCCGCGGATGCGGCGATGGCAAACATGTTGCGGTCCGCGGCATACCGGGCTATCGGCTGCCATGCCTTGCCCAAATTATGGACCACCAGCAAGCCGCCGGTATGGGAACGGACATCCACCGACACCACGGCGGGATGCGCGGCCAAACCACCGGCCAATTCCCGTAACGCCGCCTCATCGCCGCGTTTTTCGGCAACGCGCAGCCGCAGTCTGCCGGGAAGGCAGTGAACGATCTCAGCCTTCAGCATCAGTCGGCAGCCTCGGCCCCTTTTGCCTCCGCCGCGGCTTCGCCGGCAACCGCACCAGCGGCAGCACCGGCCGCTAGCTCCGCCTTAACTTCGGCGACGATGTCTTCGAGGTTCTCGGCGGCTTCAGCCAGGATTTCCCGGCCCTTTTCCGAGAAAAGGATGGCGGCTTTGACGGTCGACCGCGCCATGGGCCGCGCGGCCCGCGCCGCGGCCGGGAGCGCCAAACCGGCCAAGGCCACGACGCCAGCACCGATCGCGACGCCCTTGACGATGTCGTTGTTCAAAACCTCGTCAACGGGCGGCAATTGGTTGAAAAACTCTTTGATCTGGGGCATGGCAAATTCCTCAGGCAGCCAATGCAGTGTACCGGACGGAAGCTTTTCCGGGCCGGCGTTTCAACTTCTTGTATTCCGCTTCGATAAGCGATCTTGAGTATTTTCGCTCTAATCGACGAATAGTAAAGTGGCTGCGCGCGGTCTCCTGAAAGTGTTGAATGAACACGTTGTTGATAAATGCGCCACCCAGGGCGCCCACGATGGGAATCAGCTTCGCGGCGGCCCGTTCCGACAGCGCCACGCCAAACCGTTCGGAAATACGCCCGATCAAGGTGACCAGCGCCGGGGCGCTCCTGCGATCGAGCCCCTGCCGCGCGATATGCCGGGCCGCGCTGGAAACCGGTACTTCCAACGCCAAGCGCAGGCCGTAATAGCCGGTGTCTGCCGCATCGTCCTCGCTGGAGCGCCCACCCATCGCGAAGACCTCGAGGCAGGCGAGCCGGCCCTCGAGCGACTCCATGTCCTCTCCTTCCTGCCTGGCGATGTCGGCGATGGCCCGAAGCATGATGATGGTCGTCAGCGGCATTTCGAGCAGCAGCGCGGGCCCCCCGAAAAATCCGCCCACGGCGCCTGACACCACGCCCATTATCCGGTAACGGCGATCGGCGAGCGGCCGAGCCGACTCGTTCATACTGCCGATCGCGACGTCGAGCGCCTTGGCGACGGCGGCTTCCACCCCGCGATGAAGCGCGGCATACCAAGACCGAGGCAACAGCTTGACCGCCATTTCGATGGGGGTACCGACCACGCTGGACAACCTCGCCGCGAAGCTGGGGTATTCCAGATGATCGAAAGCCCGCTGCAAGGCCCGCTGGTCTTCCGGGGCCAGCGCAAAAGGAATGACGCGCTTTGATTTACCTGAACGCATATCGGCTTTTGAATATATTGAAACGCGGTTCTTAAGACAATCCGCGTGAAGGACATTTAGGAATTTTCTAAGCTATCAAGTTGCTGTGACGATTTCGTGACACCGCCGCAGCGTTCACCGGTGCCCTTGCCTGATGCGACCTCGCAAGATCCGTTACGTGGCTTGGACTATTTGTAGGTACCGTCGTCGCCCTGAACCGCCGGGCGCGCAGGAACCGTCCACCTGGCAGCGGGCGTCCGGCTCGTACTCTTCGCTGCCGAGAGGGGTGTTCCAAGGCGAGAAAGAACCTGCGCAGGGGATCCACAAGCCGTCGATGGCCGACCTGTCGATGTTCCCGAGACTTGTGGCCGAAAGCTTCCCGCTCCTGCTGTCCTGCCCGATATTCGCCAAGCTCATGGTCACCGGCTGCTTGCCGTACTGGCCGGCCCCGGCAGTATCCGGCCAACCGTATTGGAATGAGTGACGAGAAAGAGCTTTTCTTTGCCCTTAGTCTGAATGCGGATCAGACTGTTCGCACCCAGCGTTTCGGCAATCATCGGCTTGCCGATCGAATCCAGCAAAGGGGGCCGGTCACGTCGCAGAACGACAGCCGGAAATTTCCTGTGGACGCCGAAAAGCGACTGTGGTATCCGTGCTTCTGTCGGGCATTATTCATGAGTGCAGTACGTCCGACGACAATATAGCCTTACTACCCATTGAGAGGAGGGAAGCACAATGAACGTTCTGAACAGAGGCATCATCAAGGGGCTGCTGACCGCGGCATTCGCCGCGATACTCAGCCTGAGCGCAGCGCAGGCTGCGGAAGATCACAAGGCGGAGGCGATGAAGCACGCCGAGGCGGCAGTCGCTGCCGGCACGGCGGGCAATGCGGCGGGCGTAGCTGAGCATGCGGAGGCCGCAAAGACCCATGCCACCGCTGCGAATGCAGAAAACAGAAATCCCCATTATGACGCTGCGATCACAAGCCTGAACAGCGCCATCGAGCATGGGAAGATGGGTCATGCCGACATCGCCAAGAAATCGGCGGAGGAAGCCGTCACCCACCTGAAAGCCGCGCCCTGAAACGAAAGTCGGGTTTAGGGACGAACCCCGGTAATGTGGCGGGCCGATGCTTACCGGCCCGCCTTTCCCGTCATCATCCCATATCGGAAAACTACGCTTATCCCCACCGGAAAGCCAGGGGACGCCTCCAATCTTGGGCTAGCGTTCAATGCGTACTATGAATACGTTGGAATGCAGCGATATGTCCTTGAGCTTGCACTTCATTTCCGTTCGGCAAGGGCGTGCAGAATATGCGAGACGGAACTGGCCATCGAGTACGCCGAGAGGGATTCCCGTGTCGCTTTCCCGTCCCCGCGGTCCGAAGATGCGGAACCTGTCAATGCGGGTCCGGCCCGGACTTACAACGATCGGACGATTGCCTCCCATGCAGGCCCAGATCCCATCGTAGCCGGATTCCTCTCCTTCTCTACCCCCAACCAATTCTCTTTTTTTCCACGGTAGAGTTCACGGAGATGATGTAAATCGGGGAGGCGATGGCGATTTGTTGCGGCAGTTGGCGGAGACGACATTGGCACAGTTGATGCGATTCGAGATGGCGCTGCGCCGAGCGGCATGATCGCAGCGGTGAGCGGGTGGCCTATCGCAACGGCCACCGGGACCGGACCTTGGAGACGCGCTTGGGGGCGCTGGAGCTGGCCATCCCGAAACTGCGCCGCGGGAGTTATGGGAGGGAGGAGTCCATACCATACCCTCCGTAAGGGAAGAGAGCAAAAAGCCTCAACTAACCGGCATTGCGCCCGTAGGGGCGACCGGCTGGTTCATTTTGGTATGTGTTTCCTGACCTGCTTGATATGATTTCAAACTCCAACTTGGGCCCAGGGGCCGGCCGGACTGTGGCTGACTCTCATTTCAAGACCGCACTGGGTCGTGCCGTGCTGTTCGCCCTGTTCTGGTGGGCGTTGACCGAGGGCGATGGGGCTTGGTGGTTCGGTTTGCCGATGATCGCCATCGCCGTCGCCGCCAGCCTCGCGCTGATGCCGGTTGGTGCCCGGCTCTGGCGGCCTGCCGGCCTGGTGCATTTTCTCGGCTTTTTTCTGTGGCATTCGCTGGAGGGTGGCATCGATGTCGCCCGTCGCGCGCTGCATCCGCGCCTGCCCCTGGCCCCGGTGTTCGTGACCTATCCGCTGCGTCTGTCCGAAGCAGGGGCGTGCGTATTTTTGGCCAACACCATCAGCCTGTTGCCCGGCACCTTGAGCGCGGAGCTGGAAGGCCGGCTTCTGCGGGTGCATGTGCTGGACCGGAGCCTTCCGGTGATGCGGATGCTGGAGGCAGTAGAGGAGCGGGTCGCGGGGCTGTTCGGTGCGTCCTTGTCGATGGTGCCGTCCAAGGGAGAGATCGAATGAATGAGTTGAAGGCGGTCCTCGCCCTGTTCCTGCTCTTGAACATCGCTGCCGGACTGGTGCGGGTGCTGCGCGGCCCGACCAATGCAGACCGCATGCTGGCGGCTCAACTGTTCGGCACCACGGGTGTGGCAACCTTGCTGCTGCTGGCCGAGGCGCAAGACTTGCCGGCGTTGCGCGACGTGGCGCTGGCATTCGCACTACTGGCCGTTCTGGCCACGGTGGCTTTCGTGACACGGGCCGGCGCAGGGGATCGAAAATGAACTGGACGGCCTGGGTTTCCGCCCTGTTGCTGCTCCTCGGCGGCTTTTTCTTTTTTGCCGGAACCTTAGGCCTGCTGCGCTTTCCCGACGTCTATACCCGGCTCCATGCCCTCACCAAGGTCGACAACCTGGGGCTCGGATTCATCACCCTCGGCCTGACGGTACAGGCCGATTCCTGGGCGGTGATCCTGAAACTTTGGCTGATCTGGGCTCTGGTGCTGCTCGCCAGCGCCACCTCGTGTTACCTCATCGCCCATCATGCCGTGAAAACCGGATTGCGCCCCTGGCGAAGCGCCAGCGGGCAAAGGAGGCGACGATGACCATGGGGACCTATCTGTTCGACGGGCTGATGGCATCGACCCTGGTCTGGATCGCCTGGCGGTCGCTGGCCACCCCCGATTTGTTCAAGGCGGTGGTGCTTTTCATCGCCTTCGGCCTGCTCATGACACTGGCCTGGGTGCGGCTCGCGACGCCCGATATCGCACTGGCCGAGGCCGCCATTGGCGCGGGGCTGACCGGCGCGCTGCTGCTCGATGCGGTGGGAATCTTGGGCGGCAGTCGCCAGGAGCCGAAGTGAAACCGTCCGCAAGCCATCACCTAGAGCGTTTGGCCGCAGCCGCACTGGCGGCCTCTATCGGCTTGGCCTTGGTCGCCGCGATCATCCGCCTGCCGAAACCGGCCATCGAGCTGAGCGCTCGGGTGGCTGCACACCTCGCGGAGAGCGGCGTTCGACATCCGGTAACGGCAGTCCTGCTGAACTTCCGGGGCTATGACACCTTGCTCGAAGTAGCCGTACTGTTGCTGGCAGTGCTGGGCGTTCTGGCGCTGCGGGCGAGCGCTTCGGCTCCAGCCGCCCGGCCGCCGGCTTCCGTGAGCCCGGTGCTGGCGGCCTTGCTGCATCTGGTCATTCCCCTCATGGTTTTGGCGGCAGGTTATCTGCTGTGGGCCGGCGGCTACCGGGCGGGCGGTGCATTCCAGGCCGGAGCCGTGCTGGGCGGGGCCGGCGTGCTGCTTTGCCTG
This sequence comes from Pseudomonadota bacterium, assembly GCA_040753975.1. Lineage (GTDB taxonomy): Bacteria > Pseudomonadota > Gammaproteobacteria > Methylococcales > Methylococcaceae > Methylococcus. Next base: position 82,371 of record JBFMDC010000012.1, read on the forward strand.
GCCGGTGCGATTCCCCCGCTGCGGTCGCCGGGAGGCTGGTCGATCGCCGCCCTCCTGCTGGGTTTTGGCGTGTTTCTGGCCGTCGCTGCCGCGCCGGTTGCCGGCGGCGCCCGACTGCTGGAATATCCGCGCATCTGGGCGGGCGCTTTGATCCTGCTGATCGAGTCCGGCCTCACCCTGTCCATCGCGGCGATCCTGACCACGCTCTTCGCCGGCGCATCCGATGGCCCCGACGCCGCGGTTCGAAGGGGAAACTCGGATCCGCCGGCGGGAGCAAGGAAGGGATGATCGGTCCGAGCCTGAGCTACGCCTTGGCAGGCGTCGCGCTGTTCGCGCTGGGGCTGTACGGGCTCAGCGTTCATCCCCATCTGCTGCGCAAGGTTCTGGCGTTCAACGTGACGGGCAGCGGCGTGTTTCTGGTCCTCGTGAGCCTGTCGCAACGTGACCCAGGAACGCCGCCCGATCCCGTCCCCCAGGCGTTGGTCCTCACCGGCATCGTGGTGGCGGTGAGCGCTACCGCCTTTGCCCTGGCCCTGCTGCGACGCCTGTACGCGCTCACCGGAAAGACCGGGCTGGACGACGAGCCGGCACCATGAGCTTCCGGCCGGCAGCATCGAAGTTTCCCGCGCGGCATCCTCGATGCCGTGGATGATCCTGATCCCCTTGGGGGCCTCGACCCTGTCCTTTCTCCTGGGAGAGCGGGCGCGCTGGCAGTTGACCGCGGCGGCCGTGGCCGGTCAGGGGTGGGCACTGGCCGGGCTGCTCATGCAGGTCTGGGAGGAGGGCCCACAGCGCCATCCCGTGGGCGGCTGGGGCGCCCCTCTGGGGATCGATCTGCGGGCGGACGGTCTGAGCGCCACCATGCTGACCATGACCGCGCTGGTCGGCGGCTTCGTCAGCGTCTATGCCCTGGGATGCTTTTCGAGGGATCGGGCGGGCGGAGCGTATTTCTGGCCCCTTTGGTGGTTCCTTTGGGCCGCCCTCAACGCCCTTTTCCTGTCGGGGGATGTCTTCAACCTGTACGTGACCCTGGAATTGCTGGGGCTCGGCGCGGTGGCTCTGGTTTGCCTCGGCGGCGAGCCGGGCGCCCTCGTCGCGGGGCTGCGTTACCTGTTGGCGGCACTGTTGGGCTCGCTCGCCTATCTGATGGGGGTGGCTTTGCTGTATGGTGCCCACGGCACCCTGGCCCTGGATCAGCTCGGGTTGCTGGTGCGGCCGGGAATAGCGTCCACGGTAGCCGCGGCCCTGATGACCGTCGGCCTGTTGCTCAAGACCGCGCTGTTTCCCCTCCACTACTGGCTGCCACCCGCCCACGGCGGCGCTCCCGTGCCGGTGAGCGCCTTGTTGTCGGGTCTGGTGGTCAAAGCCTCTTTCTATATTTTGCTGCGTCTTTGGTTCGAGGTATTTCCCGCCGCCCTGACGCCGGCCTGGGCTCAGGGGCTGGGCGGGTTGGGCGCAGCCGCCATCGTATGGGGCGCATGGCACGCATTTCATCAGGAGAAGCTGAAAATGCTGGTCGCCTGGTCCACCGTGGCCCAGATCGGCTATCTGTTTCTGCTGTTTCCGCTGGCGACGTCCGTGGCGCCCGCCGAGGCCGCGCTCGCCTGGAGCGGCGGCGTCTACCAGGCGCTGTCCCATGGACTGGCCAAGGCCGCCATGTTCCTGGCGGCAGGCTCGATGATTCATGCGACGGGCGAAGAACGCGTCGAAAGCCTCGACGGCATCAGTCGCCACCTGCCCCTGACCCTGTTCACTTTCGCCCTGGCCGGTATGAACCTCATGGGTCTGCCTCCGAGCGGCGGTTTCATCGCCAAGTGGCTGTTGCTGGAGAGCGCGTTGGCGAGCGGACAATGGGGGTGGGTGGCCGTCTTGATTACGGGTGCTTTGCTGACGGCGGGCTACGTGTTTCGTGTGTTGCGTCATGCCTTCCTGCCGCCTCGGCCGGACGCACGCGTCCACGTTCTGCCGGGGTACATGGAACTGGCCGCCTTCGCTCTGGCGATAGGCTCCCTGCTGCTGGGGCTGACGGCGACTTTCCCGCTCACGTTGTTGGAGGTCGGTGCACCCTTCGCCGGTGTCCGGGCGATGCCATGACGCAGGATGCCTGGTTGCCTTTGCTGGTGGTGCTGAGTTCGCTGCTGACCGGCATATTCATCTTTTTTCTGGGCGAGCAGCGGCGTCGGACGCGCTCGGCGCTGAATCTGGCCGGCGCCATCGGCAAACTGGTGCTGATCGCGGTCATGCTTTGGGGGGTCCTGCACGAACATCATTACGAGACCCGCCTGCCGCTATTACCCGGCTATGACTTCGTGCTGCGCGCCGATGCGCTGGCCATGTTGTTCGTCAGTCTTTCAGCCGGGCTGTGGCTGTTCACCACCATCTATGCCATCGGCTACCTGGAAGGCTCGCCGCACCGCAGCCGCTTTTTCGGGTTTTTCAGCCTGTGCGTGACCGCCACCGTCGGTCTCGCACTGGCCGGCGATCTGGTCACCTTCGTGTTGTTCTATGAGATGCTGACCCTGTCCACCTACCCTCTCATCGTGCATCGGGGCACCGGCGAGGCGATGCATGCCGGCGGGGTCTATCTGAAATACACCTTGACGGGCGGCGCACTGTTGCTGTTGGGTGTGGTCTGGCTGAACCACGTGGCCGGATCGGTGGAATTCGCCCAGGGAGGGATCCTGGCACCGGCGCGGCAAGCCGATCGTGCGGTGCTCCTGGGCATTTTTGCGTTGCTCATCGGCGGGCTCGGGGTCAAGGCGGCACTGGTTCCTCTGCATGGCTGGTTACCGGTGGCCATGGTGGCCCCGGCGCCGGTGAGCGCCCTGCTGCATGCCGTTGCGGTGGTGAAGGCGGGCGCCTTCGGCATCGTCCGCACGGTGTACGATGTCTTCGGGGTCGAACTCGCCGCCCGGCTCGGCGTGCTCGATCCCCTGGCCTGGCTGGCGGGCGCGACCATCGTTTACGGTTCCCTGCGGGCGCTGGCCCAGGACGACCTCAAGCGACGACTGGCCTATTCCACCGTGAGCCAAGTCTCTTACGTCATGCTGGGTGCCGGCATCTTCGGACCCGTGGCCACCATCGGCGGCGTGGCGCACCTGGTGCACCAGGGACTCATGAAAATCACCCTGTTCTTTTGCGCCGGCAATGTGGCCGAAACCCTAGGCATCCATCGCATCAGCCAGATGGACGGGGTAGGCCGGCGCCTGCCCTGGACCATGGCGGCATTCACCTTGACGGCCTTCGGGATGATGGGCGTCCCGCCGTTGGCCGGCTTCATCAGCAAATGGTATCTGGGCTTGGGCGCCCTGCGGGCGGGACAGTACTGGGTGCTGGGCGTGCTGGCCGCCAGCAGCCTGCTCAACGCCGCCTATTTTTTGCCGATCGTCTATCGCGTCTGGTTCCTGCCGCCCAAGGGCTCCTGGCAGACGGGAAAGACCCATAGGTATTTCGAAACCTACCCGACCCTGCTGCTGCCGGCGCTCGCGACGGGGTTGCTCGCGCTGGCGGCCGGCCTGTTCGCCAGTGCGCCGTTCAGCCCATTGGAATGGGCGAAATTGATCGCCGACCGGGAATATCGCTGATGAACGCCTCCTGGATATCCGCAGGACCTCTGCTGGTCGCCTCGATTGGACTGCCTCTGCTGCTGGCTTTGGCCCTGAGCCTCCGCAGGCTGCGCGCCTTTGCCCACGCGGCTGCGCCATGGTCGGCCCTGCCCGGACTGGCCCTGACCGCTGCGCCGGAAGCCTCGGTCGATCTGCCCTGGCTGCTGCTCGGCATGCGTCTGGAGTTGGATGCCATCTCCCGCCCATTCCTGCTGTTCACCGCCCTGCTGTGGCTGATCGCAGGGCACTATGCCCGCTTTTATCTCGCTCGGCGTCCCCTGCGCCGTTTCACCGCGTTTTTTCTGGCCACCTTGAGCGGGAATATGGGCGTGATCCTGGCTCAGGATGTGGCGAGCTTTTATCTGTTCTTCTCCTTGCTGACCTTCGCGGCTTATGGGCTGATCGTGCATGAGGGCGGTGAGGAGGCCCGCCATGCCGGACGCATCTACCTGATTCTGATGGTGATCGGCGAAGTCTTGCTGTCCATCGCCTTCATGCTGGCCGTCGAGGCCGCCGATGCGCTGAAGTTGGACGCGTTGGCGTCGGCGATTGGCGCGTCTGGCGATCGCAGCGTCATCGTGGCGCTGCTCCTGAGCGGTTTCGGCATCAAGGCGGGCGCGCTGTCGGTGCACATGTGGCTGCCGCTGGCCCATCCGGTTGCACCCACCCCCGCTAGCGCGGTATTGAGCGGCGTCATCATCAAGGCAGGCGTGCTGGGGTGGCTGCGTTTTCTGCCGCTGGGTAGCGCGACGCTGCCGCAGTGGGGGAACTGGTGCATGGCCGCCGGGCTCGGCGCAGCCTTTTATGGGGCTGGCGTGGGGCTGGCCCAGCGCAATCCGAAGACGGTGCTGGCCTATTCCAGCATCAGTCAGATGGGATCGATCACCGTGCTGGTGGGCCTTGGCCTTGCTGCGCCGTCGGCCTGGCCGCTCGTTTTGGACGCGATACTGATTTACGCGGCCCATCACGCCCTGGCCAAGGGCGCGCTGTTTCTGGGCGTTGGGGTGTGCCAGAGAGCCGGCGAACACCGGTACCGGGTGTTCGCCGGACTCCTGCTGCCGGCATTGGCCCTGGCGGGGGCGCCGTTCACCAGTGGCGCGCTCGCCAAGCATGCCCTCAAGGAGATGACGCTGTTTGCTCCTTCGCCCTGGCCCGAAACGCTTGCTGTGGCGTTACCATTGAGCGCCGCTGCGACCGCCTTGCTGCTCGCCCGGTTCTTGTTTCTCTGCTGGCGTCAGCCGCCAGGCGTTGGCGATCGCGCGCTGCGGGCCCTGGAATTTTGCTGGGGATTGGGGCTGTTGAGCGTTGCCCTGGTGACTGGACTGATGTTTCCGGATGCATCCGCATCCATGATGTCTCGGTACCTGCATCCGGCAGGCTTATGGGCTGACCTTTGGCCGTTGATGAGCGGCTCGTTCGTGGCGGGGCTGTTCTGGCATCGGGCCGTTCGCTCCAAGCGGCGTGCTTTCTTAGCCATACCGCCCGGTGACTTGCTGGCACCGCTGGAATGGCTGGCATTACGCTTGTGGACCGGGTCGAAGGCGCTGTCTGAGACGGCGTTGACTCACTGGTGGCGGTCGCTCGCTTACTGGAGTCGTTTCGGGCGGGCTCATGCTGGGCGGCTGGCAGAGGGAGCGGTAAGGTGGGAGTTTTTCATGCAGCGCGTGTCCGTCGCCTCAATCTTGTTTCTGCTGCTCCTATGCCTGTTCGTCCTGGCGGTATAGGCGGCCCCAGGTGTCGACGGAATCCGTTGTCTGAGCCCGATCGAAGGCAGGGTTAGCACCTCGTTACGGGCGACTTCCATGCCGATCACAGAGCCGCAACAAGGTTAACTTGCTTAACGTGAAAGTCGCAGCAACCTTGCTCACCCTTTGGGAGAGGGGGGGAAATTGCTAAGTGTCATTCCGGATGGCAACTTTCAACTCGTCGACACCCCGAAGCCCCCCAACCCTCGCGGGCGCTCAATCGAAGAACAGCCCCGCCAGCGGCGACGAGGCCGAAGCGAACCGGCGCCGCGGCATCCTGCCCGCCAGGAAGGCCTCGCGCCCCGCCTCGATCGCCTTCTTCATCGCCGAGGCCATCAGCACCGGATTCTTCGCCTCGGCAATCGCCGTGTTCATGAGCACGCCGTCGCAGCCGAGTTCCATCGCCACCGCGGCGTCGGAGGCCGTACCCACGCCGGCGTCGACCAATACCGGGACGGTTGCGTTTTCGACGATGGTCAAAATATTGTAGGGATTGCGAATCCCTAGCCCCGAGCCGATAGGGGCGGCCAGCGGCATTACGGCGACGCAGCCGATCTCTTCCAGTCGCTTGGCGATGATCGGATCGTCGTTGGTGTACACCATGACATTAAAACCGTCCCGCACCAGGATCTCCGCCGCTTCCAAGGTCGCGGTCACATCGGGGAACAGGGTTTTGGAGTCGCCCAGCACCTCGAGCTTGACCAGCCGGTGCCCGCCCAGCAGCTCACGGGCCAGCCGGCAGGTGCGCACGGCGTCGTCGACGGTATAGCAGCCGGCGGTGTTGGGCAGCAGGGTGTAGCGATCGGGCGGGATGACGTCCAGCAGGTTGGGCTGGCCGGGATCCTGACCGATGTTGGTGCGGCGGATCGCCACCGTGACGATTTCCGCACCGGACATTTCGACCGCAGCTCCGGTCTCCGCCAAGTCCTTGTACTTGCCGGTACCGACCAGCAAGCGCGAAGTGTAAGCCTTCCCGGCGATCACCAGCGGATCGCCCTCCCCGCCCCCTATGGCGTGGACGATTTCGACGCGGTCGTCCGGCTCGAGGACCCGGGAACCATAGCTGCCGTGCGGGACGATTTCGAGATTCAGCTCGACCGCCACGCGCTTCCCCGCAAGGTCCATGGCGGCGATCAGATCTTCGAGGGTCGCCCCTGCCGGCACCACGCGTTCTTCGCCGTTGACGAAAATACGCATGCCCTCAACCTCCCCCCGCATTCGGGAATCCGGCCGGCTGGCCGCGCCGGCGTTCCACCGCGTCGGCGAGACGCTCGAGCACCGCCACGCTGTCATCCCAGCCGATGCAGGCATCGGTGATGCTGACGCCGTATTCGGGCACCACGCCTTTTTGCAGTTTCTGGTTTCCCGGCTTGAGGTGGCTCTCCACCATCAGGCCGATGATGCGCCGGTCACCGCCGCCGATTTGCTCGGCCACATCCTCGGCCACCCGGATCTGTTTCAGGTAATCCTTCATGCTGTTGGCGTGGCTGCAATCCACCATGATGTTCGATGGAAGATCGGCGGCCTCCAGCTCCCTGGCCGCGGCTTCGACACTGGCCGCATCGTAATTGGGCCGGGAACCGCCACGCAGGATGATGTGGCAATCGGCGTTGCCCGTCGTGGAGAAGATCGCCGAATGGCCGGCCTTGGTCAGCGAGAGAAAATGATGCGGCCGCCGCGCAGCGACTATGGCGTCGATGGCGACTTTGACCGCGCCATCGGTGGCGTTCTTGAATCCGACCGGGCATGACAACCCGGAGGCCAGTTCACGGTGCGACTGGCTCTCCGTCGTGCGGGCGCCGATGGCGCCCCAGGCGATCAGATCGGAAACGTACTGGGGCGTGATCAAATCGAGATATTCGGTGGCCGCCGGCATACCCATTTCGTTCAAATCGAGCAGCAGCTTGCGCGCGAGGCGCAGGCCTTTGTTGATGTTGAAGCTCTCGTCAAGATCCGGATCGTTGATCAGGCCCTTCCAGCCGACGGTCGTCCGCGGCTTCTCGAAATAGACCCGCATCACGATCTCCAGATTCTTCGCCAGCCTTCGCCGAAGCGGCAACAGACGTTGGCCGTATTCGAGCGCAGCCTTGGGATCGTGTATCGAACAAGGCCCGATCACCACCAAGAGGCGATCGTCTTCGCTGAAAAGGATGCCGTGAATTGCGCGCCGGGCGGCCAGCGTCGTAAGCGCGGCCGGGTCCGTGATCGGGAACTCCTCGTGAACCTGGAGGGGCGGAATGACTTCCTTGATCTCCCCTATGCGAAGATCGTCGGTGTTGTACACGCTGGGCATGGCCGCAAATCTTTTAGTGATCGACAATTCGAAGACCCTGCGGCGGGGCCTCATCGATCCGCGCGGACGCCGGGAAAGCTTGGTATTCTAGCTTGACGCGGCTTTTGGGGATAGCCGATCGAGCAGACGCGAACGGAGCGTGACGCCCAGCTTCTTCGTTCACAACGAACTATTGTCGTAGGGACAAGCGTTCAGGCCGCGTGATGACGAAACACCAGACCCATGGTGATGCTGTGCTCCTCATTAATCCGATTCATCGCGGGCAATCTCCCCGGTTAACCGAATCGGCCGGTGATGTAGTCTTCAGTGAGCGGATGGCGCGGGTTGGTGAAGATCTGCGCCGTGTCCCCGACTTCTATCAGCCGGCCGAGATGGAAGTAGGCCGTGCGCTGGGAGACGCGGGCCGCCTGCTGCATCGAATGGGTCACGATGGCGATGGTGTAGAGCTCGCGCAGCTCGTCGATGAGCTGCTCGATCTTGGCCGTGGCGATGGGATCGAGCGCCGAACAGGGCTCGTCCATCAGGATCACTTCAGGACTGACCGCGATGGTCCGGGCGATGCACAGGCGCTGCTGCTGTCCGCCCGACAAACTGGTGCCAGGCTTGGCCAGATCGTCCTTGACCTCGTCCCACAAACCAGCCCGCCGAAGCGACGACTCGACGATCTCCTCGAGTTCGGCCTTGGTGTTGGCCAGACCGTGGATCTTGGGGCCATAGGCGACGTTTTCGTAGATGCTCTTCGGAAACGGGTTGGGCTTCTGGAATACCATGCCCACCTGCGCCCGCAACGGCACAACATCCAGCCCGCCGTCGTAGATATCCTGCCCGTCGAGGTGGATCGATCCGGTCACCCGGCAGCCCACGATGGTGTCGTTCATGCGATTGAGGCAGCGCAGAAACGTCGACTTGCCGCAGCCGGAAGGACCGATCAGGGCAATGACCTCATTGTGGCCGATATCCAGGCTGACGTTTTGGATCGCATGCTTTTCGCCGTAATGGACATTTACGTCGCGGCACATGATCCGCGGATTCGGCGATTTGATTTCGCCGATCGTCTTCGTGAACTCCCTCTGATGGGCCGCGATCAAAGCCTCCTTTTCCGGGCCTTTCATTTTCACGTTCTCTCTGCTTTGAACCGTTTGAGTCTCTGCGACTGTATTCATGCGCCCCTCGGGCTTTTCTTCTTAAGTTTAACCCGCAAGGCCCCGCGGACGAATCACCAGCGCCGCTCGAAGCGCCTGCGCAGGTACACCGCGGTGCCGTTCATCAGAATCAGGAACGCAAGCAGGACCAGAATGGCCGCGGAGGTGCGCTCGACGAACCCCCGCTCCGGGCTGTCCGCCCACAGATAGATCTGAACGGGCAGCACGGTCGCCGGATCGGAAATGCCGCGGGGAATGTCGACGATGAAGGCGACCATGCCGATCATCAGCAACGGTGCGCTCTCGCCAAGGGCGCGTGACATTCCGATGATGGCGCCGGTCAGCATTCCCGGCATGGCGAGGGGCACGACGTGGTGGAACACGGTCTGCATCGGCGAGGCCCCCACCCCCATGGCCGCCTCCCGTATCGAGGGCGGCACCGCCTTCAGAGCCGACCGGGCCGCGATGATGATGACGGGCAAGGTCATGAGCGTGAGCACCAGCCCACCGACCAGCGGCGATGAGCGCGGTACCCCGAAAAAATTGATGAAGACGGCAAGGCCGAGCAGGCCGAACACGATCGACGGCACTGCCGCCAGGTTGTTGATGTTGACCTCGATGAAATCGACCCAGCGATTGCGCGGGGCGAACTCTTCGAGATAGATGGCGGCCGCAACGCCGAGGGGTAGGGACAGCACCAGGGTCACCAGGACGGTATAGAGGGAGCCCATCAATGCGCCCCATATCCCGGCCTGCTCCGGATTACGCGAATCACCGGCGGTGAAGAACTTCACGTTGAATCGCCGTTCCAGCCGCCCCTCCGCCTTGAGTTTATCAACCCATGCCAGTTCCCGATCCTTCATGCGGCGCTCGCCTTCGGCGGCATCGCGGTCCACATAGCCTTTTTCGAGCATATCCACATCGGGGCCGGCGGTGACCCAAATGCGCGCCGAACCGCCCACGAGTTCCGGGTGGGCGAGCACCTTGTCGCGAATCGCGTAGGGTGCGCCCGCGCTGATCAACCGATGGAGGGCCCGCTTGTCCTGGCGCTCGGTGACTTCGGGAAACATTTCCCCAAGGCTGCGCTTCAAGAGAGCGCTGTAATCCGCCCCCGCCAGGACCTCCTGCGAGCGCCCACCGTCGGGGTCGATCACTGCAGGGTCGAACTGGACGTCGAGACCCACATAGGTCTGCGAAAACGCCCGGTAGCCCTGGCCGAAAATGCTGACCAGCAGAATGAGGAGTATCAGGATGCCAGCACCGATAGAGATGAGGCCATAGATGCGGAAACGCCTTTCGGCGGCATGCCGCCGCCCGAGCGAGGCGTTGACGATATCGGCGGTGCGCCGCGAAAGGACTTGCGTGGCTTCGCTATTCATATTGTTCCCGATACTTCCGGACGATATGCATGGCAACGACGTTGAGGGCGAGCGTCGCGAGGAACAGCACCAGGCCGAGGGCGAAAGCCGCCAGCGTCTTCGGACTGTCGAACTCCTGGTCACCCACTAGGATGGTGACGATCTGAGTGGTGACCGTGGTGACCGCTTGCAGGGGATTGCCCGTCAAATTCGCCGCGAGCCCCGCCGCCATGACGACGATCATGGTTTCGCCGATCGCCCTGGACACCGCGAGCAGGATGCCGCCGACGATGCCGGGCAAGGCCGCCGGGATGACGACGTTGCGGATCGTTTCCGACTGGGTGGCCCCAAGCGCGTAGGCTCCGTCGCGAAGCGACTGCGGCACCGCATTGATGAAATCGTCGGAAAGCGAGGATACGAACGGAATGATCATGACTCCCATGACCAGGCCGGCTGCCAGCGCACTTTCGGAGGAGGCCTCGAACCCCAACGCCTGGGCCGCGTCGCGCACGAACGGGGCAACCGTCAGGGCGGCGAAGAAGCCGTAGACGACGGTCGGCACACCAGCCAGGATTTCGAGCAAAGGCTTGCCGATCGCGCGAACCCGCGGGGTGGCGTATTCCGCCAGATAAATGGCCGACAACAAGCCGATGGGGACGGCGACGGCCATGGCGATCGCGGAGATCAGCAACGTACCGGTGAACAGCGGCACCGCGCCGAATGCGCCGGACGAACCAACCTGATCCGCCCGGATCGCTATCTGCGGACTCCACTCGGTGCCGAACAAAAACTCAGTAACGGGAACCCGCTGAAAAAAACGTATCGACTCGAACAATACTGAAATCACGATGCCGACAGTGGTAAAGATCGCGACCAGGGAACAGGCGATCAGAAAGAGCATTAAAGCGCCTTCCACTTTGTTTCGCGCTCGCAGTAGCGGCCGGATGCGCTGCCCCGCGACCAGACTGCCGATCGCAGCGACCGACAACGCCGCCGCAGCCAGCAGGGCATCGCTTAAGGAACGCAGGCGGATATACTCGGCAGCGGCCTGCCGTACCGCCGGATTCGCTGCGGAACTCTCTTTCCCGCCGACCACGTTCCGGATGTCGTTGATGATGAGCCCCAACTGTTCGGGCGGCTGGTTGCGGAGCTCATCCGGCAAATCCGAAATCACGAGGTGGTTGATGACGGATCCTTCGAACATCAGCCAGCACACCAGCAATATCAAGGCTGGCACCCCACACCACAGGGCAACGAAGAATCCGTAATAACCGGGGAGAGAATGAAGGTTCTTGATCCTGCCCGAGGCGACCTGCAACGAGCGGTGGTGGCCGAAGCGATAAGCGACGAGACACAACAGCACTAGGACGAACAACAGCGTTGATTTGGTCATCGGTAATTTCTGGCCACAAAAAACGGACTGCCGGGCAACTTACGGATGCAACCGAACATTGGACATGATAGGGGCGTCGGCTGGAGTATCCTGGCATGGTGTCCCGGGACTCCTTCCACCAACGGATTCCCGCATCTCCCAAGGAGGCTTCGAGCGCAGCACCGCCGATCTCGTCGCCGCGCGCTCCGAAAAAATCTGCATTCCGGAGCCCCGGTGTGTGCGGGAAGGGGAACTTGCGTAAAGCATCTTTTTTAACCTGGCAATATTACACGGATATTTCACAAGACTGCCACACGGCGCAGCCTCCATAGGCTCAACGAGTTAGCAGCAGCCCGCGACGGTTTTCGCCAATGCCACCCGCTCGGGAACGTCCCGTGGGATATGGCGCAAGCCTTCGAGGTAACGTAATCGCGGCAAGAGGCCCGTTCGGGTCGCGAGCTGAATACTGAGGCCGGGCCGCGCATTCAGCTCCAGCATCAGCGGCCCAAGGTCGCGATCCAGCACGATGTCCACCCCGATATACCCCATACCGACCATGTCGTTGCAACGGGCGGCCATCGTCAGGATATCGTCCCAATGGGGAATCCGTATGCCGGCGAGCTCCCCCCCCGTATCGGGATGCTCTTCGACGCTGCACTCCCGCCACACGCCATTGTGGGTCCGCCCGGTGATCATATCGACCCCCACCCCCACGGCGCCCTGATGCAGATTGGCCTTGCCGTCGGAGAGGCGGGTGGGAGCGCGTATCATGGCCATCACCGGAACGCCGCGAAATACGACGATCCTGATGTCGGGAACACCGAGATAGCTCACTTCGGCGAAGAGCGGGTCGAAATTGACGCGGTACTCGATGAGGGCGCAGTCCGGGATTCCTCCCAGACTGTACATGCCGCTGAGGATATTCGAAATATGGTGCCCCAGATCCTCTTCGGTCATGATCAGACCGTTGGATCGGCGATAGCGCTTGTCGCTGCGCGATTCGACCACCAGAATGCCCTCGCCTCCGCTGCCATGCGCCGGCTTCACGACGAATTCACCATGGGGAGCCAGCGTGCGGGGGAGTTCTTCGATCTGATGTTCGATTTCCACCACCGCGTAAAGCCTCGGCACCGGAATGCCGTATTCGATCGCGAGCGCCTTGGTCTTGCGTTTGTCGTCGACGAGCTGGTAGAGCGACCGGGGATTGTAAGGCAGCACGAAGTCGGCGTTCCGCTCGTTCATGCCCAGGATGCCGAGCTTGCGCAGGCGTCGCCAGGGAAGCATTCGATCTTTCCAAACTTCGTCCGTCATGTCTTGAGCGCTCCCCGGAAACGCCACAATTCCAGCAGCCGGTATCCCGTGTAACGGCCGAGGAGCAGCGTGAATGCCAAGACCACCAGCAGGAGTTCCGGGAAGACGAAAACGAGGTGTCCGAGATATTCGCTGCTCATGCTCAGGTAGCCCAGCACGGCGACGGCAAGGCTGCCGAATCCCTGCTTCAGGGCCTCGGCCGGACCGAATTCTTCCCAAACCATGGACATGCGTTCGATGGTCATCGCCATGATCACCATTGGGAACAAAGCAACGGAAACACCCCGGTCCAGGCCCAGCTTGTAGGTCATCACGCTCACGGTCGCCATGAGCAGGATCACGATGATGAGGACCGCCGCAAGCCTCGGAACGAGGAGCAACTTCAAAGATTCCAGATAAAACCGCAGCAAGAGCCCCAGGGCGACCAGCAGACAGAACATCACGACCCCCCAGAGCAACTGGGTTTCCCGGAAAGCCAGCGCGATCAGGATGGGCATGAAAGTGCCGAAAGTCTGCACGCCCACGACATTGCGCAGGAATACGATGAGGAACGCCCCGATCGGAACCAGCAGCAGCACCCGATAGACGTTCTGCGTCTTGACCGGCAGGCTGAACAGGGAGAACTCCATGACCCGCGATCCCATCTTGCGCGCGCGCTGCTCGGCGATCTGAGTCATTTCCTGCGAGTGCCGACGCACCGAATATTCGATCCGCCCGTTCTTCCCGCCCGTGATGTCGAGCAAGGGTTCGCTGCCGATCGTCCACACGATCGCATCCCCCGGCAGGCCCGCCTCGCCGGTAGCAGGATTCAGATCGATCCAGGTCTCGCCGTCGAACACTTCGACCCAAGGCGTCAGCGAACCCCGGCTGGCGTTGTCCTTCAATGTCGCCAGGTAGAGAGGGCGGGCGGAGACATCGGCCTCGCGCAGAATGGCTACGACCCGCCGCGCCCAATCATCCGGGCCGGAAATGTCCTGCCGCAATAGGCTTACGTTGCTGTCGGGATCGGCGGCGTTGAGGCGCTGTAGGAGGGACTGGGCGAACGTCACATCATCCGCCGATTTGCTCCGGACCTCGTTGAGAAGGCCGCGTGCGGCTGCCTGTAACGGCTCCGGCAGGCTCTGCGAATCGACGGGGACGGCGACGCCCGCCGGCTGGGGCGCGGCTTCAGCGGTCGGGTCCTTCGCAAGATGGATGCGGTAGTACAGAACCTGCCAGCCGTGAGTTTCGCGTATGGCCCAGCGCGCTTGCCGGCGCAGCCCGTTGTCGTCGGTCGTCAAACCATAGTCGCTGGCGACGAAGTTTTCGTCGAGGACGGTATAGCCTTGCGGCGCACGCGGGATGGCGAACTGCACCTTCACTGCGGTATCGCGCCTCGCCTTGAACTCAATGCGCGCCTCGACCGTCCAGACCTCGGCCTGTTCGGTGGGCAGCAGCGGCAATCCCAGAATCTCGACCTTGTAATAGCACAACGCCAAACCCACTGCGGTCAGCATGGCGGCGAGGAGGCGAACGTGAAGCTTGCTCATGCCGGACGGGACTCCGTCATCTGCCCTCAGTGCCCACCACTGCGGGCGAGGGAGCCGGTGAGGCGGCTGTTTTCTCCCGCTTGTTACAGGGATCGCCCTCCGCTTTGAAAATGAAGGTTTCCCCGGCATCGACCACGGCGGCGCCGCTCAGAAAGCTGCGGCCGAGCAGCAAGGGATAGTTGAAATTGCTACGATCCACGAGGGTGAATTCGGTCTGGTATTCCCGCCCGTTCTTGCACAGCGTCAAGGTGACCACCTCCCGCTTCGAAGCGCCCTTATGGCGTTCCTTGATGTAAACGGTCCGCTCCAAGGGCCTTTCGACGACGACCGTTTTTTCGTCATCCTCGCTTTCCAGGGTAAACCTCACCCATTCCCGGCCGTCCCGGTTGAATCGCTGGATATTGTTCGAATGCAGTGCCGAAGTCTTCGCGCCGGTATCCAGCTTGGCCGTCAGGCGGAGATTCCACGGCAGCAGAAAAACAGACTCCAGCCAGCCCATGACGGCCTTGTCTTTCGGCTTCGGCGCGTCGCCGGCATGAGATAAGACACTGAACAGCCCCAACAAGAATGCGATCGCGGTATGATGAGATTTCATGACGGAACCCGTCCCGCAACATAGCGGATTCGAAGTCTGGGGAGGTTCCCCTGCCTCCCTGGCAATCGACGAAAAACGGCCCACCAGTCTCCCCGGTGAGCCGTCGTCCGAAACAACAAAAGAGCCGGTCAGTCGTCCTGAACGACCGACAATCCGCGTGCCTGGCTCGAGTAATAAGCGGCCAGGTCGTGTATGTCTTCCTTGGAAAGAGCGCCGGCCAGACCGTTCATAACAGCGTTCTTGCGAACGCCGCTTTTGTAATCTTCGAGCGCCTTCATCAGGTAGTTTTCATACTGGCCGGCCAGACGGGGATTCGGGCTCTCACCGTTGCCGTCCTCACCGTGGCAACCGCCGCAGCCGCTGGCTTCCGCCTTCTTCTTGCCGTTGGCTACGTTGCCGGTTACGGCGTTTTTGACGTTGATGGCCCGAAAACCTGCGACATAAGCGGCAATATCCCGCAGATCCTTGTCGGAAAGCGAAACCGCGTTACCTTCCATGCTTCCGTGCTGCCGCGCTCCCGATGCGTAGGCCTTGAGCGAGGAGACGACGTAATCTTCGTGCTGCCCTGCCAGCTTGGGCACGTGATAGTTCGGATAGGTGTTGGAATAGCCCTCGATGCCATGACAGCCGGCACAGGTGTAAAACTTCACTTTCCCGGACAAGCGGTCTCCTTCCGCCGATACCGTCCCGCTACTGACCATTCCGGCCAGTCCGGCAACCGCAACCCTCCACAGGATATGGTTTTTCATGATGCTTAAATACTCCCCAGTGACTAATCGATCCGAGCGCCGGACAATTCCCGGACACGCGACAGCTGGCGCGCCCGCCCCGGCAAGTCGGCGTATGGTACCGGTTTCCGGGATTTTGACAACCGCGGGAGCCGGGGGGGGGGGGGGGCCCCCCCCCCCCCCCGCTCCGGTCAGACTCGGTCAGAGGCTGAACGCCTGTTTCAGCGCCTCTTCCACCTCCGCCGTATCGATGGCCGGGGTTTCGGGCTCCGCGACCTCGCCGAGCTTCGCCCGCTCCTTGCGCTCCGCATGGTAGGCCAGACCGGTTCCCGCCGGGATCAGGCGTCCCACGATCACGTTCTCCTTCAGGCCCTGCAAACGGTCGGTGGATCCCCGGATCGCCGCTTCGGTCAGCACACGCGTGGTTTCCTGGAACGACGCCGCGGAGATGAACGACTCGGTGCTCAAGGAAGCCTTGGTAATGCCCAGCAGCACCGGCTCGTAACAGGCCGGCACCTTGCCCTCCTCGTCCATGCGGTCGTTTTCCTCCAGCAGCCGCGACCTGTCCACCTGTTCGCCGCGCAGGAAGCTGGAATCGCCCGGGTCGGTGATTTCGACCTTGCGCAGCATCTGACGGATGATCACCTCGATGTGCTTGTCGTTGATTTTCACGCCCTGCAGCCGGTAGACGTCCTGGATTTCCTTGACCAGATAGGAAGCCAGCTCGGCGATGCCCCGCAGCCGCAGGATGTCGTGCGGCGTCAGTTCGCCTTCGGCGATGGTTTCGCCCTGCTCCACGTGCTCGCCTTCGAACACCGTGATGTTGCGCCACTTCGGCACCATGACCTCGTGCTGCTCGCCGCTCGCGTCGGTGATGACGAGGCGGCGCTTGCCCTTGGTTTCCTTGCCGAAGGAAACCGTGCCGGTCGCCTCGGCCAGGATGGCGGGGTCCTTGGTCTTGCGCGCTTCGAACAGGTCCGCGACGCGCGGCAGACCGCCGGTGATGTCACGGGTCTTGCTGGACTCCTGCGGAATCCTCGCCAGCACGTCGCCCACTTCGACCAGATCGCCGTCGCGGATGCCGATGATGGCGCCGGCGGGCAGAAAGTACTGCGCGGTGATCTCGGTGGAAGGAAGGAAGATATCATTGCCCTCCTCGTCCACCAGCTTGACCAGCGGCCGCAGTTCCTTGCCCGCGCCGCCGCGCTGCTTCGGATCGATGACCACCATCGAACTCAAGCCGGTCATTTCGTCGGACTGCTCGCGCACGGTCACGCCTTCGACGAAGTCGATCAGCTTGGCCCGGCCCCTCACCTCGGAAACGACCGGGTGGGTATGCGGATCCCAGTTCACTACGATCTGGCCGGCCTTGACCGCCCCGCCTTCCCGCACCGAGAGGACCGCCCCATAGGGGATCTTGTAGCGCTCGCGCTCGCGGCCATGTTCGTCGATCACGCTGATTTCGCCGGAACGCGACACCGCAACGAGCGCGTTATCGCGGTTGACCACGGTCTTGAGATTCGTCAGCCGGATCTGCCCGCTCGACTTCACTTCGACATTGCTGATCGCCGCCGACCGCGATGCCGCGCCGCCGATATGGAAGGTGCGCATGGTGAGCTGCGTGCCAGGCTCGCCGATCGACTGGGCCGCGATGACCCCGATCGCCTCGCCGATGTTGACCTTGTGGCCCCGGCCGAGATCGCGCCCGTAGCAGGAGGCGCAGACGCCGTAACGGGTCTTGCAGGTGATGACGGAGCGCACCCGCACGTTATCGACGCCGCGCTGCTCCAGCATCTGCACCGCATGCTCGTCCAGCATCGAACCGGCTTCGAGCAGCACTTCGCCGCTCGCCGGATCGGCCGCGTGTTCGGCCAGAACCCGTCCCAGTACCCGCTCCGCCAGCGGCTCGACCACGTCCCCGCCTTCGATCAGCGGAGCCATTTGCAGGCCCTCCGTCGTCCCGCAGTCATCCTCCGTGATGACCAGATCCTGAGCGACGTCCACCAGGCGGCGAGTCAGGTAGCCCGAGTTGGCCGTCTTGAGCGCGGTGTCGGCGAGACCCTTGCGGGCGCCGTGAGTCGAGATGAAGTACTGCAACACCGTCAGTCCTTCCCGGAAATTCGCGGTGATCGGCGTCTCGATGATGGAGCCGTCGGGCTTCGCCATCAGGCCGCGCATGCCGGCCAGCTGGCGGATCTGCGCCGCGGAGCCGCGGGCGCCGGAATCGGCCATCATGAAGATCGAGTTGAACGATTTCTGCTTGACCGTCTCGCCGGATTCGGCGGTGACCTCGTCCACACCCAGGCCTTCCATCATCACTTTCGCCACTTGGTCATTCGCGTGCGACCAGATGTCGACGACCTTGTTGTAGCGTTCGCCGTCGGTCACGAGGCCGGAAGCGAACTGGTTCTGGATCTCCTTCACCTCGCGCTCGGCGGCCTGGATGATTTCGTCCTTGCGGGCGGGAATCTCCATGTCCTCCACGCCGAACGACACGCCGGCCCGGGTCGCATGCGAGAAACCCAGATACATCAACTGGTCGCCGAAAATGACGCTGGCCTTGATGCCCAGGGTGCGGTAGGCATGGTTGATCAGGCGCGAAATGGCCTTCTTGGTCATATCGACGTTGACCATCTCGAAGGGTATGCCCTCCGGCACGATGTTCCAGATCAGCGCGCGCCCCACCGTGGTCTGGACCCGCTTCGTCGCCTCGGTGCGCTCGCCGTTTTCGCCCAGCACGACCTCGCGCAGCCGGACCGTCACCTTGGCGTGCAAGTCCACGGCGCCGTTGAGGAACGCCTGCTCGGCCTCGTCGATGCTGGTGAAGATCATGCCCTCGCCCTTGGCGAAGGAGCGTTCCCGGCTCATGTAATACAGACCCATGACGACGTCCTGGGTCGGATTGATGATGGGTTCGCCGTTGGCCGGCGACAGGATGTTGTTGGTCGCCATCATCAACGAGCGGGCTTCGAGCTGCGCCTCCAGCGAAAGCGGCACGTGCACGGCCATCTGGTCGCCGTCGAAGTCGGCGTTGAATGCGGTGCACACCAGCGGGTGCAGCTGGATCGCCTTGCCTTCGATCAGGGTCGGTTCGAACGCCTGGATGCCGAGACGGTGCAAGGTCGGCGCGCGGTTCAGCATGACCGGATGTTCGCGGATCACTTCGTCCAGGATATCCCAGACCTCGGGCGCCTCCCGCTCCACCATTTTCTTGGCCGCCTTGATGGTGGTGGCAAGGCCTCGGAACTGCAGCTTGCTGAAGATGAACGGCTTGAACAACTCCAGCGCCATCTTCTTCGGGAGACCGCACTGATGCAGGCGCAAGGTCGGTCCCACCACGATCACGGAGCGGCCGGAGTAGTCCACGCGCTTGCCCAAGAGGTTCTGGCGGAAACGCCCCTGCTTGCCCTTGATCATGTCGGCCAGCGACTTCAGCGGGCGCTTGTTCGAACCCGTGATCGCCCGGCCGCGGCGGCCGTTGTCCAGCAGCGCGTCGACCGACTCCTGCAGCATGCGCTTCTCGTTGCGCACTATGATGTCGGGCGCGTTGAGATCCAGGAGCCGCTTGAGCCGGTTGTTGCGGTTGATGACGCGGCGGTACAAGTCGTTGAGATCGCTGGTGGCGAAGCGGCCGCCATCCAGCGGCACCAGCGGACGCAGGTCCGGCGGCAGCACCGGCAGCACGGTGAGGATCATCCACTCCGGCCGGTTGTGGGACGCCAGCATCGACTCGATCGCCTTCAGCCGCTTGGTGTACTTCTTGATTTTGGTTTCGGAGTTGGTGCCGTTGATTTCCTCACGCAACTGCATGACCTCGGCCTGGAGGTCCATGGTGCGCAGCAGTTCGCGGATGGCTTCGGCGCCCATCTTGGCGGTGAACTCGTCGTCGTACTGCTCGACCAGCTTCTGGTATTCCTCTTCGCCGAGGAGCTGTCCCCGGTTGAGCGGCGTCATGCCCGGATCGATCACGACATAGGATTCGAAGTAGAGCACCCGCTCGATTTCGCGCAGCTGCATGTCGAGCAGCAGCGCGATGCGCGAAGGCAGCGACTTGAGGAACCAGATATGCGCGACCGGGCTCGCCAGCTCGATGTGCCCCATGCGCTCGCGGCGCACCTTGGAAAGCGTGACTTCCACGCCGCATTTTTCGCAGATCACGCCCCGGTGCTTCAGCCGCTTGTACTTGCCGCACAGGCATTCGTAATCGCTCACCGGCCCGAAGATCTTGGCGCAGAACAGACCGTCGCGCTCCGGCTTGAAAGTGCGGTAGTTGATGGTCTCTGGCTTCTTCACCTCACCGTAGGACCAGGAACGGATCATGTCGGGCGAGGCCAGGCTGATGCGGATCGCATCGAACTCTTCGCTCTGCGTCTGGCGCTTCAGAAAATTGATCAAATCTTTCACGTAAATCTCCCAGTCATCAATTCGGAAGGGCAGCCGCGAACGGCTGCCTGCTGCGCGCGGTGGCGATCAGTCCTGCTCAAGCTCGATGTTGATACCGAGCGAACGGATTTCCTTGATCAAGACATTGAAGGACTCGGGCATGGCGGCCTCCATCCGGTGATCGCCGTCGACGATGTTCTTGTACATCTTGGTCCTGCCGTTCACGTCGTCGGATTTCACCGTCAGCATCTCCTGCAAGGTGTAGGCGGCGCCGTAGGCTTCCAGCGCCCACACTTCCATTTCGCCGAAACGCTGCCCGCCGAACTGTGCCTTGCCGCCCAGCGGCTGCTGGGTCACCAGGCTGTACGGACCGGTGGACCGCGCATGCATCTTGTCGTCGACCAGATGATTGAGCTTCAGCATGTACATGTAGCCGACCGTCACCGGGCGGTCGAAAACGTCGCCGGTGCGCCCATCGAACAGTGTGGCCTGGCCGCTTTCGGGAAGATCGGCCAGTCTCAGCATGGCCTTGATGTCTTGCTCCGTCGCGCCGTCGAACACCGGAGTCGCCATCGGCACGCCGCCCTGAAGATTAGCGGCAAGCTCCATGACCTCGGCGTCGCTCAGGCTGGCGATGTCCTCCTGCCGGCCGCTCACGTTGTACACCTCGGTGAGGAACGACCTGAGTTCCTCGATCTTCGCCTTGGCTTCCAGCAGCCGCCCGATCTTCAGGCCTACGCCTTTGGCCGCCCAGCCGAGGTGGGTCTCGAGCACCTGGCCGACGTTCATGCGCGAAGGCACGCCCAGCGGATTCAGCACGATGTCGACCGGAGTTCCGTCGGCCGAATACGGCATGTCCTCCACAGGTACGATGCGCGAAATCACGCCTTTGTTCCCGTGGCGGCCGGCCATCTTGTCGCCCGGCTGGATGCGGCGCTTGACCGCCAGGTACACCTTGACCATCTTGAGCACGCCGGGGGCGAGATCATCGCCCATGGTGATCTTGCGGCGCTTCTCTTCGAGGCGCTTGGCGATCTCCTCGCGCTGCTGGGCGATCTGCTCGGCGATCGCTTCGATCTGAAGATTGACGTCCTCGTCCTGCAGCCGGATTTCCAGCCATTGCGCGGGCTTGGTCGAATCCAGGTAGTCCCGGGTCACGGTGGCGCCGCGCTTCAGGCCGGCCGGTCCCAGGTCGGCGACCTTGCCCAGAACCATCTGCTCGGCGCGCTGGTAGAAGTCCTTCTCGATGATGCGGAGCTGATCGTTCAGGTCCTTGCGAACCCTTTCGATCTCGGCCTCCTCGATCTGGCGGGCGCGTTCGTCCTTCTTCACACCGTCGCGGGTGAAGACCTGCACGTCGATGACCGTGCCGTCCATGCCCGAAGGCACACGCAGCGAAGTGTCCTTCACGTCCGAAGCCTTCTCGCCGAAGATCGCCCTCAGCAGTTTTTCCTCGGGCGTGAGCTGGGTTTCGCCCTTGGGCGTCACCTTGCCCACCAGGATGTCGCCGGCTTTGACTTCCGCGCCGATATAGACGATGCCCGACTCATCCAGCTTGGCCAGCGCCGCCTCCCCGACGTTCGGGATATCGGCGGTGATTTCCTCCGGCCCCAGCTTGGTGTCGCGGGCGACGCAGGTCTTTTCCTCGATATGGATAGTCGTGAAGCGGTCGTCCTGCACCACCCGTTCCGAGATCAGGATCGAGTCTTCGAAGTTGTAGCCGTTCCAGGGCATGAACGCGACCAGCAGGTTCTGGCCCAGCGCCAGCTCGCCCATGTCGGTCGACGGACCGTCGGCCAGCACGTCGTTGCGGGCCACCACGTCTCCCGGCTTCACCAGCGGCTTCTGGTTGATGCAGGTGTTCTGGTTGGAACGGGTGTACTTGGTCAGGTTGTAGATGTCGACGCCAGGTACGCCCGCCTCGGTTTCCTCGTCGTTGACGCGGACCACGATGCGGCCGGCATCCACGAACTCGACCGTCCCGCCGCGCTTGGCGACGACCGCCACGCCGGAATCGCGGGCGACGATGCGCTCCATGCCGGTGCCGACCAGGGGCTTTTCCGTGCGCAGCGTAGGCACCGCCTGGCGCTGCATGTTCGAGCCCATCAAGGCGCGGTTGGCGTCGTCATGTTCGAGGAAAGGAATCAGCGAGGCCGCGACCGACACGATCTGCTTGGACGAAACGTCCATGTAGTTGATGCTTTCCCGCGGAGCCAGCGTGAATTCGTCCTTGTGGCGGCACGAAACCAGATCGTCCTTGAGCAGGCCGCTTTCGTCCACCGAGGCGCTGGCCTGCGCGATGTAGTACTGGCCTTCCTCGATGGCCGACAGGTATCCGATCTCGCCGGTCACCCGCCCGGCGACCACCTTCCGGTACGGCGTCTCCAGAAAGCCGTATTCGTTGGTGCGCGCGTATACGGCGAGCGAGTTGATCAGACCGATGTTCGGGCCTTCGGGCGTCTCGATCGGGCAGACGCGGCCGTAGTGCGTGGTATGCACGTCGCGCACTTCGAAGCCGGCACGCTCGCGCGCCAGACCGCCAGGGCCCAGGGCCGAAACACGGCGCTTGTGAGTGACCTCGGACAGCGGATTGTTCTGGTCCATGAACTGGGAGAGCTGGCTCGAACCGAAGAATTCCTTGATCGAAGCGGCCACCGGCTTGGCGTTGATGATTTCCTGCGGCATCAGGCCGTCGGCATCGGGCAGCGACAGGCGCTCCTTCACCGCCCGCTCGACCCGCACCAGGCCGAGCCGGAACTGGTTCTCCACCATCTCGCCCACGGAACGGACACGGCGGTTGCCGAGATGATCGATGTCATCGACCGTGCCGCCGCCGTTACGGATGTTGATCAGCTCCTTCAGCACAGCGATGATGTCGCCGTTTTCCAGCACGCCGGGGCCCGTCGGATCGGTCCGCCCCAGGCGCCAGTTGAACTTCATCCGGCCGACGGCGGACAGATCGTAGCGATCGGCCGAGAAGAACAGGTTCTCGAACAAAGTCTGTGCGGCCTCCTTGGTGGGCGGTTCGCCCGGACGCATCATTCGGTAGATTTCCACCAGCGCATCCAGTTGGGTCTCGGTGAGGTCGATGCGCATGGTGTTGGAGACGTAAGGACCGCGGTCGAGATCGTTCACATAGAGGGTGCGAACCTCGGCGATGCCCGCGCCCACGAGGCGCGCATAGACATCCTCGGTGATTTCCTGATTTACCTTGGCGACGAGTTCGCCCGTCGAAGTATCCACGACGTTGTGCGCGAGCATCTTGCCGTACAGGTAATCTTTCGGAACATCGAGCAGGCTCACGTTCTCTTTCTGCAGCATCCGGATATGGCGCGCGGTGATCCGGTGATCCTTCTCGACCACGATCTGATCGCCGAGCCGAATGTCGAAGCTTGCGATATCGCCGCGCAGACGCTCGGGAATCAGTTCGAGCTGGATGCCGCTGGACGAGAGAAGGAAACGATTGGTGTCGAAAAACTCGGCGATGATCTGTTCGTTGTCATAGCCCAACGCGCGCAGCAGCACCGTGGCCGGCAGCTTGCGGCGGCGGTCGATGCGGACGTAAACGCAATCCTTGTGGTCGAATTCGAAATCCAGCCAGGAGCCCCGGTACGGGATGATTCTGGCGTTGAACAGCAGCTTTCCCGAAGAATGCGTCTTGCCCCGATCATGGTCGAAGAACACGCCGGGCGAACGGTGCAACTGGGAAACGATCACCCGCTCGGTACCGTTGATGACGAAGGTGCCATTGTCGGTCATGAGCGGAATTTCGCCCATGTAGATCTCCTGCTCCTTGATGTCCTTGACGACCTTGGCGCTCGCCGGCGCCTCCTTGTCATAGACCACCAAACGCACGAGCACGCGCAGCGGGGCCGCATAGGTAGTTCCGCGCTGCTGGCATTCCTTGACATCGAACACCGGATCGCCCAGACGATAGCTCACATATTCGAGCACGATGTTGCCGGAATGGCTCTTGATCGGGAAAACCGACTTCAACGCCGCGTGCAAGCCTTCGTCGCCCCTGGCGGAGGGCTGCTTGTCGAGTTGCAAAAATCGCCGGTACGAGTCAACCTGTGTCGCCAGAAGATAGGGGACCTCCAGCACGTCCTGGCGCTTTCCGAAACTCTTGCGAATTCGTTTTTTCTCGGTAAACGAGTAAGCCATGTTGGTTCCTGACCTGAGTTTGATTTCTTGAAATATCGTGAGCCTCAAGCCTTCGAGAGGCTGTGCCGGCGGTATCGGGGATATGCCTTGGCTCGTTATCGGGTTGCCACGTGAGATACGGAGGACGGCATAGCGGCATGGGCGGAGAATCGGAGCCCACAAGGTAACCGATTCCGTAACAATCCGCAAACGCCGAAAGGCCGGCAGCGCAACGCTGCCAGCCTGAATCGAAGCTCTTCCTTAACAGGAGCGGGTGCGCAACGTTTCGTTACTTAACGTCTACGGCTGCGCCGGCTTCTTCCAGCTTCTTCTTGATGGCGTCTGCCTCTGCCTTGGCAATGCCTTCCTTGACGGTGGAGGGCACGCCCTCGACCAGGTCTTTCGCTTCCTTCAGCCCCAGGCCGGTGATCTCGCGGATCGCCTTGATCACGTTGACCTTGTTGGCGCCGAAGCTGGTCATGACCACGTCGAACTCGGTCTTCTCTTCGACCACCGGAGCCGCAGCGCCCGCAGCCGCAGGAGCCACCGCGACTGCCGCCGCCGCGGACACGCCGAACTTCTCTTCCATCGCCGAAATGAGATCCACGATCTCCATGACGGTCATGTTGGAAATAGTCTCAAGGATATCTTCTTTGGAAACTGCCATTGTCATTTCTCCGAAATTTCTTTCTGCCGGACCTGCGGATTACGCGGCCTGCTTCTGATCCCGAACCGCCGCCACGGTGCGCACGAACTTCGCGTGCGGTTCCGCCAGGGTACGGACGAACTTCTCGATCGGCGCCTTCATCGTGCCCATCAACATACTGATCGCCTGCTCGCGGTTCGGCAGGGAAGCCAAACGCTCGAGCTCGGAAGGACCGTATTGTTTGCCGCCAACCGCCACCAACTTCACGACGAGCTTGTCATGGGTCTTGGCGAACGCGCTGACTACGCGGGCCGCGGAGCCCGGATCCTCAAGGGAAAACGCGAGGATCAAAGGGCCCACCAAACCGTCCTGCATGCACTCGAAACTCGTGCCTGCAACGGCCTTGCGCGCCAAGGTATTCTTGACGACGCGCAGGTAAACCCCGGACTCGCGCGCTTCCTTGCGGAGCTGCGTCAGAGCGGAGACGCTCAGCCCCCGGTATTCCGCCGCAACTGCGGAGTGCGCTTGGGCGGCAACGGCTGCAACCTCGGCGACGACCACTTTCTTGTCATCGAGTCTCAGTGCCACTCGTTACCTCCAGAAAAACTGAATAGTTTGGGAAACCATTCAGAGCCATGCCACCCCGGCCGAAGCCGGGGACTCTTGTAACGGCTCCTTTCGCCGACACTCGGCTTCAGTCACCGTCTGCGCAGGCTGGTTCGATTAAGTGCTCAAGGCACGCCTGCGGTCTTTGACGGTTACCGGAAATCCGGCAACCCAAAGTTTGATGATTGGTTTCGGAATTACGCTGCCAGCGTGTTCTGATCCACGGTCAAGCCGGGCCCCATGGTCGAAGACACCGTGACCTTCTTGACATAGACGCCCTTCGAGGTGCTCGGCTTGAGTTTCTTCAGATCCACCAGCAAGGCTTCCAGGTTTTCCTTCAGCGCCGACGGCTCAAAGCTGATCTTGCCGATCGTGCAATGAATGATGCCCTTCTTGTCAGTTCGGTAGCGGACTTGGCCAGCCTTAGCGTTCTTGACCGCCGTGGCGACATCCGGGGTGACGGTGCCGGTCTTGGGGTTGGGCATCAGTCCGCGCGGGCCGAGAATCTGGCCCAACTGGCCCACGACGCGCATGGCATCCGGCGCCGCGATGACGACATCGAAATTCAGCTCGCCGGCCTTCACCTGGGCACCCAGATCGTCCATGCCGACGATGTCCGCACCCGCCGCCAGGGCGGCCTCGGCATTCGCCCCCTGGGCGAATACCGCCACCCGAACCGACTTGCCTGTCCCGTGGGGGAGGACCGTCGCACCGCGCACGGCCTGATCGGACTTGCGGGGATCCACGCCGAGATTCACGGCGACGTCCACCGATTCGACGAACTTGACGGAGCTGACCGATTTCAGCACATCGAACGCCTCGTCGATTGCATACACCTTGCCGGACTGAACCTTGTCCTTGATCGACTTAAGCCTCTTGGTCAAACGCGCCATCACACCCCCTCCACAATCAAACCCATGCTGGTCGCGCTGCCTGCAATGGTGCGCACAGCTGCGTCCATATCCGCAGCCGTCAAATCCGGCATTTTCATCTTGGCGACTTCTTCCAACTGGGCCCTCGTAACCGTTCCGACCTTGTCAGTGTTCGGCTTCGAGCTGCCGGATTTCAGTCCGAGTGCCTTCTTCAGCAACACGGAAGCCGGCGGCGTCTTGGTGATGAACGTGAAGCTGCGGTCCGCATACACCGTGATGACGACGGGAAGCGGCAGGCCTTTTTCGACGTTCTGGGTCTGGGCGTTGAATGCCTTGCAGAACTCCATGATATTGACACCGCGCTGGCCGAGTGCCGGGCCGACCGGCGGGCTCGGGTTGGCTTCGCCGGCCTTGACCTGAAGCTTGATGTAACCTGTAATTTTCTTTGCCATTTTCTGACTCCTATGGGTACGAACGCCTGTCAGGCTCCCCTAAATAAAAAAGGGCTCGCGACGGCAGCCACGGCCCCTGCTTGCAACCGCCTCGCCTAGCCTTTTTCGACCTGTCCGAATTCGAGCTCGACAGGCGTAGATCGTCCAAAAATGAGGACGGAAACTCTGAGCTTGCTCTTCTCGTAGTTGACTTCTTCGACGACGCCGTTGAAGTCTTTGAACGGACCGTCGATGACGCGAACGACTTCGCCGACTTCGTAAAGCACCTTGTGCTTGGGCTTCTTGACCCCTTCCTCCACGCGAGCCAGAATCGCTTCCGCCTCGGCATCGGTGATCGGGGCGGGATGGTCCGGTGTCCCACCGACAAAACCCAGCACCCGCGGCACGTCGCGCACCAGATGCCAAGTGTCGTCGTTCAACTCCATCTGGACCAGCACGTAGCCCGGGAAAAATTTCCGCTCGCCTTTACGCTGCTGGCCTTGCCGCATTTCGAGCACTTCCTCGGTGGGCACCAGAATTTTGCCGAAATAGGGCTCCAGCCCGGCCCGGACGACCCGCTCCTCCAAAGAGCGCTTCACACGGTTCTCAAAATTCGAATAAGCCTGGATAACGTACCAGCGTAGTGCCATGACCGCCCCTTACCCCGTAATCGAGGTTATTGCCCAGAATAGGAGCATGTCGAGCAGCCAGAGGAAAATTCCGACAAAAAACACCAGCGCGACAACCATCAAAGTAGCCTGAGCGGCCTCCTGCCTCGTCGGCCAGACCACTTTTCGCACTTCGATGCGCGATTCGCGGAAAAATCCGAGCAGCGTCCGCCCCTTGGCTGTTGCGGACACGAGTCCTGCCGCGATTACACCGGCGCCGATGACCCCAAGAGTGCGATAGACGATCGAATAATCGCCGAAATAGTAGTATCCGACGATGCCCGCGAATAGAAATACCAGCGCAAGAACGAGCTTGACGGTATCCAGACCGGAAACACCGGACTCTGAAGTAGTTTGAGTAGACATGCGCCGGACTGCTATGAAAATAAGAGGGGGCGCCCGTTACCGGGCGCCCACTTCATGTAGTGGCAGGCCAGGAGGGGCTCGAACCCCCAACCTGCGGTTTTGGAGACCGCTGCTCTACCAATTGAGCTACTGACCTAAATATTTAAGGAGCGAGCGAACCCGTCCGTCCGCCCCTCACTCGATGATCTTGGAGACAACGCCTGCGCCGACGGTGCGGCCGCCTTCGCGCACTGCAAACCGCAAGCCTTCGTCCATCGCGATCGGCGCGATCAGCTTCACTTCGATCTTGACGTTGTCGCCCGGCATGACCATCTCGATCCCTTCCGGCA